>JAJTHL010000022.1 GCA_021298595.1 Alphaproteobacteria bacterium | reverse complement strand
ATTACGAAGGTACTTGCTGAGAGCGGTGGCGCAAAGTTCACAGCGTATGATCAGATCGACAAGGCGCCTGAAGAAAAGGCCCGTGGTATTACGATCTCCACCGCCCACGTTGAGTATGAAACAGCCAACCGTCACTATGCGCACGTTGACTGTCCTGGACACGCTGACTATGTGAAGAACATGATCACGGGCGCGGCGCAGATGGACGGCGCGATTTTGGTGGTTAGCGCAACCGACGGCCCCATGCCCCAAACCCGTGAGCATATTTTGCTTGCCCGTCAGGTGAACGTACCGGCCCTTGTGGTATTCATGAACAAGGTTGACCAAGTGGACGATCCAGAGATTTTGGATCTGGTTGAGCTTGAGATTCGTGAGCTATTGTCCAGCTACGGTTTCCCAGGCGACGATATTCCCATCGTGAAGGGTTCTGCTCTATGCGCCCTGGAAGGCAAGCAAGACGCCATTGGCAAAGAAGCCATTGCCAAGCTCATGGAAGCGGTGGATACCTCTATTCCTCAGCCAGCGCGCGATGTTGATAAACCATTTTTGATGCCCATCGAAGATGTGTTCTCCATCTCTGGCCGTGGTACTGTTGTGACAGGCCGTGTTGAAAGCGGTGTGATCAATGTGGGTGACGAAGTTGAAATCGTGGGGATCCGTGATACCTCGAAGACAACCGTAACCGGTGTTGAAATGTTCCGTAAGCTTTTGGATCGCGGAGAGGCCGGAGATAACATCGGGGCGCTTCTTCGTGGTGTGGCGCGTGACGGCGTCGAGCGTGGACAGGTCTTGGCCAAGACTGGCACCATCAAGCCCCACACAAAGTTCGAGTGCGAAGTGGTTGTGTTGAAGAAGGAAGAAGGCGGTCGCCACACACCTTTCTTTGGCAACTACCGTCCGCAGTTTTACTTCCGAACAACGGACGTGACAGGCTCTGTTGACTTACCAGAAGGGGTGGAAATGGTGATGCCAGGTGACAACGTGCGCTTGACGGTGACCTTGATTGCCCCCATCGCCATGGACGAAGGTCTACGCTTTGCTATTCGTGAAGGTGGACGTACAGTTGGGGCTGGTGTTGTCACAAAGATTCTTGTATAAGGAAGACAGTTGAAGGAAAGGCGCTTTCCGAGCAAAGCGCCTTTTTGTATGGGAAAGAAAATGGAAAACCGAAAAATACGCATAAGATTAAAGGCCTTTGATCACTGGATTCTTGATCAATCGGCAAAAGAAATCTCTGAAACGGCAAAAAGAACTGGAGCTCTCGTGCGTGGCCCCATCCCGTTGCCAAATACGAAAGAGACATTTACAACCTTACGTGGCCCTCACATTGACAAAAAGTCTCGCGAGCAATTTGAGATCAGAACCCATAAAAGGCTTCTTGATATCTCAAGATGGACAGCTGAAACTGTCGATGCGCTCAAAAAACTTGACTTGGCGGCAGGCGTTGACGTCGAGATTAAGCTCTAGGAGAGATTGATGCGTACAGGTTTAATTGCTCAAAAGCTCGGTATGAGTCGTGTTCTTACCCCAGAAGGTGAACACGTTCCTTTGACACTTCTCTATGTGGAGAACTGTCAAGTTGTTTCCATTAAGACTCAGGAAAAAAACGGCTACACAGCCCTGCAATTAGGTGCAGGTGAACGTCGTGTAAAAAATGTTTCCAAGGGAATGCGCGGACACTTTGCAGCGGCAAAGGTGCTTCCGAAGGCTAAGCTTGCTGAGTTCCGTGTCAGCGAAGATGCGCTTTTGAAGGTCGGTGACCAATTGTCTCCAGCACATTTTTTAGCAGGTCAGTTCATTGATGTGACCGGTACCTCTAAGGGTAAAGGATTTGCGGGTGTGATGAAGCGTCACAACTTTGGTGGTCTACGTGCCAGCCACGGTGTCTCTATCTCCCACAGAAGCCAAGGTTCGACAGGTCAATGTCAGGATCCAGGTCGCACGTGGAAGGGTAAGAAAATGGCTGGACACATGGGTGACGAGCGTGTGACAACGCTAAACCTCCAAGTGTTTGCAACAGAGCCTGAGAAGGGGCTTATTTTGGTCCGCGGCGCTGTTCCCGGTGCAAAGGGAAGTTATGTTCTTTTGCGTGACGCTGTTAAGAAGGCGGCGCCTAAGGACTTGCCATTTCCTGCTGCGTTAATTGCCTCTGCTGGGGAAGCCGAGACAGTTGCTTCTTCTCAAAGTGAGGAATAGGTTGAATCATGAAGTGTGATATCATTACATTAGAAAATAAGAAGGTTGGGGATTACTCCCTGCCCGAAGGTATCTTTGGGTTACCAAAGCGTGCGGACATATTGGCACGCATGGTCAACTATCAATTGGCTAAGCGCCGTCAAGGGACACATAAGACCCGTGGCATCAGTGAAGTCAGCGGCACCACAAAGAAGCCATGGAAGCAAAAAGGTACAGGTCGCGCCCGTGCTGGCAGCCTTCGCGCCCCACAAATGCGTGGCGGTGGCATCGTATTTGGCCCCGTTGTGCGCTCCCATGCCATTGACCTTCCTAAGAAGGTCCGTGCTCTGGCTTTGAAGACGGCGCTTTCTGTAAAGGCTCAGGAAGGATCCCTTGTGATTCTTGATAACCTGGATTTGGTCTCCCACAAGACAAAGGACCTACGTGAGAAGCTCACAAAACTTGGGATCACGTCGGCGCTTGTCATTGGGGGAGAGGCCCTTCCAGAAGCCTTCGCCAATGCAGCGTCCAACATTCCGTTGGTTGATGTGTTGCCCCAACAAGGGATTAACGTGTATGACATTCTGCGTCGCAAGACCTTGGTCTTGACTAGGGACGCAGTGAAGAATCTTGAAGAGAGGCTAGCATGAGCGGTCGTCGTTATTTAAAGCATAATAAGGTATCTGCTGAACGTGCCTATAGCATTCTTCTCTCACCTGTGGTAACAGAGAAGTCGACACTTGTGTCTCAGCATAGCCAGTTCGTCTTCAATATCGATTCTTCTGCTACGAAGTATGAAGTGGCAAAGGCAGTTGAGATGATTTTCAAGGTGAACGTTGTCAATGTGAACGTTCTAAATAGACCTGGGAAAGTAAAGCGCTTCCGTGGCCGTTTGGGCAAGAGGGCTGATCAAAAGAGAGCCTTTGTGCGTCTCGCCCAAGGTCAGACGATTGATATGGGAGCAGGACTCTAAAGATGACACTCAAACATTTTAAACCCACAACCCCGGGACAACGTCAACTTATTTTGGTTGACCGCTCTGACTTGTGGAAAGGTAAGCCTGTTAAGGAACTAACAGAAGGTTTGACCGGCACAGGTGGTCGTAACAATAACGGACGTATTACAGTGCGTCACCGTGGCGGCGCACACAAGCGACGTTACCGCTTCATCGATTTCAAGCGTATGAAGGATGATATATGGGCGACTGTTGAACGCATTGAATACGATCCCAACAGAACTGCGTTCATTGCCCTTATTCGTTATGAAGATGATGAGCTTGCTTACATCATCGCGCCTCAAAGGCTTGCCGTTGGTGACAAGATCATCTCTGGCCAGGCCTGCGACGTAAAGGTAGGCAACGCCATGCCTTTGAAGAACATCGTAGTAGGAACCATTGTGCACAACGTGGAAATGAAGCCGCGTAAAGGGGGTCAGCTTGCCCGCTCTGCAGGCACCTACGCACAAATCGTCGGTCGTGACGGTGGGTACGTTCAGCTTCGTTTGTCTTCGGGTGAACTCCGTATTGTCACCGGCGAATGCCGCGCCACCATTGGGGCGGTTTCAAACCCCGACCAAAAGAACGTCAGTCTTGGTAAGGCTGGTCGTTCCCGCTGGCTAGGTCATCGTCCTAGTGTTCGTGGTGTGGCCATGAACCCTGTTGATCACCCACACGGTGGTGGTGAAGGTAAGACTTCTGGTGGGCGTCACCCGGTCACACCTTGGGGTGTGCCGACAAAAGGTAAGAAGACACGTAGCAAAAAGAATCCGAGCGACAAGTTTATCATTCGTCGTCGGGCTAAGAAGTAAGGGGAAAACCAGTGACGAGATCTGTTTGGAAAGGTCCTTTTGTTGATGGATACCTTCTAAAGAAGGCCGAGAAAGCACACGAGGGCGGTCGTAAAGACATTATCAAGACGTGGTCAAGACGTTCCACGATTCTTCCCCAGTTTGTTGGCTTGACTTTTGGAGTACATAACGGGCATAAGTTTATACCTGTATTTGTCACAGAAGAGATGGTTGGCCAAAAGTTTGGCGAGTTTGCTCCGACAAGAACCTACTATGGTCACGGCGTAGACAAAAAGGCGAAGAGAGGATAACAATGGGCAAGAAATCTGCTCCTAGGCGACTGCCTGTCAACGAAGCCAGCGCGAAGCTGGGTACCGTTCGCATTAGTCCCCAGAAATTAAATTTGTTGGCACAGATGATTCGTGGGCGCGGCGCTGCTGAGGCGCTCAGCGTTCTGGAGTTCTGTCCAAAGCGTGTGTCGCAAGATGTTAAGAAGCTCTTGTTGTCCGCCATCGCCAATGCTGAAAACAACCATGGTCTGGATTTGGACCGTTTGGTTGTTGCAGAAGCGTATGTTGGAAAGAGCTTTGTGATGAAGCGCTTTATGGCCAGGGCAAGAGGGCGTGGGGCTCGTATCCTTAAGCCTTTTAGCAATATGGAAATCATTGTTCGTGAACAAGGGAGCGCTGCATAATGGGTCAGAAAGTTAAGCCAATTGGGCTTCGTCTCGGTATTAACCGGACTTGGGACTCTCGCTGGTTCGCCTCTCGTGATTATGGGACTCTCCTTATTGAGGATTTGAAGCTTCGTGAATATATCTTAAAGAAGTTGTCTGCTGCGGGCATTTCCAAGGTTGTGATCGAACGCCCGGCAAAAAAGGTAATTGTGACCGTTTACAGTGCGCGTCCAGGCATCATCATTGGTAAGAAGGGCGCTGATATCGAAAAGCTTAAGCAAGATCTCTCAAAGCGCGTAAGCGGCGAGTTTAGCTTGAATGTGGTTGAAATCCGCAAGCCGGAGCTTGATGCGCAGTTGGTCGCTGAGAACATTGCTCAACAAATCGAGCGTCGCGGAAGCTATCGCCGTGCCATGAAGCGAGCCATGCAGTCGACCCTTAAAATGGGCGCTCAAGGCATGCGTGTGGCAGTCTCTGGCCGCTTGGGTGGTGCAGAAATTGCGCGTGTTGAGGAATACCGTGAAGGCCGTGTGCCCTTGCACACCCTTCGCGCCGACATCGACTACGGTTTTGCCGGTGCGCATACCACTTACGGTGTGACAGGCATTAAGGTCTGGATTTTCCGTGGCGAAATTATGGCCCATGATCCCATGGCGACGGAAAAGCGTGCCGTTGCTCGACAGGCTTCTCGTTAAGGAAGAGAGTTAGGAAAGAACCATGTTACTTCCCAAGAAGACAAAGTATCGTAAGGCCCACAAGGGTCGCATTCATGGTAATGCGACTGCGGGTGTGAGTCTCAACTTTGGTGATTACGGACTCAAGGCCCTTGAGCCTTGTCGTATTACCGCACGCCAAATTGAGGCAGCGCGTCGGGCGATTACCCGCCATATGCGCCGTGCCGGTCGCGTGTGGATTCGTATTTTCCCTGATGTCCCAGTGAGCTCGAAGCCCGCTGAGGTACGTATGGGAAGCGGAAAAGGCTCGACAGAATACTGGGCTTGCAGAGTGAAGCCTGGTCGTATTATGTTTGAGTTAGGCGGAGTGCCCGCCGAGTTAGCGAAAGAAGCATTTGAGCTTGCTGCGGCGAAACTGCCCATCAAGACCAAATTCATCGCTCGTTTTGGATCCGAGGAATAGGATAATGAAGGTAGAAGAGCTTAGAGCGCAATCACCTCAACAGTTGCAAAGTAAACTTTTGGAGTTAAAACGAGAGATTATGAATCTCCGTTTTCAAAAGGTTGCTGGTCAACTTGAGTCTACAGCACGCTTTAGAAGTGCGCGTCGTGAAATTGCGCGGATAAAAACATTACTCAATGAAGCCGTCAAGGCAACTGCATAGTTAAGGAGTTATAAGATGCCACGCAGGGTCTTACAAGGGGTTATCACAAGCGATGCTTGTGATAAAACGGTGACTGTTCTTGTACAGCGTCGTTTGATGCACCCTGTTTACAAGAAGTTTATTACGCGCTCCAAGCGCTATGCGGCGCACGACGAGAACAACGCATTCAAGAAGGGTGATACGGTTCGTATTATCGAATGCCGTCCGATCTCGAAAAGGAAGCGCTGGCAAGTCGTGTTAGAAGCGTAAGCAGCATTTAGGAAACGGTTATGATTAGAGAGCAAACAAACTTGATGGTCGCAGATAATTCTGGGGCTCGTCGTGTTCAGTGCATTCGTGTTTTGGGTGGGTCCCGTAAAAGGGTAGCAACTGTCGGTGACGTCATTGTTGTCGCCATCAAGGACGCGCTTCCCGATCGTAAGGTCAAAAAGGGAGACGTCTACAAAGCTGTGGTGGTGCGTACAAAGAAGGGCGTCGCCCGTTCTGATGGCACAGAGATCCGTTTTGATACCAATGCGGCAGTTTTGATTAATAACCAAGGTGAACCCTTGGGAACACGTATTTTTGGCCCCGTGGTCAGAGAACTTCGTGCGCGCAACTATATGAAAATCATATCCTTGGCACCGGAGGTATTGTAATCATGGTCAAGCTACGTGTAAAAAGAGGAGACACCGTTATGGTGATCTCTGGTAAAGATCGTGGAACAGTAGGGGAAATCCTTTCTGTCGATCCGCAAAAGTTGCGAGTGGTCGTAAAGGGCGTGAACGTTGTGAAGCGCCATCAAAAGCCATCTGCTGCCTCTGCGGGGGGGATAGTGACGTCTGAGCGTTCGATCCATGTGTCCAATGTGATGCATGTGGATCCGAAGACCAAGGCGCCGACACGAGTGGGGTATAAATTCTTGGAAGACGGCCGCAAGGTGCGTGTTGCCAAGAAGTCTGGCGAACAGATCGATAGTTGAAAGTAGAATCATGGCACGGCTTAAAGAGCATTATGAAAAAGTAATTGCGCCTGATCTTAAAAAGCAATTTGGTTACCAGAATGATCTTCAGGTACCACGCATTGAGAAGATTGTGCTAAACATGGGCTGCGGTGACGCAGTACAAGATAAAAAGCTTGTGGAAGCAGCCCTTGAAGAGCTGACCCTTATTGCGGGTCAACGCGCTCTGTCAACCAAGGCTCGTAACTCTATTGCGGGGTTCAAGCTTCGTGAGGGCATGCCTATTGGCGCAAAGGTAACTTTGCGTAAGCAACGCATGTACGAGTTTTTGGACAGGTTTGTGACCATCGCGATGCCACGTATTCGTGACTTTCGTGGTGTGTCCTCCAAGTGGTTTGATGGAAAAGGCAACTTTTCCATGGGAATTAAAGAACATATCATTTTCCCGGAAATCGACTACGACAAGGTGGCTAAGATTCGCGGCATGAACGTTGTGATCGTCACATCGGCTCAGACCAACGAAGAAGCATGTGCCCTTTTAAAGGGCTTTAATTTGCCCTTTACGAGGTAGAACAATGGCTAAGAAGAGCTCTATCGAGAAGAACGAAAGGCGCAAAGCCCTCGCTCAAAAGTTTTCAAACCGCCGTGCTGCTTTGAAGGCTCAAGTGTATAACCGTGAAGCCCCTGCTGAGGATCGTTTCCAAGCAGTGTTGAAATTGGCACAGTTGCCAAGAAACGGAGCCCGTATTCGTGTGCGCAACCGCTGCGAACTGACAGGTCGTCCCCGCGGTTATTATCGTAAGTTCCGTATGTCTCGTATCGCCTTTAGAGATTTGTCCTCTATGGGAATGATACCTGGTGTCACGAAAGCAAGCTGGTAGGATAGAACATGAGTATGACAGATCCCATTGCTGATCTTTTGACACGTATTCGTAACGGTCAGCGTAATCACTTCGAACAGATCACGTCTCCTGTATCTAAGGCGCGTCTTGCCATCTTGGATGTGCTCAAGCGCGAAGGGTACATTCGTGGCTATAAGGTTGAACAAAAAGAAGGCGCTTCTTTTCCAGAAGTAGCAGTTTCTTTGAAGTACGACGGCGGAGAGCCAGTCATTCAAGAGATTAAACGCATCTCCAAGCCAGGACGTCGCGTTTACTCTTCGCTTGCAAAGCTTCCCCGTGTTCGCAACGGCCTTGGTATCTCGATTCTGACAACGTCCAAGGGCGTGATGTCTGACTCTGAGGCACGTGCCCAGAACGTCGGCGGCGAAATTATTTGCCAAGTATTCTAAGACAGGAACGTAAACGATGTCTCGAGTAGGAAAAAAACCCGTCGAAATCCCCTCAGGAGTTCAGTGCACTTTTGAGGCTGGTACTTTTTCGGCTAAGGGTAAGAATGGTCAGCTTGAGTGCCCCATCTCTGATGCGGTCAACCTGTCCATTGTAGAGGGTAAAGTTGTGATTGAGCCACGCAGTGCGGAAAAAAGATCCCGCATGATGTGGGGGACAACACAACGGTTGGTGAGCAATCTTGTCCGCGGCGTGAGCGAGGGGTTTACAAAACGTCTCGAAATCACCGGTGTGGGTTACCGTGCGTCTGTTCAAGGCAAGGACCTGGTCCTTCAACTTGGCTACAGCCATGACGTGATTTATCCCATCCCAGAAGGCATTTCCATTGCGTGCGAGCGTCCCACAGCCATTGCGGTGACAGGGGCCAGATGCCAGCAAGTTGGACAAGTCGCAGCGGAAATTCGCTCTTACAGGCCTCCAGAGCCATATAAGGGCAAGGGTGTCCGTTATGAGGATGAGAGAATTCTGCGTAAGGAAGGTAAGAAGAAGTAGCCATGTTAACGCCAAAGGAAAAATTTGAACGTCGTCGTAGCCGTGCCAGAGCACGGGTATCGGCGCATCGTGGTGATCGTCTGAGACTCTCCGTCTATCGCTCGAATATGCACATATATGCACAGCTGGTGGACGATGAAAGTCGTGCGACCCGTGTTTCTGCTTCTTCTCTTGAGAAGGAGCTTCGCACCGCTCTCAAGTCCGGTGGAAACAAGGATGCGGCTGCCAAGGTGGGCGCCCTGATCGCACAGCGTGCGGTAAAAGCTGGCATAAAAAAGGTTGTGTTTGATCGTGGTGCATACTTGTATCATGGTCGCATCAAGGCGTTGGCTGAAGCTGCCCGCGAAAATGGATTGGAGTTCTAGAAATGGCACGACCAAATGGAAAAGAACGCGAAAAAGAGCAAGAGCTTGTTGAAAAGCTCGTGACTATTCGCCGTGTGGCAAAAGTAGTAAAGGGCGGACGTCGGTTCTCCTTCTCGGCTGTTGTCGTTGTGGGTGATGCAAAGGGTCGTGTGGGTTTTGCTACAGGAAAAGCACGCGAAGTGCCTGACGCTGTGAACAAAGCCACCCAAGCGGCGCGCCGTGTCATGATGCGGGTTCCTTTGAGAGAAGGACGCACACTTCACCACGACGTGCAAGGTCGTGCGGGGGCTGGTAAAGTCATTCTGCGTGCTGCACCTGCTGGTACTGGGATTATCGCTGGTGGTCCCATGCGTGCGGTTTTTGAGGCACTTGGAATCCATGACGTTGTCAGCAAATCCCAAGGGACTAACAACCCTTTAAACATGGTGCGTGCAACCCTTGACGCTTTGGGACAAATGAAGTCTCCTCGCCAGGTTGCTTTTAAGCGTGGCAAGAAGGTTTCCGAGGTTCTTGGACGCCGTGAAGATGCCAGTGAGGTGAATAATGGCTAAAGCAGAACAAGCAGCGGCAAAGAAAACTGTCACTGTCACACAAATTGCAAGTGCGATTCGTCGTAAGGAGTATCAAACGCAGACTCTTATCGGTCTTGGTTTGAACAAGCTTCATCGCACAAGGACGTTGGAAGACACGCCAGCCGTGCGCGGCATGATTACGCGCGTTCGGCATTTGCTGCGCGTTGAAGGCGAGGAGTAGAATTATGAATTTAAATGACTTAAGGGATAATCCCGGCGCCCGCACAAAGCGTATGCGCGTAGGTCGTGGTGAAGGTTCTGGTAAAGGTAAGACTTGTGGTGCCGGTCAAAAGGGACAAAAGTCCCGTACCGGTGTGGCTATCAAGGGCTTTGAAGGTGGTCAAAACCCCCTTTATCGTCGTCTTCCAAAAAGAGGTTTCTCCAACGCTATGTTCGAGACAACGTATACTGAATTGAACCTTGGTCAAATTCAAAGCGCCATTGAGGCAAAGAAGCTTGACGCTGGCCAAGTCATCAACTTGGACGCTCTCATCGCTGCTGGTCTTGTTAAAAAGACAGCGCCCGCCCTAAAGCTTTTGGCAAAGGGTGAGCTAAAGCAAGCCGTAAAGGTTGAAGTGTCAAAAGCTTCAAAGGCGGCATGTGAGCACGTAGAGAAACTTAAAGGGTCTGTGACTCTTGTTTAATCCCCTCTGGGTGGAGGCATAAATGGCGTCGGCCGCTGAGCAGTTAGCTGCAAATTTTAGTTTTAAAGCCTTCTCGAAGGCAGAAAACCTTAAAAAGCGCTTATGGTTTACACTGTTTGCGTTGCTGGTATACCGACTTGGGACATTTTTGCCTCTTCCAGGCATTGATGCCCATGTCATGCATGAGCTTGCTTCGCAAAATGCGTCGGGTATCTTGGGTATTTTTGATAAATTCACCGGTGGTGCCCTTGGTCGTATGACTATTTTCGCCCTTGGTGTGATGCCCTACATTTCCTCAAGCATTATTGTCCAGTTGATGACGGCCGTCAGCCCCCAATTGGAAGCCTTGAAAAAGGAAGGTGAATCAGGGCGCAAAAAAATTAACCAGTACACAAGATATCTCACCGTAATCCTGGCTGTGGTACAAAGCTGGGGTATTTTGACGGGACTCGTGTCCATGCATCACTCTCCCGTGATCAACCCCGGTTTTTTGTTTATGTTATCGGGTGTCGTGTCGCTCACTGGTGGAACACTCTTCCTTATGTGGCTTGGAGAGCAAATTACGTCGCGCGGCGTGGGTAACGGTGTTTCTTTGATTATCTTTGCGGGTATTGTGGCAAACTTGCCCATGGCCATCGATAAGACCTTAGAGCTTGGTCGCACGGGGTCTTTGTCCCCTGTGGTGATTGCCCTGATTTTGATTATGCTGACAGCAGCTATTGTGTTCATTGTCTTCATGGAACGCGCCCAGCGCCGGGTTATGATTCAATATCCAAAGCGACAAGTGGGGATGAAAATGTATGGCGGTGAATCTTCTCACCTCCCCATGAAATTGAATATATCAGGCGTGATCCCTCCGATTTTCGCAGGATCCCTTCTGGGCGTACCCGTGACCATTGCTTCCATTGGAAACATGGGCGGGGATCCAGATAGTATTTTGGGAACGCTACTTCTGTACCTCGGACAAGGCAAGCCTTTGTACATTGCACTTTACATCTTTTTGATCGTTTTCTTTGCGTTTTTCTACACAGCGGTTGTCTTTAACCCGACAGAAACAGCAGAGAACCTAAAGAAGAACGGTGCTATAGTGCCAGGACACCGTCCAGGCAAGAACACAGCTGATCACTTGGACTATATTATCACAAGACTAACAGTTGTGGGTGCCATATATCTCTCTGCCATCTGTGTGTTGCCAGAGATGTTGATTACGAAGTATGCTATTCCTTTCTACCTTGGCGGCACGAGCCTTTTGATCGTCGTGAGTGTGGGAGTTGATACCATCACCCAGGTACAAACGCACTTATTGGCCCATCAGTATGAGGGACTTATGCGCCGCAGTCGTGATAAGAAGGGGAAAGAGCGTTGAACATAATTCTCTTAGGCCCTCCTGGATCTGGGAAGGGAACGCAGGCAAAACGACTTTGTGCTCTTTATGGCCTACGCCATCTCAGCACAGGGGATCTCATCAGAGCAGAAATCGCTGCTGAGACTTCCTTAGGGAAAGAGATCAAGGAAACTGTTGAACGCGGTGATTTACCCTCCGATGAGGTCGCCCTGTCTTTGATTGAAAAGGATCTGGCAACCAACGGGCAGGGCGTCGTTTTTGACGGTGTCCCACGAACGATTGCCCAGGCCAAGGCTTTGGACTCCTTGATCAAGAAAGGAGTTCTCGTAGCTCCGATGGTAATCAAAATTGATGTTGATGAAAATCAGCTAGTTGAAAGATTATCGGGAAGACGCATGTGCGCAGAATGCGGCGCCATCTATAGCACCACTCACCAACCTAAGGAGGAGGGGCGCTGTGATGTATGCGGTTCCCACACTTTCATCACACGTAAGGATGATGAAGTGTCGGCCATTCACCACCGCTTTCGTGTTTATCGCGAGAAAACGGCGCCTGTTCAGGACTATTACCAGTCAAGTGGGAACCTGCACCGTGTGGATGGAATGTTGTCTCCCCAAGAAGTGGAGGCAAGTTTGGTGAAGCTTTTGGGGCAGGAAAACAGAAAAGTTAATATGTCCTAGGCTTCTTGAGTAAAGAGGGTCTTGACGGCTGTAGTGCTTTCCAGGTAGATTGCCGCAGCTGTTTTGTAATCAATAGAATTCTGAGGAGTGTAGCGTGGCTCGTATTGGTGGAGTCAATTTACCGGCGCGAAAGCGAGTGGTGATCGGATTAACCTATATCTATGGGATTGGCCCTAAGATTTCCAAGGATATCTTAAAGGCATTGAACATCTCAGATGATAGGCGTGTGAATGACTTAACGGATGATGAAGTTCTCAAAATCCGTGAGCATATCGATGAAAATTACGTGACGGAAGGCGATCTTCGCCGTGAAGTGTCCATGAACATCAAGCGTCTAACGGACCTTGGCTGCTATCGTGGTCTTCGCCACCGTAAACGTTTGCCCGTTCGTGGGCAGCGCACACACACCAACGCACGTACGCGTCGTGGTCGTGCCGTTGCCATTGCCGGTAAGAAGAAATAAAGAAGGTAGAGAGTAGAAGAAATGGCGAAAGCACCCGTTCAAAAACTCCGTCGTCGTGAGCGCAAGAATGTGACTACAGGTATTGCTCACATTCGCTCGACGTTTAACAACACCCTTGTGACCATTACGGACACACAAGGCAACACCATTTCTTGGAGTGCTGCCGGCGCAGTAGGGTTTAAAAACTCCAGAAAATCAACACCTTACGCAGCACAGCTTGCAGCGGAAGACGCAGCAAAGAAAGCTCAAGAGCATGGGATGCGTGTTTTAGAAGTTGAAGTTCTAGGCCCAGGTTCCGGCCGTGAGTCTGCCCTTCGTGCACTTCAGTCGGCTGGATTTACTATTACATCCATCCGTGATGTCTCTCCCATTCCGCACAATGGATGTCGTCCGTCAAAACGTCGTCGCGTCTAAACGTGAATGGGTGAATAACAGTAGTTGAGAGGATCTCCCGTGTTACTACAAAAAAATTGGCAGGCACTGATTAAGCCTTATAAACTCGGCGTAAGCTCAAAAACAGATACAAAACGGCGCGCTGTGGTCGTCGCTGAGCCATTGGAGAGAGGCTTTGGTACAACCCTTGGAAATGCTCTGAGGCGCGTTTTGCTGTCCTCTTTGCAAGGATCTGCGTTTATTGGGGTGAAAATCGAAGGCGTTCAGCATGAGCTGTCCTCTGTGCCTGGTGTGCGTGAAGACGTCACCGATCTGGTGTTGAACTTAAAGATGGTGCCCGTTGTGTCCGCCTCTGACTATGCCAAAAAGGTCTCCCTGATCGCAAAGGGGCCCTGTGTTGTGACATCGGGCCATATACAAGAGACAGCGGATGTACAAATCCTCGACAAGGATGTTGTGATTTGCCATTTGGACGCAGACGCAGAGCTTAAGATGGAGCTCACCGTAGGACGTGGAAAAGGTTACGTACCCGCCTCGAAGCTCCGCACAGAGGATGATCCTTTGGGTTACATTCCCATTGACGCTCTCTACAGCCCGGTATCAAAGGTTGCTTACAAAATTGAGAACGCCCGTGTGGGTCAGATCACTGACTACGACAAACTGTCCCTGGATATTGAAACCAATGGTTCAATTACCCCTCAAGATGCCGTTGCTTTGGCAGCGCGCATTCTTCAAGATCAACTGTCGCAGTTTGTGACCTTTGAAGATCCTCAAGAGGAAGTTGCGGCAGAAGTTCGCAGTGATTTACCCTTTAATAGGAATTTGCTGCGCAAAGTGGATGAGCTTGAGCTCTCTGTTCGTTCGGCAAACTGCCTGAAGAACGAGAACATTGTGTATATTGGTGATTTGGTTCAAAAGTCCGAAAACGACCTCTTGCGTACGCCAAACTTTGGCCGTAAGTCATTGAACGAAATCCGTGAAGTTTTGGGACGTATGGGTCTGGAGCTCGGTCTTGCTGTGGAAGGCTGGCCACCAGAGAATATTGAGGACCTCGCCCGAAAAGTTGATGAACCCTATTAATTAAAGAAAGTTAGTGGAGTATTCCCATGAGACACCGTATAAGTGGCCGTAAGTTTTCAAGAACCACTTCTCAAAGAAGAGCGCTTTTGTCAGGCCTTGCTTATTCATTGATTGAAAAAGAGCAAATTCGTACAACCCTTCCAAAGGCCAAGGACTTGCGTCCTTATGTGGAGAAGCTTATTACCCTTGGTAAAGAGGGTAGCCTTGCTGCACGTCGTCGTTTGGTCGGTATTCTGCACAGTGAGACTTTGGCTGCGAAGCTTATTGACACTTTGGGGACAAGGTACCGTGAGCGCGCAGGTGGGTATACCCGCATCATCAAGGCAGGATTCAGATATGGTGACGCGGCGCCCATGGCCGTCATCGAGCTTCTTGACCGTGATCCCTCTGCCAAAAAGGGTCCAGAGGTGATCGTGACAGCAAATGAAGGATCCTTGGAGGTCCTCGACCAGGCACGATAAGCCTTTGACATGAAGGTTTTGAAAGCCGGGGAAGGGCTACCTTCCCCGGCTTTTTTTGTGGGAAAAGAAAGGAGAGGAACATGGACGTTGCCTTCTTTGTGTGCACGCGCGTCTTCTGTGCCTGACGCTGCCCCTTGTCATGATAAGAGGGCGGGGGATGATCCTGCCCAAAACAATTTTGTGTGCGCCTTTTGGATGCAAATCAAACCCAAGCGCACAGCCGAATGAAAGGATTTAAAGATGTTACACTTAAGAGATGTGACATATCGTATTGGAGGCAGGACTCTTTTCGAGGGGGCAAGTGCCCATCTTCCTAAGGGACACAAAGGAGCCCTGGTGGGTTTGAACGGGTCAGGAAAAACCTCTCTATTCCGCCTCATTACAGGGGAAATCATGCCCGATGCTGGGGAGCTCTCCATGCCCAAGGATGCAACCCTTGGGATTGTTGCCCAAGAAGTGCGTGAGGGTCTTGAGCATACCGTGATTGATTTCGTCTTGATGTCCCATAAGGAACGCGCAGCGCTGTTAAGTGAAGCTGAGAGCGCCACCGATCCCGACCGTATTGCCCATGTCCACGAACGTCTTCTTGAAATTCATGCCTATGAAGCGCCGTCTAGGGCTGCAAAGATCCTCGCTGGACTTGGGTTTAGTGAAGAAGCACAAGCAAAGCCCCTTTCGGCATTCTCTGGTGGATGGCGGATGCGAGTCGCCCTTGCATGCGCCCTGTTTCTTGAACCTGATTTGCTGCTGCTTGACGAGCCCACCAACCACTTGGATTTAGAAGCTGCCATGTGGCTTGAAGGGTTTTTGAAAACATACCCCAGAACCCTTCTCCTCATCAGTCATGACCGTACCTTTATTAATGCTGTCGCGGACCGGATTTATCATCTCCATGATAAGACGCTGACCTTCTATAACGGAAACTTTGACTTTTTCGAGCGCACAAGACGCGAGAGACTTGCCCTTCTCGAGGCTGAAAAACGCAAACAGGACACCCAGCGCGCCCATATGCAGCAGTTCATTGACCGCTTTCGATACAAAAGCTCAAAGGCGCGCCAAGTCCAGTCCCGTTTGAAACAAATGGCAAAGTTTGAGCCGCTTTCCACCATGCCCGACGATCCGCTGATGAACTTGAACTTTCCGGATCCCGAGGAGCTCGCCCCCCCCTTGGTGACCCTTGATAAGGTGAGCGTGGGGTACGGCGAAACAACAATCCTCAAACGTCTGGGCCAGTGCCTTGACGCCGATGACCGTATTGCCCTTTTGGGCGCAAACGGCAATGGTAAGACCACTTTTGCCAAACTTCTGGCAGGGTTGCTGCCAACCCAAACGGGCGAAATTTACCGCTGCCCAAAGCTCAGGGTCGGGTATTACCACCAGCACCAGCTGGAGGCGCTGACCCTGGGGCATACGGCCTATGATCACATGGCGGCTCTCATGCGGGACGCTCTCGAGCCCAAGGTGCGGGCACGCCTTGGGCGCTTTGGCTTTCCTGGTGACAAAGCTGATATTGTGGTCGAGAAGCTTTCAGGAGGAGAAAAAGCGCGCCTTAACCTTGCGCTGATTTCGTACCAAGAACCGCAAATCTTGATTCTTGACGAGCCCACCAACCACTTGGATCTAGAAACAAGGGAAGCCCTTATTTTTGCTTTGAACGCATATAAGGGGGCGGTGATCCTGATTACCCACGATTGGCACCTGTTAGAAATGACCGCCGATCAATTGTGGCTTGTGGAAAATCAAACGGTCACAACCTTTGATGGGACCTTGGAGGACTATAAAAAGTATGTCTTGAAAGGCCTTTCATCCTCAAAAGCCGATTCAACTGCTGCCTTTGCGCCCCACGAAAAATCACGTGCCCAAGAAATTCGTGAGAAAAAACAAGCCAAAAAGAAACAGATACTGCCAAAGGGTGGAAAAGGGTCCTCGCCCAAAAAGAAGCGCTAAGAAAAAACTGTCTTTTTGCGAGAAGGTCGTGTACAAGAAAGGTGGCGTAAAGCAATGCAGATACAAAAAACGTGTCCCAGTCGTCATCGGAGTTTGGTAAGGTTAGGGCCTTCTTGTGGCCCATCCGGAGTAATGAGGCGAAGAAATTTTTGCCCGTTAGTCTTATTATGTTTTTCACCATCTTTAATTACACGGTCCTTCGCAATACGAAAGACGCCTTGATTATGACCGAGGCGGGTGCGGAAGTCCTGCCCTTTCTCAAAGGCGGTGTGGTTCTTCCGTGCTCTCTTCTTTTTGTGGCGATCTACACCAAGATCGCCAACGTTCTATCAAGGGAACACCTATATTATGCCGTCGTTTGTTTCTTTTTAGGGTTCTTTGTTCTTTTTGGTCTTGTCCTTCATCCCTACCGCGACGCGCTTCAAATGTCGCCTGAGACCATTCAGAATATGAAGGATTCATTTCCTCATCTGCAGCATTTTGTCCCTCTTTTTGGGGTGTGGATTTACACGGCATTTTATGTGTTTGCGGAGCTTTGGGGTGCGGTGATCTTAAACCTATCTTTCTGGCAGTTTGCCAATGAGGTGACAAGAACATCCGAAGCCAAGCGATTTTATTCCATGTTTGGCTTAATCGGGCACTTAGCCTTGATTTTGGCAGGATATACTGTGGGTGTGAACTGTGAATTCGACGGTGACAGTGCGTCTTGTGAAGGATATATCCGGGGAACCCTGACCGTAGTGCTGGCTGCTGGTGCCTGTATGCTTGCCCTTTATTATTGGCTGAACAGGTCTGTTCTAACGGACCCCATTTACTATGACGGCGCAAGCCAGCTCGTCAAAGGGCAAAGCCGCAAACTTAAGTTATCTCTCATGCAAAGCTTTAGGTATATCCTAAGCTCTCCATATCTAGGACTCATTGCGACCCTTGTGTTTGGGTATGCGTTCTCCATGAACCTTCTTGGCATCATGTGGAAGAAGCAACTCTCCCTTCAATATCCCACCACCAGAGAATACGCAGCTTTCATGGGTAACTTCTCGATCTATACAGGCATTGTGACGGTGAGCGTGATTTTCTTATCCAAGGGCCTTGTGAACAAATTTGGCTGGCGCTGGGGCGCTCTTGCCACCCCTTTGATTCTTTTTACCACAGCGCTTGCGTTCTTTTCGTTTCTCTTCTTCAAAGAAAACCTGACGGGTGTCATGGCCATGCTTGGTACAACACCCTTGATGATGGCGGTCATTGTGAGTACGGCACAAACGCTGTTAAGCAAAAGCTCTAAGTATTCGCTTTTTGATCCGACCAAAGAAATGGCCTATATTCCGCTCGACCAGGAACTCAAGATCAAAGGAAAGGCCGCCGTTGACGTGACCGTTCACCAATTTGGCAAGGCAGCTGGGGGCTATGTATCGGGCTTCCTTTTGGTGGTGCTGGCGGCTGGCGACCTTATGGCCATTGCGCCGTATCTGGCGGGTGTGATCTTGCTCGCCATCATTGCGTGGCTTGTGGCCGTAAAGGTTCTTGACCGGATGTACCACATCCAGCTTGCAAAGTATGAGCCCGGGACAAAATAAAAGCCTCATCCCCGATAAAGACATTGCTTGAGAGGCACGACCTGGTTAAAATCCCAGGGAGTTTTAACCTCTTGAGAATGACATTATGATTGAGAAAATTCGCCACTTTTCCTCCACGTGGTGGTTCCGTACCTTTTTGGGACTTGTGGCTGTGACCTTTGCCGTGCTGTGGGGTGGTGGCGACTGGATGCACAATATGGGTGGCGGTCGTGGTCAAGTTGTGGCTACTGTGGGCGCCGAACGCATTACCACTTGGCAACTTCGCTCCGCTGTCGATAGACGCCTCAAGCAAATCGCGGCCTCTACAGGTCAGCGCATCACTGAAGAAGACGCCCTGAAGGCTGGCCTTTTTCACCAGGTGCTTGATACGCTCATCCAACAAGCCTTGATTGCCCAAGAAGCGCACCGCCTTGGGATCACCCTCACAGACGAGAGCGTGCGTAAAGCCCTTGCCCAGAACAAATCCTTCTTTGATCCCACAGGTAAGTTCGATAAGCAGCATTTTTTGATGGTCATCGAGCGGTTGGGGTATAATGAAGCCTCGTTTGTGGCAGAGCTTCGCCAGGATCTGATTCGCCAAAATCTATTGTCGACCCTTTTCCAGAATCTAAGCCTGCCCTCACTTCAAGAGCTCATTCTTTACAAGTGGCAAGAGCAAACACGTCAAGTGCTGTACACTTTGATCTCTAGCGACGATATGGCCTTTTCTGAAGCGCCTAAGGAAGAAGACATTAAAGAACTTTTCACCAAGTACAAAGAAGTCCTTAAGGCGCCTGAGTACCGTGATTTTTCTGTGCTTGTCATGGATCCAAAGGAACTTGCAAAAACCTTGACGGTCTCCCAAGAAGAGCTTGAAAAAGCCTACGCCGACAGGCCAGAAGCGCTTAAGGATAAATCCCTTGACGTTCTAAAGGCACAGCTGGAGGAAGAAGTCCGTCATCAAAAAGCTCTTTCTCTTATGTATGAGCAAAGTACTAAAATCGAAGATGACATTGCGGCTGGGAGTTCACTCAAAGAAATTGGGGTGAAATACAAGCTGCCTGTCTTGTCATTCCTAAGGGTAGATGCAAGCGGGGCTTATGATCCCTTTGCCGGCGACGGGGCTTCCAAGCTTACCTTAAGTGATGCCGAGAAAGCTTATGTCCGTGAAGCCTTTACCCTAGAGCCTCAAACGGCAGGGGCTTTTGTGGAAGGTGCTGAGAATGTATCGTTCCTCGTGCATGTGGACAAAGTACAAGAGGCCCATGAACGCACGTCGGCCGAAGTCCCCCCAGCACGCGCCGCCGCACTTTGGGTTGCCATGAAGAAAAAAGAAATGGCGGCTGGTATTGCAGCAGAAATCTCAAAGAAAAGCCAAAGTCCCAGCGTATTTTTAACAACCCTTCAAAGCCACGGCCTTAAGGCTCAAAGTGTGCGCCTCACAAGAAGGGGCCCGTCTTTGCCAAGCAAGCTTACCTTGCCCGAGCGTGTGGTGGCAGCCCTTTTCCAAGGAAATGTGGGACAAACGGTGCCAGCACCCCTGGAGTCCTCTCTTGATAAGGCTTTGTTTTTCGTGGGCTGCGTTGAAGGGGTGACGTCCCCCGACGTTGATCCCCAAGACAAGAGCTTTGTCGAGCGGCGAACAGATTTTGATCAGATGTATCAAAACGACTATGTCGCAAGCTATCTTAATAGTCTTGCTGGCCGCTTTCCGGTGGAACGTAACAACCGCTGGCTTGAAGCCCAGCTCAAAGAACACGCGTAAGAAAACCAAAAAGGGGATGAGACATCTGTCTCTCCCCCTTTTTTTCTTGATGTTAGAACAGGCGCAAGATAGGTCAAAATATATAAGGCATTCGCCATTCTTAAAGAAGTACATAAAATAGTTTTATCATGGGGATAGAGGTTAGAATGACGCCGCCTGTTACTGATTCAAAAGAAAAAGTTGTCCTTCTCGCTAAAAGGGAGGCATCTCTAAAGTTAAAGGGAAATGCCACAAAAGCAGGTCCTGAAATCGAAAAATTCCTGTCTCCCTTTAGAAAAACCTTTGCAGAAAATGACCCAAGATTTCTCGATCTTGATTTTGGCGCCGATTGGTGCGCTGCATTTGTTTACTTTATCCTGACGACGGCTGGTTACGCCTTAAAGATACGTCCCTTTGAAGACAAAAAAGGCACTTTTGGCTTGGTTGGTATATGGGTTGAATGGGCCAGATCACAAGGAACGCTAAAGGACAGATTATATGAACCGGTTCCGGGCGATTTGGTGATATACAATAAATTGGTATCAGATCAAGTGCTTGATCACATAGGGATTGTGCTTGAGAACACACCCGGTTATCTCATCACGGCTGAAGGGAACGTCGAGAACAAAACAGGGCTCTTTAAGCGCGAAAAGAACGAGACAATCGCCTGGTATATTCATCTCTAGAGGGGTGAAAGAATAAATTCAAAGGGGGAATGATCAAGGTAAAGAAGGGACACCCTTTAAGTGCCCCATCACGTCAGATTTATTCGTCGTCAGCGCGCGCCGCCGTTGTGCCCACAGCCTTTTCCAAGGCTTCTTGAGAGCAAAGGCCTAGGACCACAGGATTGCGGGGCTTGATTTCTTCGGCGTTCTTATGGGTGCCGGAGCGGACCGCTTCGATGGTGGCCTTAGTCGTGCCGATCAGCTTGATAATTTGCGTATCTGAAATCCCTTTGTGGAACTTAAGAAGCCAGGCGATGGCGTCGGGCCTCTCTTTCCGGCGGGAAAGGGGGGTGTAACGGGCTTTTTTTCCGCGAGAGCTTTGCTCGTGGGGAGCGAGAAGCTCCAGGGGAAGGGCAGGGTCCTCCTGACACTTATCCAGGCACTCTTGGCTGAGTTGTCCCGCCCCTATGGGGTCAAAAGGCTGTAAGCCTTGTCCAAGCTCTCCGTCTGCAAGGGCTTGAACTTCTAAAAGATGAAGTTGGCAGTAATCCGCAATTTGCTGGAAGGTTAAGGTTGTATTCTCCAGCAGCCAAAGAGCTGTTGCTTTGGGCATAAGGGGCGCTACCATGGACTTTCACCTCTATCATTCTTATGGGTTTTCTTGCCTGGCACGAACACGGTGTTCTGCCTGTAAACAGTTATAAAGAAGTCTGGCTTAAAAGAAAAGAGCCAGTTGGAGGTGAGGCGTCGTTTATTGCGTATTGTGGCAAGGGGTCGCGCACCTCGACCCATTGTTTTTCTTGATTCTGGGGTCGCCTTATGACATGCTCCCCCCATTTGAGACAGCACGTAAGTTTATCATGACATCCGAGAAGATAACCCCTAATAAATTTCATGCCCTGGCTTGGACGCTGTGGAGTATGGGTGCCTTTTTCTATGCGTACCAGTATATCCTACGCGTTTGCCCCAGCGTTATGATCGACGATATCATGGCAAAGTTCGCCATTGACGCGGGCGATTACGGCACGTTTTCGGGCGTTTATTATTTAGGATATGCGCTGATGCATTTGCCCATTGGCATCCTTCTTGATCGATTTGGCCCCAAGTGGGTCATGCCAGGATGCGTCTTGATCAGCGTTCTGGGGGTCCTTCCCTTAACCTTGGGATCGTCCTGGCCCATGGCCATTGCAGGGCGTTTTCTTGTGGGCGCGGGCTCGTCGGGGGCGATCCTTGGTGTTTTCAAGATCTTACGTCTTTATTTTCCCGATAGTTTGTTCTCAAGGCTTCTTGGCTTTTCCGTGACCGTGGGGCTGGCTGGCGCCATTTATGGGGGCTATCCCGTGCGCGCGCTATCTCTGTCCATGGGGTGGGAGTCTGTGCTTATGGGCGTGTTTGTGGGCGGCGGAGTGCTGGCCCTTCTCATGGCATTCCTAACGCCGGCCTTGAAAGAAACCGATAAGGGCGAAGACTCTTCCCTGTTTCAAGATTTAAAAGAGGTCTTTTCCAACAAATACGTGCTGGGGACCGCTTTGTTTGCAGCCCTCATGGTGGGGCCTTTGGAAGGATTTGCAGACGTCTGGGCCTTTTCGTATTTGGTGCGCGTGTACGGCTACGATCCGGCTGTTGCCTCGTCGTTGCCGTCCTTGATTTTCATCGGTATGGGAGTGGGGTCTCCTATTTTGGCGTATCTGGCTGAAAAGTGGAAAGCTTACTATCCTACAACCCTTGCGTGCGCCCTTGGTATGGCGGTGTTCTTTGGGGTTCTTCTTTTGTTTCAGGTGTCGCCTTGGATTGTCGGCGTTTTCTTCTTTTTGATCGGCGTCTTATCAGCCTACCAAGTCTTGGCCCTTTATATGAACAGCAAACATCTGCCCGATAGGCTCAGCAGCGTTGTGACAGCTTTTACCAACATGGTGATTATGTCCTTTGGATACGTCTTTCACACCCTTATTGCCAAGATCATGGTGTGGCAGTGGGACGGCGCCGTCAAAGACTGTGTGCCGGTTTACAGTCCTGACTCCTATGTCTACGGGCTTGGGGTGATCCCCGTCGCCCTTGTCTTGGCCTTTTTTGGCTTTTGGTGGGTCAAGGGGCGTGCATCCCTACGCTAAAGAAAAAAAGGGCAGGAAGACCTCACCTTTTTTATGTTCCTTCACGCGGCTTTCTGATCCTTTTTCGCAAGCGCTTTCCATTCGTATAAAAGATCGAGGGCCGCGCGCGGGGTTAGGTCCTCAAGGCTAAGGTCGTCAAGCTTTTCCTGCATGAACGCGCCAAAGCGTGCGGCGGGCGTGTCAGGAACCGGCGCCGTAAAAAGGCTTTGGGGAGTAAAGGCGGGCACGGCTTTGAGGGGCGCTGGTACTGGCGCCGGTGTTCCCGTTTCCTCAAGGATCCCCAGCACCTCCTTGGCGCGCCTTGTGGTGCCTTCTGGAACGCCTGCAAGCTCTGCCACGTGAATTCCATAGGAGCGCGCCGCACGGCCTGCCTCCACCTCGTGTAAAAAGATGATGTCGTCCTCCCACTCCCGGACTTTCATGGTGTGGCAAGAAAGGTGGGAAAGACTTTCCTCCAAGGCGGTTAGCTCGTGATAGTGGGTCGCAAACAGTGTTCGGCAGCGCGCCAGGGTGTGCAAATGCTCGAGGGTCGCCCAGGCAATGGCAAGCCCGTCATAGGTCGAGGTGCCGCGCCCCACTTCATCAAGAATCACAAAAGACCGGTCCGTGGCCTCGTTCAGAATTACGGCCGTTTCCACCATCTCGACCATAAAGGTCGAGCGCCCCTGGGAAAGGTTATCAGACGCCCCAACCCGGCTAAAAAGACCGTCCACAAGGCCGATGTGGGCGTGTGCCGCCGGTACGTAAGATCCCATCTGGGCCAAAAGCACAATAAGGGCGTTTTGGCGTAAAAAAGTGCTTTTACCGGCCATGTTCGGCCCTGTCAAAAGCCACGCATAAGCGTCTTCTTCAAGATGGCAATCATTAGGGGTAAAAGGAGTACCCTCCTTTTGGTCCAGAAACGCCTCTACCACGGGATGACGCCCGCCTGTAATCATCAGGGTGCGGGACGTGTCAAGGCGGGGCTTTGTATACCCCTTTTCGCGCGCAAGGCGGGCAAGGGCAAAGGACACGTCCAAAAAAGCCAAATGTTTGGCAAGTGCACTAAGTCCGTCTGCTGCTTTTGCCACTTGCTCTACAAGGGCGTCGTAAAGGGAAAGTTCGAGGGAAAGCGCTTTTCCTTCGGCGCTGACAAGGGTTTCTTCAAGGGCGCTTAGTTCCGCTGTGGTATAGCGAAGGCCGCTCACAAGGGTTTGACGGTGGATAAACCGGTCATCAAGTTTTCCCTTGTGGGCAGGGGTCACGTCCACGTAGTACCCCATGATTTGGTTATGTTTGATTTTAAGGGACGAGATCCCCAGTTCCGTTTGATAGGTTTTTTGAAGGGCAAGGATCGCGTCTTTGCCGTGATCGCGCAAGCTCTTTAAATGATCAAGTTCGGCGTGATAGCCAGGCGCGATAAAGTTACCGTCACGGGCAAGGGCGGGAAGGGTGTCGCCAAGCGCCGTCTTCAGCGTCAAAAGAAGCTCGGTCTCTTCTTGAAAAAGGGAGGGTTCAAGGTCCGTTGGGCAGGGCCTAAGGCCTTCCAAAAGGGTGCCTACCTGATGGCTGACCTCTAGGACTGCTCGGATATGATCAAGGTCCCGAGGCGAGCCGCGCCCCAGGCACAGGCGCGAGAGTGCGCGCTCAAGATCAGGACAAGCCTTGAGCAGAGAGACCAGGGTCTCCCAAGACGCGTCGCGACTCAAGAAAAAATCAACGCGCTCGAGGCGCGCCTCAAGGGCAGGAAGGTCTGTCAGCGGCGCACACAGGTGAAACGCAAAATGGCGCGCCCCACTTGGCGTCAGGGTACGGTTGAGTGTTTGGAAAAGTGAGCCTTCCCTTGTCCCTGCCAGGGTTGAGGTCAGCTCAAGACTGCGCTGGGTTGTGGCGTCAAGGCGCATGGTGCCCGCATCAAAAATTCGCTTGGGGCGGGCAAGGCGCGGCATGGTCCCTTTTTGCGTCAGGTGCAAATAATCAAGGAGCGTACCGGCGGCAGCGTAAGCGCTTTCCCCCACACTTCCCAACGCCTCAAGGGCCTTTAGGTGAAAGTAATCCTGAAGACGCAGGCACGCATTGGCCTTGTCAAAGCGAGAGGCCGGAAGCCCCACACAGGCACGCCTCCAAAAAGAAAGGGCGTCACCCATTTTGGTGTCGCGAAGAAGGGTGTCCGGCAAGACAAGCTCGCCAGGATTAAACCGTGTGAGCGCGCTTAAAAGGGCGCTTTCGCTGAGCGTGTCCCAAAAAAAGTCCCCCGTCGTAATGTCGACCAGGGCAAGCCCGTAAAGGGCCGCGTCCTTGCCTTTTTGGGGAACAAGGACGCCGAGGTAACTATGGGAAGACGCCTCTAAAAGGGTGTCCTCGGTCAAGGTGCCGGGGGTGACAATGCGAATGACGTCGCGCGCAACGACTTCCTTATACCCTCGCTTTTTGGCCTCGGCCGGATCTTCCAACTGCTCGCATATGGCCACGCGAAAGCCTTGCTTGACAAGGCGTGCCAGATAACTTTCACACGCATGAAAGGGCACACCGCACATGGGAATGTCCTCTCCTTGGTGTTGACCGCGTTTGGTCAGGGCAATACCAAGGGCGGCGGCCGCTTGCCTCGCGTCTTCAAAAAAAAGTTCGTAAAAATCACCCATACGGTAAAAAAGAAGGCAGTCAGGATGCGCTTTTTTTATGCGATGGTATTGCATCATCATGGGGGTCATAAAAGTCTCCTTTTTATAAAAGCAGTTGACACAAGCACTTGTGCGCGTCATATGGACCATAGGAATATTGCTTGGGAGAAAGTAGAACAAGGATGGCAGGCCTTGCAAGGGGAGGATTAAAACTTTGGCTGGCAGGCGTGCTTTTTGTGGCGCCCTTTGCCCAGGCGGAGCCTCTTCGCATTGTGGGGTCCTCCGCACTTTTTCCCTTTATCGTCGCAACCGCCGAACGCTTTGGTTATGAACTAGACACGGATACCCCTGTGGTGGAGTCCACTGGTACTGGCGGCGGGATCAAGTTCTTTTGCTCCGGCACCACCAAAGCTTACCCCGATATGGTCACGGCCTCACGCCCCATGACCCCCCTTGAAAAGGCTTACTGTGCAAGACACGGCGTGCACGGGGTGACGGAAATTGCGTTGGGCCTTGACGCGCTGGTGGTGGCCAGAGCCAGGGAAGGTCTTTTCTTCCCCCTGACCGTCGCGCAGCTGCGAGCGGCCGTTCAAGAGGCAAGCCATCTTCCAACCAAATGGCAGGAAATTAGTCCCACCTTTCCCTATGAGCAGATCAAAATCTTCTTGCCCCCAGAAACAGCTGGCACCAGGGAAACCTTTGAACACCTCGTCTTAAGTAAGCGCCGAAAGTGTCGCAAGGACGGCGCTGTGCGCAGTGTGGCCGATCAAGAAGGCGTCATTGCAAGGAAACTCTCCCTTGCACCAGAGGCCATGGGCGTGCTCAGTTACGCGTTTCTTATCAAGAACCACGACACACTTAAGGCTTTTCACATTAACGGGGTCTCGCCTACCAAGCATACCATTAGTACAGGAACGTATCCCCTTGTGCGGCATGTGTTTTTATATGTGAAAACGCGCGCGTTGCAAGACAAAGAACAGGTGCGCGCCTTTGTGCATTATATCACCTCAAGGCAGATGGAAGAGCTTTTGTCGAGTTATGGTCTGTTACCTCTTTCGCCGCCAGAGGCGGCCTTTCGTCAATCGCATCTGCAAAGCGCCAAGACACCGCGCAAAGAAAAGGAGGGGCCGTGAATCCTCTTCTCCTCTGGACGCTTATCTGGGCCTCGGTTGCCTTTATCTTAGCCTTTGGCGACGCTAAGCGGCGCGCAGGCACTCTGCCGGAAGGTACGTATCTTGTCACTCCCCCTAAATTCTACGGCTTTTTGTCTGCGCTCTTGGTGGTGGGAAGCGTCTTTGTGGGAAGTGCCTTTTTGCGTGTTCTGAACATCACAAGTCTCATGCCGTCGCTGGAGAGCGCGCTTTGCGCCCTGGTGGGAATGGGTCTCTCTTGGCTGATTGTACGGTTTGAAGGGCACCCAAGGCGCGTGATCGAAAAGGCGAGCAAAGGGGCTTTCGCCCTTGCAGCGGCTGCGGCCGTTATCATCACGGGCGCTATCATTTTTTTGCTCTTGCGTGAATCATGGGCGTTTTTTCAGCTGGTCCCTTTGGACGAGTTTTTAACAGGCACCGCGTGGGCACCCGAAATTTCCTTGTCAAAGGACATGGCAGCAGCCGGCCAGTACGGCGCCCTTCCTCTTTTTTGTGGGAGTTTGCTTATTACCCTGATCGCGCTTCTGGTGGGAGGGCCTTTGGGGCTTCTGGTCGCAATTTATACGTCCCAGTATGCCAGTGTGAAAGCCAGGCGCTGGGTTAAGCCTGCCATTGAGGTCTTAGCCGGTATCCCGACCATCGTCTACGGCTTTTTTGCCCTTGCTATTGTGGGGCCAAGCTTGAACCGTTTAGGCGAAATGTTAGGGCTTCCCATCGCTGGAGAAAGTGCCCTTGGGGCAGGTCTCACCATGGGCCTTATGATTCTGCCCATCGTTTCATCACTGAGCGATGACGCGCTGCGCGCCGTGCCGCGCGCCCTTGGGGAAAACTCCCTGGCCCTTGGGGCTACCCGGTCCGAAACCATCAAAAAGGTCCTGATTCCAGCCGCCTTGCCCGGGATTATTGCAGCGTTTCTTTTGGCCATTTCGCGCGCTGTCGGCGAGACCATGCTCGCCCTCATGGCCGTCGGGCTTCAGGCCAATTTGACGGCCAATCCCTTTACCTATGTCACAACGGTCACCGTGCAAATTGTCACGATCCTGACCGGTGACCAAGAGTTTGAAAGCGCTAAAACCTTGTCGGCCTTTGCGTTGGCCCTCTTCCTTTTTACCGTCACACTTTTTTTAAACATCCTCGCCCTTTCTGTGGCAAGGTGGCATTACAGGAGGTATGACGCATGAACCAGTCCCAAGCAGCCCTTCTTAAACGTCATCAAGCGGATAAACGGTTCGAGTGGTATGGGCGTCTTGCAAGTGGCTTTGCGCTTCTGTTTCTTTTGGCGGTCGTGGGCGGACTTCTTTTTTGGGCGTACCAAGGATTTGTCAGGTACGAATGTCAATGCGATGTGTTCTATGATCCTGCACATCTGACCCTTGAAACCCACCACAACAAGAAGATTGCTCATTTTAAGGTCGAAAATCTTGTGCAGCCCCAGTTCGGGCGTGTACGCATTAGCCCTGAGGATCTCGAGCAAATTTTAGCTGCGTCTTCCCATAAAATCCTTTTTGAGGCCCTGCGTGATCAACCGGACCTTGTGGGAAAAAAGCAAACGCTCTGGCTTCCGTTGGACGAAGAGGCGGTGCGTATTCTTAAAAAATCGTCCCTGTCGCCAAAGCTTTCGCTTCTTTTGAAAGAGCTTAAAAACGATGGGTTCCTTAGAACCGTTTTTCGCTTTGATTTCTTTGTGAACTCAGATTCAAGGGACCCTGTGGTGGCGGGTATTTGGTCAGGGCTTGTGGGGACGTTTTACTTGTTTTTAGTCACGCTCGCAATCTCGTTTCCTGTGGGCGTGGCGGCCGCCTTTTATTTGGAAGAGCTTGCCAAGCCCTCGTTTGTTTCTAGGTTTTTAGAGGTTAATATCGCGAATCTCTCGGCCGTCCCTTCCGTTGTCTTTGGCATCCTAGGGCTTGCACTTTTTCTCAATACGGCGCATTTGCCAAGGTCATCGACGCTTGTGGGCGGTCTTACCCTTTCCCTTATGACTTTGCCCACCATGATCATTGTCACAAGATCCGCCATTCGCACAGTCCCCAAAAGTATCCGTGAGTCTGCAAGGGGGCTTGGGGCGTCGTCCATGCAGATCATTGTCCATCATTTGTTTCCTTTGGCGCTTCCTGGGATTTTGACGGGCGCCATGATTGCCATGGCGCGTGCCATGGGGGAAACAGCGCCCCTTTTGATGATTGGGATGATGGCTTTTGTGGCAACGCCAGCCCTCTCCCTTGAGGATCCATCCTCCGCCCTTCCTGTACAAATTTATGCGTGGGCCAGAAACCCCGAGGCTGCGTTCCTTGCCAATGCTTCTGCGGCCCTTTTGGTCCTATTGTTTTTTGTGGGGCTCATGAATCTGTGCGCCATTTATCTGAGAGGTAAATATGAACACAAGTGGTGAGGAGGGACGCCCTTCCTACAGCTTTGCCGTTGAAGGACTTCAGCTTTTTTACGGTGAAAAGCAGGTGCTTTTTGGCATCGATTTGACCATCCCTGACAGACAGGTGACGGCGCTCATTGGCCCCTCAGGTTGTGGGAAAAGCTCGTTTTTGCGCTGCCTTAACCGGATGAACGATACGATTCCAGGGATGGCCAGGCGCGGACGTGTGCTGCTGCGGGGAAGCGACATTTACGACAAAGACATTGACGTTGTGCAGCTGCGAAGCCAAGTGGGCATGGTCTTTCAAAAACCGACTCCCTTTCCCAAGTCAATTTACGAGAACGTGGCGTACGGCCCCCGCATCCATAATCTTTACAAGGATAAAACCCATCTTGATGAGATTGTGCACAAAAGCCTGAGGCGGGCAGGGCTTCTGGATGAGGTAAAGGACCGCCTGGATCAGCCAGGGACGAGTCTATCGGGTGGGCAGCAGCAGCGCCTTTGTATTGCGCGCGCCATCGCCGTGAACCCCCAGGTGATTCTTATGGACGAGCCGTGTTCGGCCCTTGATCCCATCGCAACCGCCCGGGTGGAAGAGCTCATTGACGAACTGCGCGCACGGTACACCATCGTGATTGTGACCCACAGCCTGCATCAGGCAGCGCGCGTGTCTCAAAAAACGGCGTTTTTTCATATGGGGTATCTTATTGAAGCAGGTCCCACCGGGGACATCTTTACCGCGCCCCAGCACGAAAAAACCCAGGAATATATTACAGGTAGATTTGGTTAAGCCAAAAGGAGGAGGGCCCGCATGACCTACGGACATATTGTGAAGTCCTATGATGAGGACTTGAAAAATCTCAATGCCAAGCTCTTTGAAATGGCAGAGCTTGCTGGAAAGCAGCTTGAGCAAGCGGTTGCCTGTCTTATTGAAAGTGATGACGCCCGTGCTGTGCAGATCATCGGTCAAGATCCCATCGTGGACGCCCTAGAGCATGACATTGACGCCTTTGCCATTCGCATGATTGCACTCAGGCAGCCTGTTGCAAAAGATCTTCGCAATATTGTGGCGGTCCTAAAAATCTCTAGTCACCTTGAGCGCGTGGCAGATTATGCACGCAATATCGCAAAGCGCGCCCTTGAGCTTAAGGCCATGCCCCAGACCCAAGGGGCCAAAGCCCTTTCACGGCTTGTGAAGACCGCCATCGGCATGATGCAAGACGTCATGACAGCCTATGAAAACGGCGATGTGGTCCTTGCCATGGACGTGTGGCAGCGTGATTTGGAGCTTGATGAAATGTACACGTCATACCTTCGGGAAATCTTGACCTACATGATGGAAGATAGCCGTCAAATTGGCCCGTGCACCCAGCTTCTATTTGCAGCTAAAAACATCGAGCGGGCAGGCGATCACGCCGCCGACATTGCCGAAATTGTCCATTACTATGTAGAGGGCACTCCCTTTAAAGACCCAAAGCCTGGTCACTGAGTAAGGCTAAGACTCAAGTTTTTGCTTCTTTCGGTTTTGGCTTGCTTGCGCCCTCCTTGGCAGGTGATTCCTGCGTGTTTAGAAGAGTGTTTTGCTTGTAAGACCTTCTAAAGTTTTCAATGACTTGGTAAATTTCATCATCGGGAGTGCCCACAGCCTGCAGCGCTTGAGAGGCCAATTGCAAGCTTGGCTCTAAGTTCTCTGGCATGACAACACGGACACCTGCTTGGTGGAGGGCCATTTCATATTGATTGTCTCGCATGCGTACGCAAACATCCATTTTTGGAAACTGTCGGCGCATCATAAGGGATGCCTCCACAGCGAGGCGCGGTTTATCAAGGCTGATGACAGCGGCGCGCGCTCGGTCTGCGCCCAACGTTCGCATCATATGCACGCGCCGTGCATCCCCATAAAAAACAGGAAGGCCTTTGGCGCGCCCTTCACTTACACGCGCCATGTCATTATCAATGGCCACGTAAGGGACCATTTTTTGTGTGAGGAGTTTTGCAATTAGTTTGCCCACGCGCCCGAATCCACAGATGATCACATGGTTCTTAAGATCAGTGATTTCCGCTTTAGCAGCGTTGAGACTACTTTCAGCCTCTTGCTCCATCCACCGGTGTGCCAGAAATTTACCCATGCTGGCCATAAAAGGGGTCAAAGCCATGGAAATCCCCACCACTGCATAAACAAGTTGCCCGATTTCTGCGGAGACGAGGCCGTCGCGAATGACGGGGCGCAAAAGCACAAAGACGAATTCCCCGCCCGTGGAAAGAATGAATGCGACGCGAATACAGGCTGTTTTTGGAAGATCAAAAAGGCGGGCAAGGGGGTAAAACAGGGACGCTTTTACACTGATTAAAAAAACAAGACAAGTCAAGACAAGGGGAAGTGTTTCAACAACATAACTCAGGTCAATGGTCATGCCAACAGATATAAAGAATAGACCAAGCAGAAGGCCATAAAAGGGCTGAATATCGGCCTCTACTTGATGTCGGTATTCTGTTTCAGATAGTAACAGCCCCGCAAGAAAGGCCCCTAGTTCCATGGAGAGGCCAAGGGACGCGGTGATAGCGCCCGTTGTGAGGACCACAAGCAGGGTAACGGCGACAAAAAGTTCTGGACTTGAAAGCTGCGCTATCCCCCGGTACAAGGGGCGAAAGACAATACGCCCCAAGAGCGTTATCAACAACAGTGAAACAAAGGCCTTGACGCCAGCAACAGCAAGTTCATAGGTAAAACTGCCGTGCTCTTTTCCAAGGGTTGACACAAGTGCAATTAAAATCACCACAGCAAGATCTTGAAATAAGAGCACGGCAAACGCCACGCGCCCGTGTCTCAGGGCAAACTCTCCTCGTTCTGTCAAGACCTGCATACTTACAGCTGTGGATGAAAGGGCAAGAGCGCTGCCCACAAGGACTGCTGTTTCTGCCGAAATTCCAGCTAAGTAGATAGCAGCGAAGATACAAGCACTTGTAACACCTACTTGGGCAAGCCCCAGACCAAAAACATAGCGCCTAAGAACTTGAAGACGCTGAAGGGGCATCTTGAGCCCGAGGGTAAAAAGTAAAAAGACAACACCAAACTCACCCAGCATCGATGCATTTTCGATATTAGCAAGGAGGTTAAGGGCATGTGGTCCAATGACAACACCGGCAATGAGGTAACCCAAAATGGCGCTGATGTGGAAAAAACGAAAAACCGATACAACGACCACTGCCGCTAGCAAAAGGGTTAATGCGTCCGCTAGAAACGTGCCGTGTAACACAATGCCTCCCTATTTTTAATCCATGCTTTTGACCTTTTAAGTCTTGCCTGAGCACTTTCCATTGAACCAAGGACTCGCCGTCAATACAACCCCCTCACATTAATATTTTTTGAGAAAGAGGGGGGAAGTCTTCGATGATTGTCTTCCTGGCCCGTTCATGGACCGGGAGGGCAAAGAAAAAGAAATGACATGACCGGTTCTTTTCATCATGCGGGAAAAAAGGTAAAGTCGTATATCACAAATTTCTAGGGTAGAGCCTTTTATGTTTTCCGATATTCACCTGTATTTGGGTGACTTTTTGAGAATTGCTTCCATTTATGTTGTTGTTTTGGTGACGCCTGGCCCCGACTTTGCCCTCGTGATTCGCAATACGCTTTCTAATTCCAAGAAGATAGGTCTTTATACCGCTTTTGGATCGGCGTCGGGGATCATCGTTCACGGCAGCTACACTCTTTTAGGCATGGGCGTGCTGGTGCATAAAAATGTTTTGATCTTCAATGGAATTAGAATTCTTGGTGCCCTGTACTTAATGTATATGGGTTGGCGGTGTGCGCGATCACCCTCCCATGTGGGGGATGCGTACACGCAAAGTCTTAATGAGCGTGTTAAAAAGCTAAAGCCGTTTCAAGCTTGGCGCATGGCGTTTTTCACAGATATCCTCAACCCTATGCTTATTGTGCTATTTTTAGCCATTTTTTCCAACGTGATCCGTCCCCACACGCCCCCTCTTATCCAAGGTCTTTTTGTGCTACAAGTGACCCTTCTTTCTTTTGTTTGGTTTTCTTTGGTGGCGCTTTTCTTTTCAAGCGCTGGGGTTAAATCCTTTTT
>JAJTHL010000032.1 GCA_021298595.1 Alphaproteobacteria bacterium | reverse complement strand
TTTTATTTTTTCAAAAAAATTTAGATATATTTACACCTTTTTAAGGAAAAGAGACTTTAATAGATATCAGGAAGGGGTAATGCAAAGCATAGGGCAACGCACCAAGCCTTCTCGTTTAGACAATAAAAGAAATAGGGGGAAAAAATGAGACAAAGTACACAGCACTTGCTCGACGTCATACGCCCTCCACGCGTACAGATTACTTACGATGTGGAGATCGGCGGCGCCGTTGCATCCCGGGAGCTACCATACGTTCTAGGTATCCTTGCAGACCTTTCAGGACAGTCAACTGTCATGCGGGCCCCACTAAGGAATCGTAAATTTGTCAGTATTGCTGGCGACACATATGCCGATGTGATGGCGTCCATCGCGCCGCGCGTTGTGCTTCAAGTCGCGGACCTCGTGAAAGGCGGCAACTCGCTGCTGGCCGTTGATTTAACCTTCAACACGCTCGATGACTTTGAACCAGCAAAAATCATTGAACGCGTTCCTGCATTGAAAAGCCTCATGGACAGCCGGACACGCCTCAACGACTTACTTGGCAAACTTGATGGTAATGAAGGCTTGAACAAGGCCCTTGACGGGGTTGTCGCAAGCGGCGGCAAAGCAAAAGTTGATGCAGACAAAATTATTGCCGATGGGAATATGGTACGAGATCCATCCCAAGCGCCTTATGCCAGAGAATTGATCCAAGAGTTTTTGGACCAAGCGGGCAAAGAGGGCGCCGTTGATGCCGATGCCATCTCTCTTGTTTCCAAAAGGATTGCTGCGTTAGATACGGTCATAGGCCTGCAACTTGATGCCATTTTGCACGCCCCAGCCTTTCAAAAGCTAGAGGCCTCATGGCGCGGGCTATTCTTCTTGGTCACAACCATTGATGTCAGTGCACGCATCCAGGTCCGCCTTTTGAACATCACAAAAGCAGAACTTGCCTATGATCTTGAAAAGGCTATTGAGTTTGACCAAAGCCAGCTCTTCAAGAAGGTTTATGAAGAAGAATATGGCACCTTTGGTGGCGCTCCCTTCTCTGTCTTGATGGGTGACTTTGAATTTGGTCGCAACCAGGCAGATTTGGCTCTCCTCGTGAAAGTGGCCCAAGTAGCTGCTGCTGCCCATGCACCTTTCATTTCGGCTGCCAATCCTACTTTGTTTGACCTGGATAGCTTTACCGATCTTGGCACACCTCGCGACCTCTCGATCATTTTTGAGAATACCGAGCTTGGCAAGTGGCAAGCATTCCGTGAAAGCGAAGACTCACGTTATGTGGCCTTGACCCTTCCCCATATTTTGATGCGCGCTCCTTACGGCGAGAACTCGAATCCTGCGTTCGGTGTAAGATACGAGGAATCTGTGGATGGCACCAATAATGGGATGTTTTGTTGGGGTAATGCGGGCTGGGCCTTGGCACAGCGCGTCATGAACTCTGCCATGCTTTATGGGTGGCCAGCTGCTATTCGCGGCGTTGAAGGGGGCGGACTTGTGGAAGATCTTCCCTATTACACCTTCAAAACAACGGACGGTGATGTGGCGCTCAAATGCCCCACAGAGGTTGCCATCAGCGATCGTCGGGAAAAAGAACTCAGCGATCTTGGTTTCTTGCCTCTTTGCCACTGCAAGAACCGTGACTACGCAGCGTTCTTTGGGTCACAAACAGCCCAAAAACCACAACACTACAACCTCGATGAAGCCAACTCAAACGCCAACCTATCGGCCCGTTTGTCCTATATCTTGGCCGCCTCTCGCTTTGCCCACTACATCAAAGCGATCATGCGTGACAAGATCGGTAGCTTCATGAATCGCGGTGATGTAGAGCGTTACTTGAACAAGTGGATCAGCCAATACGTGTTGTTGGCCGACTACGCGGACCAAGCCTCAAAAGTTCGTCTACCCCTACGTGAAGCCCGCGTGGATGTCATGGACGTTCCAGGCAAGCCAGGAAGCTATAAGGCCACCGTCTTCTTGCGGCCCCACTTCCAGCTGGAAGAGTTGACAGCATCCATCCGTTTGGTTGCAAGTCTGCCTAGACCTGCTTTGGCTTAAGTGTCTGTCGGACAACAAACGAAAAGGAGATAAATGATGAGTATTGATATAACAGATGGGATCTACAACCTCATAGATAGGATGAATTCCCGCAGCACCGCTAGGGGCGAGCAAACAGTGGATGGTGAGAAGTACTCACACTCTTCCAAAGGTAATGAGTGGCTCATTATGATTCGCTCAGACCAAGGAGGCGGTGTTCTCACAAGTTCCAACGAGGCACGGTATGGCTCGACCCACACCCTCCTCTTTGATCACTTGTTTGATCTATCTCGGCGTACAAACGCCAACATCGTGAGCATGCACAAAAATGACTCTGCAAGACCAAGGTTTTCTAACCCCTTGATCAAGTTGCCCAACGATGTATGGACACCAAGCCTTGAGAATATTCTTCTCAATGGTATACTTGTCGAAGAAATAAACCTGAAGCGCTTTACGAACTCAGGGGAAATCAACGAAATCGTGCAAGATATCACGTTTAAGAACAATATCTTGCAGGCACTCGTTCAAGACGATGACTATGTGTGGATAGAGTTCAGAACGACGATTTACACCAATGTGATGAATCGCCGTCTGCAAAATACACAACAAGCCGGCTCGAACAGTGTCACCTATGACATTTCCCAAGCAGTCGTCACCACTGGTGCAGGAGCCGCTTAAAAAAAGAAAGGAAAAATGTACTCCATGGTACAGTCCATTCAAAAAAAGAATCAACCAAAAACTGGGGCGCTTGCGCCCCTTTTTGATAGGCTTGTGGACGAAAATCTTTCTGTCCAAGAAGAAATTCGACCCTTTCAAACCCTTACAAGACAAGAACTTTTTGACTCAATCACCACTGAGCTAAGCCTTGTGCTTAATACACGCCCCACTGCCAAACGCCTGGCTGATACACAAACAGCGGACACCGTGTCGGACTATCAGTTTCCCGTTTTTTTTGGCCTTGCTGACTTTTCCTGGTTTGAGGGATCTAACGACTTTTCTCTTCATCAAGTGGTTAGACGTCTTGAGGAGATTATTACCCACTTCGAACCACGCCTAAAAAATCCAAAGCTTCGTGTAAAAGACATGGACAAAAGCATTCTTGGCATGCATGTAGAGATTACCGGTGACGTTCTAGTGGATGAGGTGATGGAGCGATACAATTTTCCGGTGACCATCAATAATCTTTTTACGCGCTAACTCTCTTACTAGGCAATTTGCTGCCTGATGAGAGCCACATCACCAATTGAGCGACAATTCTTAAGGGCGCTCCTGTTCACCTTTGTTGCCTTTTCACGCACAAAAGCGCTCCTTGCTAACAATATGAAAATACTCCCCGTAACATAAGCTGTGAAACATCTGATGACCGATTTCAGTAAAACTATTAAAATATGATTTTTTATAATCTCCTTTTATATCATCTATTTAAATCATTAAATCCCACTTATTGCCATATTGACAAATAGTATAGTCGTGACGTAGGGTGCATTCTTCAAAAGAACATAAAAACCACAAGAGACTTGTCCATGCACCAATCAACTTCTTTTTTTCGATTTAACGCCCTTTTCATTTTTTCTACTTGTCTCCATCTTCTGGGGCCTCTTAGTGCGACCGATCACAAAGAGGAACACATTTCAACGACAACGACTTCGGTATTTCCTTATTTGGAATTGCCCAATGATGTAAAATATCAAGTCTTATCCTCTGCGCTCACGCCTGAAAAAGATGGCTTCTGCTTTGTCTCGCCTTTTGTCCTTCGTCTTGTGAACCATTTCTCTAGGGACGTCATGGATCAATGTGTTACCTACCCTGTGAGAGCTTTTAATCTAAAGAAATTTTGGCACGAAGACGGCTCTGTTCACGGCGCTGCTTTTGGCAAGCGGTTTTTGATTGAGGGGTGGATTCGCCATCTTCCACAAGCGCTTACCGCCCTGCAATGCCTCCCCACCACAATAAAAATAGACGCAAACTTCTTAGGCACTTTCGCTGGCGAGCTTCCTGAGTGGGTGACGGCCATGCCCCCTCTTCCTCCCCAATTAAAGATCACTCTTACGCAGACAGAAGGACTGCCTCTTTCTGACACGACCCCTCTGCCTGGGGGCGTGAACATTCGTCATCTGAATACGATGTGGGAGGAGTTTTGCAACGCCTATGGGGATCATACCCTCCCTACCCCTTTCAAGCACTTTCTTAAAACACATCCAACACAGGCACCTTTATGGTCACTGCTTGACGCCATGAAAGTACAAATGCGCGCCCCCTTTTCTTCAACCCTCTTTATGTCTCCTTATGTGATTCCCTTGGGATCACACGAGCTTAACCATACCCTTGAGGAAATTACGGCAGCGTGCACACTTGACTTTCAACGGTCTATGTCTGTGACGAATCTGGCCTCTTTCTGGATGGGGGCGCTAGAACTCACCCCTGATCAGTGGCACGCGAAAATTCCATTTATTGAAAAGGCAAACGTTTCAATCTTTGGGCGACAATTCCTGTGGGAAAATGTTCTGCCTTCTGTTGCATCAGCTTCGTCAAAAACAATGTTTGATGCCCTTGAGCTTCTAGAAAAGCATCAAAATATTTGCCCTTTTACCGAGATCGAAATGACATACTTGTTTTGTGCGCTCTGCCGTTATCCATCATCAGAAGAGCGCTTTATTTTTCTTATCAATACTCTTGAAAATCCCATAGCTTGGCGTGAAGAAGTAATGAAGCTTGAGCTTGCAAAAGATAATATCACCTACACAGCACGCTCAGACACACAACACCCTCGCTTAAAAAAAGGCAAGCGATCAAAACTCATGCCTTCAAATGAGAAATGCATCATTTCCTAAAATCCTACGTAGTGAGCTGTGTGAATCCCCACACGGCCACCCACGTTTACCAAAGCTCCTAATTTCTGTATTCATTAAAGTGATTGTGACGTATAAAAAAATCTTTAAATGAGCGATTTTATATTGATCATTTACAATAAAAAGCCAAATCAAAAACAGACTCTATTATTTTCACTACAAACGACAACACTTCAAAAACAAAGACAAAAATTTTCTAATTTAATCATTCGTTAATCAAGCATTAACACAACTTACTCATAGTAAAAAAACCTTTAATGACAGGGAAAGGCCGATAAATGAGTAACCTAAGACGCAGCTTTGTTAAGATATGTTTGCTAATCGGATTCCTAAATGGTGCACACGCAAGCGACTGTGACAGTTCAACGGATCCTGCTTTTCAACAAAAGGGGTTTAAAGAGAAAGCCCTCGGCCTTTTTGACGACACGTATTACCTTGAGCAAAGTGGAAAACATCATCACCTTTGGACAAGCAAGAAAAAAGTATTCAAAGACTATCTTAAGGAAGGATGGCAAAACTACAATCCTAACAAGTGGTTCGATAACGAGACTTACAAGAAATTTTTCCCGTGTGGTCACCGCAATCCGTTCATTGATTGGCTTTCCCAACCCATGGGAATAGCTAAAGATAACCTTGGCAATGTGCCACTCGTGGTGTCACTCACGACTTACCCTCCTCGCATCAATAGTGCCTGGTTAGCAATAGAATCCATTCTTCGCCAAACGCTTAAGCCTCACAAAGTTGTTCTATGGATCGCTAAAGAAGATCTTACAAAAATGACGATCCCTCAAAGTTTAGAGGTCCTTCAAGGCAGAGGTCTCGATATTCGCGTGTCTAACACGAATTACCGTGTGGCGACCAAACTTATCCCTTCTCTTTCAGAGTTTCCCGAGGCCAATATCATCACCGCTGACGATGATCGTTGTTATGACCCAACCCTTGTCCAAGCACTATGGCAACGACACAGAGAATTTCCAGCTTGTATTATCTCACCTGCGATGAAGGATATTCGATTTAGTCCTAAGCGCGGAGGGATCGACTATCTTTTAGAAGATGACGCTATTGTTGATCCAAACAATTGCGCCCCCTATGATCATTCAGGAGATATGTTCAAAGATCCAGGTTTTTATATTTTTGAAGGCTTTAGAGGGGTTTTCTATCCCGGGGGCTGCTTTACAAAAGAGGTCTTTAACCAAGAAGTTTACAACGGTCTAACGCCGGTTGCTGATGATCCGTTCTTTGTGGCGCAAGCAATCCTTGAGGGCACAAAGAGTATTTGCTTGAGCAAAGAATCACCCCCACAACTTTCTAGCCCCATGGAATTTCCCAACACGCAACACTGTGGGATCTTTCGAGACCACCTCCATGCCAATGGGTCCATGCTTTACCGCATCTTATACTATTATAATTTATTAGACTCATTAAATATTCCTGTCTTGCCCCATCTCCAGTGCGAAGCCTGTAGACGCGACATTCCTTTAATCAAAAAAGGCGAGCCTTTTCCTCCTAAACCCAACAAGACAGGAAAACGATGCTCCTTGTGCCTCAATGATGCCCAAAAGAGAGTGCTGGTCATTAACGCGGCTGGCTACGGCAATATTGGGGACGACATGTATCAGGGGGTGCTAAATCATTACCTAGGAAATATGACAGAGCTTCAGTTTATTCCTGATACGATTCGTCTCAGTGAGAAGGGTAAATTTATTGAGCGCCACTCTTCGAAAAAAGATTGGCCTTTTGACGTGCTCGTTGTAGGCGGCGGCGGCATTCTTGGCAACTTTGAACGCCAGGATAATCTTTATTATTACTACATGAAGCTTGCAGCAGACACAAGGCGCCCTTTCATTCTTGTATCCGTAGGATTTCAAACAAAAGAGCGGGATCTTTCCATTGATCAGGCAAGAGAGATACTGGGTGGAAGTGGCTCAGGTGTCAGTCACGCCTCCTCTTCATCAGGAGCCTCTCTTACCACAAGTGCCCTTCTCGCCAAGGCGGATCTGATCCTGCCACGCACTCATACGGACGGCTTTTTGCTTCGCGCCGTGCTTGGAGAAGCCATGCGTAATAGAATCTTCGTCAGACCTGATCTTGGCTACCTTTTCCCTGGGACGCTTTCAGGGAAATCGTGCTCTGATTTTATTGGGCGTAGAGACAAAAAATATGTCACTCTTATTCAAACGGGGTCTGTAACCGTAAACAATCCGACAATCCAACGAATGATTAAGTATCAACTTGATCAATTTCCCCATGCAAAACTTATGGTCATGAATTGGGGAGGGATCTCAAGCCCTACTAAAGAAAAAGACTTCCCTGAGTGGAATTTATTTACAGTCAATACGCCGGAAGTATATCCAGACGCGCTCATCAAAATGGGACATACCCTTTCACCCAAATTGAAAAGCGCAAGATATGCACATAAACCCATCCGAGCATCTGATCTCACACCTGAAGAAGCCGTTGAAATTGTGTCTGAATCATACTTTGTGATTACAGGACGCCTTCACGGAGCCATCATCGCTCACACACTAAAAATACCCTTTTCAACGCCCATGTGGAGCTACAAAATGACGGCGGAGCGTCAATCAAGTCACAACCCTGAGGACGCTCATAAAACCATGAGTGCGATTATGGAGTATCTTGATAGCAATGTAGGAGATCTTGGCACGCCTTCCCAGTGGACAGAGAACGAACGCAATGGGATTATCGTGCGCGTTGCCCAGGCTCACCCAGAGTGGGACGTTTCCTTCGTCCAAGCTATGGACAATCAAGCCTTGTGGCAGCTTCTTGCCCTCAATGAGAGCCTCCTTTACCAAGGACCCAAGGGTTGGTAAAGGTCGGTCTCTTGTGAAGCACAAAGGCTCTCAACCGGAGCCCTTTGTGCTTCACTTTAAAAACAAAATGTTATGCCGCTTCACTTGCTTCGCGCGGCGCGCGTACTGCGCGTTCTAATGCTTGAAAGTAGACGGTCAAAAGCTCTTCGTGTTCTGCACGCTCGTCCTGATCCATTTTACGAATGCTAATCATCTTACGAAGAATCTTGGGATCAAATCCGTGGGACTTGGCTTCCGCGTAGACTTCTTTAATATCCGTCGCAACGGCTGCTTTGTCTTCTTCTAGTCGCTCAATCCGCTCGATCAGCTGGCGTAATTGAAGTCCTGACACACCTGCAAACTCTGACATTGTGCTCTCCTTTTTCAATGGTTCATCGGGAGGAACACTAGCGCCTTTCTCACACTCATGCAAGATGAACAAAGTCTTACTCACCCCCCTTACCTTGTCAAAATTTCATTTGATCCCCTAGCGATTTCCATAAGAAGAGGCTATGATCCAGAAGTCATCTACAAACAATAGGAAAAGGCCTTTTGGAACAGATAAATCCAAAAAAACAAACCCTTGCCATCGTTGCAGGCATGATCACCGCCTTTGCCCTTGCGTGTGTGCCCATTTGTGTACGTCTTAGTGAAGTAGGGCCAACCGCCACCGGATTTTACCGATTTTTTCTCTCCTTTCCCTTTTTGATGACATGGATGATTTTCGACCATATGAAGGATCAAGTGCCTAAAACGCCAAGGTCTGCCAGGGATTACTACTTGATTTGGCTTGCCGGCGCATTTTTAGCCCTCGACCTCATTTTTTGGCACTGGTCAATGGTCCACACGAGTGTTGTTAATGCAATGCTCTTGAGCAATTTAACACCCATATTTGTGGCCCTTGCGTCATGGGTCTTTTTCCACGAACGCTTGAGCGTCCCCCTTGGCGTGGCCATCGTCCTTGCTGTTATCGGCTCTATGATCCTTGTGGGCGGTACTTTCTCTTTGAGTGCCTCCCAGGGTATGGGTGACTTGATGGCATTTTTTTCGTGTCTTTTTTTCTCGGCATTCCTCACAACCATTAAAACCCTCACAAGCAAATTTCGCACCCCCGTCATCATGGCCTGGGGCGCTGTGCCTACCATGTATATTTTGGTCACCACTGCCTATGTCTCAGGAGAGGTGATGATTCCTAAAAGTCTTTTCGGATGGGGTGTTGTTTTCTTTCTTGCCCTTTTTGTCCACATTTTGGGACAAGGACTTTTAACCTTTTCCATGACCCATATTTCGGCTACTCTTTCGGCCATGCTCATGTGTCTTTCACCTATGTTTTCGGGTGTTCTTGCATGGATTTTTTTCAAAGAAGGACTAAGCATGAGCCAGTTACTGGGGGGGATTGTGGTTTTAGGGGGTGTCTTGATTGCCCGCCTGCCCCAAAAGAGAGAGAGGATCACGCCATGATCAAGCGACGACGCGCGACAAAAATAATTGCCACTTTAGGGCCTTCTAGCTCCACCCCTCAAGTTATTGAATCTCTATTTCTTGCTGGGGCAGATCTTTTCAGGCTGAACTTTTCCCATGGCACCCATGAAAGCCATGCCGAGAATATTAATTATATTCGTGACCTGAGCAAAAAACACGCCTATCCCATAGGGATTATCCAAGATCTTCAAGGACCTAAGCTTCGTGTGGGCAAATTCCAAGACGGCTCAACACTTCTTAGCCTGGGACAAGAATTTTTCTTTGACCTTAGTGACACCCTAGGTGATCACACAAGAGTCACACTCCCACATCCCGAGATTTTTGAAGCAGTGAGCCCAGGTCAGGCGCTCTTGCTAAACGATGGATGCTTGCGCGTTCGCGTTATGGAGAAAACTCCTGGACGTCTTAAAACTATCGTAGAAGTAGGGGGTAAATTATCCGATCGTAAGGGTGTGAACGTTCCTGATGCGTACCTGTCCCTCTCTTCATTAACCCCCAAGGACCACAAAGATTTAGAATTCGGTCTTAACATGGGGGTAGACTGGGTCGCCCTTTCTTTCGTGCAGCGTCCTGAGGACGTATTAGAAGCCAAAGATATTATTGCAGGGCGCGCCAAAATTGCCTCAAAAATTGAAAAACCCCAAGCCATTGACTTTTTGCAGGAAATCACAGCTGCCTCCGATGCGCTTATGGTGGCGCGTGGCGATCTTGGTGTAGAGCTGCCTCCCGAAGATGTCCCTCCTCTCCAAAAACGCATCATCAATGTTTGCCGTGGCCAAGCTAAACCTGTAATTGTGGCAACTCAAATGCTTGAATCCATGGTCAGCGCCCCGACACCCACAAGGGCGGAGGCTTCGGATGTTGCCCATGCTGTGTATGAAGGGGTGGACGCCGTGATGCTCTCAGCCGAATCTGCATCAGGTCAGTTTCCCCAAGAAGCCGTTTCTATGATGAGTCGTATTGTGGAAAAGGTCGAAAGTGACCCTCTGTACCTAGAATACCGTGACAGCGAACGTCTAAGCGTTAGCACGTCCCCCAGTAGCGCCATCACAGCTGCAGCCAGGCAAGTCTCCCACGCGATCTCAGCAAAAGCCATAGTCACGCTTACCTTAAGTGGATCGACAACTTTTCGCGCGGCAAGTGAACGTCCGCAATCCTGGATCCTTGCCTTAACCCCAAAGGAAAAAGTTGCTCATCAGCTCACGCTTGCCTGGGGGGTTTTTCCGGAAATCACAAAAGAGATTAATAGTTTTTCGCAAATGGTAGAAACCACAAGTGAAGTCCTAACAAGGCGACTTATTGCCAAAGAAGGCGACCATGTGGTGATCACAGCCGGCGGGAGTTTCATGACCCACGCCTCTCAAGAGCTCTATACAACGGGCACGACGCGTTTGCTGCGTATTCTAATTGTGGGTGAACGTGATTAATGCGTGAGCCCGGTGATCTGACAACAAAAATGAAGCGCTACGCAAAGGTGTCGGGTGCGCTCACCAAAACAGCAGCGCGTCTTGCGGGCGAAAAAGTCCTTGGGATTGATATAGACCACGACGTACAATCCCAAGAGTTCGCCCTTCTCATGGGAAGCCTCAAAGGTCCCTTGATGAAAGTGGCTCAGTTCCTGTCAACCGTGCCAGACGCGTTGCCCGATGTTTACACCCGTGATTTTACCGCGCTCCAGTCCCAAGCGCCTGCCATGGGATGGTCTTTTGTCAAACGACGCATGGCAAGCGAGCTTGGCGCCCAATGGCGGGAACTTTTTCAGCATTTCGAAGAGCAAGCTTGCGCTGCCGCCTCCTTGGGTCAAGTTCACAAAGCAGTCCTTTTAGACGGAAGCGTTGCCGCCTGTAAACTTCAATATCCCAACATGAGTGCAAGCCTTGAAGCTGACCTCACCCAGCTTCGCTTTGCGTTCAACCTTTATGAGAAAACCCTGGGAGGCCTAAAAACTGAAGAAATTTTAGCGGAAATATCACATCATTTGCGCCAAGAGCTGGATTATACTCAAGAAGCGCGCCACATGCGCGCATTTTTCAAGATATTCGAAAAGAGCGGGGAAATTCATATCCCAGTCCCGCACGATGCCCTCTCAACACGTCGCCTTTTGACCATGTCTTGGCTTGAAGGGGTGCCTTTGAAAGAGTGTTTAACCCTTCCCCAGGATGTGCGTAATCTTCTGGCAAAGCGCCTTTTTTATGCTTGGTATTACCCTCTTTATACCTACGGGATTTTACATGGTGATCCCCATCTTGGGAACTATACCGTGACGCCCAACCAGACCTTGAATCTTCTAGATTTTGGATGCGTACGGGTTTTTGATCCAGCGTTTGTGACAAATATTCTTGCCCTTTATGACGCCCTTAGAACCGGTGACCGGGATAAAGAGGCGTCCGCTTACGAAGCTTGGGGCTTTGGCACCCTTTCTCACGCACTCATCGACGCTCTACATTTGTGGGCAGAGATGCTGTATGAACCTATTCTTGATGACCGAGTACGCCCCATTCAAGAAGGAAACCGGGGCCACGAGGGACGTGAACGCGCAGCGCAAGTCCATAAAGCTCTAAGGGAGCTCGGCGGCGTACGCCCTCCTCGTGAATTTGTCTTCCTTGACCGTGCCGCTGTCGGCATCGGATCGGCCTTTATGCATTTGAAAGCAGAGTTAAATTGGCACGAAGCCTTTCACACGCTCATCGACGGTTTTGACCCCGCTGTCGTCAGAACACGTCAAACGCATTTAGACCTCTGGCCTTCGCCGTCCATTAACGCGTAAAACAACCTCTCCTTAAATAGGAAAAGACTCTTTCACATTCCAGATTAAACCAAATTAATTGTTATGGGTTTGGATAGATTTACCCTCTTGTTGGCGCTGCACTCAGACGTACATAACCAAGAGAAGGCGCGGCCCCCCCCATAAACAAACCCCTTAACTCCCGGAAGGGCCAGCGCAATGAAAAAAGAAACATGACAAGGCTGCCCCCCATCCAATGATTAAAATAACAAGCTCGTCAAAGCTCTTTCTGATGGCAGAGAGGCCGCGAACATTTTAAAATCATCCCATATGGAAAGTTTGTCTGAGTAACACCCTAATCCAAAAAAAAGTCAGGGATCAAACGCCCTCCCGGTGTCACGGCGTAGGCATCAAGGTCTGTCACACCCTCGCTTGCAAGAACCTCATCATCAATAAAAAAGTGCCCTGTCCATTTTTTACTGTCGCGGGTCAGAATGATGTAAGCCGCGTCTGCCATGATTTCAGGGCGCCTGGAGGCTTTGATGAAAGCGTCTCCCCCCAACATATTGACAGCAGCAGTGGCGATGGTCGTGCGAGGCCAAAGGGCATTAACAGCAACACCTTGATTTTTAAACTCTTCACTCATACCCAGAACGCACATACTCATACCGTATTTGGACATGGTGTAAGCACAGTGTGACTTGAACCATTTAGGATTCATGCTCAAGGGGGGGGACAAATTAAGAATGTGGGGGTTTTGGCTTTTTAAGAGATAAGGCAAACAGGCCTGTGACGCGGCAAAAGTGGCTCGGACGTTCACACTCATCATCAAATCAAAACGCTTCATGGGCGTATCGAGGGTTCCTGTCAGCTGTATGGCGCTTGCGTTGTTGACGAGAATATCGATTCCTCCAAAGGTAGAGGCAGCTTCATCAACGGCTTCTTTCAATCGAACATCATCCCGGGCATCCACTACCAGGGGGAGTGCTTTTCCACCAAGGGCTTCAATTTCTTTGGCAACGCTGTAAACCGTTCCTTCAAGCTGAGGATGAGGTTCAGCGGTTTTTGCAGCCAAAGCAATGTTCGCCCCGTCTTGAGCCGCGCGTAAGGCGATGGCGCGACCGATTCCTCTGCTGCCACCCGTCATAAAAAGTGTTTTGCCTTGTAGTGTCATGGATTCATCCTTTTCTATTGTCCTGTAAAGTTGGGAGATCTTTTGGCCAAGAATGCGCTCGCTGCCTCACAAAAATCGTGTGAGGTGGTAGATTTGGCAAACGCAATCTCTTCTTTTTGAAGTTGAACAGGCAACTCGCATTCAAAACTTGTCATGATGAGTCGCTTTGTTTCAGCGTAAGCAGCCGTGGGTCCCCTTGCCAAGCGATCCGACATTTTCCAGGTCTCCAAAGAAAGACTTTCATCTTCCACAACCTTATTCACAAGACCAAGACGAAGGGCTTCTTCACTGGTGATACGCTCTGATAAGAGGGCAAGTTCCATGGCTTTTCTCGCCCCCACAAGGCGCGGCAAAAAGAAGGTACCCCCCCCATCGGGACTCAGGCCCATCTGAGCATAAGCCATGGTAAAAAAGCTACTTTTAGTGCACAACGCCAAATCGCACGCCATCATAAGGCTCATGCCAAATCCAGCAGTCGCGCCGTTGATGCTGGCTATCACTGGCTTTGGCATTCGGCGAATGGCCACAATAGAAGGATGCATTGCTTGAATAAATGAATGAAAAAGGGCTTGCCGCTGGGGTGTCTCCATGGCCAAAGAGCGTCCAAAAAGCCCCACATCACCGCCTGCCATAAACCCAGGCCCCTTTCCTGTGATCACCACACATCTAATCGCATGATCAAACTCTAAGGTGTGGAGTGTTCGAGAAAGGGCGGCGCCAAGGGACTCATTTAAGGCGTTCATCACCTCTGGGCGGTTTAAGGTTAAAACCGCCACGCCGTCTTTTATTTCGCAAAGAAGCTCGCTTGACTCAGTCGCTTCTTGAGGATTTTTTAAAGGCATCATCGGCCTCCTTCCATTTTTTTAAGGCATCAGTTAAAGGCGGGAGAGAGACATCATCTACCCCAAGCTCTTCTAAAACGTCCGTGAGTGATACGGTTATTCCTCTTTTTAAAAAGACACCGCGTACCACGGCATAGGCGACAACCGTTCCTTTTGATTCAAAGCGTTGCTCAATATAGACCCACTTATCATCTACACCGATGACTTGTGTAATAAGCTGATACTGCTCAAAGAGCGAAAGCCCCCGACGAAAACGGATGTGCGCCGCGCCCAACATAGCCTGCCAGCGTCCCGTAAGAAATGACTTACCCATCTTGGTTCGACTCACAAGGTCCACGCGCCCTAGATCCATAATGCTAAGGTACCTAGAGTTCGTCATGTGCATATTGAGATCAAGATCGTTGGGCAGCACCCGAAAAGTCAAGGTAGAGGAATCAAAAAACCCGATGGGGTCTCTAAAAAGCGATTGAATGACCACCCGAATAAGACGGTAGAGCAAATTCACGACGTTTAAGCCCCCTAAGCTTATAGTTTAGATCAATCTCAAGTCTAACAGAAAAATACCTTCATTCAGGTGTATTTTTATTTTTGCATTTGTCATCTCACAAGCACATAAAGGAAAAAACCTTCATGTGCTTGTTTTGATGATTTTTCTAGAACGGGCCAAAGGCTTCTTCTTTCATATCCATCAGGGGCTTTGCGCCCGCCATGATATTGGCGTACAACGACGAACCTTGTGGCAAAAGCTTGGTGTAGAAGAAACGCGCTGTGTCTATCTTTGATTGATAAAAGACGCTTTCGTCTGAGGAGAGCTTAGGAGTCGCCACAAGGACGGCTCTTGCCCACAAGTAAGCATGTACCGTCAAGGCAAACAAACGTAAGTAGTCCACGGACGCAGCCCCTGCTTCGTCGGCGTTCTTAAGAGAGGCTGTTGCCAGGTAAGTCGTAGCTTGCTGCAGTCTTGTCACGGCCTTGGTAAACAAAGGGAAAAATTCTGTCAGTACAGGATTTGCCTCGTGCTCTTTAATAAAGGCCAAGGCCGGATGGAAAAACTGTCGCAGATAACGCCCCATGTGGGCAGGCAACTTCCTGCCAACAAAATCCAGCGCTTGGACGCCATTGGTACCCTCATATATCTGAGAAATGCGCGCATCCCGCGCGAACTGCTCAAGACCATACTCTTTGATGTACCCATGCCCCCCGAGCACTTGAATGGCAAGGTTTGCGACCTCATATCCGCAATCGCTTAAGAAGGCTTTGATCACAGGCGTCATGAGTTGTACCAGATCATCCGCGTCTTGACGCGCTCGTTTGTCGCTCGCTCTGTGAGAAATGTCCAAATGCTGGGCGATCCAACACCCGAGCATGCGGTTACCTTCGTTATAAGCCTTCATCGTCAAAAGCATTCTACGCACATCGGGATGCACAAGAATGGGGTCCGCTGGTTTGTCTGGATGCTTGGTCCCCGTGAGAGAGCGGCCCTGCACACGGTCCTTGGCATAAGCCAGCGCATTTTGATAAGCAACCTCTGCAATCCCAAGGCCCTGGCTGCCAACAGCCAGACGCTCGTTATTCATCATCGCGAACATATTGCTGACCCCGTGATGGAGATCGCCCACTAAATACCCGCGGGCATTCTCAAAAGTCATCACGCATGTGGCGGACCCCTTAATCCCCATTTTGTGCTCGATGGAGGCGCAAGTAACACCGTTTGCGTTGCCTACATTTCCCTGTTCGTCCACCCAGTACTTCGGCACCAAAAATAGGCTCACTCCCTTGATTCCCGACGGCGCGTCGGGTGTTCTTGCCAAAACAAAGTGGATAATGTTTTCCGTCAAATCATGCTCACCCGATGAGATAAAAATCTTCGTCCCTGTCACAAGATAGGTATTGTCTTGCTGGGGGACGGCTTTGGTACGCAAAAGTCCCAAATCGGTTCCGCAGTGGGCTTCCGTAAGACACATGGTTCCAGACCAAGTCCCTTCAACCATTTTGGGTAGGAAGCGGTTTTTTAGCTCCTCTGTGCCGTGGGTGTGGAGCAGGATATAGGCGCCGCGAGTTAACCCTGGGTAAAGGCTAAAAGACATATTGGACGCACAAATCATCTCTTCGGTCACGATACTCACGGATTCTGGAAGCCCTTGGCCCCCGTAGGTGGGATCGCATGCAAGGGAACTCCATCCGCCATCCACAAAAGCCTGATATGCTTCTTTAAACCCCTTTGGTGTGCGCACCACCCCCTTATCCCACGTGCATCCCTCGGTATCACCACTTTGGTTGATGGGCTGCAAAATGTTCTCACATAACTTTGCAGCTTCGGTTAAAATCGCGTCCACAAGATCTTTTGTGATCTCTTCACAGCCGGGAAGCGCCCTAATCTTTTCAAGATCAAGAAGCTCCTGCATACAAAAACTAATATCCCTTAAGGGTGCGTTATAGGTCGCCATGTGTCTAATTCCTCAATGGTTTGCCTGTTTCTAGAATATGTTCCATCCGATCAAGGGTTTCCCTGTTATGAAGAAGAGAGGCAAAGGCTTCACGCTCAAGAGCCAAAATCTCTTCCTCTTTGATTTTGTCGGTCATATCGATATCGCCCCCGCTTAAGATATGGGCAAGCTTGGCCGAGACGACTTCGTCGTAGGGTGTGGCCTTACCTGCTTTAACGAATCCTTTGACCGCCATGGACATGGCAACTTTGGCAACGCCGCCAGGAAGCGAGATCTCTTTGGGCTCGGGAGGTGCATAGTTTTGTGCGAGCTCTAGCACATACGCTTTGGCATCAGCAAGCAAACGGTCTTTGTTCATGGTGATTCGGTCATGGGGGCGCAAGTACAGCATATCTTTGGCTTCGGCCGCTGATTTGGCAACCTTGGCGGTCCCGATCATCTCAAAGACTTTGCCCACGGCCACCATGGATCCGCCTGGGCGTTTTGATTCGGAAATCCACCTGGTGATCATCTCCTTGCACCCACCCCATGCCGGAATAAGTCCCACACCAACTTCCACAAGACCCGTGTAAAGCTCTGCGTGGGCTTGAATAGCGTCACAGTGAAGAAGAATTTCACACCCACCACCAAGGGCCATGCCTGACGGCGCTGCGACCACTGGGAACGGCGCGTACTTGAGGGCCATATATGTTTTTTGTCCCAGCGCAACGACCTCTGCCATCTGTGACCAAAGGCCAAGGTTAATGGCAAAAAGGGCAAGCCCCAGGTTCGCCCCCACAGAGAAGTTCGTCCCCTCATTATGGATCACCATGGCCTTGAAACCCTGCTCTTTCACAATGTCAATGGACTTGAGGATGAGGGTAAAGATATCGCTATCTATGGAATTCATTTTGCTTGTGAACTCGAGGCACACAACGCCGTCACCAATATCCCAAAGACTTGCTGAACCGTTCTTGATGAGGGGCTTAGACGCGCGCTTGATGTCTTGAAGCAAGAGTTGCCCTTTAGCGCGCATCACCGTTTGATAGACGCCGTCCACGCCAAGGTACTGAAGCTTGCCGTCTTCAACGCGGTAAAACGTGCCACCGCCGACTTTTTCTAAAAGGGGCGGCACATCCATGCCTTCTTTCTTCAGGTGCTCGGCAAACCACGCAGGGCCCAGTTTATCCAGAAGCTCAAAAGGTCCGTATTTCCAGTTGTAGCCAAGCTTCATGGCCGTATCGACGGCGTAAAGAGTGTCGGCGATTTCTGGCACGAGGTTTGCCGCGTACCATAAGACCTTCGTCATGACACTAAGCGCGTAGCGCGATGCGTCCTCTGGAAAGGTCAAGAAGTTCCTTATGCGCGCGCTTTCTTCAAGACAGGCAAGACGCGGTTTACGAGACGCGCGGTAGGCCCCTGTTTTCAGGTCAATGGCTTCTTTTTGTTTGCCGGCCTCACTTTTCACAACCCGGTAAAAGCCGCCCTTGCCTTTGCGCCCCGTGTATCCCTCTTCGATTAACTTGCTCACAAAGGGCACCTCTCGGTACGTTTTACGGTAAAGGTCCGTCTCAGGAAGAGTCGCGTTCATGCTTTTACCAATAAGAGGCATCAAATCAAGACCCACAAGGTCCATGAGCGCAAACACACCCGTTTTAGGAATACCAAGGGGTTTGCCCATGACGGCGTCTGCGTCCTCAATGGGAATACCGCGGTCAAGGGCTTCTAGAAACGCTGTTTGAATCCAGAAGGTACCAATCCGGTTGCCGATAAAGCCAGGCGTGTCATGGCATTCTACAATGGTTTTACCAAGATATCTGTCGGCAAAGTCTTGAATTGTCGCGTAGCAATTTTGGTCTGTTTCTTGACCTTTAATGACTTCAAGAAGCCTCATGTAGCGCGGCGGATTAAAGAAGTGCGTAATCATAAAACGCTTTTTAAAGTCAGAAGACGCCTTAGCGATCAGATCCTTCAAGGGGATCGTTGACGTATTGGACGAGAAAATTGTTTGTGGTCCGCAAACTTCTTGAAGGCGCGCGTAAAGCTCTTGCTTGACCTCCAGTTTTTCGATGACGACTTCAATGACCCAATCGCAGTCCGCAATATCTTTAAGCTCATCAAGGTTGCCAGGGGTGATCAGTTTTAGGCGATCCCTGTGCATGATGGGCGCTGGGTCTGCCTTGGAAAGACGCTCCAGCGCTTCTTCTGCAAGGGCGTTCTTTTTACCAAAGCCCTTTTGAGGCATATCCAAAAGACGAACGGGAATGCCCGCATTGGCGATTTGGGCGGCAATGCCGGCCCCCATAACGCCCGAGCCAATAACGGCGACTTTTTTAATATCCATTTATAGGGCCTCCAAAACGGTTGCGATTCCCTGACCGCCCCCAATGCACTGGGTAGCAAGGGCATAATTTTTCCCTTCACGCTGTAAGAGGCTTGCCGCCTTTCCAACGATCCTCGCACCTGTGGCCCCCAAAGGGTGACCGAGGGCGATGGCGCCGCCGTCAAGATTGACCTTCTTCATATCGATACCTAGATCCCTCACGCATGCGATGGACTGCGAGGCAAACGCCTCATTCAGCTCGATAATATCAATGTCGTTTATGGTAAGACCCGCACGCGAGAGGGCCTTTTTCGTTGCGCCCACAGGGCCAATACCCATGATTTCAGGATCACAGCCCGTCACAGCAAAACTCTTCACGCGCGCCATGGGCTTCATCCCGTGTTTTTTTGCATAATCTTCAGAGCACACCAAAACTGCGCTCGCCCCGTCTGTCAAAGGGGATGAGGTACCAGCCGTCACACTGCCGTCCTCTTCAAAGGCAGGCGCAAGGGTTGCCAGTCCTTCAAGGGTTGTCGCGGGGCGAAGGCACGAGTCTGCTTCTGCGACGATTTCCCCTTTATGGGTAATGGGGATAATTTCGTCTTTCAGCTTACCAGCTTCTTGGGCGGCAGCCGCTTTCTTTTGGCTTTCTACGGCGAATGCTTCTTGCTCTCCACGTGAAATTTGATAACGTTTTGCCACATTTTCAGCTGTTTCTCCCATGGACATATAGGCACCTGGCATCTGGGCATAAAGGGTGGGGTTCGGCATAGGGTTAAAGCCACCCATGGGCACACGTGTCATGGACTCGACACCACCACAAATAAAGACGTCGCCTGCCCCGCATGCGATGGCCCCCACGGCTGTATGGATCGCTTGCATGGAAGACCCACAAAATCGATTGATCGTTGCACCGCCAACGGACAAAGGTAGTCCCGCATAAAGGGCGATCAAGCGCGCAACGTTCAGGCCTTGCTCTCCCTCTGGAAAAGAGCACCCTAAAAGCAAATCTTCAATGTCAGCAGGCGCGACACCCGAACGTGCTACCAGACTTTTAACCACCTGCATGGCCATTTCGTCAGCGCGCACTTTGATGAGCTGCCCCTTATTAGCGAGGCTAAACGGTGAACGGGCATATGCTACAATTACGGCTTTTGTCATGTTATCTCCCTTAATTAACTTAGTTTTTTGAATCAGGGGTTTCCCCCTTAATAGTTTGCGATCATCTTTAGTGTTGCGCGTGTTCCTCCTTAGCAGCCTCCTCAGCCACTAGCTCCTTTTTGGACAGCTTACCAATGACAGTTTTTGGTAGCTCATCTCTAAACTCGATGTATTTAGGCACCTCTAAAGGAGAAAGCTTATCCTTTAAAAAGGTTTTTAGATCCTCTTCCGTCACTTTCTGTCCCTCTCCAAGCTTCACAAAAGCCTTGGGCACCTCTCCCTTCACGGCGTCGTGTACGCCAATGACGGTTGCCTCCATGACGGCGGGATGCAAGTAAATGGCCTCTTCCACGACCCGGGGGTAGACATTATAACCATTACACAGAATCAAGTCTTTGATGCGGTCCACAAGGAAAGTATAGCCGTCTTCGTCCATATAGCCCACGTCACCGGTGTGAAAAAGATTTCCTTTTAAAACACTTTTAGTCTCATCCGGACGCTTCCAGTAGCCTTTCATTACTTGAGGGCCCTCAATACAGATTTCTCCCTTTTCCCCCAAAGGAACTTCTTGGTCGGGATGCTCCCGAGACATGATGCGAATGGTCGTTCCTGGAAAAGGCATGCCGATGGAATTTTCTTTATTCACCCCGTTAATGGGGTTTGACGTTGCGGCAGGTGACGTTTCGCTCAGCCCATACGCCTCAACCAAATGACAGCCTGTGAGCGCTTCGAATTTCCTTTTAACCTCAGCCGGTAGCGCCGCCCCCCCTGAAAGGCATGTTTTAAGGCTTGATAGATCAAAATCTTTCACCTTTGGATGGTTGGAAATCATATTGTAAATGGTCGGGACTGCAGGAAAAAAAGTAATCTTGTGTTTTTGAATAAGCTTCATGGCGTCATTAGTATCATAGCGCGGAAACATCATGACAATCTCTGACCCTGTTTTCATGGCCAAGGTCATAATGGCTGTCATGGCGAAGACATGAAAAAGGGGAAGGGCTGCCAGTATTTTTTCACCTCCATATTCAATACCTTGAAACCAAAGTTCTGCCTGGCATGCATTTCCATACACGTTTGCGTGGGTTAACATTGCTCCCTTGGGAACGCCTGTGGTGCCGCCCGTATATTGCAGAAGGGCAATATCTTCTTTAGGATCAAGGGTGACGTGGGAGGGCATTCCATCATTTTCAATGAGCTGATCAAATTTGATGTGTCGTTGATCCCACATCACTTTCGCAACCTCTTTTGCTTTTAAAAGAGGAAATAAGATGTTCTTTGGAAAAGGAAGTGCCCCCGTCAAAGGACAAATAATGATCTTTTGAAGCCTTGTTTTTTCCAGCATCGGTGCAATCTTGTTGTACAAAAGTGCAAGATCAAGGGTGACCATAATATCCGTCTCAGAATCCTCAATCTGGTTACGGACTTCACGCTCTGCATACAAAGGGCTGTAATTCACAACCGTGCCACCAGCCTTTAAAATGCCAAAATAAAAGAAAACAAAATGCGGCGCGTTGGGCATAAAAAGACCAACCTTAATGCCTTTTTTAACACCCATACTTTGAAGGCCCTTTGCCACCCTGTTTACAAGATCTCCCGCTTGGGCGTAGGTATATTTTTTACCCAAAAAATCAAGGCAGAATTTATCAGGAAACTTCTGAGCTGCTGTATCCATGAGGCTAAAAACAGTGTCAACACCAATGGGAGCAGCCCAATCAATACCCTTAGGATACTTTGCAAGCCATGGGTAATTTTTCTCATCCGTAGCAACTGTTGACATCTTTCTTCTCCCCAAGGGTTAACTTTTTTATCGTATATAGAAAAAGGCTACAAGAGACAACGGCTGATCGCAACAAGTTTAAGGATATTCTTTTAAAAATTGGAACATTTTCTAAAAAAAATGAGGAGTTTCCTCCCCACAGTTCGTGCGTTTATGCTGGGCTTTAGGCCGCGGAATGAAATGGAATCCCCATGACCACTCGTGGAAATTCCGTACTGCTGTTCACCTGCGCATCAGACTCTTTTGTCATAAGACTCAGAAATGAAGGAAGCTCTTTTTCTTTACCAGACTCCTTCAGATCACTGAGACTCAGCCCAAGAGAGACCATTTCTTGGGACTGTGGCTTCGAAAGCTCGGGCATGGCAATACGAAGGCAGGCAATCAAATCGTCCATCATCCGGGCATTGGCGGCAACAGACTCCCTGGCTGCAAGCTTCAAGGCTTCGATTTGTGAGTCACGCACATCATCCATGGGCTCAAGCTCTTTGTCAATTTCAGGTTGAAAGCGAAAGTAATGTTGAGGAAGAAGGTCATCTTTAGCATGGTGTCCCAGAAGCCTTGACATTTGGCCGTCCACAACACTCGTCGAGCATGAGGTCATGATCCCCGCAAGTGGTTTTGCCCAGGTCATCAATCCAGCTTCTTTCATATCGCCGGCTTTTAAGGTTTGAAAGACGCGCCCTGTGCCCAACGAGACAAACAGGATCTCTGCGTCTGGGAAAAGCTCTTGAGCAACAGCTAGGGTTGTCAATGCTGGATTATTCATGATCACCCCTCCATCCACCACACAAGATGCTTCGCCTGCAAAATTCCTCACGGTTTTTGCCGGGAAATATGTAGGCGCGCTGGCGGTTCCTACGCCTACCTCACGCATCAAGTAATCAAAGTGCGGTGCTTGCCTTGCTCTATGACTCTCGAACAAAAGGGGCATATCTTCCTCGACGTTATAACTTGTCAAAACAATATTACTTAAAGAACTACTCAGCGCTGTATCGCCCAGCAATTCCGACGCCAAACTTTCAAGTCCTTCGCTGGTATATCTTGGCTTTACAACGCCTCCTTTCCCCAACCAAGTTTGATTCTCATGTCCAAATATGTCACATCCTTTATCACAATAAAGCTGGGAAATTTCAGAGGCAGTAAATTTAGGTTTTTTCTTTTCTCCATCAGTTTTTTTCTCATGACTTTCTACATTTAATGCCAAAGTAATAAGGCCACCCGTGGAGGTTCCCCCCATCACATCGAAAATTTCACAAATGGGTTTACCCGTTCTTGCTTCTATTTCTTTCAAAATCTCTAAGGGCAGAATTCCTCTCATCCCTCCTCCATCAACGGACAGAATCTTGACGATCTTTTTGGATGACTTCTCTTCATCCCCATCGCTGGCAAGGACATTGCCACTTAGTCCAAAAACAGCAATTGAGGCACTTAACATAAAGGAAATGGCTTTTGTTGATATATACATAAGGTTCTCCT
>JAJTHL010000038.1 GCA_021298595.1 Alphaproteobacteria bacterium | reverse complement strand
GCCAGTTGCGCGGCGCGCGCGCTTTCAGCGGGGTCACCCCCAATAAGGTACGCCCCAAAGGCACCCACAAGACCCGAAAGAGCGACACCCTTTTCAAAGGCCGCGTCGGGATCATAGGGCGTGCCTGTAATCAGAGCAGAGTTGACCTGGTGATCGATCCAGGCGTCGGCCACCATGGTCCCCACGGCTCCGCCCACAGCCCCCGAGCCAATGTCATTGCCAAGGGCGGCCGCTGTCAGACCGCCAAGCCCTGCGTGCATGAGCTTGTGTTCCCAGTACCCAATCTGCTTCTGATTAGGGGTGCCGTCAGGGTTTTCTGGATTATACATCTTGCCGATGTGGGACGAGAGGAAGCCAGCACCCAGGCTCACAACGCCGGTCAAAAGCGCGTCACGGGAGGCAATACCAAAGCCCTTGCCGGCCACAGCTGCGTTAACACCCGCATTGACCCCCGCCCGGATGCCCGCTTTTTTAAGCTCGGCCACAAACTCGAAGGTCTTTGAGTTAGTCGCCACCTCAAAGCATGAAAACAGCTTGGCACAAAGACCCGCCGTTGCCGCCGCAATGGCCTTAAAGAGGAGAAAAGAAAAAGGCCGCTGGGTGCGGCCTTGTGAGAAGGTCAGAAAGCTAAAGCTGATAGCAGAGCAAGAGACCTGCGTCTTGTAGGACCTCTTGAACGGGGGGAATTTGATCAGGGGTTAAGGACCACAGCCAGTGGGCGTCGGTGAGTTTTTCAAGAGTGCCTCTAACTGGATCTTTTTCAATCCAGGCTCCCAGGGTCGTATGCCCCACACGCTCATTCAGATGCGTATCCACCAGGATGTTATGGGGGTACACGTCACGGAGGAGCCCTGTGCGGTAGGTTCCATCAGAGAATCCGTATACATTTGACCACTTATGAATAAGATCATTTCTTTTGTGATCCCAATGGTTTACGTTTACAAGCCCGCCGTATGCATAAGCGTTTGGTACATAGACGTAGCACATGTCAAACATAATGCCATATTGAAAGGGGGCACAGGCCAAAAACTCTTTTAAAAGCTCTTGAGGATCAATCCGTTTTTCCTCTATTAAACGAGAGGGAAAACTAAAATAGGTTGTGTAATTATTAATGCCAATGTAGGTTGTATTTTCTTTTGTGATAGAGGCACTCACTTGCCAGTCGCTGGATGTCCCGGCTTCGCTGACGCCGCCCAAAAGAGAAACCCGCTCTTGTGCCTGTAACCCAGATAAATCATTTTTAATCACACGACTAAACCCACCCTTAAAGGTAAGGTACTTGGCTTTACCCCCTAACCCTATACTTCCCCAGGGGATGCCTGTTTTTTCAGAAAAATCCATCATGAGGCGCCAAAAAGCCTTTAGGTCCGCACTGCCCGCTGGATAATCATAAAGGGCGATGGTGGTCATAGGGGTATCAGGCAGCATCTTGTTATTTCCTTTCTAAAAATTTTTCCATCAATTCTTCTAATGTTGCAATCGGCTTCACAAGAACCTTCCCCCTCATATGTTCTGGAAGCATTTTCATGGCAATCTCATTTCTGTTTTGCAGTATATCTACGAAATCCGTCTTAGAGGGTACCTCAAAGACTTTGTAGGTGCCATCTTTGTATTTGACAAAGACATCGGGACGGCGGTTAGGTGCAATCTTGAGTCCTGTCACCAGGTGGTATCCGCGGTTCAGGACCACTTGGGCGACGTTCGGATCACGGGACATGATGACCGCGATATGGATACAGGTTTCGGCGTGGCCAGGTGTCCCTGTCTTTTGCGCCGTGCCCCAGATTTTAGAAGACCAGTTGGGATCGTCGCCTGGGTTCAAAGGAATATCTTTTCCGTACTCTTTTCGGTTGGGAACCTTGTATTTATTGTAGCGCTTAATCGCCTCGTCTTCGACCGCCTCAAGCACGTCTTCGGCAGCGTGGCCTTCGGCTTTGACGGCGCCTTTGGCGGCGATCTTCCCGCCCGCCTGACCTGCCCCTTGGAGGACGGGCGTGAGGTAAAGGTTCTTCAGCTGTTCGGCCGTCAGGAGAGAGAACTCGGTCAGTTTGGCATCCAGCATGTTCAAGAACTTGCCAAGCTTGCTTTGATCGAACCTGTCCATCAGCTTGGCGCCTTGATCCAGGGCCTTGCCTGCAAGGGCTTTTCCTTGATCCAGGGCCTCTTTGGCAAAGGGCGTATCATCAATCAGCTCCATCATCTTGCCAAAGATTTTCTTAGAGGTCGGCGACATCAAAAGATGACGCGCCCCGGCAATGACACCCTTCATGATGGCACCGCCCGCGATCTGGATCGCGATTTGCTTGCCAAGCTCGGTGACGACCGCGTCCACGCCGCCCGCCTTGTACGCGTCGTAAAGGTCCACCGCCAGCCACACCATGCTCGCCGCCGCAAAGAGCAGGGGCAAACAGTTGGTTTCCACAGCCAGTTGCGCGGCGCGCGCGCTTTCAGCGGGGTCACCCCCAATAAGGTACGCCCCAAAGGCACCCACAAGACCCGAAAGAGCGACACCCTTTTCAAAGGCCGCGTCGGGATCATAGGGCGTGCCTGTAATCAGAGCAGAG
>JAJTHL010000033.1 GCA_021298595.1 Alphaproteobacteria bacterium | reverse complement strand
TCCAAAGTATTGATCTAGGTGATTAATTTTTGCGTTAACCACCTGTTTAAAAGAAGTGGCGCCGTTCTTATGGATGATCTTTCCAATGCTTAATGTTGGCGCTTGTTCAAAAGCATGAAAGTTTTCAACGCCCCAATCACCACCCTCTAGGGTGATATCCTCAAAATGAAGGGCCTTTCCTCCAGAAATCAAAAAGGAACTCCAGCTTTCAAGACGCTTGAAAAGCATATGAGAGATATTTTTTCCTTGGAAATGGCCCTTATTCACAAGGTGGTTAAAGGTGTGATATCCCGCTTCACTCACTAATAACGAGCCGTTATTAGTGATTTTCTCATGGGTGCCTGTGCCCCCCAGAATTGTCATCTCTTGATGATTTGCAAGGGTCTTTATCTGCAGCGCGTGACTGTTTTCTGATTCAATTTTTCCGTGATTTTCGGTGTCATCAAGGGTCGTACTTTGGTCCCATTCAAAGCGAAGGCCGCCCTTATCTTTGTTGATGACGTGACGCAGACGAGCATGCTTTGTCTTGATCAGATGCACCAGACTTTTTTGACTGATGGTTGAGGCGCCCTCATTGATCAAATGGTGAATATCAAGATCCGAGACCCCTTCAAAATGCACACTCCCCTTATTTTCCAATTGAAAAATGGCAAGTCTTCCGCCAAGCCACTTGAATAATCCCTCGTTGATCACCCTTCCATAAAGCTCACCCGTGTCATAAATCAAAGAACCACCTTCCAAATGATGGAAGAGGGATCCCTGCCAGAAAAGAGTGTCACCTTTCATGAGGCCTTGATTTTCAACCTTCCCTTGCAGGGACACGCGCTTGACATCCAAATGACCACGGTTTTCAAGACAGAAAGATCCTCCTTCTTCAACGTCCAGGCTTTCACCTGTTACTTTGGTGCCCCCGTCTGTGACAAAAGCTGTATCTTTACCGACAACAAGATGGGAGGAGACAAGACTGCCTTTTCTTCCTTTTTCGCTCTTGTTGTGAAAACGCGCGATACGAAGGGCGTTTGTATGAAGCTCGCTACTGTTATTGAACTCTCCCTGGCCCCCAAGGGTTTTCAGGTGCATGGATAACGCATTTAGCCCTTGTTTTTCGACACTTAAGTCTATGCTCTTCCCTTGAAAGGTCCCAAAGTTTGTAAAGAGCTCTGTGTTGGAAAGGGCGCCTGCGCCCGTTACTTCTCCCACGTTAGCAAAATAATGGGTGGCAAGATGCCACACCCCGTTCATGCTGCCAGCGTTGGTAAGATCATGGAGCACTCCTTGAATATGCCCAAAAGTGATGTTCCCATCATTCAAGAATTTTGTGTTGGTCGTGCCTTGGCTTACGTCAAAAACAAGGGTGCCATTTCCCTGCCATGCCCCCAGGTTTTTGACCTTGCCAGCGCCCGATACCGTTACGCTTCCAGAACTAATAAGCGTTGCTTGCCGCTCACTGATAAATTCACCCTCACACTGAACATGAAAAGCGCCTTCCTTGTCCGTTACCTTGCCAGCGTTCGTAAAAGTTCCTTTTTCTTGGATGTGAACCTTAGCGCTTCCAAGCTCCCCTTTGTTCACAACTGTTGAGGCCACATCGATCTGACCCGCGCTCAAAGAAGCGTGATTTAAAAGCGTCCCCTCTTGACACATCAGGTGCGCATTGTGCCAAGTGCCCTCATTAACAGTCGTCCCTGTGCCCTTAAGGGTTAGATGTCCTGGCAACATGTGACCTTCTGTCCCGTTGGTCACCTGTCCTTGGTTTTGAAGAAGAACCCCTTTTCCTCGACCGCCTACAGTGCCTTGGTTCGTGAACTGCGCGCCCTCTTTTACCGACACACCGTGGGTTTCAACGGTCTTATTGTTGATAAACGCCTTGGTAATATCCAACTTGTCTGTGGTCAGCGCGCCGTTATTGAGAAAGACGCCCGTGCCCGTTGTCAGAATTTCAGCTTGCCACGCGCCTTTGTTTTCGCTCGTTCCTGTCCCGCTCACCGTCATGGCCCCAACAGCCACTGTCCCTTGTGCCGTGTTCTCAACCTTGCCATCATTTTGGAACGTAAAGCCCTGACCCTTTTCGAAAATCCCCCATTGATTAAGAAAGGTGCCCCCTTCTTGCACACGGATCTTATGGGCGATCACCACTCCTTGACTGGTCAGCGTGCCCTTCACAGAGATTTTATCGGCTGCAAGCGTTCCTTGAATAAGCGAGGCTCCTTCTCCAAAGCTGACTTTGGCGGCTTTGTGATCTCCTGCCCCTACGGTTACGCCTCCTACCGCGTTCATTTTATAGGACGTGCCCGCGTCAAGGGTTTTGACCTGTAGTTTTCCCTCAAGATCAAAAACGAACACGCTTTCGTGGCCCATCCCCACAAGGGCGCACTCCACAAGTCCGTCCCCCAAATAACGATAGCGCGCCTCTACGTCTCTCCCATCCTCAAGATTAAAGGTGCTGTCCGCGATTCGTGCTTGAGGGTCATATAGATCATCTAAGTCATCGTTCAAGGAAAAATCAAAACTGCTGTATTGACCAGAACTTACGTCTTTTCTTCCCACCATAAAGCGCATAGCAGGCACGCTTGTCCCATTCCCTTGGGGAATCTCATCCCGCATCATCTCCACACAAAGGGACGGCCCAAACGCTTGCGCAACGTTGGTCATGATCAGGTTCATGACCATAAAGTACGTAAAATACCTCTTCAAAAGTTGCTTGATAGGCACAGAAGATAACGCAATTTGCTTGTAGAAACGCACAGAAAAAGTCCTCTCTTGGGGAGTGTTCATGTCTATAACTAGGAAGTCCTTGAAAGAAATGTTGGTAAAAGCTCTGCCTTCACCAAGGGGTATCACCTAAGTCGTCTATTTTGTCTTTTTGTAAAACAAACGTGTCAGGAAATGCAACAAAAAGAAAAATTCTCTTGTCTGTTGGTCACATAACTTATTCATGTAAAAGAATTTTATAACAAAGAATTTTACTCCCTTAATTGCCCATTCGAAATGGAAGTTCCCATAATCTATACTTTTTGGGACATAGGAAAGAGGGGAGGATATTAACTGACCTGTGTGCTCACACTTCAATCAGTTAAAGGGTTTAAAGATCATCCAAGCAAGTAAGGAAGTAGCGTGTTCCTTTAAGATTCCATCTTTGAGCATTTCTTGCAAATCTCTGGTCGGCGTAGAGGCAGACGCGCCCGTTATGGAGACGTATTTCTTTGCGCTGAGTCCCCCTTTAAATCCATCTAGACCATGCTCGAATAGCTTGCTGATGACTTTTGTTTGTCGTTCGTTTATGACACCATCATGCTTGCGGAAGAAGGCATCTTTGAGAATTTTTATTGATTATAGACGATGTCAGTGGAGTGCATCTTTTGTCATAACTTATTGTGAATACAGATGAAATAATGTTTAGTGATCGAAGTTCTCTATCCTTGAAAATTTGCTTTCAAGGGGGCATGTCTCTTCTTGTTACGTGGCTTGATTGTACGATAAAATGACTTTTACAAAAGTCGTTTTGTGCCATAGACGAACCGCTATAATTTGGTCGTGCGTTGAGGCGAGCTGTGAACAACGAGGGTCGCAGAAAAACAGTCTTTTAATACCCGCATAAGTGCTACAGGAACACCCCTCATCCTCAAAAAAACCACCTCAAGATGCTCTGAAGCACGACGATATGCTTCATGTCGATCTGCAAAGCAAAACTCTTTTTTTAAAGATTGAGCTAAAAAGTCTTTTTTGCCCAAACGGAAACGCCATTTGATAACGCATTCTCACACCTTAATCTACGAGAGATTTGAATATTACATTTTTTCTTTTTTCTATTATCTCTAGATATTTAGATTTTAAATTTTCTGGCAGAAAAGAGTTTTTAATCAGAGTGTGACACGTGCTAAGGCCTTGCTCAAGGCCTTGAGCAATATGGGTGATGCGTGCAGGAGAAAGCTTTAAACGATCCTGGGCGAAGGTGAGAAGAAAATCATCGCGGGTAAGTTTATTCTTTTTACCCACAAGCGGTAGGGCGAGTTCTTCCCGAGCGGCGCGTCCCAGGGCTAAAGTCGTATTGACAAGATCATAGGCCGGTGAGATCTTCACAAGATCCCCCTCACGAAGAAGGGAAAAATTCTTCAAGTGCATATCCTCATTGCCTACAAGATAATTAAACAGGGTCAGGCGCAGAAGCTTTTCTTTTTCAAGGGCAGGAAAGGTTGTATAGGTTTCAATGATACGTGCCACTTGCTCCATGGAGGCATCGTATTTGGTTTGCCGCGTGTGTTGACTAAGCTGGGCGAAATCCTCAAGAGGAAGTTTGGTGCGCGCGCTTGGTCGGTCAAAACGTGCAATCCAAAAGCTTAAGGTGCCGTCTTTACAAAAAATCAAGCCATGTCGAGGCGTCTTAATACCACAAAGAGCTGCAAGGCGCATGGTGAGGTCTTCATTTTCAGGCAGATGTGGCCACGTACTTTGCATCTTGATGATAAAGCGCCCCCCTTTTTCAGTGGGTCTAAAAATGCCTTGTCCTTGTTGAATTTCAAGGGTTGCACTCAATTTGGGCTGAACACCTTGAATGGATAACTTACCCGCAAGGTGACGTGCCTCCTCTTGTTGCTCGGCCTGGGTATAGGGAAAATCCTCAAGATGATGAAGGGTTTTAGACAGCGCGCGCATCCCCTTGCGGCTATAGTGGGTCTCATTGTCCAGAAGAGGCTCATAAGTGAGGGGGCAGACAGCATTCATGGGGCTGGCCTCACGCTGACTGCCCCTACCAGATCCTCTCCTACAGCTAAAAGTTGCTTCATAAAGTCATTATGATCTATTTTATGGGTGCGAAGAAGGGCTTCAAGTTGCATACCTTCGGGCAAAAGACCATCAAAGAAAGGGGGGAAAACATCCCATATGTATGCCTCATGGCGTACGGGTAGGGTGAGCGAAATCATAGGACCTTTATAGTCTGCGTCATATGTAAAGCGATATAAGCGCCCTCGTGTTACTTCCTCAAGAATACCGCAGTGCGCTTTTTGAAAAAACACAAGAGCGCGCTGGGTCATGATGTGATCTCATGGGGCAGAAGGGGATGTTCCGCGTAAAGCTTCAAGTTCAGCACATGGGTCACTTTGAAAAGGGTGGCAAGTTTGCATGTGGACTTTCCATCCTCAAGGGCTTGAATCGCCGTGCGTGAAAGACCAGCTAGCTGCGCCAGCTCACTTTGGGAGAGCCGTGCCTTCTTTCGCAAATGACGCAAGAAGGTCTTGAGGGAATCCATGTCCTCAATCTCTTTCATTTTGTCCTCCACAAAAATCAAAATTAATTTCTTATTGTTATTTTAGATCTCATTTTTTTAAATACAAGAAAAATGTTTTCCATAGAACTCAAAAAGGATGATTTTTTAAGTTTTTATGGTTTATGGTCTTATAAATAGGTTAAAATGATTTCTGAGAAAGTCATTTTTTTGAATAAATGAATTACTATGGTTTTCTTGTGGGGTGTTCAGGATCTGACGACGAATCTGAAGACCTGTTGTGGTGATTCTGGTGTTGTCCATAACAACTTCAGCAGTAGAAAAAACCCCGCAATAGCTTCAACCATAGAGGCAGCCCGCCGGGAGTCTCACCAACAGCCGCACGAATCTCCCCGTCCCCCTACGGGGGTAGTTTTTTGTTTTAATGTGTTGGAAATAGAGACACTTAAGTTTATGTCTGTGCACTAACTTCCAAAAACAATCCGTTTCAAAATAAAAAATTAAGGCTTTTAACTTTAAGAACCCTCTGCATAACTGTTTGACAGGGGGATAAATTTCAGAGCGTTCAAATTATGAATTTTCGATTTCTATCCTATAGCTTGTGCTTCTCCCCATACCAGCGTTTTGAACAAAAATGCCACGCCCTTTTAAATCCTGAATATCGCGCAAGGCTGTATCATTTGAACATTTCGCAAGTTTTGCGTACTTGGAGGTATTCATATATCCTTGAAAATCATCTTCTAACATGCGGGATATAATAAGTCTTTGTCGGCCGTTGAGTGGGCTTTGGGCGAATTTACTCCATAAATCAGCCTTAAACAGTACACCTTCAATGGTCTTATCTGCTTGTAAGAGGGCTCTATCTAAACAACCCAGAAACCAGTCGAGCCACCCTGTAAGATCAAGGGTATTACGTTGTTGTCTCTGCAAATGGGCGTGCTAATCTTTGCGTTCACTTTCTATCTGGCTAGATAAGCTGTAAAAGCGATCAGATGTTTCGTCAGCACGGGCTAGGGCCATGTCACAAATTGCCCGTGCGATACGACCATTTCCATCGTCGAACGGATGAAGGGTCACAAACCAAAAATGGGATATTCCTGCTTTTAAGACAGGGTCTATGTCATTTTTTTCAAACCATTCTAGAAAGAGGGTGATTTCATGATCTATCTTTCCTGCAGGGGCAGCCTCGAAATGGATTTGTTCTTTCCCAATGCGACCTGAGACAACTTGCATGGGGCTAGATTCCTCTGTGCGCCAATTGCCAACAGTGATACGACGAAGTCCACTATAACCGGTGGGAAAGAGGGACGCGTGCCAAGCAAGAAGGCGTTCTTTTGTCAGTGGTTTTGTATAAGACTCTGTTGCGTCTAACATAAGTTCAACAATACCGTCGACATGACGGCTTGAAGGGACAAGTCCAGAGATCTCTAAGACTAGCCTTCGTGCCAGGGAAGACCTTACTTCCTCCATATTAAGATGCCCCCCCTCAATGGCGGTGGACTTTATGACGTCATTTGTGAGGGTTTTAAAGCTAGATTCCTTTCTGATGTCTAAACCAAGACGCTCCATTTTTCCAAGTAAACGTCCCTGCTTATGACGTACATAGGCAAGTTTCTCGCTAAGATTCTCAGCGCGCCATGTAAAGTGAGGCCAATGTTCGTACTCGTATATCCACATAGTAAAGAATCGCCGCATTTTTTGCGGTGAATATATCATCTAATTACCCCAAAGATCTTGATAAGATAATGACGTATATCTATTTGCAGGAGAGAGAGCTGCTCACTCATATCCTATTTGATCCCCAGAAAGTGTGGAGAAAACTGTTAACGATTCGTTGTGCGTATTTGCTTTGTGAAAGCGGGGAACCCCCTTCTGGAAAAAGGGACAAAGCGCCACAATCACCGCCAATTTCACGTAGGAGCGCAAAGGTGTTTCGCGCCGAAAGGCCTAAGTATCTTGCCAAACGTATTCTGACTTGTTCATCGGGCAAAAGATCTGAGAAAAAAGACGTGACGACTTGTCCTATATAGTCGCGCTGATCAAGAGGCATGGATGTAGATATGGGGATGGCGTTATTGCCGTGCCGGTAGCTATCGTCATAAGTAAAGGTGAGCAACGCGCTGATTATGCATAAAAATGTCCAGAACAGAAACGGTCATCTTTCGCCGTTATCCTCTTCCCAATGTGTGACAATTTGTATGGCGATACCCATACTTCCAAGAACTTGCATCACCTTAGCAATATGGCATGTCTCTTTGCCGTTCTCGAGGTCGCTTATAAAGCGTCTTCCTACACCCGATAAACCCGCAACGTCTTCTTGGGATAATCCTTGGCGTTTCCTCACCCGCCTCAGGGCTTGCCCAAGAAGAGCCGTTTTTGTGATGTTTTCTTTCAAGAGACCCCTCAAATCTGTTCTCGATCTGTATCATTTTGAGGAATTTTGCTCACAGATGCAATAATATTCCCGATCGGGAGCGAATTCTAATTAAGTGGTGTATTTTTGCATATTCGATACTGATCGGGAACATTTAGTGAGGGGTTGGGTATCAGAGAAATTGTAGCATGACACAGATGAGAAGGGGAGTGTTTATGCGTAAATCAAATTGACTGAATGAGTACTTATATGGTATATATTTTTTATGAATAAAAATGTGTGAGGAAAAAATGGACGCGCTTACTTATACACAAGTACGTAAAGATTTTGCAGGGACGATGAATAAAGTTTGTGATGATCATAGGCCTCTTATTATCACAAGGCAGAATCGCAGCCCTGTGGTGATGATTTCTCTCGAGGACTTTAACGCCATTGAAGAGACACTTTATCTCGTAAAAAATCCCAACAATGCCAAGAGACTCCTTACCTCCATCGAGAAAGCAGAGAAAGGTCTCTTAAAACCAGTAACGCTTAGTGAAGAAGAAGCATGAACCTCTTATTTACTGATGAAGCTTGGGAGGATTATCTCTATTGGCAAGCGCCTGACAAATCTGTTCTTAGAAAAATAAATAGCATAATAAAAGAGATAAAAAGATCGCCTTTCGATGGGACAGGCAAACCAGAGCCGTTAAAATATGATTTAGCAGGTTACTGGTCCAGGCGTCTGACAAGCGAGCATCGACTTGTTTATAAGGTAACAGAAGAGAGTATCGTGATCGTTCAGTGCCGCTATCACTATTAACTTAAGATGGAGGTTAGCCATATTCTTATCTATTTATCCTACCTCTCAGGAAAAAGGCCTGGCATCCAAACATGTGCAATGGATGCGGGAAAAGCCAAGAAGAACGGTGAACGAGAGCTTTCTGAGGAGAGGACTCCCCGTTGAATGAGGGCAGACGTAACGCGTCGTGCTTGTCGATCGCTTACCCCAAGAAGAGTAGATGCCTCCGATCTGGAAAGCGCTCCTCGGTAGAGAACAGCCTCTAAGATCGTATGGGCGTGAGGGGGAAGACGGTCTGCTTGAGTTTCTTCTTTTGCCCAGCGGGTGATGCGCCCCTGAAGACTTGTTGGTTGCATGAGAGTTTCCATGAAATCCACTTGATCTATGCAGATGTTTAGAAAAAAGGAGACAAAATCAGCAAGGGCTTCTTCACTG
>JAJTHL010000028.1 GCA_021298595.1 Alphaproteobacteria bacterium | reverse complement strand
GAATGGAAACTAAAATGGACTTATCAAAAATCTCTGTAGGTAAAAATGCGCCCTGGGACGTCAACGTTTTAATTGAAATTCCCATGGGCGGAGATCCCGTCAAATATGAGTTTGATAAAGAATCAGGCGCTATGTTTGTTGACCGTTTTTTGCATACGGCTATGTACTATCCAGCCAACTACGGCTTTATTCCCCACACACTTAGTCAAGACGGTGACCCTGTGGACGCCCTTGTTTTGGGACAAATTCCTGTGGTCCCAGGGGCCATTATTCGCTCTCGTCCCATTGGCATGCTTGTCATGGAAGATGAGGCAGGTCGCGATGAAAAACTGTTAATGGTTCCCACAACAGACCTCAAGCCCTATTATACAAATGTTAAAAGTTACCGTGACGTGCCAGAGATCCTTCGCCGTCAAATCCAACATTTTTTTGAGCATTACAAGGACCTTGAAGAAGGAAAGTGGGTGCGTGTTCTTGAATGGCGCGATGAACAAGAGGCCGCCAAATGTATTCTTGAAGGCATTCAGGCCGCCAAAAAGTAGCCATCGTATGGGACGACACTGGGGGGCCCTTTGCCGTCCTCTTTACGCCAAACGATGAACTCAGTGGGAACGTCTTCTATCTAACACTTTCTTTTGACCCTTGTCCTTAACCACAACGGCGTCTGTGCGTTTATCATCTGACGATTTTTCGTAAACCAGCGATAGGGGCGCTGCGAACGGAACCACCAAAACCAGGGAAGTCACTTTCATCAAAGTCTCCTATTCCCTGGCCCTTGTAATTCATTCTGCAAAGTAGAAAAAATAAAATTCTTTCAATGGATTAGTTTTTTAATTATTCAATACATAACAGTAAAAACTTACTTTACTAATTTTAAAGGACCCTAAACACCCCGCCATATAAAATGTAGGGGCCCGAAACAGCTTGCGACGTTAGATCGTGCCCCTAGGGTGATAAATCTTTAACCTTGGTATATTACACTAATGGATTGACTTAGGGGGAGGTGCGGTCCCCTCCGATGCCCACACCTTTTTCGGCCACTTTGGGTTTAACCGAAAGAACCGCCAAATCCTGATGCTTGAGATTTTCTAAAAAGGCATCAAGGTTTGAAGACGCCACCTCTTCCGTTCGCTTCTGCACAATTACCTCTCCCTTGGGACCTTTGGTCACGCCGTCCGGTAAGGCGCGCGTTTTATAGAACGCTGTCATATCCTTCCCATAGGTGACCATCATCATGGGCTCATCGCCTTTGGGAACACCCTTGTCTATGGGTAAAGAAGCGGCCTCCTTGTTACGGTGCGCTCCCATTAAAAACTCCCTTTTAATCAAAGGCTTGACGGAAATAGCCTCCAAATCCTGGCGCTTAAGGTTTTCTAAAAACTCATCAAGGTTTGATGATGCAACCTCTTCAGTCCGCTTTTGTACGATCACTTCTCCCTTAGGGTCTCTTGTCACGCCGTCCGGCAAGGCGCGCGTTTTATAGAATTCAGTCATATTCTTTCCATACGTAACGGAAACTGTGTCATCGGGTTTTTTTGCTACGACCGTGGGTAGGCTGGGGGGGGTAGCTGCGTACACAGTCAAGGAGGCACTGAGCCCAACAAGAACACTAATCATGACAAATTTTTTCATGTAAAGAATCCCAAGAAACATGGTTGAACTGCTTATAGTTTATGACTTAATTATGAGTAAAGTATTAATCAAGAGAAACAGTTTTTGGCAAAACAGAAGGAACGCACCGTTTTATCATCAAAAAGGTTTCACTTTGATCATAGAGATTTTCATTTTTATCTCTGATAATTGAAACAAAATGAAAGCCAGCTTTTTGATGAATGCGCTTGATTTTGGCTGTTTGAATATGGGGCTCAATCAAAAACTGAGCAACCTGCTGGTCAACCTTTTCTTTGAAAAAAGAAACAAACGCTTCTAGCATGGCGGCAGCGAGCCCCTTACCCAAAAAATCTTTGTTTCCAATACCAAAATCAATACTGTAGTTTGAGCCGCTTGGACATAGATGATGTTTCCACACATCAGGCGTGGTGTCATCCTGGGTAATCGGCGCTGTGATCACAAGGGAAATCGGCACATCTTCATAACTGCCAACCCAATAGGTTAAAACCCCGTTTAGGTAACTAGAGGGTTTTTTACGGCCTTGCATAAACACTTCGATGTCTTGCTTGTGCGCGGGGCTATTGTCCCACACTGCCTTCATATGAGATTCCGAGAGCCAAGAAAAGATAATTTCTTTGTGGGAAGTTTCAGCTTTTTGAAAGGTAAACGGCTGCATATTTACCGCATGGGAGGGGAGATTGAGTGTGTGGAGCAAGGGCTTTGTCAAAAAAGACCTCTTAGTTTTGCACGCCATGACATCTTGTTATCAAATCACTCTCATAAATGAAAGATCTTTTATTAAAAAAACGCATGCCGGGGGTTATTACTTTCCATTTATTGTTAATAGATTTTTTTATGTATAAGACATAGCATGATCTATGCTAATTTTTCTTTATAAGATCATTTGCGTTGACATAACAAAGATTCTCCATAGAAACTGGGGCATAAAAAAGTGGTGGGTATAAGCGTGACTATGTCGTCTTTTGATGAGCAGATCGCATATTTTTTTGGCGTAAAAGAGACTGATACCATAACAAAACACTACCTAGAGGCGCTGTGCCTTCTAAACAAAGGGGCGCCCACCCCCCTTGAGACCCGTGAAGCCATCCAGCATCTCACGCGCGCTTATGACGCTGTACGTGCTCAAACGACCCTTATTTTTGATCCATCCGTCGCTGCGCAGTGGGAATGTAAACTCATGATCGCCCACCAAGAAAATCAACCTTTTGATCGTATTGTTGACATTATGACGGCCCTTTATGAAAGTGTTTTTCGCAAAAAATCACCCTCAATCCAAAAAGCCGCTTGGTTACGGACGTTCCTGTATTGCTACAAAAACAGGCTTCTAAGTGACGAAGTATCCCAGGACGACCAAAATTTTCTCCTGACCGTGGCCCACAAAAGCCGCGCCCTTCTTGATGAATTGGCTCTTGACAAAACACCAGAAGCTTCGCGATAATCAGGCATGTTTGGCAAGTCATTAAGTATCATGCGCTTCGCAGGCCTCTCCTGCACTCTTTTCACCACCGTCACCACCGCTGCGTAGCGGCGGTCTCATTTTGTTTTCCTTGTATGTTGTTTTGATGCGCGTTTCCTCTCTTGAAGGAGCTTTATGATGTTTAAAAAAATTTGCCTCTCCCTGTCTTTTCAACTGATCGTGATTGTCGGCCTTGTCTTTACTTTTGGTCACTTTGTTCCTGTGCCCTTGAAGGCGGCATCTTATGGCCTTGCCCTCACCTTGAAAGAAGGCCTGGTCTGGTGTATTCCATTTGTAATTTTTTCTTATATGTTTTCGTGTTTGACCGGCTTTCGCCAAGGGGCCGGAAAATTTGCGGCAGGCACCTTTATCGCGTGCCTACTTTTGGGTGTCTGCTTATCCAATGCCTCGGCAGCTTTTCTTGCTTACGGAGTCGCGCACACATTTCTTGGCAGCATTGGCGTGATGCCATCAACGTGCCTTCAGCCAACTTTGTGCCTCGAACCCTTGTGGTCCTTTTCGCTCCCCAAGCTTGTGGCCAACGATCACGCCCTCATGGCGGGCGTTATGTTGAGCTTTTTTGCTCCGTTTGTTTTCTCTCCAGATAAAGTTCAAACGGTCTCAAAACACCTTAAGCAGTACGCAGACTTTTTGCTCAATAAAATCTTTATCCCCTTTTTGCCTGTGCTGGTTTTAGGATTTGTATTCAAGATGCAGCATGAGGGTCTTCTGACCCACGCCTTTGGGATTTACGGAAAAGTTGTTTTGCTTTTTGCGATCACACAGTGCGCTTATCTTTTATTCTTATATGCTTTAAGCGCCGGATTTCATCCAAAAACGCTTTTGGAGCGGCTCCAGGCTGTTCTTCCTTCAGCGTTGGCGGCCTTTACAACCATGTCAAGCCTTGCAGCCCTGTCTTTCACCCTCAAAGGGGCACGAGACAACACAAAGAATGACCCTCTTGTGGACGCCGTGATCCCCTCCACCGCCAATATCCACCTAATTGGGGATTCAATCGCCATTCCCATGATGGCCCTTGCCATCATGGCGAGTTATTCTATTTCGGCTCCCAGCTTGGCTCATTACAGTATCTTTGTTTTATACTTCGTCGTAAACAAATTTGCCGTGGCGGCCGTTCCTGGCGGGGGTATCATTGTAATGCTTCCAGTTCTTGAGCAACATCTTGGATTTAGTAATGAAATGCTATCCCTCATTATGATGCTTTATATTCTTTTTGATGCCGTTAGCACCACAGCAAATGTTCTTGGAAACGGAGCCTTTAGTGTTATTTTTACAAAGATATTTCGGAAAATAACATCATCTATTTCTTCATAATTTTTGTATTCATTTGTTTTTTATCTTGGAATAAATGGTCCTTCATAAATTCCAGGATAAAAAACGCTAGCTCGACAGACCCCATCATGATTTAATAGGAACAATAGGGAGTGTGCGCGTAGAAAACAGTAATTAGATGTCTCAAATTCTCATCGTTGATGATTGTCCCTTAAGCGTCTCGTTACTCGAGAGGCTTGTACATGCCGTCGGCGGAGAAGCTGTCTGTTTTACCGACGCACGCAAGGCGTTGGAATGGTCACAGTCAAAACCCGTTGATATCATCCTCGTTGATTATTACATGCCCGACATCGACGGCCTTGAATTTATCCGGCAAGTACGTGATTCTGGCCCCAACACCACCACCCCCATTTTAATGATTTCCAGCAGCGACGAAGATGCCCTCTTACAACCTGCCCTGGAGGCCGGTGCCAACGACTTTTTGCAAAAGCCTGTTAACCGCGCAGAGTTTCTTGCCCGAACCCGAAGCATGTTGCAACTGCGTCAAAACGAGCGTCAGCTCATTGAGCACAGCCTTGCCCTTGAAAAGAAAGTGCAAGATGCCACCGCAGAGCTTCGCCGCAGCCAAGAGCGATACTATCTTGCAGCCCAAGCCTCAAGAGACGGTCTGTGGGATTGGAATCTTGAAACGGGAGAAGTTTTTTATTCAGCATATTGGTGCGAAATGATTGGATACAGGGAAAGTGACCTCCCGGCCCTCCTGTCCACATGGTTTAACCGCGTGCATCCCGATGATATCGCTGAACTTCGCTCAAGTGTTGATGCCTACCTTGCCAAAGATATGGATTTTCTCAGTTGTGAGTACCGACTACGTCATAGAAATGGCTCTTACTGTTGGATGTCCACCCGCGGCCTTTGCATGCGTAATGAGCGAGGCGAACCTCACCGCTTGATCGGCACCCAAACAAATATTACGGACCGCAAAAAAATTGAGGCCCGTCTTGCCCACACAGCCTTACACGACGCGCTGACGGGGCTTCCCAACAGAGTCCTGTTAACAGAACGACTTCAGCAAAGCTTTATGAGATACAAACGGGATAAGAATAATCCATTTGCGGTCATGTTCTTAGATTTAGACAGGTTCAAGCAAGTCAATGACACCCTAGGTCACGCTGCTGGCGATCAACTCTTACTGGCTCTTGCCCCCCGCATGAAGCGGTGCTGCCGAGAAGCAGATACAGTCGCGCGTCTTTCTGGGGATGAATTCGTGTTGCTTTTACCCGATACCACTTCTCTTGAGGATGTTGAGCAAATCGCAAGGCGTCTCTTGGATGAAATTCAGCGCCCCCTCACCATCGCTGGCAAAACCATTAACCCATCTGCCAGTATCGGCATTGCTTTCGCTGACGAGAGCTTCACGGCCTACAACGACATCCTCAAGGACGCCGATAACGCCCTTTACGAAGCAAAAAAGAAGGGGCGAAGCAGCTACGTTATTTTTGACCCAGCCTCACGCCATGCCCAAACATCAACGCTTCACCTTCAAGAGGCTCTCAAAAAAGCTGTGACTGATGAAGAGCTGCGCGTCTGCTATCAACCAATTCTCGATTTAAAAAGCCAACGCATTGTGGGATTTGAAGCCCTGGCCCGCTGGCAGCATCCCGAGCTTGGACTCATTATGCCCGACCATTTCCTTCATTACGCCGAGGAAGGGGAAGAAATTATCAAACTTGATCGGTTTGTGGCAAGAAAAGCGTTGCAGCAAGTCAGAGAGTGGCGTGAAACTTATGGTGAGGATTACTTTTTATCCTTGAATATTTCAACAAAACATTTTTATCAAAAAGGATTCGCCCCCTTTCTAAAAGAGCTGTGCCATGAGATAAACTTTCCCATGCAAAAGCTTGTCCTCGAGCTTTCGGAAAAAACAATCCAGGAGTCCTTGGAAACAGCGGAGCGCCTCTTTGCTTTTCTAAGACAGGAGGGATATGAGCTTGCCCTTGATGACTTTGGCAATGGCCCCACATCGCTTTATGGTTTGTCAGCTTTTAATTTTTCTTACATCAAAGTGGACCGGCGCGTAATCGCCAACTTGCAAGAACGCCCTCACCACCAGAAATTTCTTAATCTCATGACGCACATTGGACAGGATGTCGAGGCAACACTCATTTTTGAAGGTGTTGAGACCAAACCAGAATATGAATATCTCTTTCAACACACGCAAGGACTCACCCAGGGATTTTATTTCCAAAAACCTGCCATGGGCAGCGAAATTAAAACTTATCTTGATGAAACAGCCCAAAGAGGTCGCGCAGCCATCCGCGCCTGATGTTTGCTTTTACGACCGTCAAAGTTATGTAAAATAACACACAAATAGATTAAGCACCTTCAATCAAAGCGTCGAAATGAAGGGATCCAGATTACGGGGGGATCATCAACCATTGACGAGATAGCGATTTCAAGGCGCGCACGCCTTTGAATGAAGACTCAGTATTTGCAAGCGTGACAAGTCTTTACAGCCTCAATTTTAGGGGTAAACCTTTTGTTGCCTCACCCAAGAAAAGACAGGCTCCATATTTCTATCTTAACTTTCAGGCGCCCGTTATATTGACATCTCTTAACCTCGGGCGTTTGATAAAACAATGATCCCCCACCTACCCATGTTTGATCGATGCCTGAAATTTCACTGTGCCAACAGCTAGGGGGTGGTTGTAGTAGGGTCCTTCATGCCTGAAAAGCTCTAGCTCTTAGTGTCACCTTTCCCACCACCTATCCACTCTGAGGAGGTCCCACACACGACTGCGGGGGACGGTTCTCAGAGTTGTTACATCTGACATCTACTGTCTTTGTGGGGGCACTTGCTCTAAAACGCCCATGGCTTCTTCTGCCATTTTTTTTGCAAGGTCAAAGGCAATACGCGCATTTGCGCGAGCGACATCAAAAAGCTCAGGCACTCGTTCATCTGTGCTCGAAAAAAGCTTTGAGCGCTCTAAAGCGATTTTAGATTGCAGTAAATAGGCACTGGCTGTTTTTAGGTGTCCATTATTTTGGTCTTTAGCCAAATAAGACGACGCAAGAGACAATAAGTTTGCTTTTTTTGGCGGTTCCTCCTCTAAGTGGAAAAGATGAAAGTAACAGGTAGCCGCGTATTCAAAAAGAGCCGTGGGAAAAGTCACCTCGTCAATTCCCCCCCTTTCAAAATATGAAGATGCCAGGACAAGATGTGCTTTTCGGTGGTCTAACACAAGCTCGCTCAAGTGCATATGGGCGATGGCAAGGTAGATGTGGGCCAGTCTTTCTTCGCTGTGTGAAGCCTGAATGATGGCCTTTAATTGATTAACCGCATGATCCAAGTGGCGCACTTTTTCTTTTGAATTGATCGATGTACATCCTGCTTGTAAATTTGCATAGGCCATATTGAAGAAAGTACTGCCAAACCGCTCGTTCTTGGGCTCTATGCCCATTTTTGCAACCATGGTCTCATAAAGTGCGGCCGCGCTTCTGTAGTAGGTCGCCTTTTCGGCCGGATTCATCCCCTGATCTGCTAGAAAAAGAGAGGATGACCCCATTTGGGCGTAAAGTCTTGGATCGAAGTATACTTGTCGATTAATGCCTTCCACAAAGCAAAAAAGCCCATTTTTCAAGAGAATCAGTTTGTTTTCGCGATCTTGCATGTGCTCCATGGCTGCCATAAAATATCTGTGGGTTTTTGCATAAAGGGTTGGATCTGCCCCAGACGTTGCCTTTAGATAACGAAGGCCCGCAAACGCCGCCGGCGCATAACCAAAAGTGGCATCCGACCTTCCCGAAGATTGAGCCAGTAAGCTGTCATAAATTTCAAAAATCTCTTTATAGAGCTCAGCACTTAAAGGAGTGGTCTTTTCTATTTTTTCATAGTACCGAGCTGCACACTGTTGATGCATGAGCTTTTCTTCTTCAGAAACAAGGCTCTTTTGCAACGTCAAACAAAGCTGCATCATTGACTTATACTCGTCTTGAGAAAGAGCGGTTTTTTTTTCACACTTTTGGTAACACTCAAGTGCCTTGCGAGACAGCATGAGTTTCGTGCGCAACCCTTGTGTCATACCGGCTAACTTCTCATGCAAAAAAGCCATATTAAGATCCATGGACGCAGGCAACACGTCCAACTCTCGAAGGGCCTCCTCGTACCAGTCGCTCGCTTCTTTGTGATAATGCCTTTGTTCATGCAAAATGTCCGAGAGCATTGAAAGAGACGAAAGACCTTGCAACATCGTCTCGTAAAGAAAAGGCAAGTCTTCTTTTTTGCGAATTCCCAATGCAATTCTTAATCCATTGAGGGCACTGTGAAGAGAGAGTACCTTTTTGTCCTTTTCCTGATTCGCCAGGGCACTTCTCATCTGTTCAACGGCATTTTTCAAAACAGCGGCGTAGGACTGCTCTGTTTTTTCTTTATTGGCGCGCTTCTTTGTTTTAGCTTTTTTTTGCCCCACCCTAAAATCCAAGACGGTCATAAAAGTCCCCTCCGGCACTCCTTGTAGGGGTCTTGGTCTCTTTAGATGACTAGAAGATTTGGGCGCCCCTTGAGAGAACTCTTTGACAGGGGCTTGACCCGTTTCGGGGTTAACATAGAAATTCTGTCCAAGCGGAAAGGATACAGAGTTCGACCTGCGTTCTTCTTGCCCCAGGTGCGGGGAATCTGACTCGTTTGGTGTGGCGTAAGGCATCATCACGGGTGGGGCTGATTCTGCCCGAAAATGGCCTTTCTCACTCTCTTGAGGTGTGGGCGAACGCAAGAAGCCCTCGTCTTGATACTGGGGTGACCCTTCATCTTGTTCTATCCCACCCCCTTGGGTGGTTTGAAACGCTAACGAAGGGGGGGACCCCGTCACAAATAGCTCTTGAGGTTTGGCCCAAATTGACGAGTTCATGGATAAAAGGGACGACAAATCATCAAAGGGCGTCCCAGGCATGCATGAGGCCCAATCGCCCGGCGAGGACTCGACCTCGTCATAGGAAGAGTAGCCAGACGCCATCATTGATCTACCAGGTGTGCTGCCATACAAGGGGACTTCTCCATGGGAGGGAAAAGAATAACCAGAAGGTGACTGGCCACAAAAAAGTCTATTGTGCGAGTCATAAAAACCATCACCCACGTCTGTTCCCCAAGTTTCTTGGACAATGTGACTCGTAGACTTCAAGGGACAAATAGACAAAAAAAGACTAATGAATGAATTAAGAAAAAGATGTTTGGACTTCATAGCCCCCTCCCAATATGCAGGTGCAGATGCGTACAAAAAAACCGTCTTTAAACGTTGATTGATAAGCGCGTCATCTCCTTGATCAAAAGATTAAACAATTAAAAATCATTTAACTTATTCGAGATTTTTTTAGCTTAGTTTATTTGGGCCATGCAAACACACCAACGATTCTTAAGGCCCAATAGGTAGTTCGTGTCTGTAGACCTTCTTTTTTTTGGGCGTGTGTTCTGTCATTCTGTCAAAGCGTCTTTATGTACACGCCCATAGATTTAACCCTAAGAGGTCCCAGCGTTCAAGTTGTTCATAACGCGAGGAGTGCCTGTTGATGGCATGAGTGCCCCTTAAGGTCTCCTCCACACAAATGAAAGCTGTCAATAGTGTGCGACTCCATACCGCTTAAAGACGGACCGTATGAGCGTTCATTATGTTTTTCCGCCCATAAGGCTGGAAAAATAGGCGACCGCTTCCCTTTCAAAGTGAGGCTTTTCTTTTTCAGGTGTCACTCTTACAAGAGACTGATAACAAAGACTTATCAAGGGCAAGCATTGATTTTTTTTCCCAGGGGCTTTCTGGATAACCTCTTTAAAAAGCCTATTGGCTTTGCAGAGCACCTCTTTTTTGCGAGCATCGTCGAAAGAGCTCTTGGTGGTGGCATGTACCATAATTCGTCCCATATCAAAGAGATGATCCAAAGAAAGCCCATCTTTTTCAAGGGCCTTCTCGCACAAGTCAATGGCCGTACTCATTGACTGGACCCCTTTAACACTCCGGCGCTTTCCAATTTTTTCGTAAGCTTTGGCTGCCAAAACCAGGTGATCGATTTGCTCAAAGGCCTTCTGGGGGGTACAGTCAGCGCCCTTTTTTAACCAGTCAGCCGCGCAGTCCTCATGTTGCTTTTTAGGAGAAGAATCATGAATCAACTCCGAAAGCGACGCGGCGTTCCATGCAGCCTCAACAAAGAGGGCGGGACAATCGGTACGAGATGACAGCAGAATCTTAAAAAATTCATGGGCTTTTTCCCTATGCATTTTTCTATGGGCGGGAAGGGCATGCTCCGCCATAAGCGCATTACTTCTGGCCATGCGCTGATAGGTCTCAGGGGATACGTTGGGGTTCTTTGTGTAGGAAACATGGTCATAGAGCACTGTCTTTTGAATGAACTCAAACTGACTACTTTTTTTGTTGATCATGTCAACGGCTAAATTATACGCTGCTTTGGCTGCCCATTCATAGACTGACGTATTCGCAACCCCTTTTTGAATTTGCGCCTCACAGTTTGTTAGGATCTCCATGTCAGCTCTATGCCGCCCTTCCCTTGTGGTTTCTAACAAACGGCTTTCATGGATCGTATCGCATAAATATAGCAGCGCAAATTCTGTCACCATGGGAAGGGCCCCAAGCGATGCCTGCTGCGCAAGCCCTAGTTCGAAGGCCTTACGTGCGCTCATAAGTTCTAGAGATTTTTGAGCCGGGTCCCTCTCAAATTTTGAAAGTGTCAAATAGGCCACCCCTAGCTTGATCCAAATATCACTCTCAAGGTCCTTTGGGCAGTCCCAGACGCCCTGTAAGCTTTGAGCAACCGACCTTCCTAAACCGGCATCAACCAGGGACTCTTGATCACGTCCGTAAAAAGCCTTCATGGTCATGGCAAGGGCGTATCCCCATGCCACAAGATCTTGGGGTTCTTGTGTAATTTTATAGTGCTCTGCCAATAAGTTAACACCCCTTTGGGCACGTGTGAGGGTATGGGGGAATATCTGCCCATGATACGCACTCTCGTAAAAAACGTGCTGCAGATACGTTGCCGCAATTACAGGAACATCTGGCACAGAGAATTCATGCCCTAAAGCTATATACGCATCATAATGGGTGATGGCTTTATCAAGGTAGTTTAGACTTTCCTGTCGTGAGCCACTCAAGAAGCCTGACTGTGCACATGTGTGTGCTACCTTGATCAACAGATCTGGCGTCTTTAACGAGGCTGATCCTTCTTTTAAAAGATCCTCATAATGTTGGCATGCAAAATTTAAGTAGGATTGCTTAACTTCCCATGGGGCAGCGTCGGCCGCCGCAAGTTCATGGCAAATCGCCGCCATAATTTTAGATTCTGCGTTCGGGATAAAGCCCTTTTGAAAGGCGCGCTCAAATAAACAAGAAGCTGTTTGTGTGACGGCAGAGCGCAGCGACGGTTCTGCGGCGGTGCCCGCGACCTGTGCCAAGGCCAAGGCTGTCTCGTAATCATCCGTCTGCGTGGTGCTGACGTCGCATAATCGTTTTGATAGCCACGTGAGATGGTCAGTGAGTAATGGCCCACTCGTGTAATGGGCGGAGGAGCCTGCCACGCAGTCGGCCTCTTTCAACAAATCAGGAGATGTTCCCAAAGCTGGTAAACAGGGAAACAAAAAAACAGAAGAAATACCAGCAAATAAGAGTTTTTTTATCATAATCCTATGTCGATGTTAAATCTTAGCCTTTTATAGAAAGCAGGATTTTTTTTGTCAACGTCATTACGTAACCATATAAAAAAAAGAAGGAAACCGTTAAAAAAACACTTCCCTTCTTTAAAAGAGTTTTACTGTCCTTTACTTTCTAGAACCGCTTGTACGAGGGCGAGGTCTTGGTAAAAATTGTTCGTTAGCCCTTTATTCAGCCGAAGTGCATGTTGGTAGGCATCAAAGGCTTCCAGGTATCCCTTGTAGAACGGCTTGGAGTAAAACGGGTATGATTCTGCCAACCTTTTTTTGATATCGGCAATGACGCAGTAGAAGTACGATGTTGGGGGTTGCTCTCGAAACAAAGCGGCGCTCGCGCGTTCTAGGGCCCTTGTGTAATACGCTCTTTTTTGCCCAGGGTCTCTTGAACAATCACCTGCTCGCACATATGACTCAATGCCACTGCAAGATATTGGCTCAATCCCAGCATTGACGGCATGGTCGCACCAAAGTCCATGGTTTTGATAAAAGTGTGCCTTCTGCTCGGGGATGCTATTGTCCGCCAAGTACCGGGTCGCTTTTTGCACAATTCCATAAAAGTGAATGAGGGATTCAGGGTGTGTTTGGTACAATTTTTCCAATTGGGACACACCTACAAAAATTTTATTCTGACAAGATTTGTAAAATCCGATCTCAATGTAGGCACTACCAACATCCAAAAGCGCGGTGTGTGAGAGTTGAGTATTCCCTGTAAAAAACGTCCCATAGACTTTCAAGGCCTCTTGGGCGTAATAGTCCTTATAATTCACGTCTTGAGAGAGCACGAACGCTGTCATGTTTGCAAACCCTGCATCGAGCAGATCCGCCTCGTTGATACCGGTATTTCGCGACGAGAAGCCCTCAAAAGCGGCTTTGTATTTTGCACTAGCACGCGCTGCGCAATGAAGCTGTTGATCTGGGTTTCCTTGCGAGCGCTTTAAAACCTCCACATAGGCTTTTCCAGTGTCACGGTAAGACACAGGCATGAGATTTTGAAGAGCCTCTTGCGCTTTATCAAACCAAAGGGCCGACTTATGGTAGACATCTCTTTTTTCCTCTTCTGGGCAAATAGAGGCGTAATCAAACTGAATGCGGGCGCCTCGAAGATACACCTCTGGGTCTCTGTTATCTTGAAGTAAAAAGGACGCTTGAGAATTTTGTGACGCTTTTTTTAGATAATAGTGTCTTTGGGCCTCATCATCCAAAAGAGAGGCATAATAGGACGCAATAATGGAAATGGCCTCAAATGAAAGATAAGTGTCAGGGTGTGGCTCAGTCACATCAATTTTGAAAAATGCATACGCTCTTTGAAGCCTTTGTTTCTTTGCCTCACCTGCCTCATACTCTGAAACCTTCATGTCCAGTACGGCAAGATCTCTTTTCATTTCACGAGTTAAGGCGTCATGTATTGCTGTCTGCGCGCCGTAAGCTTTGTCACAAAAGCCAGCGGCGATTTTGTAAATTCTTACTTTTTTGTGCGCCGGAGCTTGACGAGCCGCTCTTAACATAGCTTGAGCATATCCCGCATAGGCCTTGGCTGTTTTTTCAGAGGAACATTTTAGATTTCCGTCCATGGCCTCAACGAATTGATCCATGTGATCTGACTTTAAAAGATGCTCTTCAACAATTGATGCACAAAGGAGGTGGGCACTTGCTTTTTCTAAATAAAAACTCTCTGTTTTTACGTAGTCAGCGTCGCTCTCCAGTGAGGTGAGCGTCTCCAGGCTTTTATGGGCGTAAAAGAGCTTTTCTTGGGGCTTTTTCAGATATTGAGCAAGGGTAAGGGAAGCTGTTGCCAGTTTCTTTTTCACATCGCCGCTTAGTGAGGGTTCTTTCTTCAAAGCTTCTGCGTAACACTGGTAAATTCTAAGATATGCGTCTAAAAATTTTGCGGATCCTTCTTCTAAATGTCTTGAAAGTCCATAAAAGCTTTCGGCCGCCGCACATAAATCATATGCACTTATTTTGACAAGAGGAATCTTGGCAAATAAATCTTCCCAGCGATTGGTATTTTTTGTATACCCCTCAAGACTGTCAAGACACCCGGCGCTCACACCGAGCTCTAACATACTGATTGAGGGCAAATAGACGCTTTTTTGAGAGGTTCTATGTCGAGGACCCGACGACGTGCCTTCGCTTGGTTCTATGCGCGGATCAGGTAAAAGGGCTTGGGACGTCGCCCTTTTTTCCTCCTGGAATGATGGAAGCCAAGCCTCCTTGAGTCCACTGAGTGACGGCGTGTATGTTTCCAGCTGAGGTTGACGTTTTGATGCAGGGCTTTCCAAAAATGAGGCTTTTACAAGCTCATCAAAGGGCGAAAGAGCTTGAACAACAGAAGGGCTTTGTGCCGCAATCGACACAGAAACTTGAGGGACTAAGCGATCTTCGCAGCCTGGGATCTGAGAAATGACACTCTGAAATCCGGGAAGGAACACAGGCTGGCCTGTAAAATGCGGCTGAGAACTTTGAAAACCAAACCCCTCATGCTGCTGACCAATAGCGATGTTCACGACAATGGGAGATTGCCTGCCGGAATGGATGACGATTTTTGTTCGGTCATCATCAGGCATGCGGGAAGCTAGCAAGGCGCCGTGGCCCATAAGCAAAGAAATGAATGCCACGAAATTAGACGGCCTATTTACATTAAACATATATTGGTCTCAAACAAAAAATAATGAGAACACATATCTTAGGTAGAAAATTAATTCAATGGAAATTGACAAAAAATGCACATCGTTTTTTATGACACATTCCCATGTTTGGCAGTCACTTGTTTACTTTAGAGTTCAAAATCCTGAACTTTTTATCTGAAGTCCCACGGCAAACACGGGCGCACTCGCCCGTGTTTGCTATCAGGGACAGGAGATCACGAGCTTTTGCGGCGGTCCTGCAAGAAGCGCCGTACCCTTGCCAGTCACGTGGACTCTTTTAGAGACTCCCAAAAGCTTTTGATCTTTTTCAAGAAGGAGTCGCACTCGGGGCTATTGGCCTCCTTTGCGCTAATCTTCGCAAACTCTTCCATCAGTTCTTTTTGGCGTTTGGTCAGTTTCACAGGGGTTTCTACTTTTGCATGAAGATAAAGATCTCCCCGGGTGGAACGCCTGAGAACGCTCATCCCCTTTCCCTTAAGGCGGAAAGGTTTACCCGTTTGGGTGCCTTCTGGGATGGAAACCTTGGCCCGCCCACCTTCTATGGTGGGCACTTCAATTTCGCCGCCCAAGGTCGCCGTGGCCATGGGGATGGGCACTTCGCAGTGAAGCGTTGCCCCTTCTCTTGTGAAAACAGGATGGGGTTTGACCATCACAAACACGTAAAGGTCCCCAGTGGCGCCCCCTCGAAGTCCTGACTCGCCCTCTCCAGACAAACGTATCCGCGAGCCGTCTTCGATACCAGCCGGCACCGAGACAGTCAGGTTTTTGTCCGTGGACACCCGCCCTTGTCCCCGACAGGTCTTACAGGGTTTTTCAATGGTCTGCCCTGCTCCGTTACACTGATAACAAGTACGCTCGAGGGTAAAAAAGCCTTGACGCGTGCGGATCATGCCGCTTCCTTGACAGACAGTACAGGATTTGACACCCGTTCCTTTTTCCGCGCCGCTTCCAGCACATGTCCCACAGCCCTTGAGAGTTGACACCTTAATTTTGGCGTTATAGCCCTGGAAGGCTTGCTCGAGAGTTATGGCCAAATCATAACGAATATCAGCGCCGTCCACACCGGCAGTGGCTCTGCGACCACGACCAGCCGCGCCGCCCATGAAATCACCAAAAACCTCTTCAAAGATATCGGAAAAGCCGCCAGCACCGCGCCCGCCACCAAAACCGTACGCACCAGCGCCAGCGCCGCCCCCACCACCTCCCATGGAGGGATCAAAGGCCGCGTGTCCAAATCGGTCATAAGCCGCACGTTTTTCTTTGTCTTTTAAAACCTCGTACGCTTCGTTCAGTTCTTTAAACTTTGCCTCAGCCGTTTTGTCATCTTTGTTACGATCAGGATGGTATTGCATGGCAAGCTTACGATAGGCCTTTTTCAAGGTGTCATCGTCTGCGCCCTTGGCAACTCCTAGGATTTCGTAATAATCACGCTTTGACATTTTTTCTCTCAATAACTAGCAAAATCCCCGGGAGAAATTTTTCCCGGGGATTTTAAGATCATTCCTTAGGCCTTCTTGTGAGCATCACCCGGGACATCCTCAAATTCGGCGTCCATCACTTCCCCTTCCATGGGACGGTCGGGATTGCTTTCTTGAGGTTGCTCGGCGCCAGCACCCGCATCTTGAGAAGCCTTATACATGGCCTCACCCATTTTCATGGAGGCTTGCATCAGGGCTTGAGTCTTTTCCTGAATAAGGGCCACGTCTTCACCTTTGAGAGCTTCTTGAAGAGCTTTAAGAGCCTCTTCAATGGCCTCTTTATCGGTGGGCGTCACTTTATCGCCGTGCTCACTCAGGTTTTTCTGAGTACTGTGCACAAGGCTTTCCCCGTGGTTCTTCGCGTCCACAAGCTCACGCCTTTTTTTGTCTTCCTCGGCGTGCATCTCGGCGTCCTTGACCATTTGCTGGATATCCGCGTCGGAAAGGCCACCAGAGGCTTGAATGCGAATTTGTTGCTCTTTACCCGTCGCCTTATCCTTAGCCGACACGTTCACAAGACCGTTGGCGTCGATGTCAAAGGTCACCTCGATTTGAGGCATACCGCGCGGTGCAGGGGGAATGCCCATCAAATCAAATTGACCCAAAAGCTTGTTATCAGCCGCCATTTCACGTTCGCCCTGGAAGACACGAATCGTCACCGCCGATTGATTGTCATCGGCCGTTGAAAAGACTTGGCTCTTCTTCGTGGGGATAGTGGTGTTGCGGTCAATAAGCCTTGTAAAGACCCCACCTAGCGTCTCGATGCCTAAGGAAAGAGGCGTCACGTCAAGGAGCAACACGTCTTTGACGTCGCCGCGCAAAACACCGCCCTGAATCGCAGCTCCAATGGCCACAACTTCGTCGGGGTTCACCCCGCGGTGCGGCTCACGTCCAAAGAAGGTTTGAACGGCTTCGATGACCTTGGGCATACGGGTCATCCCGCCCACCAAGATCACCTCTTGGATGTCGCTGGCATTCAGGCCCGCGTCCTTAAGCGCCTTACGGCAAGGCTCGATGGTCCGATTAATGAGATCCTCGACCAAGGTTTCAAGCTTTGCACGAGTCAGTTTAATATTTAAGTGCTTGGGTCCTGACGCGTCGGCCGTGATAAAGGGCAAGTTGACTTCTGTCTGGGTTGAGCTGGAAAGCTCGATCTTTGCCTTTTCAGCCGCCTCCTTCAAACGCTGGAGGGCAAGGCGGTCCTTACGCAAATCAACGCCTTGTTCCTTTTGGAACTCGTCTGCCAAAAAGTCGATGATTTTCATGTCAAAGTCTTCACCGCCAAGGAACGTATCCCCGTTGGTAGATTTCACCTCAAACACGCCGTCGCCAATTTCCAAAATGGACACGTCAAAGGTACCACCACCCAGGTCGTAAACTGCAACGATTCCCGATCCTTTTTTCTCAAGACCGTAGGCAAGGGCAGCAGCTGTGGGCTCGTTGATAATGCGAAGCACTTCAAGACCTGCGATTTTACCAGCGTCTTTGGTCGCTTGGCGCTGGGCATCGTTAAAGTAAGCAGGCACCGTGATCACGGCCTGGGTTACTTTTTCGCCCAAATAACTCTCAGCAGTTTCCTTCATTTTTTGAAGGATAAAGGCACTCACTTGACTGGGGCTGTAGGTTTCATCGTGGGCCGACACCCAGGCGTCTCCTGCACTGGAGGGCACAATTTTATACGGCACAAGACCCATGTCTTTTTTTGTCAATGGATCGTCAAAACGACGTCCAATGAGTCGTTTAATGGCAAAAAGGGTATTTTCGGGGTTTGTCACCGCCTGACGCTTTGCGGACTGTCCGACCAGTCTTTCTCCACTTGGGGTAAAGGCCACCATGGAAGGCGTTGTGCGAACACCTTCTGCGTTTTCAATCACCTTTGCCTGAGAACCTTCCATTACGGCCACGCACGAGTTCGTGGTGCCGAGATCGATACCGATCACTTTACTCATGATATACTCCTTAATCCTAGCAAGCTTTAACGGCCCCAGTTGGGCACACGTTAAATCCCCCAAAGACGACTTGACGTCGTCAGAGGCAAAGACCCTTCTTTCCCTCTAAATGCTATTCTATACGAAAGGGGAACCTTTTTTCAAGAAAAGAGATCACTCTTCAACTTCGCCTTGGGGGCGACACTAAGAAACTGAGTATAAACGACAAACCCGACCAAGCGCCTGATGAAGGTAGGACATAGTTGCCTCACTGTCAGGACTTTCCTCTTCATGCCAGGTCCTAAGACTTAAGAGGTAAACACCAAGACAAGCCTTGGTAAAAAGAGGAGGATAACTCTTATGCTCACCGACAAGGGACAACAGAGCTGCCATTTCGTTTTCAAGCAAACATAAAAAGGTCACACCCTCCAAAGGATGACGTTCGAAGTAAGACAGAATTTGCCTGGAAGCTTCTTTGTAAGGAGCCAATAAGTCAAATCGCGCCATCATAACCTCGAACAGCCTTCCTTGTAAGGCCTCCTCCCCTTCAAAGTTAAAAGGTGTTTGGGTAAGAGCGGCACTGATACAAGCTGAAAAGGCTTTTAGCACGTCTTCTTTTGTCTCGAAAACACGCACAACTTCTTGAGAAGTCACATTTTCTTCCACTAGATCAGCTAGGGAAAATGCGTCCCATCCTTTTGTGGCAATAAGCCCCAACGCTTTGTGTAAGAGAGGATGGCTATCGTGCATGGGTGTATTCTTCCTCCATGGCGCGGGCCCGCCTAAAGGCCGCCAAAAAAGCTTCTTGAACCAGTGCACCCAGTTGACGGGCTTCCATCACGTTATACCCCGCCTCGGTCATACCGTGGGGGCTCGCAACCTCTTGAGCCAGGGTTGACACTTCTTTAGGAGACTTCTCTAAAAATTTGGCCGTGGCAATAAACATCTCACGCGAAAGGGCGTTGGCTTCATGCGTCTCAACCCCTAGGTTCTGTGAAGCCCGTGCAAACGCTTCTATGACTTTAAACAAAAACCCTGGACCACATCCCACTAAGGGGGTGCGTTGATCTAAGGCTTCTTCGTCGGGCACAAAGATGGCTTTACCAAGCCCGCCAAATACCTTCTCTATCTGACGCCGTACATGGGGCGACAGCATTGTAAGGCCGCAATAAAGGCTCTGGCCCACACCCGCTGCCACAGGCAGATTTGGCATCACACGCACCAGGGTCGCCTCGTCTCCCAAAACACGGCCATAGAACGCAAGAGGAAGCGCTGCGACCACCGTTAAAAAAATGCTGCCATCTTTCATGAATTTTCTGTAGAGGGGCAGTACGCTTTCTATCATAGCCGGCTTGAGAGCGCATACAATCATTTGCGGCGCATTTTCTATCTGAGAGGGGTGAGCAAAGTACTGAACACGAGGATCATCCAAAAAGGGGACGACCCTTTCTTTATTGGGCGTCACGACTACAAAGGGACCAGGAAGCGCCTCATCAGAGCACCATCCCCTTAGAAGAGAGGATCCCATGTTGCCGCATCCAATCAGGAGCAAAGCTTCGGCCATAATCTTTACGCCTCTCCTAGTGTATCAAGTAAAGCAATCTCTACAGCCTCCGCCGCGCACTTTTCCCCTAAAATGGTGAATTGAAAGGCGGGGTAAAAGCGTTCACACTCCCCCAAAGAAAAGTCAAGCAGTTCTTCTAAAAAGACACCCCTGATAGCTGTTTGGCCCGTCAGCAGGTAGGCGTATCGGTAGGCAGGGGTCAAACTTCCTTCAGCAAGCTCAAAATGACCAAAGGCAAGTCTTTGGTTAATAAGGCCCATTAAACGCATGGCTTCATCTGAGCGGGTGGCTGCGATTTGCATATCCAGAGACACGAAAAGTTGCAACACATTGACTTCTTCTTGCCAAAAAAATGAGACATGGTACTCACACCACCTTCCTGGCACCTCCACAAGCAACTCATCAAACCCAGCGCGGTGGTATGACCACTCCTGGGCGGCCATGAATTCTTCAACTTCATCCAGCGGATTGAAACGTGTTTGTTTTTTACCGACAAGGACATTAGAGGACATTATAAACCTTAATTTATGGATACATTTTTGGCATCCTAGCACTTTTTATAGCCTGACTCAAAGACAGTGCATTATTTTTATACAGCATCGCGACGCCATCAAATCCCTTACACTAAAATGTTTAAAAATTAACAAACGAAAAAATATAT
>JAJTHL010000018.1 GCA_021298595.1 Alphaproteobacteria bacterium | reverse complement strand
TTGTGCGATGCTGGCCGTCGATCAGGCCCTCAAACTGGTTGTTGCCAAGGCCTATCAAAGCTTGGGCCATGAGTTTATGGTCCCCTGCGTTGCGCGCAAGATCTAAGCCCTCACGGTAGCAATCTATCCTTGTGCGATGCTGGCCGTCGATCAGGCCCTCAAACTGGGCGTTGCCAAGGCCTATCAGCGCCTGCGCCATGAGTTTTTGGTCCCCTGCGTTGCGCGCAAGATCTAAGCCCTCACGGTAGCAATCTTGCCCTGTGTAACGTTGGCCCGCAATGTCACCCTCAAACTTGTTGTTGCCAAGGCCGATCAGCGCCTGGGCCATGAGTTTTTGGTCTTGGATCCCCGTGGCCAAACGAAGCCCCTCAAGATAGCAATCGGTTTCCTTATAGAGCTGGTCGCCAATCATGCCCTCAAAGCGGGCGTTTCCTAACAGATAAAATGCTTTGGCTTGAAGGTGTGGAGCGTTAAGGGTTTGAAGCTTTTCAAGGGCATTGAAACAAAACCCTTGAGCCTGTTGATCATCTCCATGCGCGCCAGAAATTCCCGCTCGTAAAAGGAGCTCTTCCACATCTTGTATAGTAAAATGGGAGACGGGGGTTGCTGTAAAAGCAAGAGCTGAGGCGATCTCCTCATCTTCATCCGGATCTGTGAAAGCCTCGTCTGCAAAAGCAGCTGCATGGGAGGCATCGAGCATTTCCTCATCCTCAGACACGTGCGAGATGGTAAGGCGATCATCGCTCTCACTGCTGCAGGAGGTGTCTTCTTCATCAGACTCGTCCCTAGAAGTCATCATTCTTTTGGGGCGTGGTTCTAGTCGCTCTGTGACAATTCCCCCATTATCGGCCAAAAACGCCTCATAGGAACGTTTGTCACGCACCGTCACGGAAGAGGCGCGAGACGCAGGGGGGCTTGGAAACAGAACAGACGCGCGAGCCCCTTGAGAACTTTGGGTGGGTGCCTGACTTCTCGAACAAAGCACGGCAGAAAGACGAGGGCTGTTTTCGTCATGGGAAACAGTTCGTCTTGCCCGGCCCTGCCTTTCTTTGGCGATGGCTTTGAGGGTCTTTGCAAAGGCACGTCCTTCTTTGGAGTTAAGATAAGGCGTGTGGACAAAGGTCATCTGCTCACGTGTGCCGCCTGCTTTGCTCTTTCTGAGGGTAGTATTAGCCCGGGGTGTATGGGTTTTATCGAGCAAAGAAAGGGCATAAGTTTCTGGAGTAAGAGCTCCTACCATGTCTTGGGGTTTATATCCTTCTTCAAGGACAAGGCGGGCCATCTCTAACGTGGCAGAGCGTGTGTAACCATCCGACAGGGTGCTTGAGAGGGTTTGCCACGCCAGATCATGATCGCCAAGGATGGCAAAACATCGGCCTAAATAGACGGCCATATGATGCAGGGCAGCGTTGTAGTGGCGACCTAGTTGTTGCTGATTTTGGCGAGCGTGCTGTAACGCGGTCTGTAGGGTTTTTTTGATTTCGTTAAGGGTTGCTTGCTTTGTTTGAGGTGTTGGTACAAACCTATGATCCAACACTAGGGCGCTTTGATAGAGGGACGCGTTGATCAGGTTTGTGGTTTTTTGCAAACGCGTTGAGGGTGTTTTTTCTGACAGATCTTTTGCAGACTGCCATATAGACGTGCGGGATCCGTCATAGGTCTTCCCTGGAAGACGGTTTGTTTTTCTATTCAAGAAATCGACGATGGACCTGTGAGGAAAGCTCGCCTGAGTGCTTCTAACGGCACGTGGTTGCACCACCGTTTCTTCCGAGACGGAAGGCGCCCTTCGGGTATTCGAAGATAAAAGCGTTGGTGAAGAAGGGGTCGGTGTGTCACATGAGAACTCTACGTCTTCCATAGAATTTTCATCGTGTCTTAGTTGCGCAAGCGCTCTTTGTGTTTCTTGGGCGTCTTGGGTCAGCTTTGCGCGGTACTCATGCAAGTAAGTTTCTTCTTTAGCGCTTGCTTTGACGTGCAACATATGGGGGTCAGTATCCCGTAACAAAAGATTATAATGGGAATTTTTAAGCAGAAGTCTCACCACTCCCTTACTTTCTTGAAGGGACCTTTTGTGGAATAGTTGTAAAGAATGGGACGCATTTTCTTGAGAAATGTACACACGCAAATCAAGGCGGTAGACATAAGAAAGAACGTCTAAAAGAGACACCGTATTAAGGGTTGCGTCTGCCCCTTCATTTTGATGACACTCCACCATGGTCGTGGTTGTTTTATAATGTGTAAGGTAACGCTGTCTTTTTTCTGCAGCACCCATGCCATCGTGGAAGAGGTTTCTAATCTCTTGGTTGAGGACATCTGTTTCGATGGCTTTATCTAAAAGTCGTATTGTTTCCATAGAGCCTGCGTTGATTTTTTCTTCAATCAAAGCAACAGCATTTTGTCTTGTGGTATTGAACGCTTTAAAGGCACATTCATGGCCTAGGGGGCTTAAGAAGTACTCTTTAAACGCCGTGTCTCGTCCTAAGGCATTAAAGTGGTAGGGAATCGCTCTTTGAGGGGTGATCCGTTTGACGGCATCGTCAATATCAGGATTGGGGGCGGACATAACCGGGGAAAGAGCCAATTGGCTCGATAGAAGAACACTAAGACTTCTTTTTGCAAAGGGGGAAATCATAATGGCTACACAGTCTCTTATTGAACATAAAATATAAATGGGAACTCGCCAGTTATAATTCAATATTTTTGACAGAAATATTTTTGATGTTGTATATATTTTGATTTATACCTTCTAAGAAGGTGTTTTCATTTGAAATGATTATCTCCTCATCAAAAGACAAAAACCTCACAGAGTATACTTTTTGGGACATAGGAAAGAGGGGAGGATATTAACTGACCTGTGTGCTCACACTTCAATCAGTCAAAGGGTTTAAAGATCATCCAAGCAAGTAAGGAAGTAGCGTGTTCCCTTTAAGAGGCCCTCTTTTCTCAAGATTCCATCTTTGAGCATTTCTTGCAAATCTCTGGTCGCCGTAGAGGCAGACGCGCCCGTTATGGAGACGTATTTCTTTGCGCTGAGTGCCCCTTTAAATCCGCCTAGACCATGCTCGAATAGCTTGTTGATGACTTTTGTTTGTCGTTCGTTTATGACACCATCATACTTGCGGAAGAAGGCATCTTTTTTCAGAATGAGGGATATTTTTTTTTCCGTATAAGAAAGGGCGTCAATCATCAGCTTTGCAAAGTAGGAAAGCCATAGATCAATGGTGTTAAACTTATTTTGCTCTTCAAGAGATAGATAATACCCTTTTCTTTCAGACTGAATTGTTTGAGAGAGCGCAAACAAAAAGGGATGACCAATATTTTGCCAAACTGCTTTTTCAACAAGAGCACGCGCAATTCTACCATTCCCATCTTCAAAGGGGTGGATCGTCACAAACCACAAGTGGGTAATAGCAGCCCGAAGGATCGGCTTATTCTTAAAAAAATCATCATTTAAAGAGGTGTTAAACCAACCAATAAAGGTTGTCATTTCATCGTAGACCATGTGCGATGGGGGAGCTTCGAAATGGACCTTTGGTTTATGAAGGTAGCCCGATACAATTTGCATGGCTTCTTGGTGCGTACGATATCCACCGATCATTTCAAGGTCATGACGACTCTGCATTAAAAGACGGTGCCATTCCCATAGCGTTTCATGTGATAAAGGGGTTTGAAAACCCTTATAATTTTCAAAAATTAATTGCGCGATTCCGTCTTCTTTTGGCCTGTATTTGCTTGTGTTTTTGCTCAGACCGAAGTGTCTTTTGATAGATGATTGTAAACTCTCCCGGTCTAAAAATTCACCTTCGATCTCTGAGGTTTTGTAAGCTTCGTTGGTTGTAAGCTCAACAATGAGCATCTCTTTATCTGGCTCAGACAAAGCGTTAGAGGTGCCAATGGCAATGTATGACCTTTGAAGAAAGAGGCGTTCACAGTCACTTATGAGGCTATCATTATATTGAAAATGAGGCCAATCTTCTTGCTGCCAATTCCATTTTTTTTCCATGTTGAGCCGAATGTGTCCTATATATAGCTCATTATATATAATTTTATGGGCTATAATCAACTAAAATATGGCTCACATTATGTGGTGTCGTGTTGTCCCCGTGGTCATATCTTTTGGAGTATCGGCGTTGCGTGTTCCATTTATGATTTTCAGTAAGCATGGCTATTTCTGACGGAAGTATCAGAGCTTTCTCTGCTGTAGAGATCTTTAAAAGTCTTCGCAGAAAAGGCTTTAGTAGAAGTATACTTTCTGGGACAGAGGAAAGAGGGGGGTGTACTTTTTATGTTTGTACAATTTGAAAATCGAATTAAAAAATTGTACAATCAGTAGAGAGTGAAAAGACGGATAAGATCCAAAATGATTCATAGAACGATCTCACAGTACCTGACACACGTTGCGTCAAAGTTCCCTGTTGTTGTGTTAACGGGTCCTAGGCAATCAGGAAAGACCACGCTTGTAGAAAAACTATTTTCCTATAAGGCGTATGTTTCTCTTGAAGATCCAGATGTGAGAGATTTTGCGTTAACAGATCCTAGAGGTTTTCTAAACCAGTACAAAGAGGGCGCTATTATTGACGAGGCGCAGAACGTTCCATCTCTTTTTTCGTATATTCAAACTCGTGTGGATCAATCTAAAAAGGACGGAGAGTTTGTGCTGACAGGTTCTCAAAACTTCTCACTTGTTGAAGGTATCTCCCAATCTCTGGCAGGACGCGCTGCTGTGGCACACTTGCTTCCCTTGAGCATTGAAGAACTAATATCTGATAACGAGACCGTTGAAAATCCTTTTACTTTTATACAAAAGGGCTTTTATCCGAGAGTCTATGATAAAAATATCCCAGCAACAGATTGGTTTAAAAGCTACATCAACACCTATCTTGAACGCGATGTCAGAAAAATTACAAACATATATGACTTGTCTAAATTTCAGCTTTTCTTAAAACTATGTGCTGGCCGCATTGGGCAACTCCTTAATATGTCGTCTCTTGCCAGCGACTGTGGTGTGACGCACTCAACGATAAATTCATGGATCTCTATTCTAGAGGCAAGTTTTGTTGTCTTTTTGCTAAGGCCACATCACAAAAATTTTAATAAGAGGCTTGTGAAACAGCCGAAGCTCTACTTTTATGATACAGGTCTTGCCTCTCATCTTTTGGGACTCCATAAATCAGAAGATCTTGTTTCTCATTATATGCGTGGTGCGCTTTTTGAAAATTTTGTGGTAGCCGATTTGATCAAGCAGAGGTACAACCAAGGAAGAGAGAGTAATCTGAATTTTTGGCGTGATAATCACGGTCATGAAGTAGACGTCGTCATAAGCGCTGGAGAAAATTTGATTCCTCTTGAAATAAAATCTTCTCAGACCATTTCATCAGAACAGTTTAAATCTCTTTCGTACTGGTACGAGCTTAC
>JAJTHL010000007.1 GCA_021298595.1 Alphaproteobacteria bacterium | reverse complement strand
CCATTGAAATGCATCCACTTTTTTGGGAAAAGATTTTGATCTGATTCAAAAGTTTTCTGCGGTGTATTTTATTTTTGAAACACCTGCTATTTTTGGACTTTATTTTTTTTTGACATCTTAGATGAAGATGAGGATTGTGCAAAGGGCACATCTTGCAGGATCAACTCTTCGTCTTCCGTTCCGTCCAAGGATACTGGCGCGTCCACATGCGCCAAAGGTGCGGCAGGAGATTTTCCTGTCATACTGGAAAGGCGGTCAATGTTGCGCCGAGTCGTTGCTTCATCAAGGTCGATTCTGAAAATATGCTCAGCGCGCTCTAGGTCTCCCGACATGCCGTAAGCAAGAGCCAAATTATGGCGCTCTCGCACTGTCACACCAGGCAAAGTTAAAGCTTTTTCAAGAACCTCCTTTGCACGCTTATAGTCGCCCTCTAGGACCAAAGACAGGCCTAAGTTTGACAAAATCCCCACATTATCCCCAGAGATGGCCAACGCCTTTTCATAATAACTCTGGGCTTTTTTATGATCGGACTTGGCGTCATAGCATACACCGACGTAATTCAAATAGGACGCCTCTTTAGGATATTCGCTCGCTAGCTTTTGAAAAAGCACAAGTGCCTCGTCCGTCGCCCCTTGGGCAAGAAGAATCTTGCCTTTTAACCGAAGGGCCTCTTGCGAGGTGGGGTGCTTTTGAAGATAGGTCGTAATGTGCATCATCGCCTGGGCATACTCCGTTGTATGCCACTCTGCTTCTGCCAAGAAAAGCAAGAGCTCAACCCGTTCGGGGTCCTTGTCCACTGCCTGCTTATAAAACGCCGCCGCCGACGCGTAATCTCCTGATTCCTTAAAACGCTCCGCCACCCTTAAGAGGGATAAATCGTCTTTTACCTCAGGTGATGTTGTTTTATCACACCCCATCAAAATCATACACGATGCCATCATTAGCGCTTTGATTCCACTCGATAAACAGGTTTTGCTGTTCATACACTCTCCCTGTAAAAAAGTAATTTGTTATTAATATGTTAACTTTTTTTTTAGGTTTGGGGAATATATAATCTAAAAATTGAATAAAAATTAGGGAGATTTTATTGGGCATTTTTCAGATTTCATTTCTTCTCGCCTGCTTAATAGGTGCCTGTTGGGATTTTCTCTTCTTTAAAATCCCCAATGAAATCATTATTTTCATTATTTGCCTCTTTCTGATCAAAATTGCCCTATTCGAACTACCTCTGGTTGATTACAAACCTTTCTTTTGTTTCGTCGGCGCCCTTCTTGTGGGCTACGGTTTATACTTTTTCCGCATTGTAGGCGCAGGCGACGTAAAACTAATTGCTGCGGTCTCTTTGTGGACCTCTCAAATCAATTATTTTTCTTTTTTGTTTATGATGGCTGTGGCAGGAGGCGTGCTAAGCGCCCTTTTTTACTTTTTTTCCCCCCAACTCACGGCGGTGCGCGTCCTGCTTTTGGGAAAACTTGAAAACACAAAACTTTTTGGACCCATTTCGAGCGAAGTAAACGAGCGTCTGTACGAAAAAGAGGCATCTTCTAAAATCGTCGTCCCTTATGGCATTGCCATTTTTTTAGGGTCGCTAGCCACCATGATGATAGAACTGTGAAAGGCATGATAAGATGAAAAACGCAATTGGACTTTTTGCCGCCCTGTGCCTGGCTTTGCTCGTGGCCTTTTTTGTGTATTTTTTCCAGAAAAGTGGCCAAAAAAACACCGAAGAAAAAATGGACACAACAGCCATTCTTGTGTCAACGGTGACACTTAACCCAGGTGAGCGTGTTGACAAAAGCAAATTTGAATGGACTCAGTGGCCTACTAAAGCCATCCAAAGCGATTATATCCGCAAGGATAAGCCCGAGGATATCAAGTCCGTTGACGGCGCTGTGCTTCGCGGCATTATCCTAAAGGGCGAGCCAGTTAAAAAAGCAGACCTTGTGACCATTGGGGACAAAAGTGCTGTCACTGCCTTTGTCCGTCCAGGTCTACGTGCCGCCTCCATCCCCCTCACCCGCGTCTCAAACCCCAGTATTCATTATTCACCCGGTGACTATGTCGATATCATTTTCACCAAAAGGGGACGTGGCAGTGAAGGAGATACAGAATCTATTATCCGAGGCGTGCGTGTGATTGCAGTAGACGAGCATTTAGTTGCTGCCCAAGGACAACGCAGCACCGATGAGACAAAACAGCCCAAAAATATTACGGTCGAGCTTACGCCTCCCCAAGCAGAGGAACTCGCCTCGGCCATTCAAGAAGGAAACGTGGCGATCAGTCAATACAGTGCCTTTGCCCCTCCCACGCAATCAGCAGAGCACGTACCGGTGCAAACGGTTTTGCGCAAAGAGCCTGCCAAAGACGAAACAGAGCCCGAGAAAGAACGTGAAAAAATAAAAATTCTTCGCGGCAATGAAAAATAAACATCGATTAACAGATTGAGGTTACGAACATGGGACATTATCAAAAACAGATAAAGAGTTGGACTCTTGCCATCGGGATTAGCTTGACCATGGCGACAAACGTCCTTGCTGGCACGACCATCCGTCTTGAAAAGGATACGGCAAAGGCCCTTCCTTTGGATGGCAAAGTCACAGAGGTTTTTGTCTCTAATCCTGAAATCGCAGACGTTCAAAGCAATGGACCAGATACCGCCTATATTTACGGAAAGAAGGCAGGTGTCACGACCATTTTTCTTGGCGGGCACAAAGGAAAAGCTGAACCTATTTCTGTGGTCGTTACCCACAGTCTGACACCGCTTATGAATACCTTTAAACTTGTATACCCCAAAGAGCATATCACTGTGACCTCATCACCCGCTGGTATCGTTCTTTCGGGCAGCGTCACGTCTGCCAAAACGTCCAAGGACGCCGAGAATATCGCCAAACAATACCTCACCAAGGACGAGAAGGTGGTCAACAATTTGACCGTCTCCACCCCCACCCAGGTCTATTTGAAAGTGCGGTTTGCTGAAATACAACGCAACGTGTTGAATCGCTTTAATCCTAACTTTGGGATCTTGGGCGCAAGTGGCAAAAACAATATTACCTACGGGATCCTCACAGGGCGTGCCCCCCTTGATGCAGCCGGTGCTTTTTCACGCAAAACAACGGGGACCGCTGTTCCCTTTGGAAGCTACGGATTGCGTTTTAATGACGGCACCTCGGATCTCCAGTCTCTTTTGGACGTTCTCGAGCAAGAAGGTCTGGGGTCTATTTTAGCAGAACCAAATCTTGTGGCTCTTTCTGGAGAGACCGCCAGTTTTCTTGCGGGTGGTGAGTTTCCTTACCCTGTTCCCCAAGGTAATGACAGCTTAAGCATTGAATTCAAGCCCTTTGGTATTGGACTGTCCTTTACACCCACGGTGCTCAGCCCAAATTTGATCAACCTGCGCGTACGCCCAGAAGTCAGCGAGCTCGATTACTCCAACGCCATCACCTATAACGTGTCAGGCACCGTTGAAACCATTCCCTCCCTTAAAACACGTAAGGCTGAAACGTCGGTGGAGCTTGCCAGTGGTCAAAGTTTTGCCATTGCAGGCCTTTTGTCAAACTCGATCACAAGCCAAATTCAAGACCTTCCAGGACTTGCCAATATTCCAATTTTAGGAGCCCTTTTCAGGTCCACAAGCTTCCAACGAGATCAGACCGAGCTTGTCATTATTGTGACGCCTTATCTTGTCAATCCATCGGCGGAGAAAAATATGTCTGTTCCCACCGATGGTCTCAAGTACGGATCGACCCTTGATATGCTGATCATGAAGCGCTTGAACCGCGTGGATGGTCGCGAGGCCCCAAATTTTGAACCCCCGACCGGTGGAACCCTTGAAACAGCCGCTGGCTTTAACGTGGAGTAGTCTCATGAAGAAAACATCAACATCTCTTGCCCTTGTACTTCTGTTAGGCCTTAGCCTTACGGGGTGCAATGATGAAATGCACCACGAAATTCCAAGGGGTCCTTGGAAAATGCAAGCCAAAAAGCACGCCCATTTCGAGACTTTTCATTTGACCACCAAAGGCGTGGATATGAAAAAATTGCGAAGCCTTGTAGCCAAAGCGAACCTTAAGACGCCCATTTATGCGCGTATTCTGCTAAATGAGCCAGAAGGACGAAAGAACGCCACCAAACATGTGGCACATATCGAGCGTGAACTGAAGAAGTTTGGGATTGCTGCCCACCGCATTGATGTGCAGTACTTGGATCCCGCATCAGCGGCGGCCCAAGCACCAAGCCAGCACAAACTTGTCACAGTGACGCTTGACCAATACGAGCTGATTCCGCCCACTTGTCCTGGATGGCGCGAATACATGGACGGGTGGAGCGATCCCACTGAAGGAGAAGCCCATTTTGGCTGTACAAACGTTAGGAACATGGTTAGCATGATAGCAGAACCAAGAGATGCCTATGAGGCACACCAAAAAGATGCATCAGATGGTGCCAGGGAAGCCGCACAAATTGGACTTTACAGAAAAGGCAATACAAGGCAGGTCAAATCCGAGTCCACTAGCCTTTCTGCTGCAACCTCAGGCGGAGGCGGCAACAGTGGTGGCACGTCATCCCAAGCCTCGGGCGCAGAATAGTCAGGAGGGCACGTGGCCGATAAAAATGGAAGATCGGAATCAAAGGTATTTCTCGCCTTTGTGAGCGATCCAGAGTCTGAAAAAGTTCTAGCGTCTCTTCCATACGGCGAGTACGATTTGCAACCCGTTATCATGCGAGGAGACGCTGACGCCGCCTTCCAATATCTACAACAAAACCGCTCACCGCGTATTTTGCTCGTAGATTTAAGTAAATCGCAGCTTCCTGTGTCGGACGTGTCGAAACTTGCGGAAGTCTGCGAGCCTGGCGTAGAAGTGATCACCATCGGGCAAAGCAACGACGTCGCCGTCTTTCGGGGACTAATCGGTCTTGGTGTGCGTGATTATATCGTCAAGCCTCTCTCAGAAGGCCTCGTGATCCGCAACATCAACAGTATCATCACCGGCAACACCACCCAAAAAACCACAAACTTTATGAATTCAGGAAAACTTGTGACCTTTTTGGGAGCAAGAGGGGGCGTGGGAGTGTCCAGCCTCATGGCAAACTGCGCCTGGCTTTTATCCGAGACCTTTCATAAGCGTGTCCATCTCATGGACATGAACTTTTATGCAGGATCACTGTGCTATTTTTTTGATTTATCCCCCACACACGGCCTTATTGAACTCTTATCAACGACAGACCCCGTGGATGTCAGTGTCGTAGACAAAGCCTTTGTGAGTTACGCCGAGCGCCTTACGCTCACCACAGCACAGCTTGGGTTTCATGAAGAGTTTTCACCAAACACCCACACCCTGAAACAAACCTTTGATTTTTTGTGTCAACAATCACACTACGCCATGATCGATTTCCCGCGCAACTATAACCCTGACTTAATGAAATATGTGCTCGGCGAATCGCACGTGGTGGTCATTGTCTGTGATCTGACTTTTTTTTCTGTCAGGGACACCGTGCGGTATATCGAGCTTGCCCGAAGTGTTGCCCACAGCCAACAACGGATCATGGTCGTGGCAAACCGCGTGGGGGAATATAAAAAAGGTGAATTCGCCCTAAAAACCTTCGAAGATGTGGTGCACCATCCTGTTGACGCACTTGTGCCCTTCGATCCTATTGTTCCCCTCGAAGCCCTCAACAAAGGAGTGGTGGCTGCGTCCACAGAAGGAGGCGCTTTTACGAAAGGGGTAACCACTTTTGCGCAAGCTCTTGTGGGACGAGAGGCGCCCAAGAAAAAGAAGGGGCTTTTTTGGTAATAAACTCTAAACTACTTTAAGAATACAATAACAACATATGGATAGCAGGGACTTTGAAAAAAGATGGCACGTTTTGGGAATATTGATGATCCTATCACAGACGCCCCCTCTTTTTCTAAAGCGCCGTCTTCAGGAAAATTAACGGAGGAAAATGGCTTATCCCTCTATCAAGTCAAAGTCTCCCATATGTCCCCCGCTCTGGCTGCTTTTAGAGATCGTTTGTTTGAGCGCATGGTCTCTCAAATTGATCTTGCCACAGCATCTCGTCTATCGTCTCAAGAATTGCGCACCCAAGTAGAGCGCTTCACCCTAGACTACGCCCAGGAAACACAAACAAGACTGTCTCATCCAGAACAACAAAGCGTGTGTGAGGATATTGTAAATGACATGGTGGGTCTTGGCCCTCTCGAGGTCTTGATTCATGATCCAAATGTGACAGACATTTTGATCAACGCCTATGATCAAGTTTATGTGGAGCACAAAGGCAAGCTCAATCTGACCAATGTCCGTTTTCGCAGTGATCGCCACGTTCTTCAAGTTGCCCAGCGCATTGCTAACTTTATTGGCCGACGTGTGGATGAAACCAGTCCCATGGTCGATGCACGTCTAAAGGATGGGAGTCGTGTCAATGTAATCATCCCTCCTATTGCCCTTAACGGCGTTTCCATCTCCATTCGAAAATTCTCAAAGACCCTCATCGATCTTGACAAGATGTGCGCCCAAGGTAACCTTTCTTCTGGCATGCGAGATTTCCTAAAAGTTGTGGCAAAGTGCCGCCTGAATGTCATCATTTCAGGGGGGACGGGTTCTGGTAAGACCACGCTTTTAAACGCCATGTCTCAGCTGATCGACCCAAGAGAGCGCATTGTCACCATAGAAGACTCAGCCGAGTTAAAACTTGCCCAGCCCCATGTGGTTCGGCTGGAATCTCGCACAGCCAATATTGAAGGAATTGGGGAAATTACCATTCGGGACCTTGTGCGCAACGCTCTTCGTATGCGCCCTGACCGCATTGTTGTGGGCGAGTGCCGTGGTTCTGAGGCCTTTGATATGCTCCAAGCCATGAACACAGGTCACGATGGATCCATGTCAACAATCCACGCCAACAATACCGCAGAAGCACTGCACCGCATGGAAAACATGATCCTCATGACAGGACACGCCCTGCCGACTTCCGTTATTAGAAGCTATATTGCCGATGCCGTGAACGTTATTGTGCATACATCCCGTATGCGAGACGGCAAAAGACGGGTCACGCAGATTACAGAACTTTGCGGCTTAGAAAACGATGCGATCCGTCATCAAGATATTTTCTCTTTTGAATATGGTGATGAGGAAGACCATGGTCAAATTTCAGGAACCTTTACCTGCCATTGCCTGACCCCCCACCTGCTTCAGCGCGCTAAAGAATTTAACCTAGAGCAAGAGCTTTTAAACAGCCTGAGGAGTGAAAAAGGATGAGCGCAACTTTCAGCCTTGTGATTGGCCTTTTTTGTTTTGTTGCATTTTTGGGCGTCTTCTTTTTGGTCACGCGCTATTGGGACTCAAGCAAGGACAATGACCGAGCCCTTGAGCGTCTAAACGCCTTTGTGGCCAGTGATTTGGATATCAGCTCTGATCCTGAATCCTTTCTTTCCAACAAGCAAAAAGGTGTCGAAAAAGCCCTTCAAAAGTACCTTGGGTCTCTCAAAAGTGATAGCTGGTTCCAGTTAAAACTCTACCAAAGCGGTCTTCAGCTTACCATGACCCAGGTCTTGTTGGCTGAAATCGCTTTGGTGGCTTTTCTCACACTCATCTTTTTTTCAAGAGTCCACTTTCCCTTGCTCCTTTCCTTTGGAATGGCCCTGGGGATGGCTTTTTTTCTCACCAGTTTTCTCATTAACTTTTTGACGACAAAACGCCATCAAAAATTTATCGAATACTTGCCCCTTGCCCTTGACATTATCATGCGATCTATTCGGGCGGGACACCCCCTCGAACGCACGCTGCCCATGGTGGCTAAAGAAGTTCCGGATCCCGTGGGACGAGAATTTCGCACCATTACAGAACAGCTGAGTGTCGGTGTGACCTTTGAAGATGCCTTTCGCAATTCGGCGCTTCGCGTGGATCTTCGTGATTTTCATTTTTTTGTATCTGCACTGATTATCCAACGTCAAACAGGCGGCAGCCTTTCAGAGATTTTAGAAACAATTATCTTTGTGCTCCATAAAAGGGGTGAAATTCGCGCCAAAGCCCTAGCTCTGTCCGCAGAGGGCCGATTAACGGGCATGATTCTTGGGGCGCTTCCCGTTCTTTTTTGGTTTGCCATGGTACTGTTCAAACCCGAATATTTGGAGTTCTTCTCACAACCTGAAGGCCGAAAGCCCTTTTATACGGCTGTGGGGCTTATTGTGGCACAGGTCATTACCGTCCGGTGGCTTGTCAACATCAAGGTGGACTAAATGCAGACCTTATCAGATCCAGCTTTCATCAATTCCCTATTAATCTTTATCATTTTGGTGTCGCTGTTCTTTTTGGTTGAGCGTGTGATTGTCAAGAATTATATCGAGCGACGAACACGACGCCTCAAAAAAGGCCATGATCAGGCACATCTCTCACCCCATGAAATCGCAAAGGCCGCTGGGGAAAACAGCCCACTCATGGAACTTGGCGCCAAAATTGGCGGAAAGATCTTTGATCTTAACAAAAATATAGGAGATGCTATGCGCACCTCCTTCGAACAGTGCGGTTTTTCTCCTCAGACAGCTCCCATTGTGATCCCCTTGTTTAGGGCGCTGTTTACCCTTGGGGCCATAGGCGCATACTTTGTGATCAGTTTGTCAATTCCAGCCCTGGGCGACCAGCCTCCTTTTGTCAGGTATGCTATTTTTGGTCTATTTGTGTTTATTGGCTACCGAAGCCTCGATTATGGCCTTGATTTTATTAAAAAAAATAGATACGCAAAAATCCAAGGTTTTATTCCTAACTCCATCGATCTTTTGGTTTCATGCGCCAAGGGGGGCCTCAATATAGAAAAAAGCTTCGAGCGTCTTGCCAAAGAAATGGCCTTTGACACGCCAGATCTTGCCAAAGAATTCGCGATCACATCGGCTGAGCTTTCTCTTTTACCCGATCGCCGGCTGGCCTATAACAACCTCATGAGACGTGTGGCTCTTCCCTTGATGCATACGCTTTGCGTGACTCTCATCCAAGCAGAAGATCAAGGCGTGTCAGTGGGCCAAAGCTTGCACGTGATTTCCCAAGAGTTTACGAAAAAAAAACTTATTGAAATAGAAACCAAAGCAGCACGTTTGCCCGTTCTTCTTACTGTGCCCATTTTGCTTTTTAGCTTGCCTTCTCTCATGATTATCATCATGGGCCCCGCTATTTCTAACTTTTCCAACAGCGCGTTCTTTAATCAGTAACAAAAACTTGGAAAGGCCAGGACTTGCGAGAAGAGCTTAATTATCCTACCATTTAGGGAAAAGGGAGTATGAAGCAAACATTATGGCCACCACAACACTGGTTGAAACATCACAGTCTTTAAAACTCGGGTCTGGTGCTCTCGTAACGGGCACCCTCGACATGCGCGAATTCACAGGAGAAGAGGCATTGTCCGCTCCCTTTGAATTCAAGCTTCTTATGACATCGGATACCAAGAATCTGGATTTGGATAGCTATATTGGTCAATCTGCTACCGTCATGTTTGACGCCCAAGATGGCATACGCTATTTCAATGGGGTCATTGGCGAAATGTCTCAGCAACAAACCACGCAAGATAACGTCGCTGATGATACGACGCTCTACGAAGCGAAGTTATACCCCAAATTCTGGACCTTAAAGTTTGTGACTGACTGCCGGATTTTCCAAAATCAAACCACCCTTGAAATTATCACAACCGTGCTCAATGAAAATGGGGTATCAAGCATCAGCAACCGCACAACAACGCACGGTCAACAGCCCAGGGAGTACTGTGTGCAGTACAACGAAACATGTTTTGATTTCGTGTCGCGCCTGATGGAGGAAGAGGGGATTTATTATTACTTTCAGCATCAAGACGGTGACCACACCATGGTGCTTGCGGATATGCCCGGGGGACATGATCCTTGTCCCGTTGTGTCAACGGGACAGTTCATGAAATCACAAACCTCTGATTACTATGAAAATATTATCAGCTACTGCAAATCACTCGAGCGCTTTACCCCCTCATCCCAAGCCTTGGCTGACTATAACTTCACAACCGCCACAACGCCTCTTTATGCAAGCGTGCCTGGTGTTGCCAAGGGTGGTCTCATTTATCAGTATGCAACCGAAACTGATCACGAAGATTGTCCCAACCAAACAAAGGTCAGCTACTATACAGGTAACCGTCATGACGCGGCCCTTTGGCCCCAAAAGGCTCTTGAGGGTAAATCGACTGTGCCCTTTTTCACCTCAGGTCATCAATTTGATTTGGTGGGCTATGATAAACCGGGCGCCGATGGATCTTACGTATTGTACCGCGTTCGCCATCATATCACGGCAAGCACATATTTATACCAAGGCCATGCTATTTACGAAAATGACTTCTTGGCCTTTCCCTTTTCTGTGGTATTCAGACCTGCAGAACGTACTCCCAAACCCAGAATTTACAGCACCCAAACAGCCAGAGTCACGGGGCCCCCTTCTGAAGAAATTTGGACCGACGAGTATGGGCGTATCAAACTGAAATTCCATTGGGATGAGTCTGGTCCCCACGCGGGTCCCAGCGACGATAAAAGCTCTTGTTGGGTGAGGGTCCGTGAAGGCTGGGCTGGCGACAGTTGGGGAATTCTTTTCACGCCGCGCATCGGTATGGAAGCCATTGTGAGCTTTTTAGACGGCAACCCAGACCGTCCTTTAGTCGTGGGATGCGTGTGGAATAATCCAGGGCACATGCCCCCTTACCTGCCCCAAGTCCCCACAAAAAGCACCATAAAAAGCCACTCAACCAAAATGGGCGGACCCGATAACTATAACGAATTTCGTTACGAAGACTTAAAAGGGTCCGAACAGGTCTACTTTCAGGCTGAAAAAGACCATGACCTTTATATCAAGCAAAATGTCACAGAACATATTGAATACGGCAGTCAGTGGTGGTGGATCGATCGAGGCAACCGGGATACGGCCGTTCTACGCAAAGACGGCGCCAAACCAAAAACCACCCCCTTAGGCCAGGACCTGCCAGCCGGTGACGGCGATGATAACCTTGAAATTACAGGCGGTAACCTGAACGTTTCCATGCTCTCAAGCCACGGTCCCATCGCCCACAACCATTACATCGTCAATGGTGATTACAACTATAAAATCAGCACAGGCAGCCGGTTCAGTCTACAAGGAAAAGGCACGTTTTTTCACCAAATGGATGAGGGCGGGTATGACCAATGTATGCTTAAGGGCGATAAGTCCCTGACGATCCTGGAAGGATGGCGCAGTAAATACATCCAAAAAGGAAATGACAGCCTCCAAATTGCCAACGGCAACCAGTCTATGTACATTAACGAAGGCAATCAATACACCAATATCAACCAAGGAGAACGCATCAAGATCGTGGATCAAGGAGGCGACTTTGAGGTGGTGTGGCAGGGCGATAAATATTCCACAATCGGTCAGGGCAATAACGTGTGGAAAATTTACCAAGGAGATCAAAATATTCAGCTTTTTTCCGGCAACAGGACCAAAGAGCTTTTTGCGGGCAACGAATATTATTTCAATAATGGGAATTTTGACCAAGATGTTACTGGAAATTATACCCTGAACGTCACTGGCAATTTAACGGTCTGCGTGGACGGCCTCATTTCTTTGGTCGGGATGCAAGGCATCTCTCTTTTTTCACCACAAAATATTACCTTAGCGGCGGGTGAAAATATCAATCTTGAGGCTGGCATGAGTATTAACGTCGATGCGGGCATCGATATCAGCGAAATGGCAGGGATTGATATCTCCATGAATGCCGGGGTGAATATTAACGGGGATGCGGGCGTTGATATTGCCTTTACCGCAGGGGTGGATGTCACCGCAGAAGCGGGCGTTGATGTGAATCTCACGGCTGGGGTGGACGTTTCCGTTGAAGCGGGCGCTGCCATTACCATGGAAGCAGGCGCTATTATCGAAGAAACAGCTGCCATTATCATGCTCAATGGATAACAAAGAAAATACTACGCCTTTGCCTGGCGCAGGCAATGCCCCAAGAGTTTATAAATCATTTTTTGTGCCTCACAGAACTTCCACCGTCTTTGATCTCAAAAATCCACACCTTGTCTGGGAAACATCTCACGACTGGGTGGCAAGGAAGCGTTTTTCTTTTCCCCCCCTTTTCACCACCGATTTTGCCGTTTTAAAAGAAGCTTTTTGCGAAGCTTTTTTCCTCAGTCCTAAGGGGCAAGAGCTTATCGCCCGGCAAAATACATGGAATGTCGACATCAAAGAAGAAATGGCAAAGCCCACCGCAGGTCTTTTTGAACCTGCCATCAAACGCATGCAAAACGTTAACATGAAACGCTTTGAAGATCTTGCGCGCCTTCGCCTTCTTGAGCTTTACGAGCATCCCACCGATACTCATCAACCGTGGATTCATCTTCGCGTTCATCCAGATGATAAGGGCCCACTATGTACTTTAAACCCCGTTGAGTGGGTTGAGAAGCCGCCACAGGTGCTTTGCGGCACGTCTTACATGGCAGGTCTTTTTGGCCCGAAAAATACGTCCCTTCAAGATCTTTATCAGGCCCTCTTTTGTACAAGACTCAAAGATACAAAAGCTGAACCTTCTTCTTGGGTGGCGTTTGCCCACGTAGACCCCCCTTATGATCAGCCCCTAATCATGCGCTTGCTGCCCCATGAATTTTTGGAACTGTGTTCATGAATGAATTTTTAGGAGAAGATTCGCCTCTTTTCCATCACATCACAGCGCTTCACGGCCATGAGGGACGAAAGTGGTTAGACGCTCTTCCTTCTCTAATCCAAACTCTTCGTCAAAGGTGGCACCTACAGGATTTGGTGCCCGTTTCAAATATGACCTATCACTGCGTCCTAAAGGGCTTCAAAGACCAGTTTCCCATCGTCTTAAAAATAGGATTTGCGCCTCTGATTCAAGAAACCAGCGCCCTCAAAGCATTTGCTGGTAGAGGCGCACCTCTTCTTTACGATGCAGCGCCCCACGTGCTTTTCATGGAACGCGCTTGCCCTGGCACGTCGTTGCGCGCGCTTTTTCCGCAAGATGAGGTGGCCGCAACAGATCACTTTTGTCACGTGTATGGAACACTTCATGGGAACGCGCTTCCTCCCACAGGCACTTTTCCAGGCCTTGAGAGATGGCTTAGTGCACTCTCAAAAACCTATGCCGCAATTCCCGACAGTTTTTTAGCAAAAGCCCGCGCCCTTGGCCAATCACTTCTTGAGACCACGAAAAATCCCACGCTGTTACATGGGGACTTGCATCATGATAACATCCTTGAACATGGTAACACTTGGATGGTGATCGACCCTAAGGGCGTTGTCGGTGACCCCCTTTATGACATCGCCCCCTTCATGCGTAACCCCATCCCGGAGCTTTTTTTAACTCTCTTCCCGCTTGCCATCATCGATCGGCGTTTGAGTCACCTCGTGAAGACGCTAGCACTTGATCAAAACCGCCTTCTTGCTTGGCTTTTTGTGGACGCGGTTCTGTCGTGGATTTGGTGTCTTGAGGATCACCTGGACGACGTGCACGCACGTACCTATGCCCACTTGATCTGGGATAAAGTGACCCATATCAGTCATATCTCTGCCTAATTAGCGCTGACTTCGTCACTTGGCACTCCTTTTGCATAGACCACAGTAGATTTATATGAGAAAGGAAACACCCATGGCTGCCTTGACTGCTTTGCTAATGGATTTACCGGATATGCCAGTGCCTAAAAAGATCGACTCTTTTAAGTCGGATCAGGAAATGGATGAAAGGTTTGCCCGTTTTCTTGAGGAAGAATCTAACGGTGCGCTTGAAGAATTGCCAATGAACCCATCTCACCAAATTCTTCAAAAAGAACCCGGCATTCATGAAACCAGTCAGCTCCAACAAGATCTTCCGCCAAAAGATAAAAAGGCAGTCGATGAGCTCAGTGATGAAGATGCGTTTGTCATGTTTATGAAACTAAGTTTTCCCGAAGAATGGCAAAAGGAAACCATCACCATTGAAAGTTCCCGTGTGGCGCCTGTCCAAGAGAACACGTTTGACGACGCCCATACCTTTTTAACGCAGACAGTGCGAGAGGATATTCTCGATGGGAAAGAAGCCCGCCACACTGCCGCGGAAGAAATATCAGTTGTGCGGCTACCTGAAACGTCAGAAAGTCTCGTTGCTTCCCTTCCTCATAGGGAAACACAGGCCTTTGATCCTCTTTTAGAGAAAAAGACCACGCCAGATCACACAATGCCTCGCCCAGAGCAAACACCTGCTTTAACGCCTAAAGAAATCGAGTTATCAAAAGAAGACCTGCCCCATAAGGATTCTTTAAGAGAAGAAAAAGCAGCTTTTCCTTCTGAAGAGTCATCTGTTTCTTTTGAGGCGTCGTTAACGCAACAAGAAAAAGAAGACCCCGCACCCACACGTGTGAACACGCCGTCTCCTCTTTTGTCCCAAACGGACGCTCATCCTGAAAAACCATCAACCCATATCTTGGGCGTCACACCGTCCTTGGAAAAGGGTTTTACAGATGACGTGTCTAGCATCAATCCTGCCGCTTTTGACGCTGATACAGCGCAAGCGGCTGTGGGCCCTTTCTTACTTGAGCCAGATGCCCCCGCGTCTTCGCCTCTGATTCAAGAGTCTTTCCTTGAAAGAGGTGTCGATCAAAAAGCAAGCGAGCCAACAACCTTTTCCCCCTTGCCAATGACTTCGTCCCAAACGCCTAGCGAAAAAGTAAGTTCGCCTTTACCCCAGCCAGCGCTTTCCTCGATCCAGGTCCAGGACGTTCAGATGCGCGCCCTCACCCTAGAGATCACGCCTCCCACAAAAGAACGCGCCGGATCTTTACACTTGAAACTTGAACCTGAACATCTTGGCAAAGTAGACGTGCGGGTTCATCTGACCCAAGACGGTCGCCTTGACGCGGTGGTCCACGTGGAAAAAAACCACGCCCTTGACCTTTTTCGACAAGACTCAGGCGAGCTTCAACGTCTTATTGCGGAGGCCTTTGGTCACGAAAATGCGACCATGGACTTCAATTTGACAGGGGGCGAACAAAGCCAAAGGCGTGAAGAGGGGCGCATTGAGGGAAGCCACGACAATAAGCTCTTTGCGCATCCAGAAGCTCCCTTGCCTCAACACCCCTCCTATGGGGCACCGACCCTTGATCAGTCACGCGCCTTAGATCAGCTTGCGTAAAGGAGAAAAACAACATGTCTCATACTCCCGCTCTTAACAACAACGGTCAGTACGAAAGCCCCCAGGTGCAAAAAGCCCTTGATCACCTCGAGGCACAACGCGACAAACGTCAAAGTGCCGGTGGCGGCAAACAAGGCCTTTCCAGCGAGATGATCCTTGGCAAGTTTGAAGATATGGCGCGTCTTATGGTCGCCTCGTTTAAGCACCAAAATCCTGATAAGCCCATGGACGCGAATCAAATGACCGAGCAGTTTTCCATGTTTGCCCAGCTCATGGGAATGTCGGAGCTTAAGAACATTCTTTCGCAAATGGCGGGGGGGCTTGAAACGGGGCGGCTGTTGCAGGCAGCTGCCCAGCTCGATAGCTTTGTTAAAGTCAAAGCGGACTCTTTTAACTACGTGCCTGGTGACAAGTGCGAGCTTGGCTATATCCCGCCTGCTGACGCCAAATCTGCCGCCATCGTGATTACCGATGAAAAAGACCGCCTTATAAAGGCCATCGATCACAAAATTGAAAAAACAGAAGATGGTCATCAAGTGATCCCCTGGGACGGAAAAGACTCTAACGGTGACCCTGTGAAAGCAGGACTTTATAAGTTTCGCGTTTCTGCCCTTGATGAAAAAGGCGAGATGATGCGCGACCGTAAAGACCATCCCATTCAAGTGGAAACAAGCTTTATGGGACGCGTCTCTGGCGGGTCCTTTCGCAACAAAGAACCTCACATGCGCATCAGCGGGCGTGATTATCCCCTCACGAACCTCATCAGCATTCAAAGCGCAAAAAATGACATCCAGCCCTTGGGCCCCTCACCAACACCCCAGGCCATTGTGCCACACCTTAAAAGCGAGATGATGTCTCACCAAAATGATGACGCTCAGGAGGTTGTGTCTGAGCCCCTTGCCGTGCCGTCCAGTGACGTCACCCCCGTTTCCAATCCCGATGGTCAAACAACCACACCTATTAACAATCAGATCATGTAATTAAGGAGATTTATTATGCCAGGCTTAACCTTTTCCGACAGCGTTTCAGCTCTTCAAGCCAACTCTCAGGCAACGGGCGCCGTATCCGATGGTATCGCCAACGCCCAAACCCATGGGTACAAAGAAAACAACGGATACTTCTCAACCCTTGTGACCGGCACGTCCGACAGCTTTGCCGCAGGCGGCGTTCTGTCTAGAATTGTCCAAAACGTCTCGGCCCAAGGTGTTCTTGAAACCTCTAACTCTGCAACGCACCTTGCCATTGCCGGAAACGGCTTTTTTGTGGGCAGCACCAACGCCAGCGTCAAAGATATTCAGTACACGCGTGCAGGTCACTTCTTTCCTGACAAAACAGGAAACCTACAAAACGTCAACGGCCTTTTCTTACAAGGATGGGCTACGGACGAAACTGGGGCCATTCCTGCTGGGACCACGACCAGTGACATCAGTTCTCTTGAAACCATTAACGTCAGCAAGGTGAGCGGCCTTTCCAACCCGACCTCCACCATTAAACTTCAGGCAAACTTACCCTCAACGGACGCCGTGAACGATACAAGACAAACCAACATTCCCATATATGACAGCCTGGGTGCCCGTCATACGCTCACGGTCACCTGGACAAAAACAACCGTCACCCCTTGCACGTGGACCGCCGCCATCACATGTCCTGACGCCGCCACCATCACCAAAAGCACAGACGGGAACCCCTATAGCGGTGGCACATCTTTGGCTGTGGTTTTTGACGGGTATGGGAAACCACAGACCTTTGATGGGGGCGCCGTCGTCCCGGGGATACAAATTACTTGGAATAACGCACTGACCAACGCTGCAAACCAAAATATTACCCTTAACCTTGGAACCATTGGTGACGCTGACGGTGTGACAAGCCGCGCTGGCGAGTACTCTGCCCCCACCATCCAGCAAGACGGACGTGAATTCGGCACCTTTAGAAGCGTGAGCATCAACGAGGAAGGCCTAGTGTCCGCCATTTACAGTAACGGCCAAGAACTGAAAATTGCCCAGGTCGCCATGGCTAACTTTGCCGCCCCCGACCGTCTTGAGTCCCTTTCTGGAAACTCGTGGATTCAAACAGACGAATCGGGCACCTATGTTTTGGGTCTGCCTACTTCGGGTGGTATGGGAAAAATCCAGTCTTATTCCCTTGAGAAATCTACGGTGGATATCGCTGAAAAAATGACGGACCTCATTGAACTTCAAAATCACTATGTTTCGAATACAAAGTCCATTGCGACCAAAAAGGACATGTTTGCAGCCCTCATGGCCATTAAATAAATGTAATCCTCGAGGCCTCCATGGGGGGCCTCTTCTTTTTACACTTATGTTATCATGGGTGTGAACCCTAGAAAAAAACAGGAAGGCCAGGAATGAAAAATCTCTTACTTTTGTTTGCTATTCTTTTGTCTGCTTCTCTTCAGGCCTCCAGTGGAGACGATCTTTCGGGGTCTGATTTTGATGAGCAAGGAACATACCCAGGCCCCGTGCACCTGTGGGGGCAAGGATCATCGGATGAGGAAAGCGATCCTTTTTCAGATGAAGAAAATCAAGAGCCCCAGGCAGACAGTTTGAGTAAGCAGATTTTTGCCCACTGGCCTCATCATGAGTCTCGTTTGCCTTACGACGGCGTTTATGTAGAAGATACGGGCCTTGAAGGTGAGGCTCCAACCTACGCCATGATTGGGACGCCTCAACAACAAACAGAGCTGATAAAAATGGCTTTCGCTGTCAAGGCAAACACCCTGCGCCAACAACATGTGGTCATCAAAAAGCCTGATCGCCAAAAGGCTTCCTTGACGTTTACCTGGGAACCGCAAATGCCTTACACCTGGGCTTTTTCCATCCAATGCCAAGAGGCTCTTCAAGTTTTACGGGAGGATCAAAGCTCCTATGAAAAGGATAATGCCCTTATGATCCACTACGACCCAGAGCTTTTGCGCTTTGTTTTTGATGGCGAGGAAAGACTCCCTAAAATTCATCTTGGGTGGGCTGGGGGTGATGATAAGCCTTCTTTAACCCAGGAAATCGGTCTTGAGATTTACCCTCTTACCCTCTCCCAGTAAGGGCAACGGTGTTTTTGGCCTGCCCTGAAAAGACAGGAGTTGCCGCGCCCCCTAGGCATCTTTGGATAGGGTGCCTTTTGGGTCGTTTGCCCTAAAAACTTGCGACGTCGATTCACAGAGCACGCCGTCCATGGGAGCCCCATACGACTCAAAAGACCTCTTTTAAAACCTTTAACCCCTTACAAAACAAGGCCCTTGCGCGCATACGCTAAAAGATAAAGAACCATGAACGACGGTTTTGGGAAAAGGCGCATAGTTCATGAACCTCTTGTGCCTTGAGAGTAATCATCTATGGGGCACGTGACCAGGTTTTGTCTTTTATGATCCTACAAGGATTTTTTCTGCGAGCCGTTCAAAGCCTTGACTTGTCCTTGCCGTGTGAAAAATAAAATGGCCTTGTGTCCCCCTTTTTTTGTGAAAAAGAGGGACATTGCCTGAACTAGAAGTCTTTTTCGTATTTTGTGAGAACAAGACCTGTTTGTCTTGTGTATTCTTCCACAAAACCTGAGGCACAGGCAGTCACGCCAATAAGCTCATCTGTCTGTCTAGCCACGAAGCGAAGGGCATGAAATACATGATAGCCATTTTGTGCATCTTGGTACATCACGCAAAAATCGCCAGATCCATAGGTAGATCCTAGCACTTTGGGTCTGGCCGATGTGTAGGTTTCTGGAAAGCGTAAACTTCTTGCAGACAGGCTCATATCGTAACGAGAGAACTGTGCAAACTCTTCTGGGGTCATGTGAACAGAAAGATCAAAGAACTTATTGATAAAATTCTTTGGATTATAATAAGAAGAAACCCCTTTTCTTTTTGTGGTTTGGTCTTGATCGCCCAGCTCTACATCAAAAAGAAGCTTTAGCTCATTGTAACGATAATACCCATACTCATTGAAACCACTAGGGCCAAAATGGTCTTCTGCTTTTGTTTTAAAGGTGAAATACTCTTTTTCATCAAAAGTATACCTTGGTTGGAAGGCCTGCCTTGCAATTTGTTGGCATTGCCAAAAATCGTTATGGGACGATTCTTCGCCAACATTGCGGTTAATGAGATGCAGGGTCAGCGTGACAGGGGCCCCGCCTTCAGACGTGGCCGCCACACGGGATAGCGCCGACCCCTCTTCCTTTTCTCCTTCGCTTGTCGCCAAAACATTTTGAGCGATCACAAAGGACAGCAAAATCACTAGTTTTTTTAGCATGCAACCTATCTCCTTTATTAGGTTATAACGAAAAACACTGTGTTTTATTATATCTTTTGTCAATGCTCTTTATTCAGATTGGGGTGACTTTCGTTTGCATCCGCCGCGTCCTTTTCACGAAGAAGACCTTTTTTCTTCAAAACATTTTTTTGAGCAATCTACCGGCAGCTCTTGTGATTGACTCATTTCATCTTAAACAGATTTTGTTCTTGTAAATTTTTAATGCGTTTTATGATTTTCCAGGCTACACTGCCCAAAGAACAAGTGAGACTTAATAATGACGTACTTTTTTTCTTTTATGATGATCATGATGCTTTCAAGCTTTTTTGTGGAAGAGACGCACGCACAAGAAGCTGGAGGCGCTGAGGTCTTTGATGAAGGACCAAGCAATGACGCACCCTCATCTGTCCCCGCTGACCCCCTTCCCTTGGATGGTACCCTTGACGAACAATCTTATAGTATTTCCACCTCCGCGTCCCAAGGGCTTCCCGCCGTTCAACAAGTTAAGCCCCCCGAAGAGCTTCTTGCCCCAGTCGACGCTGATCAAGAAGGCGAAGGCGCTCAAGGGCCTTTAACCTATTCCATCTATGAAGGATCATCTTCGTCTTCCCAGTCTTTCACAGGTGCCACCCAGCATTTAGCATCGCCCAATGAAGGAAAAGTGTTCCGCCCCAAGGACCCCAGGAAAAAGAAATCTGACCCATTGACGCGCCCAGCCCCTCCCGCCGCTATTGCCCTCGATCAAGGTCTTGGCGGTCCAGACCTTGCCCTTGAGAAGAAAAAAAATGACGACGACAATCACACACCGCCCCCCATTGAAGATACAAAGTAAGTCTTGATGCTAGAGCGTTTTTATCACACGGTTTTTGGTTTTCTTATTGAAGCCGAATTCCTGATTGCTGCTCTTTTGGGGATCGCCGTCATTCTTATGCTTTTCAAACGCAAAAAAGCAGCACGCATGACCCTCATGATCGGGCTAATTTTTTTCTTACTTGTGGGTCTAACGACCCTCGCCCCTTGGATGCTGTCGACCCTTGAAAATCGCTTTGGTCAGCCAACACAACTTCCCTTAGACCTTAAAGGGATGATTATTTTAGGAGGCAGCTTCAATCGTCCCCTTTCCGTGGAGCGTGAGACAACGTGCTACACCTCTGCTGGGGGACGTCTTATTGAGGCTTACCGCCTTGTGGGCAAAAACCCTCACCTGCCTGTTCTCTTTACGGGGGGCGGTGTGGCCGTCAAGAATGCCCAGAGTGAGGCTAAAATGGCCCTTGATGTGGCGAGCGACCTTGGTATTGACACGGCGCGCTTTGTTGTTGAAGACAAATCTACCAACACTCGAGAAAATGCTTCATTCTCCTATCAACTCGTTAAGCCTAGTGTCCAAGATAGGTGGCTTTTGGTCACGTCTGCAGCCCATATGCCCCGTGCTGTCACTGACTTCAGGGCGGCTGGATGGCAGGTGATTCCTTATCCCGTTGATTATTTGGCACCCAAAACTGTGTCGTTCTCCTTTACGCTTAACATCAATAAAAACTTTCAAACGTGGTCACGGGCTGCGCGCGAATGGGCAGGGCTTGCGCGTGACTACCTCTCGGGAAAAACGACGGAGTTTTTTCCTCAACCTTAAGGAGGGGTCATGAGTGACGAACAAGAAGACCCGTCGCAGAAGACCGAAGACCCGACACATCAACGCCTTGAAAAAGCAAGAGAAAAAGGACAAGTCGCCCTTTCAAAGGAATGGGGTAACTGCCTGATCCTTGCAACGGCTACTTTTTTAGTGGCAAGCGGTCTTCCTGATTATAGCAAGAATCTTGCGGTCGCCCTAGGAAAGTACTTTGAGAGATCAAGCATTGCTTTTGCTGACGCACACGCCTTAATGGAAGTCCTCAAAGACGTCCTCTGGGATATTGTGTGGTTTGTAGGAATCCCAGGCATCATTTTGATGTCCGTCAGTATTGCAGGAGGCCTTGCCCAATCAAAACTGCTCATCTCGACCGAATCCCTAAAACCAAAGCTCGACAAGCTTTCCCCTCTCAAGGGTTTTAAACGTCTTTTTGGCCTTCAGGGCCTTGTGGAGTTTCTAAAGACAGCTCTTAAGTTCTCTCTTGTATGCATCATCACCCACATAAGTTTGCAGGGCGAATACGACAAGATGGACCGTTTACTAGATCTATCTATCCCTGCCCAAATGGAACATCTCCAACATCTGACCTATACACTTTTTCTGTCCGTTGCCTGTATGACAGCAGGATTTACAATTCTTGATTACGCGTACCAAAAGTACCAATTTTTCCAAAAAATGAAAATGTCACGGCAAGAAATTAAAGACGAAATGAAAGAATCAGAAGGGGACCCCCACATCAAGCAGCGTTTGCGTCAACTTCGTCACAACCAAGCTCAAAAGAACCTTGCAAAAGACGTGGCCTCTTCTACGGTCATTGTGACAAACCCCACCCACTACGCCGTTGCCCTGCGGTATGAAATCTCAAAAATGAATGCCCCGATTTTGGTTGCTAAGGGCATTGATCACCGCGCTCAGCATATGAAGAAATTAGCAAGGGATGCTGGTATTCCCTTGGTTGAGGATGTTCCCCTTGCAAGATCTCTTTACGCTAGCGTCAAAGAAGGCGCAGAAATTCCCATGGAATACTACGAAGCTGTGGCAAAAATTATGAGATACATTCTCAAAATTGGCTTGAAGTCACGGCCCTAATCCTCAACAATAAATGATGTCATCAAAAGAAACCTTAGGGATCTCATGCGTTCGTTAAGTTTACCCCTTTTGGGGGGCTGTGCGTTGGTTTCGGGACTTTTAGCTTTAGGAGCGTCATTTTTTGCCCATTTTACCAACGTTGAGTCCTTTACCGTTGGCGCCATTTGCATGATTTTGATGATTTTTCTTCTGGACTCATACTTACGCTCCGTACAGCAAGAGCATCTTTCAAAAGCCCTTCATCAATTTTATGAGCTGCAAGCCAGCATCGTCCAAAAATTAAATCGCATCGATGAACATCAAGCAGAGCACGGCTCTGAAGAGGTAATCAGTGAAATTAAACTTCTGCAAACGCTCATTCATCACATGGTGGAAGAAGAACACAAGCAAGTGTTTTCGTCTGTGCCAACTTCAGGGTTACATAGGCCTGTTATTCTTGAACCTGAAGAGTCTAAAACTCCATCCTTCACGACTATCTCACAAACACGTCAAGCACCCCACAATACCAAAGAATTAGACGCACGCAAGCACACGCCTGAGCAGCTTCTCACCATTATCAAGGACGCGCTGAGCGAAGATCGTATTGAGATGCTCATGCAGCCCATTGTCAGCCTTCCCCAAAGAAAAATGCGCGGGTTCGAGTGCTACTCAAGGCTGCGTGATGAGAACGGTGATGTTGTGGTACCAGACCATTACATTGACATTGCCGAAGAGCGAGATTTTATGCGCATTATTGATAACACCCTTCTTTTTCGCTGTGTTCAGTTGGTACGTAAGGCCCTCAAGAAAGACCTTTCGGTAAAGTTCTTTTGCAATCTTTCTTTGGCAACCTTGCGTGACAAAATGTTCCTAGAGAGTTTCATCGAATTTTTGGCGTCCAACGCAACCCTAGCCCCTAACTTGATCTTCGAGGTTGAATATGAAGATCTTGTGAAAGAGGATCCCCCAACCCTCGCTGCCCTGTCAAAGCTTGCCGAAAAAGGATGTCATTTTTCAGCCGATCACGTCCCGACACTTGCGGGCGTTGATTTTGATAAACTTAAGCGGTACGCGGTCCAGTTCCTAAAAGTTGACATTCATCTAATGATTGAGGCCCTGAACGAGGAAAATCCTCCTTTGAGCCTGCGCGCTTTTCAAGAACGCGCAACCCATCATAAAATGGATGTGATTGTAACAAAAGTTGAAGAGGAAAAGGATCTTCTTGAGATTCTTGATTATCAGTTCGACTATGGTCAGGGATACCTGTTTGGAAAGCCGCGTCTTAATAAGGGATAAAGAAAGATGGCTGGGGCGGCAGGATTCGAACCTGCGCATGCCGGTACCAAAAACCGGTGCCTTACCGCTTGGCGACGCCCCAAAAAGCAAAATTACATTAACCATATTTCGTTCCCTGATGCAAGGCTTCGTTTTTGGTTTTCGTTAAAAAGGATTTTTTTCCACATCCGTCTTCATGACACCCTTCTTCATGAAAGGCAGGCTTTAAAACTAACCATATGAGCCTTTCCTTAGAGATTTTCGCAACCAACTGTTAATGTTTTTCTTTTATAAAAGGAATGATCCGGCTGGAAGTTATTTAAGATGAATAAAAAAGTCATTCCTGTTTTTTTACTCGGCCTCACATGCCTTTCAACCTCAGCCTTTTGTGAACCGGTCACCCTTGCTCTGGCGTTGACCCTTAAGGCCACTTATTTGACCAGAAGTGCCATTCAAAAGGGGTTACACTGTAATGTGCTGTGTAATAGAAAAACCTGCGCAACGGCTGAATGGGATATCAAACATCCTACAGAGGCCTCGTTGAAAAAAAAGCTTGAAGATCTGAGTGGTTTTTCACTTTCTGGTCGGTATGGAATCGCTAAATGGTGTGCCATGACCTGCAACAGCGGAACAGAACCTCTTGCATTTTCAGTGATGCCAGAAACACTGAATCAGACTCCCGCAAAACCACACAATCTTTCTATTTCCGTGAAAAAACTCTATAAGGGTAGCCGCACCATCCGAAACTGTGTACAGGCTTATAACGACGCCACTGAAAACAGCAGTCGCGTAAATCCCAGCAAAGAAATTTCTGTATACAGTGACCATGAGCTTGAAAAAATTAAATCTTTTTCAAGGTCGAACGACTACCATGGTTATTTAACTTATGTAACAAGCACCATCGACACCCAGATTCCAACCCAATGGGAAATCAAGTAACCTTTTCCACTGATTTTTGCATCAAACCGCTCTCTCACTCGTGAGACGCCCCTTGAGCTCTTTGGCGTTCGTCACCTCTTAGTATAAGACATCCTTATACTGTGTTTCCTGTGAATTAATTTTTCTTTAACCCTTAGAACAAGCTAAGATAAGTATAGCAAAAAAATAAAACAGGGGATGCACCAATGCTCGACTTTATTAAAGATCTTTTTAGCGAAGGCCCTGCACCTGCGTCGGTATCCCAAGATCACGACATGCAGGCTGGTTTTATCTATGCCTTAGGGTTGGAAGGCGAGGACATCCATCCAGGCCTTGAAAACTAATCTAGTCTGCGTTGACATGGTGTGCGGGTAGATGAGGATTTATTGGAACGAGTGTGCCTGTGAACCTCTTAGGGCAGCGCTTTTCACAGTTCCGGACTCTCAAGGCAGAAAAAACTTTTTTTTATGCCGCCTTAAGGGCTTGAGACTTCTTGGAACAACCTTTCTCTTTTTTATGGGAAAGTTTCTTAGGTGTCGTCTTTGACTGTCCTTTGGCTTTGACAGGCTTTAGTTTTTGCCCCTTTTCACCCTCCAACACTTCTTCAGGGATTTCATCTAAGGCGTCTTCATTCTCCCACTCACTCCTTTTGAGTGATTTTTTCTGCGTTTTGCTGACTTTTCTTAACCGCCCTTTCTCTTGTTTTACCTCGTCTTGACGTACGGCCATGAGCAAATCAGGACTGGCCTCCAATAGTTTTTGATAAACATACTTGCTCTCTAAAACGCGGTGTATGTAATTTCTTGTCTCACCAAAAGGAATCATCTCGACCCACTCAATGGGATCCACTTCTGTGCGGGGATCCCCAAACATCTTGACCCATTCAAGGGCGTACTTGATACCCGCGTTATAGGACACAAGGGCAAGGACCTCATTTCCTTGGAACTCATCAAGCCGGGACTTGAGATAAACCGCGCCCACCTGCACGTTGAAGACATCATCGCTTAAGAGACGATCATGGCTGTAAGGCATGTTCAAATCTTTTGCGAGTGCCTTGGCCGTTGAGGGCAGCATTTGGGTAAGGCCCATAGCACCCGCCGAACTTGTAGTGTTACTCTTAAAGTTGCTTTCCTTACGAATCACCGCGTGCAAAAGCGCAGGACACACAGACGCAAGCGCCTTGTCATGGCTCGTGGAAAGGCACGGATAGGCTTCTTGATAATAAACCTCTCCCTTTAAGGACGCTTCTTTGGCAAGACCGACCACCTCTGTGGTAGAAATTTGAGAGGCAAGCTTTAAGATTGCTAAACGCTCGTCAGCGGACTCAGCGGTTTTAATCATCATGAACAAAAATTCACTGCCATCTCGGTTACGACCCGCAGCAAACAAGGATTTCGCCGCTTGAAAACGCTCGTCCTGCTTCAGTTTCTTCAAAAGCGCCTGATCGACCTTCATCCCCACGGGAAGAGGCAAATCTTCTTTACGCTTAGTGGCGGCAAGCTGCCCATAGAAGGTTGACGGATAACGCATGGCGCGCTTGTACCATAGCGCTGCCATTTGGGGATCTTTCTTTTCCATGGCTACGGCCGACCAATAGGCAAAGCGCGCGCGGCTAATGGGGCTCACGACTGTGCGGTGGGTTTTTTCAAAAACCTCGTATGCAGCGCCCGGATTTGCTTTTAAAAGGAAGTATCCCTTTAGCCACTGCGCCTGAGCATAGTCTTCTCCAGAGGTGCTCTCTCCCATGTAGGACAGACGCTGGGCCAGATCTTTATTGCCTTTTTCAAGGGCACGCCTCAGCAAAATGTGCGCTTCTTTCCATACGTAGGCAGGTGCATACGCTGTTAGTCTTGGATGACGCAACAAATATTTGGCGCCGTCCAGATCCTTATTTTTACGAAGCCACGTGAGGAAAGAAAGACGCAAATCAAAGTCGTCTTTGTAAGAAACTTTAGCCTTGTGATAAAGCTTCTCGGCGTTTTTGTCGCCCTGTTGAAGGGCCGCGCAGGCTTGTAATAAAAGACGCTCTTTGCCCTCTAGGTACTGGCTCAGGATCGTAGCGGGAGCGACGTCCGACTTTGCCAAAAAGGCGCGCGCGCGCGCAACATAATCTTTTGGCGTTAAATACTTCCCATACTGACGGATAAAATCAGCCGTTTCCTCGCGGGTTAAGGAAATTTCCTTCCACAATTCCAGTACTTTTTCTTTGAATTTTTCAGGGTGATGGGCTTTGATCCCCCTCAGATAAGCGTCTGCCCCTTGCAAGGTTCTGACCGAATGCTCGTCAAACCACGCCAACAGTTCCCGCGGGTCGTGGTCGTCTTTTATTCGGGACTCAGCCCCCCTTTTAAGCTTAAAAATCCAGGGCCAATTGGCATGGGCTTTTATAAACTGCGTATAGTCTGAAAAAGAAAGCTCGCTTGAGCCGTCCCTCATATAGTGCCACCGAATGACTTGTTTTTCCAACGGGCACCTACCCCCTTCAAAAAGCGTGAGGGCGGAACGTAGGTTCTTATGCTCGAACGCTTCTTTAAGTTTTTCAGCGCATCCCTGGGCGCCGGCGCCTTGTGCGGTCAGCCCAATCACACTTACTACCGCGACCAAACACTTGGTTACTTGGCTTATAAACACCTTGCTGCCTATCCCTTACAACGCTATGGTGAAGTGATTTTAGCCGTTATCAGTCCCAATTTCCATGTTCAAAAAATCAATTGTGGCACTTATTACACCTTTTCTTAAAGATCAAATAGATGAAGGCGCCGTTGAGGCGCTTGTGGCCTGGCATTTGGCCCAGGGAACAAGCGCGCTTGTGGTGGGCGGATGTACGGGCGAAGGCCCAAGCCTTTCCCATGAGGAGCACCGCGTTTTGATCCGGCGCGCCCGCGCGAGCACAGGCGGGCGCCTGCCCCTCATTGCCGCCGCCAGCACTTTTACTACCAAGGACGCCGTTTTTTTAGCACGCCAGGCCGAGAAAGAAGGCGCAGACGCTCTCATGGTCCTGACCCCTCCATGCCTCAAACCCAATCAAGAAGGTCTTTTCTTACACATGAAGGCCGTCCACGACGCCGCGGCGCTCCCTCTTATGATTTATCATAATCCTGGGCGCACGGGCGGGGCTCTGCATGATGACACACTCGCCAGACTTGCGGATTTGCCCCGGATCGCGGCCCTCAAGGATTCGACAGATACGCTGTCGTGGCCCCTTTCCTTGCGCTTGCGTTTTGGAGACCGCTTTGCGCTTCTTTCAGGGGAAGATCCGACTTTTGTGGCGTTTCTTGCCCAAGGGGGTGACGGAACTGTGTCTGTGACCGCCAACGTTGCGCCCAAACTTTACGCCGCCCTTCACGACGCGTGGTACGCCCAGGACCTTGCAAAGGTCGCGCGCATCCGGGATCGTCTTTTTCCCCTCACAAAAGCGCTTTTCTGTACAACAAATCCTATTCCTGTTAAATATGCAGTATCCCTTTTAGGGCATTGTAGAGACGAGATGCGCCTGCCCCTTGTGCCACCAACCCCCAAGGAGGCACGCCTCATTAAAGACGCGCTCATCACAGCAGAGCTTTTGGACGCATAAGAAGGACAAGATGTTACGTAAGAACGGCGATACCATTGCAGAGAACAGACGCGGCACCTTCGATTATTTTATCGAGGAAACCCTCGAGGTCGGCCTCATGCTGGTGGGAAGTGAAGTGAAGTCGCTGCGTGAAGGTAAAGCCAGCATTGTCGAAGCGCACGCCGCTGAAAAGGCAGGCATTTTCTATCTTTTTAACGCTAATATTGCCGAGTATCTTGGCGCCAACCGCTTCAATCACGAACCCAAGCGCCCCCGGCAACTGCTGATCCGGCGCCGTGAAATCAAACGCCTCATCAGCGCCGTACAACGCAAAGGGTATACCTTGATTCCCATCGCCCTTTATTTTAACGGCCGCGGTCTTGTGAAGCTCAAGCTTGGGATCGCCAAAGGTAAAAAAATGGCCGACAAGCGCCAAACCATGAAAGAACGCGACTGGCAACGTCAAAAAGAACGCACCCTTAAAGGGGCCGACTAAAGCACTTCTTTAGTCACACTCTTATGCCGAGGGCGCAAAACCCATACGTTTTTTCAAAGCGGGCACAAAGCGCAAGATGTCAGTTTCTGGTTTAAGAGAGTTTGACACATTTTCATTTATTTTTGAATGAACGGCCTTTTCACGCTCTTCAAAGGATAGATCCTTTTTCACCATATGCACCCGGGATAATTTCCTTTCCTCAAAAAAGGTCCAATCCCTTGCCCAATAATGGTTGAGTTTAAAGGAACCATGTGTGACTTTTGGCGCATGAGCCCCGTGAAAATAAGTTTTATCTTCTGTTGCTTGTGCATAGCCTTGCTTGAGAACCGGAAAATGAGGATCTGTGAAGGTTGAGATGCATCGCGGTTTGACGACACTTTTTACAAACGTATCTTCTTGGGGATTTGCCATGATCAAGTCTTCAATCAACAGGTGGTTCCGCTCAAGGCGCTGTACATTGCTGCTTCCAAAGATCTGCCACGGCACACTCAAGCACGCAACGTCATGGTAGTTTGACAGCGCTTCTTTCAAGGAATGTGCTTGTGTGGGATATAAAAATTCATCGGTATCAACGACGATCAACCATTCAGCGTCTTGAGCGACTCTCTTTGCTGTTTCATCGTAAACACTTATTTGTAAGTTGTGCCACTCTTTAAGAGTTTGAGGCTCATGCGTTACTTCATGAAGTTCAACAATACCTTCTTTGACATAGGGGGCAAGTACTTCCTTGTAAGAATCTTTGCTCAGATGATTATAAAGATATAAATGCTCTACCCCTTGCAGACGGTAAAATTCAATCCACTCTTTTAAATAGGGGGCTTCATCTCTAAAAATAGCCACAAGCGTCAAAAAGTATTTGGGATTCTCAAGGGGCACTGTTTTTTTAATATCGGCGATGTGCGTTGGCTCTGTTTTCAAATGCAAAAGGGCTCGCAGGTGATGTTGAAAGGGGGTTAGTCCAAGACGGCGCTCTTTTCCTTTAAAATTGAAGTTTCTGTAAAAAGTTTCATCAAAGTCAGCTCTTGGGTTTCTCCTTTCACGCCATCCCGTCGTCATATAATGTTCAAAAGGGTCAACGCTAGTGGCTACGATATCGGGATAGGTTTTTAGGTAATAGTCTTTGTCAAAATAGAAGCGCGCGAGCACGTTCAAAACAATAGGCTTATCTTCGCACTTGAACGCGTAAAACAGCCCGACGCCAAGCACAATAAGCCCCAAAGACCATGAACGCCTTTTTAACAAATGCTTCATGGGATTAGCTCAATTGCATCCTTTTCCTAAGCGCGGGGACAAATCTTAGAATATCTGTTTGTTTTTCAAGAGAGTACCCATTGTTTCGATCGACTTGTTCTTGGACCTTCTTTTGTAACTCGTCGCCGCTTAGGTCTTTACCCACAATATGAATTCTTGAAAGTTTCCTTTCTTTGAAAAAGGCCCAGTCCCTGGCCCAGTAATGATTGAGTTTAAAGATTTCAGGCTCTTGATTTGTTTGGGGATGTTTAAATCCTTCAAAATATTGCCGTCTCTCGTTTGCTTGGGCAAAGCCTGGTTGCAGCCTTGGAAAATGCACCGTTCCCAAGCGCTTAACATACCGAGGTTTCATGATACTCTTGATGCAACTATCTTTATTGGGATTTGCCATGGTCAACTCTTCGATCAAAAGTTTGTCAGGTCTGTGGCGCTCCACCTGCCCACTTCCGAACATTTGCCAAGGCACACTCAAGCAGGCCAAATCATCGTATGCCTTAAGCGCCTCACTCAAGCGATCCGCCTTCAATGGATAAAGGAACTCGTCGGTGTCAACCACCACCACCCATTCAACGTTTTGGGCAATTCTCTTAATCACGTCGTTATAAAGATCTTCTTGGAAACTATCCCATTTTTCTTTTGTTTTGGGTTCTTCTATCACATCCAAAAGCTCGACAATGCCTTCTTGGATATAGGGGGCGAGCACCTCTTTGTAATTGTCTTGACTCAGATGGTTATGCAGATAAAAATGCTCGACCCCTTGAAGCCGGTAAAATTCAATCCATTCTTTGAGGTACGGGGCTTCGTCTCTAAAAATCGCGATCAAGGTTAGATAATACTTTGGATTTTTTAAAGGGATTGCCTTTTTCATATCACCTACATAAGTGGGTTCTTTTCGAAAATGCAAAAGGGCACGCATGTGGTATTGAATAGCGTTCAGACCCGAGCGACTTTCTCCCCCTTTAAACTGAAAATTACGATAAAAATGTTCATCGAAATCTGCTCTGGGATTTTTACCTTCTTGCCACCCCACGCTCATATAGTGCTCAAAAGGATCAACGCCTGCCTGTGCAACTTCTGGATAGGTTTTAAGGTAATAGGTTTTGTCGAAATAGAGTCTTGCTAAAACGTTTAAAACCAAAGGTTTATTTTCAAATTTGAAGGCGTAAAAAAGTCCTACAAAAAGGGTAAAAATCACGATACCGTAAAAAGATCCTTCAATAAGGGTGCGCATGTGTGACTTCCACTGATTAAGCCCTCATTTTTATCATACCCTGGCGCGCGCACCAATCTGAATCTTTGATCGCTCAACCTAAGGACCTCCTTGCTTTCTGGGGCGAGGATGACTAGAGTCTTTTTGATGTTTGAACCACGACATATGGATGGTCCCCCGCTCATGACCGACTACAAAGATACTGTCTTTTTACCCAGCACTTCTTTTCCCATGCGGGGAAATTTGCCCCAGATGGAGCCGCGCATCCTTGAGCATTGGCAAAGGCTTAATCTTTACCAAGAGCTGCGTAAAACGTCCAAGGGGCGCCCGACCTTTATCTTGCATGCGGGCCCACCCTACGCCAACGGCCACCTTCATATTGGGCATGCCTTTACAGGTATTTTTAAGGACGTAGTGGTGCGGTATAAACAGATGCAAGGGTTCGACGCGCCTTACGTGCCAGGATGGGATAGCCACGGTCTTCCCATCGAGTGGAAGATCGAGGAAGCCTACCGCAAAAAAGGCAAACGAAAAGAAGAAATTGACGTTCTGGAGTTCAGGCAAGAGTGTCGTCTGTTCGCCCAAAAATGGATGGACGTCCAGCGCGAAGAGTCAAAGCGCCTGGGAATGATGGCCGATTGGGAGCACCCCTACAATACCATGGACTTTGCCTCAGAAGCGACCACCAGCGCTGAACTTTTAAAGCTCCTCATGTCAGGAGAGCTTTACCAGGGGGTGCGCCCCGTGATGTGGTCAGTTGTTGAAAAGACCGCCCTTGCTGATACCGAAGTCGAATACCACGACCACACATCTACCTCCCTTTTCGTGCGCTTTCCTGTGTCGAAAAGCGCAGACACAGATCTTGAAGGCGCAAGCGTCCTCATCTGGACCACAACGCCCTGGACCCTTCCTGGTAACCGGGCTGTTGCGTACGGCGCCGAGATTACTTACGCCTTGGTGGAGGTCGCCGCCGTCCTTAAAGACTCGCTCGCTGTTGTCGGGGAGCGCTTTATTATCGCCAAAGACCTGATCGAGAGTGTTGCAAGTCAAGTCGGCATTGGCCAAACCCACGTGCTGAAAACCTTCGTAGGGCGCGCCCTTGATCAGGCTTTTTGCCGCCACTGCCTGTGGGAAAGTGGTTACGAATTTGACGTACCTCTTTTGCCTGGCGAGCACGTCACAACGGACGCAGGAACGGGACTTGTGCATACCGCCCCTGGCCACGGCCCCGAAGACTTTGTCTTAGGAAAACGCCACGGCCTTGAGATCCCTCAAACCGTGGGCGAAGACGGCGTCTATCTTGACGCTGTACCGACTTTTGCAGGCCAACATATTTTCAAAATTGCCCCTGTCATAGTTGAGGCGTTATCGCGTCACGGTCGCCTCTTACATGTATCGTCTTTGACCCACAGCTATCCCCATTCGTGGCGTTCCAAAGCCCCTCTTATCTACCGCACCACGCCCCAATGGTTCCTGAGCATGGACAAGGGTCGTCTTCGCGATAAAGCTTTAAGCGCCATCGAGGACGTCAAATGGTATCCTGCGCAGTCTCGCAACCGTATCCGCAGCATGGTAGACGGTCGCCCTGACTGGTGCCTGTCACGCCAACGCGCGTGGGGGGTCCCGCTTCCTCTTTTCCTTCACAAGCAAACGGGGCAGCCCCTTAAGGACGACGCTGTCAACGCCCGCATTGTGGCCGCCATTGCCACTGAGGGGTGTGATGCCTGGTTTAAAAGCGATCCAAGCCGGTTTTTAGGAGACGCGTACGCAGCCGATGACTACACCCAAATCAAGGACGTTTTAGACGTATGGTTTGATTCTGCCGCGACCCAAGCCTTTGTTCTTGAGGCGCGCGAAGAGTTATCTTGGCCTGCAGACCTTTATCTTGAAGGCTCTGACCAACACCGCGGTTGGTTTCAAACGTCTCTTCTTTTAGGATGCGCCAGCCGAGGGGGTGCTCCTTTTAGGTCTGTCATTACCCACGGGTTTGCCCTTGATGAAAAAGGGCAAAAAATGTCTAAATCCCTTGGTAACGGCGTTGATCCCCAAAGCGTGATCTCTAAAAGCGGCGCTGAGATTTTGCGGCTGTGGGTCATGAACTGCGATTACAGTGATGATTACCGCGTGGGCCCTGAAATCTTGAAATCCCAAGAAGATCTTTACCGACGTTTTCGCAATACCCTTCGGTATTTGCTGGGTGCCCTTCATGGGTTCGACCCGACAACAGAAAGGCTTTCCTACGAGGGTTTGCCAGACCTTGAGAAGTATATCCTTCACCGCCTCACAGAGCTTCATACCCGTATGATGGAGGCAACGACCGATCACACCTATCAGCAGTGGTTTGCCGCCCTTCATACGTTTTGCGCCGTGGACCTCTCAGCCTTTTATTTTGATATCCGCAAAGATGTGCTGTACTGCGACGCGCCCACAAGCCTTCAACGACGCGCAGCGCGCACGGTCATGAGCCATCTTTTAGAATATCTTCTGCGTTGGCTTGCGCCTGTGCTGTGCTTTACAACCGAAGAAGCCTGGCTTTCCATGGGACGCACGGGCAGCGTTCATTTAGAGACCTTCGAGACGCCCCCTGCCCTGTGGCAAAACGCCGATCTTGCCGCCGCGTTTGAGACTGTCAGGACACAAAGACGTCTTTTGACGGGCGCCCTTGAACAAGCGCGCGCGTCTGGTCTTGTGGGATCAAGCCTTCAAGCACGTCTTGTGATCTATGATCCCGAAGGCCTCCTAGACCCAAATCAGCCTTGGCACACACTGGCCATTGTCTCGAACCTGGAGATCAAGCAGGACGCCGTGCCAACGGACGCTTATACGTTAAGTGACGTCCCCTCCATAGGCGTCGTTGTTGAAAAAGCTAAAGGCGAAAAATGCGCGCGTTGCTGGCAAGTGCTTGAAGAGGTCGGACGCGACGCACACCACCCCACCCTGTGCATGCGCTGCACAGACGCTGTCACACAAGGAGTCCGCCCATGAGAGGCGCTTTTTCAAGACCGAGCTTTTGGGGATGTGTTGCCATGACGGGCGCCTTTTTCCTGGACCAACTGAGCAAGTGGTTGATCATGAACGTCGTTATGGATCCCCCGCGCACCATTACCCTTGCCCCCTTTTGGGATCTCGTGCTGGCCTTTAACCGTGGGGTGAGCTTTAGCCTCTTTCGTCAAGACACCCAGATGGGCGTGTGGATTTTGTGCGGTGTGAGTGTGGTAATCTCGCTTTTTTTACTGTTTTGGCTTTTCAAGGCGCCCACCAAGCTTTTGGCCATCGGTCTTGGCCTGATGGTGGGGGGGGCGCTTGGAAACCTTCTTGACCGCCTGCAACTGGGAGCGGTGATTGACTTTTTATTTTTCCACTGGCACCAGTATGGTTTTCCGGCTTTTAATCTTGCCGATAGTGCGATAACAATCGGTGTAGGCTTTATTCTTTTGGATAATTTTTTGGCATCAAGGAGATCTTCTGAATGACCTTCGTACGACCTTTAACCCTTTTGTGTGTAGGGGTGAGCATTTTCCTCACAGGCTGTGACAAAACCAAAGAAATCATGGGGCTCAAGCGGGACGAACCCGATGAATACACCATTGAATCACGCCAACCTTTGTCTTTGAAGGTGCCTCCCAGCATTAATCTTGCGCCGCCAAAGCCCGGTGCTAAACCCTTGCATGACAAGGACGCCGATCACGAAGCGCGCGAACATCTCGGCATTGCCTCTCACAAAGCAGACACGTCCGCCTCCGCGGCCGAACAAGCCTTGCTGTCCCAAGCCCACCACAAAGCGGAAACAACTAAGATTGAAGCCCTTGAAAAAGGACCAACCAAAGACCGAACAGACGACGTGCCTTCTTTATTTGGGACCGATGAAAAAGCCGCCAAAGAGGCGATTGATCCCGCAGCCGAAAAGACGCGCTTGAAAAATGTGACAAGTACAGGTCCTGTTGACGCCACAAACTAACGCTTTATTTCGGGAGAATCTTCATGACGTTATGGGGAAAAAAACTAAAAGCAGCCCTTATTGGTCTTTGTCTTTGGGGAGGCACGCCCCCCCTGGAGGCAGGCCTTTACAATCCACAAACCTTTACCCTTGCCAACGGATTAAAGGTTGTGGTGATTGAAAATCACCGGGCCAACGTGGTGGGCCAATTTTTGTGGTTCAAGGTCGGGGCAAACGACGACCCGGCCGGAAAATCAGGCCTTGCCCATTACCTGGAGCACCTGCGTTTTAAAGGTCCTAGGGGCACGGCTTCCGCCGAGATGACCCGTCTGATCGAAGAAGTTGGCGGCCTTCAAAATGCGTCGACTTCCCATGATTTCACCAACTACTATCAGATTGTGGCAACCCCGCACCTTGAGCTTGTCATGAAGCTTGAGGCCGAGCGCATGCGCGATTTGCAGTGTCTTCCAGAGCAAGCAAAAACAGAACTCAACGTCATTTTAGAAGAGCGCCGCATGCGCATCGATAACGATCCCCTGGGACGTTACAGCGAAGTTGCCAACAGTCTTTACTACCGCGCAGCGCCAAGGCGCCTTCCCATGATTGGGTGGCCCCATGAAATAAAGGCCCTCACCCTTGATGATGCCCGGGCCTTTTACCGTACGTGGTATGCGCCCGGGAACGCGGTCCTGGTTTTAGTGGGGGACATTACCCTTGATAAAGCCAAAGAGCTTGCCAAAAAACACTACGGTGCCGTCCCAGCCCGCCCTCTTCCCACAAGGAATCGCCTGAAGGAGCCTTTTGAGGTGGAGGGTCATATCCGTTTTGATATGCCGGCCGAAGATATCCAAGCACCTTACTTCATCAGCTCGTACCGCGCACCTTCTTACCAAGATGAAAAGGGCCGTTTCCTATATGCCGCCCAAGTCTTTGAGACCATGCTCTCGTCCTCTCCCACAGGGTTTCTTTATCAAGAGCTTGTGGAAAAGGAAAAAGTCGCAACCTTTGCGTCTGCGAACTATGACGTTATGGCCATAGGTCCCACAGAGCTTTGTTTTATTTTACAACCTACGCCCAAAACACCTCTGCCTCAGTTAGAAGCATCCCTTGAAAAAGCCCTGACTCTTTTCCTTGAGACAGGCATCACGCAAGAAAACATGGACCGAGCCAAGGCACGGATGATCTCCACCCTCATTTTCACTAAAGATAGTGCCTTATCAGGTAACGATGTTGGTTACTCCCTTGTCATGGGACTTTCCCTTGATGACGTCGAAAATTGGGAAGACAACATCAAGGCCGTCACCCTTGACCAAGTGAAAGAACTGGCACGCCTTGCGCTGTCTTCCAAAATGCGTTTTACAGGTACTCTCGTGGCCAAGGGCCCAACACCTAAAGGAGCGTCCTCATGACTTTCAAAAAGTTTTTGACCATCTTAATGGTGGCCTCCTCGGTCTGGACGGCCCCCAGCAGGGGCCAAGTCTCTATCACGCCTCTAACCTCTGGGACAGGGGTCAGCTTTTGGTTCGCCGAAGACCACAGTGTGCCAGTTCTCTCTCTTGTCATGAGCTTTCGAGCGGGAAACGCAGAAGCACCGTCTGAAAAAGTCGCAGTTGCCTCTCTGCTGCCAAGTATGCTGCTTGAGGGCGCAGGAGATCTTGATACCAAAGCCTTTCACGAGCGCTTGCAAACACTGGGCATCACCATCAGCGCCACTAACGACGATGACCGTCTCACGATCCTACTTCGCACCCCCATCACGCAACTCGGTGAAGCAACAAAACTTCTTCACCTCATGCTAACACAGCCACGCTTTGATGAAGAGGCATTCGACCGTGTGAAAGCAGTCCTTATTCAATCAACAGAGAACATTCTACAAACACCTGACTGGAAAGCAGCAGATGCCCTTGATACGGCTCTCTTTCCCAAGGGACATCCTTACACGGCCGGCATTCGTTCCGTCATGGAGCTTCGACCGCTCAATACCCGCGACGTCAAACACTTTATGAAAGATCATATAGCCAGGGACGATCTAAAAATCGGCATTTGCGGCGATCTGACGTCAGAAGCGGTGCGACAGCTCGTGGATACGCTCACAAAGGACCTTCGTGAAAAAGGATCTTATAAGAAGATCGAGGACGCCCCTTTCCCTGGCAAAGGTCAAGACCTGTTCACACCGTCCACCCAGCCACAAAGTGTCGTCTTCTTTGCCCATCCAGGCCTCAGGTACGATCATCCCGACTACATCAAGCTTGCGCTGCTAACCTACGCGCTGGGCGGGGGCTTTGAATCCTATCTCATGCAAGAGGTACGGGAAAAAAGAGGGCTTGCGTATGGCGCAAGTGCACACCTGAATGTGGCAGCTCACAGCGCCTTCCTTTCGGCGACCCTTCAAAGTGATGGCAAAACCGTCGACGAAGCCGTGGCCGTCACAAAGGCACAATTTGAGCGCCTCAGACATGGTCTCTCTCAAGCAGATCTTGACCGTGCGAAAAACTATTTGATCGGCAGCTTTCCCTTGCAATTCACGAGCTCCAGCGACATCGCCTCTGTTTTGCACATGTACCAAGTCCAAGGACGCACCCCGGACTATTTACAAAAACGTGAAGGGCTTATCCGTGCCGTGACCCTGGCCGAGATCAACGCGTTCGCCCACACCTTTATCAAACCAGACCTGTTAATTACGTCTATTTCGGGCGCCAAACATCAACCCACCCCCCCTTCAAAGGAAAAACCATGACCCTTCCCACCCATGATCTTTCCACCCTGGCCGTCCCAGCACGTTTTTCTAGCAGCACACTTGAAAACGTTGTTAGCACCCTCATCAAAGACACGACCGAAGGAAGGCTGACCCCTCTTTCCATTGTGCACGATGACGTCGATCTTGCCCGTTTTGAGAAAGAGACGCAGTTCTTAAGCGAGTACCGTTATTTAGTGGTGCTCGGGACAGGTGGCTCGAGCCTTGGCGCTAAAAGCCTTTACGCGCTTACCAAACCAAATTTCTTGGCCACAAAGCAGCAGATGTTCTTTGTGGAAAACGTGGATCCCATGACTTTGAACGCCCTCCTTCGGGACTTTCCGCCCCAAGAAACGGGTTACCTTGCCATTTCAAAATCAGGCACCACCGCCGAAACCATGGCGCAGTTCTTGTGTGTTTTGAAACACCTACGCAACACCGTCGGCGCGTCTTCTTTGGGTGATCGCTGCCTTGTCATCACCCAGCCTACAGACTCGCCCATGAAGCGTCTAGCCACGCGACTGGCGCTGAAAACCCTTGATCATCCCCCCACCATCGGCGGGCGTTTTTCGGTTTTTTCCTGTGTCGGACTTGTCCCAGCTCTCTTAAGAGGCGTTGACGTCAAAGAAGTTCGTGCGGGCGCACGCGCCGCCCTTTCCCGCTTTACCCAAGAAAAAGAAGCAAGCGCTGTGGCCCAAAGTGCGGCTGCTTTTGCCGCCTACAGCACGACGGGCTATAACGCCCATGTGACCATGCCGTACTGTGACAAACTCACAACCTTTACCCTATGGTGGCGCCAGCTGTGGGCCGAAAGCCTTGGCAAAAAAGGACTTGGGACCCAGCCTGTGCCTGCCGTTGGCACGACCGATCAGCATAGTCAACTGCAGCTATTTCTAGAAGGCCCCAAGGATAAATTTTATACACTCCTGTTTACAAACGCGGCTTCTCGGGGCCCTGACTTTCCTGCCGAGGACCTTGATGCTGATTCAAGTCTTTCCTATCTAGAAGGGCGTACCATGGGAGATCTCATGGACGCAGAACAGCGCGCCACGCTTCAGTGCCTACGCAATAAAAAACTTCCTGTGCGGGTGCTTTCCTTTGACGCGCTCACCCCGTTTGTCATGGGTGCTCTCATGATGGAGGCGATGCTTGAAACCATTCTCGTGGCAAAACTCATGAACATCGATCCTTTTTCCCAAGACGCTGTGGAAGAAGGCAAGGTCCTCACACGTACATACTTAAAAGAAATGGCCTAACATGACCATCCGGCGCCTTCCGACAAACCTCATTAATCAGATTGCAGCCGGTGAAGTCGTCGAAAGGCCTGCCTCCGCCCTCAAGGAGCTTGTGGAAAACGCTCTGGATGCGGGGGCAACGTTCATTGATCTTCAAATTCGCGAAGGGGGACGGGCCCTTTTGAGCGTGACCGACAACGGCAAGGGCATGACAGTCGATGAGCTTCCCTTGGCCCTTGAACGGCACGCGACGTCCAAGCTTCCTGAAGAGGATCTTTTCCATATTAAAACCCTTGGCTTTCGCGGCGAAGCCTTGCCGTCCATCGCGTCCGTTGCCAGGGTAACGCTCACCTCACGTGCCCAAGGGGAGCGTGAGGCGTGGTCTGTCAATGTCGAGGGCGGTGTCCATGAAGCGCCTAAACCCGCCACACATCCTGAAGGGACGCGCGTTGAGGTTCGCGATCTATTTTACGCCACACCCGCGCGCCTCAAGTTTTTGAAATCCCCCACAACAGAAACGGCCTATATTGTTGAAAGCGTAAGCCGCCTTGCCATGGCCTATCCCCACGTAGGGTTTCGCTTGCGCCAAGACGATAAAACCCTCCTTGACCTCACGCGTCCCCTAGACGACGCTTTCCTTGAGGAGGCGCGCCTCACACGTCTTGCAAAGATCATGGGGGGTGATTTTCCACCCAATGCCCTCTCCCTCACGGCCGAGCGCGACCAGATGCGCCTCACGGGCTTTGTGGGACTCCCGACCCTAAGTCGCTCTAACGGGGCGCTTCAGTATCTATTCGTGAACGGTCGCCCCGTCAAAGACAAAGTTCTTCAAAGCGCGTTAAGGGTCGCATACCAAGACTTCTTGGCCCCAAGCCGTTATCCTCTTGTCGCTCTTTTTCTGGAGATTGATCCAGCCCTTGTGGATGTGAACGTACATCCCGCCAAAATCGAAGTTCGGTTTCAAGACGCCGGGATTGTGCGTAGTCTTTTTGTAGGCGCGATTAAGGAAGCCCTCCGGGCGTCCGGCCACCGCGTTTCGACGACTCTTTCTCACGTGGCGCTAGGGGCTGCAAAACCTGCAAGTGCCACGAGCCCGGCTACGCCTTCTTGGCAAGCGCGTTCCTTTACAAATATGGGCGAGAGAACGCCGTCATTTGTCCAACCAACCCTTGCCCCCACCAAAGGAGAAACGGCGCCCATTGCCGCCTTTTCCTCCCCTCCTGCTTTTAGTGCTTCTCAAGCGCCTCAAGAAGCTTTTGCTGTGTATGAGGACGCGGTGCCTCCAGAAACGCCGCGCGCATCAGATGAAAACACCTCTTTCCCCCTTGGGCACGCACGGGCTCAAGTACACCGCACCTATATTGTTGCCCAAGCCGAGGATAGCCTCATTTTGGTGGATCAGCACGCCGCCCACGAACGCCTGGTTTATGAAAAACTTAAAGAAGATTTTTTTGAAAAAGGTGTTGCCCGCCAAGGACTTCTTGTGCCAGATATTATCGAACTGTCCGCCGCCCAAAAGGCTCTCGTCCTCGAGCACACAGAAACCCTTGAGAAAATGGGACTCAGCGTCGAAGGGTTTGGAGGTAACTGCCTCCTTGTGAGAGAAACGCCCGCGCTTTTAGGTCCCGTTGATAGCAAACGACTTCTTCAAGATGTTGCGGCGTCCTTAGAAGAAGAGGGGCAAGCCCTTAGCCTGCAAGAGCGTCTTTTTGAAACACTCTCCACCATGGCCTGTCACGGAAGCGTACGCGCCGGCAAGTATATGAGCCTTGAGGAAATGAACACGCTCCTGCGACAAATGGAGAGGACGCCGCACTCTGGTCAGTGCAACCACGGTCGACCCACTTATGTGGAACTGAAAGTTAGCGATATCGAAAAGCTTTTTGGTAGGCGATAAGCCTGCCCTGACACATGAAGCGGCCACGCACAGAAGACCTGCGTCAACGCGCTTTCAGCACTTATGACTTCCTTTCAAGATCCACCGGTAATGATTGCTCTATTCCCCTAGCTTTCAAGATTGGGGTTCACATCATCCCCTTCTAAACCAAGCACATAAATAAAGCTGGTAGGCAGGCCGAAATCTGAGTCCCCTTGCCTTTTGTAAGCACGCTCTTCACGTCCAAATAACAGGTCTACGATGCTCATTTTGAGTCCCCCCTTTTTATTGCTCATCACATAATCAGTCTAGCGCTTAAAAAAAGGTTAACAAAATTAAATGATAGAAATCTGTTTATAAGGCTTTCTTATACTAAGAACGAGATGATGCGCGCGCAACTAAAATGGGCTGCGTGACGTCCCCCCTCACACTCTGAAATGTAAAACGAAAAGTTCTTGTCTTGGAAAAAATTTTTATCTTCACTGGCCTTAGGGCTGCACCCGTTGATTATGTGCGCACCCACCATCGACAGTGTCTTTTTTGCTTTGCTCAAGCTGCTTCGTGCATCCTGGCATGTTAAATCCTCCATTTTGTCATCAGGCACGGAAATATAGACAGGTATGTAGGATTTTGAGTCTACTTTCACGCTTGTTTTACCGCCATGGGTAGGGAGATTAAAAATATTCTTTGTGCCGGATGTTTGACGATAAAGTCTCACCTTTTTTGTACGTCTCTAGCGGGAATTCCTTGTTATCTGATTGCACACAAGACCAGCTCACCATGATGATATCGGCGAGTGGGAAAATAATCAGATGCAAATATATATTTGCTAATGCACTTTAGGAATTTAATGAGGCGATATTAGAGTTTCTGGGTATAAAAAAACGGGCCATGGGCCCGTTTTTTTATAAAGGTTCTTATTTTGTTGTTTCGTGGGCAGGCTCAACAAACTTGTGTTTTGATGAAACATGCGTGCCACTGATAAATTTATGGACCGTAGAGCCCACGTGGGATGGGTTTTCTTGTGCCCAAGGGCTTTTCTCGAGCGCTTTTTGCATATCCACATATCCGTGATCAGCACGGTCACGAATGGACGCTTTAGAAAACTCGCAGTCCTTTGATTTGACTTCGTAAGCAGGGGCATCGTACACGATATGGACAATGTCAAAGTTTGAGTCTGTCGCAAAGTTCTTAAGTTCTTTCACAACAGCATCGTTTTTCAAATTGTCAGGCAACTTAGACATAACATGAGACAATGCTTTTTGAAGGTTATGGCGGTTATTGACATGACCAATGTGGTGCGCTGTACGGCTGGTGTAAAGGATGTCCTTAGAGCGCGTTTCCACATCATCCATGTCCTCTGGCTCTTGACCCACGGGATTGAAGAGGTCAACCATGAAGCAAAGTGTGTCAACTTTTGGCTCAGCTTGGAAAATACCTTCAAGGGGCGTGTTGGAAACGCACCCACCATCCCAAAAAAGATCGCCGTCAATACGCATCCCTGGAAATCCTGGGGGCATGGATCCGCTTGCCATTACGTGTTCTGGGCCAATTTTTTGCTTCGCGCTATCAAAGAAGACGAGCTCACCGTCTTTCACGCGTGTTGCCCCCAAAAGAAGGCGCGTTTTGTTGTTATTAATGCGATCAAAATCAACAAAATCCTTTAACGTATCATGCAATTTGCTTGTGTCATAATAGCTTGTGGCAGCCAGGGTTCCACGCTTTTGGAGTTGAGGGCCTGGGATTCTTGGCACGAAGAAGTTGGGTTGACCAAAAATGAAGCCTTGCAAAGAGGTGAGTGTGTTATGATATTTTTTCATCTCGTTACTGGCATTAGGAAGTTGCGGCACGTCTGGCCAGGAAATGGTATCCCAAAAAGCTTCGAGCTTTGCCACGCGGTCGCCTGGTTCATTCCCTGCTATGATCGCCGATGTAAACGCACCGATGGAAATACCAGAGACGATATCGGGGTGATACCCCGCCTCTGCCATGGCTTTGTATGCACCAATATGGTAAGCACCAAGTGAGCCACCACCTTGGCAAGAAAGTCCGATTCGCTGATATTTTCCGTTCTTCTTAGTCATGGTTATCCTCCCGTTTAATTTATATGACCAAAACAATATACTACAGTGACTGACATTAAGCAAACGTTAAGATTTGTTGATTTTTTCTCTTAATCTTTATCGCTTAAAAGGCACTACAGTTCTAACAGCAAATCCTTAACGATTTCTAAACACTGGTCCTTGGTCAAGACAAATGGTTACCATGTGCCAAAGAGACGATCGCCCGCATCTCCAAGTCCAGGCACAATGTAGGCATGTTGATCCAAATGACTGTCTACGGCGGCTGTGTAAACAGCCACATCAGGGTGTTTTTCAAAAAAAACGCTGAGTCCTTCGGGGGCAGACACAAGGGCTAAAAACAAAATACGTGACGCGCTCACGCCGCGATCCTTCAAAAGATCAACGGCGTAGACGGCAGAATGCCCCGTTGCCACCATGGGGTCCACCAGGATAAAAATTCTCCCATCGACGGGTGGCAATTTGACAAGGTATTCTACAGGCGTTTTTGTAACAGGATCTCGAAAAAGACCTATGTGCCCCTCATGGGCCAAAGGAAAGAGTTCCAAAAGCCCTTCCGCCATCCCAATACCCGCACGTAAGATGGGCACGATGGCCAAACAATTTTCTTGCATCTTACGCACACTGGCCTGTGCCACAGGGGTCTCTACCACGGTTTCAACGGTCTCTAGATGCCTTGTCACTTCATACCCCATCAGAAGCGCAATCTCTTTTAACAAGCGACGAAACGTTGGTTTATTGGTGTTTTTATCCCGCATACACGCCAATTTGTTTTGAATGAGCGGATGGTCTAGGATATGAAGATTTTGATATTGCATATTTTTTTACCTTATCACGCCACAAGCACTTTACAAAAAAAGGAAGCGATCCGTCAAAGAAAGTTTTTCAAAAAAATTTACATGATATAAAAAATTTCATGATAAGCCACCGAGAATCTAATTACCCAAACTTTATCTTTTTTGACAAATGGAAAAAAAGAAGATATAAATGTTAAAAATGCTTTCATGACTTCGAATACCCATGAAAAAAATCTTTACATTGTCTTTCTTTATGATTTTATGCTGCTCGTTACAGGCATTTAACTTGTATAATGCCTCTTCCCTTGACGACCTACAAGACGGCGCCACTCTCAATAGGATCCTGCGCTTTGGTCTTGCTGACACAGAGCAGGCAACCTTGATTAGCCCCAGACTTGCTGTCACCGCGCGGCATGCGGGACAGGGTGACATAGCTGTCAATAAGTCGATTTCTTTTTATGGACAGTCGTGCAAAATTATTCGCACCATTGACCGTCCTGATTTGAAAATTGGCTTAGGTGATTTAACCCTTTATGTCCTTGACCGAGACATCATTTTACCAGAAGGAGAAGCCTTTTGCCCCATCGCCACACAAACTCGTTCCATCGGTAAGGAATTTGGAGATGGGCAGGGTTTTTTGGCCCATGCCATTAGTCACTCTCCTCACATTAAGCTTGCAGGTCAAAAACATCCTTCGAAAAACAAAAGCGTGCTTTATGGCCGTACTGTTGTGGATAAGGCGCTGTTTTCACCTTCTCAACACGAGGCCCCCTTTGCGGACACCATACGCGTGATCATGGGTGCTGATAAGGACTGTGATCTTATGACCCCTATTAAAGGTGACAGTGGCTCTCCGTTATACGTTCCTCTTAAAAATGGGGGGTATGCGTTGTGGGGAGCGCTATCTTGTGTGGACGCCACAGATGCGCACAAATTCGGATGTTACACGTCTCTTGCCTGTAATATTGCCTGGCTTCAACGCAAAGAAACGGATCTGATTAGTCGAGGCCTTTTACCCCCAACAGTCACCCGCATCAAAACTGCAAACCAAGACGACTGGGATTTGACCAAAAGTGACAGCCTTGCTCTTCCCCGAAATTTCGATGTAGCGCTTTATTTAGCCCTAAACCCCGACCTAGAAAAGGCCTTTCAAACCTCAAAGAAAAAAGAGTTTGACGCAAAAAATCATTTTCTAAGGAATGGGCGGCATGAAAAAAGACTCTTTGATCTTCCCCAAACCTTTAAAGCAAAGCACTACGCACTCTTCAACCCAGATCTTGACGTATTGACACGAGATTTGCCAGCTTCTCAAAAGGAGCGCGTTCTCAAGCTTCATTACGCGCGCCATGGACAAAAGGAAAGTCGACGCTATGCGTTTCCCGATCGCTTTTGTTGGGCCACTTATGTTGCCCTGAACCAAGACCTTGCACCATCAATTTCCCCTTTGACCCCAGGAAACGCAAAGGCTTTTGCAAAAGGTCACTTCGCCCGTCATGGACATGCAGAGCGCCGAGTATACAGCCTCACACCCTCTTTTAACTGGTCGGCCTATCTTGGCGAAAATCCAGATCTAGACTCAGAGGTTATGGGGTTGTCTTTTAAAGACAAAAAGCACTTTGTCCAAAGGCATTTTGCCCTTCATGGTTATCACGAGCATGGACGTAAATACACCCTTTTGGATGATTTCAAGGCAAAAACCTATTTAACTCTCTACAAAGACCTTTATGCTTTTACACAGAATATGTCACCTGCGGAGCAAGAGCATTTTCTCATTTTTCATTACGTGAGATGCGGCCAAAAGGAAGGCAGACTTTACCGCATTCCTGACACTTTTGACATTCGCTGCTACTATGGCTTCAACCCAGACTTGCGAGAAAGCATAAGGAACCTTCAGGCTTACGAGCGGGGCGCCTTCTTGGTGAATCATTTTATTAATTGTGGGCATAGGGAAGGGCGTCCCTACGCTTTACCAGAAGATTTTGATCCTGCGTGCTATCTAGCGCTTCACATGGACGTGCGCAGCGCATCAAAAAGCCACGCTGACCCCATCACGTTTGCCCGAAATCATTACAGAAGGCGCGGCATTCTCGAAGGCCGTCCATATAAAAAGTCATTACCCCATGATTTTAGCGTGGAAGGATATCTTGCAAAGAATCCAGATATTGCAGCTTTTCTTGCCTCCTACTCTGAAACAGAGCGACAAAGACTCGCCATACAACACTATCAAACACGAGGCGCTCTTTTAGAAGGAAGGTCTTACTAAAGCATGAGGCAAATACCCCTACCCTAGAAAATGCAGCGCCCCATAAGCCTGACGCGTCATCATTCAAGCTTATTGATGCTCTTGGGTGACGCGCCCATGGACAAATTGTGGTGATGATGCGCGCCGATCTTTTTTCTAAAACTGTCTATAGTCTTATCAGTTTTGCCGATTATACATCACATCCGCCTCATTTTCTCCGGCATTTGGGCCCAAGCCTGGTTTCGTAAACGGCGGCAAAACATGACCATTTCATTCATTTCACACAAGAAGAGTTAGTGAGGGTATTGACACGAAAAAGCATCCTTGATTTCATAATTACAAGAAACCTACTTTTAAAAATTCTTTTTACGAACTTTCAAAGGTGTGAGATTTTAAATTACTTGACAATTAAAAAAATTGTACTCATATCATAACTTGTATTTTACTTAGTTGCGCTCCTATGAATAAACCATTCTTATCACTTTTACTCCTTATGGGAATCAGCTCTCTCGAGGCTGGACACTTCTATAATGCCTGTGATGAAAATGACTTAGGGGGCGGAGCGACCATAAACAGATCTGCTTCCATGGGGTTTTCAGATTCTCACCAAGCAGTCCTCATTAGCCCGCGCCTGGCCGTCACAGCCCCGCATACAAGCGCAGGAGACAAAAGTGAGAACTTTAGTATTTCTTTTTATGGACAGCCTTACCGAGTGATCCACAGCATTGATCGGCCAGGCCTTCAAGTTTGTGTAAGCGATCTAAGGATTTATGTTCTTGACCGGGACGTTGTCCATCCTGACGGAGCCCCCCCCTGTCTGCCTGTTTTAACTCAGATACGTGAAGTTTTTGATCCTCATAGTGTTATAGGCCACTCACTCAGTCATTCGCCTCATATTAGACTCAAGGGGCAAAATCCCCGCGGTAATGGGCGGCATTCAATCCTATATGGACGTGCGCATATTAACTTCGCCCGTGAGGAGCGCAATGATACGGACATTCCCGACTTTGATGACATCCGCGTTGGTCAATTAAGCGCTTGTCCTGATAAAGACATGATGGTCCCCATTGGGGGAGACAGCGGGTCACCCCTCTATGTGTCTTTGCGCGATGGAGGCTGTGCCGTCTGGGGTGTGTTGTCAGGGGTGGATGCCGGCCAAGGCCTTGTTGCCAGCTACACCTCGCTGTCTCAAAATATTGGATGGTTGCAAACAAAAGAGACAAATCTCATCAATAGGGGTCTTTTGCCCCACGATGTGATCCGTATTCAAACGGTTTCTCAAGATGAATGGGACGATCAAGGTCAGTGCCTCACGCTGCCCCCCGAGTTTGATCCAGACCTTTATCTTGCCTTCAACGAAGATGTTGCCGCTGCTGCAAAAGATCATCCAACCCCCCTCCGATTCGCCCGTGACCATTACATGACCCATGGACGCAGGGAAAAAAGAGACTGGCGCCTTCCTGCTGCTTTTTCCACTCAGCTTTATCTAGCCTATAACGACGATTTGCAAAACGCGGTGCGCGCACTTTCTGAAACCCAAAAAGATCGATTTTTAATCCACCATTTTGCGCGGCATGGCCGTCACGAAGCGCGTCTTTTTTCCTTGCCTGATGATTTTGACCCCATCGTTTATTTGGCTCTTAATCCTGACGTTGCAAAGGTTGCACACACCCATCAAGATCCCCTAACTTTTGCCACACAACACTTCAAAATGTGTGGTATTAAAGAAAAAAGACCTTACTTTGATGCCGGGTTTAAAGATTTTGATCCGAAAATTTATCTGGCGCTTAATCCTGACGTTGCCGAAGCTGCCAAAACAACCCCCAACGCGGATAGGTTCGCGCTTTGGCACTTTACGACCAATGCCTTGCACGAAAATCGTCGTTGTAAAAACACCCTTCCCCAGGATTTTGATCCACAACAGTACGTTGTACTGAACTTTGATCTTAGTCTTTACCTGGCCGATCACCCCGAGCTTGACCTTGAGATTTTTGCCATCAGGCACTACCAAACCTATGGCTCAGTGCTGGAAGGGCGTTCCTATAAATAACCATGACCTTTTTTGATGAAAATCTTATCAAAAAACCTCCATATAAAGGTAAAGACCATGAAAAACAATTTGATAAATAAATTCTTCTTTTTATTTATATTGGGATCCATTTTTTCTTTATCCCACGCTTCCATCACAGAAGTGCACTCCCTCAAGGAAATATCTCTTGAGAACAAACGTCCCAATATGGTCGTGTTTCTTGATGTTGATGAAAATCTTCTTTTGAACGCCCATCACACCCCTCAACCGTTTCGGTATTTGGCACCCTCCCATCAATCACACCGTCTGCTTGAGCCAGACATCGCCCAGACAACCACGAACATCAAATATTGTGTTAACGGCGATTCCGGTAAAGTTTTTATGTTTGGCCTGACAAAAAGATGCCTCAACTGGGGACACAAGATGATTCCTGATGATGGTCACGAGCATCTTCAGCAAGCAGGCATTCCCCTTTCAAGGCAGCGCTTCAAGCATTTAGACGGGACTTCTTTATGCGGAAACCCTTATGCGGGTTTTAAGAACGGCGTCATTTACACGGCGGGACAACCAAAATCAATCTATGCGAGTGGTTTTTTTAAGCTAACAGGCATTAAACCCTCGCGCATTGTTTTTAGCGATGATTTAATGGTGAACATCGACGATATGGTCCAATACGGCAAAAAGAATAATGTCCCCGTCGAAGCTTATCATATGACCCGCGTCCCTTTGCTCCATGACTTTGTCAAAGGTACAAAAAGAGACACGCGCTTGCCTGCGCATTTTGACCCAGATCAATACCTTCACGATCATTTAGATGTTTTTCAAGCCGTTGCTCACCAATCTGTTACGGAACAGTTTAACTTCGCGCAGCACCACTATCTTAACCATGGAAAAAATGAAGGACGTTTTTCTGGGTACCCACAGAGTTTCACGCCACACAATTATCTTGCCAAAAACCATGATCTGATTACTTATGTCCAACATAACGGTTTAGACCCGGTTACGTTCGCATGGTCCCATTACAAACAATTTGGTCACAGGGAAAATCGGCCTTTTTGACAGTGAGTTGCATCCTGTTATTGTCTGACTTTAAAATCCTTTGATGCGTGTTGTCGTGAATTAAGGTTCGTGCTTTGAAGGGGGCATGCACGAAAAGTTCAGGGCTTTAAAAAGGTCCCTTTACAGAATTAAAAGCTTGGATCTGTCATTTTTTGAAGTCGATGAGACCCTGCCGCGCCTTCGACCCAGTGGGATCCCCCCTTTAGCTTTGACGGGTGTGCTGCAAATCATCGCTCACACAAGAGACAAGATGATAACATTTGCTCATGGAGCGCCACATGACATTGTCATTTGTGGACTCAAAAAAACATGAGTCACAGTGACGGGCGCCCGGGATAGCCCAAACTTTCATCGTAATCAGAAAGAAGTTTATGCTTCAAAGCATGGACTCAAACCTTAGGGTGGGACCATAATCCATCAGTGTGTGCCATTTGATGCGACTAAGTTTTTACCCCCCTTTCGCGAAAGTCTAAAAAGAGGTGGTTAATTGTCCCATAAATTCGATCTAGCTATGCACGGGTGCTATAGTTTAGATGTACAAAATTGGTGTTGGTCATAGATCGTTTAGCAAACAGTCTGCTTTTTCTTAGGACACCCGCCTCAGCTGGGGAAAGATGAACAGTGATTTATTGGATTTGCTAAAGATGTTTCTCCTAATCGCTACATGTCTCTCACGCCAGATTTAAAAAGCTACCACATAAGCCATCCTTTAGACCCTACCGCATTTTCATGGTCGCATTATAAAGAATTTGGACACAAAGAAAAACGAGATTTCCAAACCGTGTATTTAATTTTTTTTGACAGTAAATTACCAACAAATATAAGAATTATTAATTTTTTTACTTTAATATATATCAAAGACATTCGGAGAAAAAAAATGGAGAGATTTTTCTTTTTCATGGTTTTACTCGTTACGTTGAACGCACCTTTCGCTCAAGGAAGCGGCCATATTGAAGAAATTCACTCCTTAAAAGAAATACCTTTGACCAATATGAAACCTGGCACTGTCATTTTTTTGGACATGGATGAAAACGTCCTTGTGTCTGCCGCGGGGGCTCCTCCTGTTTTAAAATATCTGGCATCTGCCCATGAACAGTGTCGGCTTCTTGAACCAGATCTTGCACAAACAACACATAATATGAAAACGTGCATTGACGGCAATGCCAGCAACGTCATGATTATAGGCCTTACAAAAAGATGTATGACCTATGGTGATGGTCGCGATGATGAAGCTGATGCCGTTTTGGAAAAAGCAGGGATTCCCCTTTCCAGGAATAGATTTCAGCATTTGAATGGCGTTAATCTCTGCAACAATCCCTGTGCTGGATTTAGAAATGGAGTCATTTATACAGCTGGTGGCATGAAAAGCCCATACGCCGATGAATTTTTCCAAATTGCCAAAATTGTACCTAGTCTTATTAAATTCAGTGACGACCTTAAAGAAAACCTCATAGAGATGATTCTTTATGCCAATAAAAACGGAATTCCTATAGACTCTTATCTTATGAATCGCGTTCATTTACTTAACTCCTTTATAAAAGGAGACAAAAGAGACACGCGTCTTCCGGTGAACTTCGACCCTGATCGGTACCTTCATCAGCATCCAGATATCTTTCGTGTCGTTGCCGACCGAACCGTTGCTGAGCAATTTTCTTTTGCTCAGCAGCACTACCTTATATGGGGTAAAAGTGAAAACCGCTTTCTTGGATACCCTGACGACTTTTGTCCCCAAAAATATCTTTCTCTTAATCAAGACATTGAGCAATATGCCCTTGCTCACAATTTAGATCGCACCGCCTTTGCTTGGTCTCATTACAAAGACTTTGGGCGCATGGAAAATCGCCTTTTCAAGAAAGCCCCCTGAGATGACTCCATGATTTACCTTTTCGGCCTCGCCTATCATGAAGATGGATGCGTGAAAAAGATTTTTTGTTCTGTTATCGTGATTGTATGGAGAATTCTTTTGATTTTGACGATGCCGCTGTCTTTAGTCTCCTTGAACATTGAAAAGGATAAACACGTAGAAAGAATTCTTCCTTTTTTAAAAAGAGAATCACCTGATGTGGTTTTTCTTCAAGAAATCTTCTTGGATACCCTTACCCTTTTCGAGACAACGCTTGGGATGACGACACTATTTGCGCCCATGAAAAAGATCCAGCACAACCATCAAACACGTCTTTTTGGCCTTGCTGTTTTATCCCGCCTTCCTTTGGTCTCAACGCAAACATCATATTACTATTTGGACGCCTCCCGTGTCCCTGAGGCGCCCGAAGGTACGCCCCTTTCCACGGCCCGGTGCGTCTTGCACGCCTGCGTGGAAAAAAACCACCAACTTTATTCATTGATCAACACACATTTCACGTGGACACCTGACGGCAACGATAGTCCCCAGCAGCACGAGGATCTCGGCAATTTTCTAAAGCTTCTTTCCGCCATCCCAGAGTTCATTCTCGCAGGAGATTTTAATGCGCCCCGTGGCGGTATCATTTTTCAAAAACTTGCCAGCCTTTATAAGGATAACATCCCCTCCCACATCACCAGCACCCTCGACCCTGATTTGCACCGTGCAGGCCACAAACACCTGGTTGTGGACAGCCTTTTTACAACGCCAGCTTATGACACATGGGATGTACAGGTTATTCAAGGGCTTAGTGATCACTGCGCCGTCATGGCAAAAATTATGCCTCACCAAAAGACATGATCACCATGAAAATCCCTTGTTTATGGGGTCACATATAAACTCGGGAGAACACACACGGGGGCCCCCGGGGTCAGTTTTACATAAGATTTCACCCAACAAAAAAAGCGCCACGAGGGCGCCTTTTAGTCTCAATAAAAAGGAGAGGATCCTACTTATAAGAGCGATATTCTTTTAAAGCATGGTTTGTACAATGCCAGTAAGCGCCGTTTATGGCCTCTTGCAAGCTAAAATTCTTTTCTAAATAGTGCTCTAAAACGTCCCTATTGACGCACAAATACGCCATGGGCTTAAAATCAGCTGGCAATTGTTTACTTTCTTCAGGATACGAAACTCTTTGAGGGATAAACTTGTAAGCACGCTTCTCACTCAAACACCCCCGTTCTCTAAAGTGGTGCCTTGCAAAAGCTAAAGTGTCCTTTAAAGACTTGCCTTGCTGCGATAAACAGTGGGTCACAAGATCTTCGTTCATGGCCAGATACTCGGCGCCATCAAAATCCCCTGGAATGATTTTATACAAACGCTGCTCGTTACGACCAAATTTTTTATAGTGCTCCACACCAAAGGTCTCACGCTTAAGGCCCGTTTTCGTCGCATGCTCTTGGACGTCGGGATTGAGCTTCAAATAGTCATCAACATCAAAGTCCTCTGGCACGGGATCTTCGGGAAAGAAGTAGGGCGTTGAAAGGAGCTTTTTGAAATAGGATGCTTGCGCCGCAAGAACATCTTCCTCTCCCCCAAGGAAAAGATCATGATCAAGTATCATCTTTTTTTCGTGGTCATAAAGACCTTTGAGCACGTCATGAAACTCCAAGGCAATGGTCCGCTCTACGGTGGCCTTTGATGCATACCCACGATGAAAGCCACTTTCATAAAGCGACCCTTGGTGAAGATGAACTGTCATCAATGCGATGTCTTCTTCGCTGAAGGACTCTAAGACCAAACCCGTACGGCGCAGGCTTTCTCGTTTTTGACGGTACTCATTCAGCTTTGTCTTTTCTTGGAACGTGAGTATTGCTTTTTTTTCTAACTTGTCTACTGCAAGGGCATAGGCCCTTGCCATGACAACACGCGTGAGGGCCTTTTCATGGGCAGACAATGGGCTGGGGTCCAAAACGGTGAAAGTCTCGACTAAATCTTTACAATACATCCAGGCTTGTAATTTGAGGAGCGTGGGGAGAGGTTCATCTGCTTTCTGAAATCCGTACAACACATCAAAGGCGGCTTTGCGGTATTGTTCCAAGAGCTGATGAGCCCAGAGTGATCCCGCAAGATTCGACAAATGCCTTTTTTCGTCTTCCGCTGCCTGCACTAACCCGGCGGCATCATCAGTAGACACCAGCCTATTAAAATGGTCTCCCGCATCGACAGCTTCCCTGCCCTCCATAAATTGGCCCCCTCTGTGCACAAGGTGGGCCGTTGGCCACGTATCCTCAACAGTAAAATTGTGAACGCGCACAAAAGTACCCTGCTCTTGGTCAAGGGCAGGACGATCATGCACATTCTGGAAGTCTACAACTTGCTGCCAAATACTTAAATTCATTCCCATGGCATAGGCAAGGGCATCAATCATATAAGGCCGAAGGGGCATCTCCCCGCCAAAATCTTGCTCATACCTTGTAAAAACGCCGGCCCCAAAAGCATGGGTCACATAATCTTTAAAGGTGTCTTCTTCCATCGCCCACTGCGCGATGAGCTCTTCTTGTTCATAGTCGCCTTTATCTTCAAGGTCACGCTCTAACTGTCTCAATCTTTCACTTCGCAGGATGGCGCGTGGAAGGGCTTGTGGGTTATCGCGGTAAAGATCGACGATCTCAAGATGGGCGTACTGACGCGTTCGCAAGGCTTCTCCTTGACGCTCCGCAAAGGCACGAGCCCGTTCTTGCATCTCTGCTTCTGACAAAGCGACGGGCGTGCCATCCTCATCACATGGAAAAGGGTCTTCTTTTGCGATGCCTTTTGCCAGGAGCAGCCTTTGTGCCTCTTCAGGTGTTGTGCCCATGCCGTACTTGGCACAGCTCCCGTCACCCAACATGTAGAATTCTCTGAAGATGAATCCTTCTTCCGTTGCTAGAGGAGGATACATGGACATTTTATAGCCAGCGACAGACGGATCCGCGCTGATGTCTTTTCTTGACTCTTCACGCAGCACATTTTCTAAGCCCATCTTGTAAAGACGCGGAAGATCGTCTTTTGTAAACTTCTGGGTCACATGGGGGGCGCGCTCCTGCTCCTCTTGAAGAGGGTCGTGCGATGCAAGAGAAACGTTTGCGCTCACAAGGCACAAACTAGAGGTCACGAGAAGTATAGCGGCAAGCTTCATGGAAAATCTCATCAAAAAATAGTATTCTCCATTTATGTATTCTATATTTCAGAAAAATCAATAAATATATTTGTGATTTCAAAAAAAGCATGAGATAACCTGTCAATTTTGACTTATTCCAGCGTGAATGAGCTTTTTTTAGCACGTCGGGGTGGTCGGTGTTTCCTTGGAGATGACTATAAAGGCCATGGCCTGAACTTAATCTTTGACTTTATCCACTGAGTTCTTATATAGAAAAGAGCAAACATGGTTAAAAATGCTCCAAAAACAAAAGGATTTTTTAAATGAAAAGAATTTTACCCTTACTTATGATGACTTTTCTTACTTCAGGAAATATTTTTGCTGGACACTTTTATAACATCGAAGATGAAAGCCAATTAAAGTCTGGGTCTCAGCTGAACCAGGCGCACCACATGGGGTTTTCCGATGACACCCAGGCAACCCTCATCAGCCCGCGCCTTGCCATTAGCGTCCGTCACGGCACCCTGGGCTGCAAAGACCAGCCCCACAAAGCGTTTATGTCCTTTTATGGCAAACGTTATGAAATTGTACGCGCCATCGAACATCCAAATGTCAAGTCTTCTAATTACAAGGAACTCTTATCCAGTGATCTTACCTTGTATGTTTTGTCTGAGGATGTCACTATGCCGGGGGGCGCCCCTGTGGCCTGTCCCCTCACACAAATTGATTACACGAAAGCTTTGCCGAACACTGATCAACCTCTTTACGCCCATAGCCTCAGTCAATCTCCTTTCATTAGGCTAAATAATTTTCATGCAAAATTTAAAAATGTTGACTTCTCATCCCTTTATGGAAAAACACGCCTCAGCCCGCACCTTTATGCAAATGACTTCACCAATCGCAGTCAAATCGAGACGGTAACCCACCATGACAACTCTGATCCGTTGCTCATGGTCCCTGTAATGGGAGACAGTGGCTCTCCTTTGTATATGCCTTTGGCAGGAGGCGGATACACCCTCATTGGCGCCATGGCACGCACCGGGGACGTAAATGAGGATCCACTCCATGGGGTGGGTCAGTATACGCCCATGAGTAACAACATTCAGTGGCTGCGCGACAAAGAAGAGCTTCTTATAAGGGACGGAACTCTTCCAGCGTACACCAAGAGATTTGATGTTGTCACGCAAACAGAGTGGGAACAAAAAGATCACACCCCCGCTGAACTTATCCCTGCCCCTAGGCGCTCCACGCCCATGGGGTATCTTGCCTTGAATCCCGACCTGGTGGCTTTGTGGGCAAACCTGCCTTTTCAAGAGGCGCTGGCTAAAGCGCAGTGGCACCTGAATAACTTTGCAGTGGTAGACTCAAGGCGCGTGTACCTTAGTCAAGGCGACGGGGACCTTTCCCTTGGCACTGAAGACACGGCAAATCCCGCCGTTTACTTGGCCCTTAATCCAGACCTACAGACCGTTTTTGGCACTGGCACCCTCCAAGATGCCCTCAACAATGCTAAAGGACATTTTTACACAAGTGCTAAGGCAGAACTTCGCAGAGTTTGTCTGGATCACACAACGCACCGACCTCATGTGGTGACGCTCCCTGACACTTTTTTTCCTGAGACCTATTTGCACTTAAACCCAAACCTTTTGACGGCACCGGAGCTAGCAGCCATGGGGAGGGACGCCTTTGCCAAGTGGCATTACAAGAACTATGGGTTTAAGGAAAAACGTGACTATCTGCTTAAGTATACAACTGAAAATTACCCCCATCGATTCATGTACTTTGCCTTAAATCCTGACCTGCGCCAGCTGATGACACATGAGAGCGCTAGTAACGCTTTCTACATCGCCCAACGTCACTACCGAAGTTTAGGTTTCCTTGAAGGGCGTACCTATCGCTATGACGGCGCTCCTAAAATCGCTCCCACCGGGGCTGCGTTTACCGTCCCTCAAGACTTCGATGCTACTTTGTACTTAGCCCTTAACGTTGATCTTTATGATCATTTTTACAAAGAAAGCGAGTACACCATAAGGTACGTGGATCTTTTGACGAAAGTCGAGCAACACTACGTAACGGTGGGCGGGCCAGTGGAAGGCCGGCGCTACCGATAAGTGAGGCATGAAGGTCACTTGCTAATATATTATGTTATCAAGTGACCTTTGATGACTTGACATTTTGTCAATCTTGTTGACATATTTTCCATCAAGTACCATACTATATTTAGTATTTAGTTCATTTTTCTTCTTGGATCTTATCAATGAAAAAAATTCTTCCTTTCCTCCTGTTAACATGCCTTACCTCAGGAAGCGTCTTTGCTGGACACTTTTATAACATCGAAGATGAAAGCCAATTAAAGTCTGGGTCTCAGCTGAACCAGGCGCACCACATGGGGTTTTCCGATGATACCCAGGCAACCCTCATCAGCCCGCGCCTTGCCATCAGTGCCCGTCACGGCACCCTGGGCGCGAAAGACCAGTCCTACAGTGGCTTCATGTCTTTTTATGGCAAGCGGTATGAAATCGTGCGGGCCATCGAACACGCTGACGTGCATTCTGATGACATGTTCAAAGGCCTGTCCCACGATATCACAGTCTTTCTTTTAAAAGAGGAGGTCACGCGTCCAGACGGCGGCCCTGTGGCTTGTCCTTTGGGCGACCTTGACTACGATCAGGCCCTGCCCTCGCCTGATCAGCCGCTTTTTGCCCATACCCTCAGTCAGTCCCCCTTCATCCGGCTGGGAAATTTTCACCAAACATATAGCAATACTGATTTTTCATCGCTCTACGGCAAAGTCAGACTGTCTAATGCTTATTTTTCACAGAAACCCTTGGGACATGATGGTCTAAAGCAAGATTATGACGCCTACTATGAAGAGAATTGGCTTTTCGATCAAAACTCTGCCGAACTTGGTGTCACCCACGATTATCATAACCCTGACCCCACGCTAATGCTGCCCATTGGCGGGGATAGCGGGTCAGCGTGCTACGTCCGACTTAAAAGCGGCGGATACGCCCTGATTGGTGCCATGGCGCGCTATACAAACGACGATGATTATCCATTAGGCGCCGGCGCTAATTACACCCCTACGGCGAAAAACATCCCCTGGCTGCGGGGCATTGAAGACAAACTGATTGCCGAAGGACAGCTTGAGGCGCGTCACCGATTTGAGGTCGCGACCCAAGACCAGTGGGAATTTGGAGATCACACACCGGGTGACCTTATCCCTGCCCCCAGGCGCACCACGCCCATGGGGTATCTTGCGTTGAATCCCGACCTGGTGGCTGCGTGGGCAAATCTCCCCTTTCAAGAGGCGCTGGCTAATGCCGAGTGGCACCTGAATAACTTTGCCGAGGGAGACTCAAGGCGCGTGTACCTTAGTCAAGGCGACGGGGACCTTTCCCTTGGCACTGAAGACACGGCAAATCCCGCCGTTTACTTGGCCTTTAACCGCGATTTGCAAGACGTTTTCGGAAGAGGGTCGACCCTAAAAGGGGCCCTTGACGCTGCCGCAAGACATTTTGAGACCAGCGGCAGGGAGTAGAAACGCACGTTTATGATCAGTAATACGAAGCACCGACCTGATATCGTCACGTTGCCCGATATGTTCTTAGCGCAAACTTATTTGCACCTGAATCCAGATGTTCAAGAGGCAGCAGACCGTCAAGGCATCGATGCCCACACGTTTGCAAAGTGGCACTATTCTCACTTCGGCTTCAAAGAAGAACAGCGCCTATACAAGCTCGAAACCCCCTTTGATTTTTGGGGTAAAGAGTTGATGTATGTGGCGCTTCACCCCGACCTAAAAGTGCATGTGGCTGGGAAAACATACATAGAAACAGAACGTGAAGCTAGGAAGCATTACGTGACGCTGGGTTTTATGGAAAAACGTCCCTACGCTTACGACGGCGTTGAAAAGATTGCCCCGACGGGCTTCCCCTTTGTCGTGCCAGAAGATTTTGACGCCGCCTTTTATCTCGCCCTCCACCCTGATATTGCTGGGCACTTTGACGAAGAAAGCGGGGGAACCATGGATTACGAGACGCTGGTGAAAAAAGCAGCAGAACACTATCGCACCTGGGGCGGTCCAGTGGAGGGGCGGCGCTACCGATAAGTGAGGCATGAAGGTCACTTGCTAATATTTATGTTTTCAAGTGACCTTTGATGACTTGACATTTTGTCAATCTTTTTGACATATTTTCCATCAAGTACCATACTATATTTAGTATTTAGTTCATTTTTCTTCTTGGATCTTATCAATGAAAAAAATTCTTCCTTTCCTCCT
>JAJTHL010000016.1 GCA_021298595.1 Alphaproteobacteria bacterium | reverse complement strand
CGCATAGTGACGGTTGGCTGTTTCATACTCAACGTGGGCGGTGGAGATCGTAATACCACGGGCCTTTTCTTCAGGCGCCTTGTCGATCTGATCATACGCTGTGAACTTTGCGCCACCGCTCTCAGCAAGTACCTTCGTAATCGCTGCGGTCAGTGTTGTCTTACCATGGTCAACGTGACCAATCGTCCCAATGTTACAGTGGGGCTTACTACGATCAAACTTCTCTTTTGACATCGGTCTTCACCTTATCTGTTTCTTGCGCCTGAGAGCACCTTGTTTAAAAAAATTGGAGCGGGTGAAGGGAATCGAACCCTCATAACTAGCTTGGAAGGCTAGGGCTTTACCACTAAGCTACACCCGCACATAAAAAACCACTTTTGAGAAGTGGTGGTGGAGGGAGCAGGATTTGAACCTACGTAGACATACGTCGGCAGATTTACAGTCTGCTGCCTTTAACCACTCGGCCATCCCTCCACAGGGAAACTTAAACGCTTCACACCCTGGAATGTTTTAAGGATTTTCCAGGGTGTGTCAATGGGAAAAGTGCATTTGGTGACTTTTTTAGGTATTCTTACTTGTCACGACGGCGCACGTAAGTAGGCACGTCCTGAAGATCCTGAGGCACCTCCGTTGCAGGAGCGTCTGCGCCGGCTCCAGTTTGAGGGAATGGTTGCGTCGAACGAACCTCTGCGACATTCTGAAGAGCTTTGGGAAGAGCGGTCATAACGGAAGCCTCTTCTTCAGCACCGTGATCTCCGCGCATACTCGCCATAAGACTTGAAAAGAAGCCCTTCTTTTTGGCAGGCGTAGCCGGCGTTGGCAGGGGAGTCCTTGCTTGAGGCGGAGCGGCATAGTTAGGGTTGTCTTGGAAATAGTGGGCAAATTCTTGCCTTGCCTTTTCAAAGGCATCTTCTGTCATATCCTCCAAGTACTCACTGTCTTTGCTTTGAGGCGCAGGCTCTTGGTAGGAAGGGGAGGCGTGCGTCGTCTCTGGCGTTACTACAGGGGAAGAGGACATCTCCTGGACCATTGATTGCTGGGCACTTTGTGGTTGCGGCGATGCGTACGAAGAAGCTTCCGCCATCATGCGGCGGCGCGCTTGCTCGGCTTCAATCCCTGTGGCAACGACCGATACACGGATGATACCGCTTAGTTTTTCATCAAAGGTTGATCCAAAGATGATATTGGCATCGGGATCCACTTCTTCACGCACACGGTTAGCTGCCGCGTCCACCTCAAAAAGAGTCATATCAAGACCCCCCGTGATGTTGATCAGAACGCCCTGAGCTCCTCGCATGGAGACATCATCCAGAAGCGGGTTAGAAATCGCCGCCTCTGCTGCGCTAATGGCGCGCTCGTCACCCGAAGCCTCACCTGTTCCCATCATGGCTTTACCCATCTCGCTCATGACCGAGCGGATGTCTGCAAAGTCAAGATTGATGAGACCCGGCATCATCATAAGGTCCGTCACGCCGCGCACGCCTGAGTACAAGACGTCGTCGGCCATTTTAAAAGCATCGGCAAAGGTTGTTTTTTCGTTGGCGACCCTAAAAAGATTTTGGTTGGGAATAATGATCAAGGTATCTACATGTTGGGCAAGCTCCTCAATGCCCTTCTCAGCGGTACGCATGCGGTGATTGCCTTCGAAATGGAACGGCTTTGTCACAACAGCAACGGTGAGAATGCCAAGGGCCCGCGCGGCTTGCGCGACCACGGGAGCAGCCCCCGTCCCACTACCCCCGCCCATACCCGCGGTGATAAAGAGCATGTTGCTGCCGCTAATGGCCTCCATGAGTGTTTCAAGGGATTCCTCAGCAGCCGCACGCCCCACTTCAGGCTTGGACCCAGCCCCAAGGCCCTGGGTCACAAGAGTCCCCAGCTGTAAACGTGTCTCAGCTAATGAATGAGTTAGAGCCTGCGCGTCTGTGTTACAGGCAATAAACCGAACCCCTTGCAGCTTGGAGCGAATCATGTTGTTGACGGCGTTATTTCCCGCACCGCCCACACCAATAACTGAAATGCGGGGCTTAAGTTCTGCATCCGCCACAGCGTGAGAAGACGTAGACGCAGCCGAAGAAGGCTGCTCTTTCTTGGCAGGTGGCGGCGTCGTGGCGGCCCCTTGAGACGGATGGCCCGAGACTTGCTTTAGTTGTTCGGCGAGCTCTGAAATGGTGGGCATGGGATTTGCTCCTTGAAGAGTGGACTGCTGGGGAAAAGGAAGAGATGTGGGCGCGGGCGCAGAGGTCGTTTGAGTGCGCGCCTGCTTAATAGAAGCTATTTTTGCCTCTGTTTGATTACTGGGGGTGGTGGGCTCTAACTTCTTTGCATCGACGACAGACATTCTTAAACCTCAAACTTCCTTTTTTCATACACATAAGCCCATTAGGCTATATTTTAAGATACTTTTAGCATAAAGACTACCGAATATTTCGACTTTATTTTCTTTATATAAAAGATGTTACACGTTTTCCCGAAACCACGCACCAAAACGTCCCAACCCAGACCTCATTTTTTTCGGCACCGCATTGCTGTTGACAGGCACAAACTCTACTTCTTGGGCGTGGGCATAAAGCACAAGACCTGCACACGTTGAGAAAGCGGCTTGGCGCACGCGGTCTTCATACCCCAAAAGGTAAGCAGGCTTGCCAAGACGGGCCGATTTTCCAAGAATCACCTCAGCAAGTTCACGCACACCGGCAAGCTGACTTGCCCCCCCTGTCAGCACGAGCCGATTGTGAAGATAGGCCCCTCCTTGCGAGGATTTCAGCTGATCACGCAGGAGCTCAAAAGTTTCTTCCATGCGCGGCCTAACAATGCGCAGGAGCTCTGCCTTGGCAACCTGGGTACCTTTATTGCCTTCTTCTTCCCCAATCTGAGGGGCCGAAATAAGTTCGTGGCTGGTGGACGCCATGGCGCTGCCATAAAGGGTTTTAATACGCTCAGCCTGCACTAAGGGAGTCGACAGGCCTCTTGCAATGTCACTTGTGACATGGGCGCCGCCTAGGGGGATGGAGACTACCTGGCAAAGGGCCCCTTCATAAAAACTGGCGGCTGTGGTGGTCCCTGCCCCCATGTCAACCAAGGTTACTCCTAAATCTTTTTCATCATCTACAAGAACCGAAAGACCGGCCGCATAGGCGCCTAAAACAAAACCCTTTACCTCTAGGTGGCACCGCTCTATGCACGCTGCCAAATTGCGAAGCGCCCCGCGAAGTCCTGATAGAACATGGATATCAGCCTTTAATACGTCGCCAAACATACCCCGCGGATCACGAATGCCTGGCGTTTCATCAATGCGGTAGCCCGTGGGCAGGGCGTGGAGGATATCATATCCCGGGTGATCCAATGATTGACACGCATGCATGAGCACTTTTCGAAGATCAACGTCATCCACGGCGTGCCCCACAATGGAGGTATCCACAAGACGGCGATCCCCTCGCACGAGGGACGCCGATACACTGACGTAAACCCCGGCAATGGTCTCCTTGGCCATGTCCTCTGCCCTGGAAACGGCACCGCGTATGGCCTCTTCGAGAGCGCCCATATCCACGATGGCGCCGCCCTTTAAGCCTTTGGCAACATTCTGCCCCAGACCAATTACGCGCACCCCGCTCCCGTCCAGGCGCGCAATGCAGCAGCTTACCTTGCTTGTGCCCACATCAAGACCCGCCCACAACAAAGGATTTGTGGACCCAAGACCTTTTCCCACAGATTTAAAAAAAAGCTTTTTCATAACGTCACTAATTCCTAGGAAGCTTTCGTCTCTTTTTTCTTCATCGTCCCTTTACGGCGTTCGGCAGCATTTTGGGTCAAATAAAAGAATGCTCGGTCCGGAATGCGCACATCAATGGACAGGATATCAGATTTCTCAAAGTATCCTGAAGCCCCAAATTCTTGTAGTTTTGCAAGGGCGCGCCCCAAGTCCTTGTCGGGAAGCTTAATGTGGAGCCTTCCATTTAAAATCAACTCCCACTGATGGGACGAGACATAACTTGCGCCCGTCACAAGCACCTTAACGAGCGGATAACGGTCAAGCTCCTTGATCAAGGCTGGCACAGCCTGGGGCGCATCTTTTCCGGTCACCACAAAGAACGAGTGAGACTTTCCGGTGGTCACCTCTTTGATCACGACCCCGCGGTCATCCACAAGATGGGTACGCTGTTCGGCGTCTTGCCAGAGGGCTACCGGCACGCGCTCCATCAAGCGCACGTAAAGGGTGTGGGGCAAGCGTCTTTCCACAATGGCTGAGCGCACCCAAGGAAGCGCTTCTAAGCGGTCTCGAAGTTCATGGGGATCAAGCTCAAAAATAGGCATCCCCTTTTCGACTTGAAGCGCTTCGGCAATGTCAATACTGGACGCCTGCGAGCGTCCTTCTACGATGATCTCATCCAGACTAAGACCCATTTTGGCGGTCGCATCACCCCACACGAGTGCTGTCCCGCGGCTTATTTGCCCTGGTATATCATAGACAAAAAATCCTGCCACAACGCCGACCGTGACAACAGCAAGCCCTCCAAAGGCCGCGCGTCTTAGTGGCAGCCTGAGGCGCCCGGCGGTTGATACGTCTGCTCTTTGCTTTCGGGGCTGAGCGCGGCGTTTGGCAGTTGCATTAGTTCTGGACATCGTGGGTTCTCTACCATCCACTTAACAAGTTCATCAAAGGAAATGCCTGTATAAGCGGCAATTTCCGGCACTAGCGACAAGGGGGTCATCCCAGGTTGTGTGTTTACTTCTAAGACAAAAAGTCCTTTGGGCCCAGCTTCTGCCTCGTTATAGCGCATATCAATGCGGGCAACGCCTTCACACTCAAGGGCACGGTAAGCTTCCTCAGCCAGGGAGAGGCTCTGGGCATAGACATCTGGCGCTACGGGCGCCGGCATTAAATGGGTCGCCTGACCATCTGTGTACTTGGCTTTGTAATCATAAAACCCTTCATGGGGAAGGATTTCCACTGTTCCAAGAGCCTTACCAAAGGCGACCGCCACATGAAGCTCGCGCCCAGGAATATACTCTTCCACAAGCACTTGGTCACCGTACTGCCAAGGCACTGAGGCTTTCAAAAGTGCTTCTCTATCTTGGATGATCTCCACGCCAAGGCTTGATCCTTCAGAAAGGGGCTTCATAACGCAAGGAAATGAGCAAGGCAGGCTGATTAGATCTGCGCGACTTATGAGCCAGCCTTTTGGGTGGGAAATCCCTGCTTGTTCGAGCAGGCGCCGGGAAGCCGGTTTATACATGGCATTGGCGGACGCGCGCACGCCTGAATGGGTATAGGCAAGGCCCATCATTTCAAGAAGCCCTTGAAGACACCCATCTTCTACCCACCGTCCATGGAGGGCGCCCATGAACACAACGTCTGGTTTGTAACTTAGCGCCTCAACCAGTTTTTTAATATCACGGGTCACATCAATGGCTTTGACGTCGTATCCTTGACGTCTTAGGGACTCTACGGCTCCCTTTCCACTGGTTAGTGATACGTCTCGCTCCCCCGACCAGCCCCCCATCAAAACCGCAACTTTCTTCATGGCTTTCATGCCGCTTTTGCTCCTGTTTCTTCGGGAAGGACCGCGTGGGCTTGGTGTCCCCAGCGCTGGATTTCCCACCTAAGCTCGATGCCCGAGGTCGCACGCACACGGGCACGCACTTCTTCTCCAAGAGTTTCTAAATCTGTGGCGGTAGCACTGCCTGTGTTAATCAAAAAGTTGCAATGCATGGTGGACACTTGCGCCCCGCCAATTTGAAGACCTCTGCATCCTGCTTGATCAATAAGCTCCCACGCGCGCGCCGTCTCGGGGTTGGCAAATGTACTGCCTCCCGTGCGCGATCTGATGGGCTGCGTTGATTCGCGCTGAGACAAAAGTTCTTCCAAGCGCTTGCCGATTTCTTCAGAGTCCGCGCGGACCCCCTTCAAGCGCATACCCACCACAAGGGCCCCTTCTGGAAGGGCGCTATGCCGGTAGGAAAGCCCTAGCGCGTCGGCGCTTATACGGCGAAGCCCGGACTTATCAACAACGAGAACGCTCTCAAGGATGCTTGCCATATCACCGCCATAGCATCCCGCGTTCATCTTCACAGCTCCGCCCATGGTGCCAGGCACGCCCACGAGAAACTCAAGGCCGCCCACCCCTTCATCCTTGGCTACAAACGCCACGGTCCGGTCAAGAACAGCTGCGCCCACATCAACATAAGGCGTTTCACCTTCATTATAGACCGCAATATTCGTAAAGCCACGCCCCAACCGAATGGTCACACCAGGAACGCCGCCATCACGCACCAAAAGGTTCGAGCCAACGCCAATGATATTTACGGGAATATCGGCCGGTTTTTCTTGCATAAAAAAGATCAGATCTTGCACGTCAGCGGGTTTAAAGAGCACCTCTGCAGGGCCGCCCACTTGAAACCATGTGACCTTTGACAATGGAAAGTGCGCGGTATAGCGACCCCTTACCTGGGGTAATCGTTGCATCAACTCATAACCTTGCATGGTCCACATGTTTTCTCTCCCTTGACTCACGTGCCTATACTTTTGGCGTTTTTAAGGCAACCTTCTTGACCCGCACCCTGGAACAGCGTTCTTGGCAAATCCTTTGCCCACGCGGTGATATCTCCGGCCCCCATGCACACAACATAGTCGCCAGCAGTCACCATCTTCTCCAAGGCCGGCGCAAGCGCTTCACGCCCGTCTACCGCCTCTACACTTATTCCTTTTTCTTTTAGTGCCGCGACCAGCACTTCGTGGGACGCACCTTCTATGGGCGCTTCACCCGCACTGTAAACAGGCGTGACCACTACATGATCAGCGCCTTCAAAGGCCTGTGCAAACTCTTCCATGAGAGCGGCCAATCTTGAATACCGGTGGGGTTGCACAACCGCCACAACCCGCACGGGCTCTACCTGCCGTGCCGTTTTTAAGACTGCTTTAATTTCAGCAGGATGATGTGCGTAGTCATCAATAATAGAGACGCCATTCACCTCACCTACCCTGGTAAATCGACGCTCGACCCCCTTAAAAGCCGAAAGCCCTTGACGAATCGCCTCTTCATCAAGACCCACCTCAAGGGCACACCCAATGGCCGAGAGGGCGTTCAAAACGTTATGCTCTCCTAAGAGGGGCAAAAACAGATCGGTCATGGTGGAATCAAGCACTCTTTCTGGCCAGAGCGCACGGATCCTCTCGGACAGGTGAACATCAAAGGTGGTGCCTTGGGGCGCAAAACGCATGTGGTCCACCCGAATATCTGCATCCTTCGCCCTTCCATAGCGAATAAGGCGTCTGTCGGTCAGGGTTTGATAAAGTTCCCGCACCACGGGATGATCGATGCACGCAATACCAACGCCGTAAAAGGGGATGTTTTCAAGAAACGCGTAAAAGGATTCTTTTAACTTTTCAAAGGTCCCGTAATGCTCAAGATGCTCTGGGTCAATGTTGGTTACAACGGCAATGGTGGCAGGAAGACGCACAAACGTCCCGTCTGACTCGTCGGCCTCTGCAACCATCCATGGCCCTTGACCAGGTCTGGCGTTGGTGCCGTACGCATTGATAATGCCCCCGCTGACAACTGTTGGATCGCACCCGCCTGCATCTAAAAGACTCGCCACAAGGGACGTCGTCGTTGTTTTACCGTGGGTTCCCCCAACGGCAATGGAGGGGCGAAGACGCATGATTTCAGCCAGCATGTCCGCGCGCTTAACCACGGGCAAAAGACGACGCCTAGCCTCTTGAAGCTCGACATTATCCGCCTTCACGGCCGAGGAAATCACCACCACCGACACACCATCAAGGTTTGTTGGACTATGCCCAATTTGTACCTCGATCCCGTCTTGACGCAGGCGCACAACGTTGGCGTTCACCCCCACATCGGACCCTTTGACCTGAAACCCAAGGGCACGCAAGATATGGGCAATACCGCTCATGCCAATGCCTCCGATGCCAATCAGATGGATGGTGCCTGCGGTCTTGGGCAATACGTGCATTCTCGTTCCTTTTAATCTTGTAACACTTTTGGCGTTATGGCGCCTTCAATCACAGCTGCCAGCTGAACGGGCGCGTCCATTTTGGCTTGAGCGCGTACTTTTTCAGCAGCAAATAATAAGCTCGCTGGCTCCTCAAAGATTTTCATTAGATGAGTAGCCAGAACCTCTGGCGTCAGGTCCTTTTGGGCAGAACGCCACCCAGCGCCGTTGTCTGCAAAGGACGCCGCATTATAGGTTTGATGATCGTCCATAGCGTGAGGGTAAGGCACAAAAAGGGCGGGACGACCTGCGAGGGCGACCTCTGCCAAAGAAGATGCCCCCGCCCGACACATCACCCAATGTGCTTTTGCGAGTTTCTTGTCCATGTCTTTGAAATACACAGAAATTTCCGCCTTAATATTTCCAATTTGACAATGCCTTTTCACCTCTTCAAGGTTAGCTGGCGGGCATTGTAATGAAAGCCTGACTCGTTTTTGCAACTTTTCCGGAAGCCTTGCAAGAGCCTTTGGAATGATTTGCGCGAAAAAAGATGCTCCTTGGCTGCCACCCACCACCAAAAGCTCAAAAGGTACGTCAGCGACAGGTGGAAAATAGTCGTTATTTCTCAAGGTCTCAAAATCTTTCCGAACAGGCAATCCGCATAGAGTTATTTTAGGACTCGCCGTAAAAAGCGCTTCTAGACCATGGGTTTTAGGCCATGAGAGCGCGAGTTTTTTGCAAAAGGGAAAGAACCATCGGTTCACACGGCCTATGTAAGCGTTTTGCTCGTGGAGGATCAGTGGCTTTCTTGCAACAATGGCCGCGAGATTCACAGGGAACGCGACGTACCCGCCAAAGCTGACCACTGCACATATGTTTTTGCGGTGCAAAATCAAAAACGCAGTCAAAAACGAGCGCAGCAAGGAAAGCGCGTATTGGAAAAAGTTTGTGCGCCCCTTTAATGGCAGTACCTGAGCCGAAAGTCCCTCGTCTCGCGCGAATGTCTCTCCGCGGGGATCCGTCACGAAGTGCACGTCCCAACCCTTGGCTTTGAGCGCGCCAGCAAGGGAGGTCGCCGGCATCACGTGCCCGCCCGTCCCGCCTGCTGCCACAAGGATGGTGCCTTTGGTCATGCGCCTTTTTCTCCTTCGAGGCGCCGCCTTGTCAGCGCCATAACAAGACCCATGTTTAGGGCCATGGCCATCATAGAGGACCCCCCATAGCTAATGAACGGCAACGTCATCCCCTTGGTCGGGATAAGACTTAGGGTCGACGCCATATTAATGAGCGCCTGCAAACCAAACTGCAAAATGAGACCCGCCACTGCCAAGATAATAAAGAGGTTTTCATCATACATGACACGCACCAGTGACCGTAGAACGACAAAGGCAAAAAGGCACACAATTAGGGAACACAGAATAAACCCAAACTCTTCGCCCGCGACCGCAAAAATAAAGTCCGCGTGGGCGTCAGGCAAATGGCTTTTCACTGTCCCCTCGCCAGGGCCCCTGCCCCACATGCCGCCATTCACAAACGCCTCCAGCGACTGGGTAATTTGATAGCGATCCGTGAACTTATCCCCAGAACCTGGATCCAAAAAGCGGTCAACGCGTGCCCGCACATGGGAAAACACAAAGTAGCTTCCCATAAGACCGGCCGCCCCCAAGGCAATGGCAACAATGACCCAAATAACGGGAAGTCCTGCAAGAAAGAACTGGAGGAAAGTCACCGCCGTCAACAAAATAATCATGCCCATGTCGGGCTGTAGTAGGAGAAGCCCCACCACAAGGGTGTACATCACAAGAGCCGCTAAATACCCCGGAAAACCTTTGCTTTTTTTGGATTCCGCCAGCATCCAGGCCACAAGAACCGTGAGGACGGGCTTTACAAATTCAGATGGTTGAAAGGAAAAACCTACAACGGATAGCCACCGCTTAGCGCCTTTGATTTCAACCCCGAGAAGGGGTGTTATCAAAAGAAGCCCAAGACACCCCACATAAACAAGGAGTGTGAGACGCTTGATGTTGTAAAGAGAGAGCAAAGACACTCCCACAAGAATGCCAAGGACGGGTAACATGAAAAAGGCATGACGCTTTACAAAGTAAAAGGCATCAAGTTTTAAGTGCTCAGCCACCGCAGGACTTGCCGCCATGGTGAGGAAAAAGCCGCTTCCCATTAAGGCGATAACGCCAGCCAGGGTCCATCGATCAACGGTCCACCACCACCGGCCTAAAGGGCTTGTATCCGCGCGCGATAGCCAGTTCATAGGTCAATCCTTGGCTGATCCAAATGAACGTATTCCTCAAAAGCCTCACGAAAGACGTTGCCTCTTTCTTCATAATCAAGAAATTGATCAAAACTGGCACACGCAGGCGACAGAAGGAGAATGCCCTCTTTGTTCTTGAGATCTTCCATAGCGCATGCTACGGCGTTAGTCAGAGTGCCGCACTTCGTATGGGGGAGATGATGCCGGCTAAAAAAGTCAGAGAATGCTTCCTGTGCTTCTCCTATCACGTAGGCATGATGCACATTTTCCAAATAGGGCTCTACTCCCCTTAAACCGTCTTCTTTGGGCTTGCCACCAACAATCCAGCTAATCTTTTTAAAGGCCCCCAGAGCCTTGGATGTCGCTTCGGCGTTTGTTGCCTTACTGTCATTAATAAAGGTTACACCTCGTACAACACCCAGTCTTTCAATACGATGCGGGAGCCCCTTGTATGACAAAATCCCATCCAGGCATTCATCGAACGACAGACCAAGCCTTCTGGCTGCACCATAAGCAGCCAGGGTATTTTGCGCGTTGTGAAGGCCTGGCAAGTTTCTTGATAAATCACTCAAGGTGCAAATGATGCGCTCTTGCTCCCAATAGGTATCCATGAGGGCCCCCTCTTGAGAAACATACAAACTCTTGTCATGGGTGTTCTTCAAATTCACAGCAACAGCCTCACCCTTTGCACGGGTGAACAGATCTTGCATAACCGCTTCGTGAGCCCCCATGATCATAAATGGAGGGGGCACTCCCTCTAAAAGACGACGCTTTGCTTTCACATATCCTTCTATCCCACCGTGGCGCTCTAGATGATCTGGCATTAGGTTCAAAAAAACCCCAATGTCGCATCTCAAATGAGGAACACGTTCCAATTGATAAGACGACATCTCAAGGACATAGACCCCGCCACTTGGAAGATCTGCTAGCTCAAGGGCACTCACCCCAATATTTCCTCCGACCTCGACATCGCGGCCGGCTCTTCTCAGAATATGCCCAATGAGCGATGTGGTCGTCGATTTTCCATTGGTGCCGGTCACACCCACAAAACGAGCGTCTGGCCTTGCTTGAAAAAGAAAATCCATGTCACACACAATTGGAACGTCTTGTTGAAAGGCCAATTTTGCTGCCAGATGGGGTTTGGGATAGCTATGGGGAATGCCTGGACTCAGCACAAGGGCCTTGATTTCTTGCCAATTTATTTTATGGGGTGCAATCATTTTCGCCCCGAGGCGCGTAGCCTCTATATGGGCGTCCGTGCGATCGTCCCATGCGTAAAGATTGGCTCCAGCCTCCTTTAAGGCTTTTATCGCGCCAAGACCAGAGCGCGCAAGACCCACCACGTAATACGCGTGCCCTAAGAGATTGGGAAGCTTCACCATGTTTACCTCAACTTGAGCGTTGAAAGGCCGATCAGGCCCAAAATGATCGCAATAATCCAAAAACGGATCACAACCGTGGGCTCTGACCATCCCTTTTTTTCGAAGTGGTGATGAATGGGCGCCATCAAAAACACTCTGCGTCCTGTACGTTTAAAGTGCATCACCTGGATGATAACCGAAATCGTCTCCATCACAAAAAGCCCCCCTGTGATTAGCAGAACAAGTTCGTGCTTTGTCATGACACTAATGGCCCCAAGTGCCCCCCCTAAGGCAAGCGATCCCGTATCCCCCATGAAAACCATGGCTGGAGGGGCGTTATACCACAAAAAACCGAGGCTTGCCCCCACTAGGGCGCCGCAAAAAACCGCAAGCTCTCCGCTTCCCGCCACATAAGGAATGTGCAAATAAGTGGCAAAAACGTGATTCCCTACAAGATAAGAAATGATTAAAAAACATCCAGCCACCACCATGATTGGTCCAATGGCAAGACCATCAAGCCCGTCCGTTAGGTTCACAGCGTTGGACGCCCCTACCATTACAACCATGGAAAAAGGGACAAAAAACCATCCAAGATCTAAGAATAAATTCTTGAAAAAAGGAAACATAAGGTGCGTTGCGCCCTCAGACGGAAACCAATGAAGGATGAGGACTGAGGCGATTCCAGATACCGCAAGTTGCCCCATAAACTTACCGCGCGCAGAAAGACCCCTAGAGCTAAAACGCATCAGTTTGACCATATCATCCATAGCCCCTAAAGCCCCAAAGCCGAGGGTCACGAGGAGCACAATCCACAAGGTATGGTTCTCTAAATTACCCCAGAGGAGGACGCTTAAGGTTAAAACGGACAGAATTAAAAGCCCACCCATGGTGGGAGTCCCTTGCTTGGTGACGAGGTGACTTTCAGGACCATCATCCCGGATTGGTTGGCCTTGGCGCTGTTTAGATTTCAACCATTGAATAAAAATGGGACCAAACACAAAGCTAAGAACTAGAGCCGTTAAGAGGGCCCCAATGGTTCGAAAGGTCAAATAACGAAAGAGATTCGCAAGAGAAGCATCCGAGAACCACGTGTGAAAAAGAGTGTAAAGCATCAAGACGCTCTTTCTGCCGGCGCAATCCCCAAAGCTTTGAGAGCATCTACAACGTGAGCAAGCCTTCCGCGGTATGCACGCCTTCCGCGAGAGCCTTTGAGCATAATGACATCTCCTGGCCTGATTTCTTTTATAACGGCCTGCGCAAGGTCCTCTAGGGACTCGTTACACGTGCCATGAAAGGCTTTTTTATGGGAGGGTAAGGCGTCATGGAGCACGCGTATGCCTTCGCCTAAGGTAAACACCACATCCACACCTGCTTTTTCTAAAAGAGGAAGGAGGTTCATGTGCTCCTTAGAAGAAACATCCCCAAGCTCCAACATTTCAGCCAGCACCGCAATACGCCGCCCTTGGGAACCTGGTTTTGCATGGCCAAGGGTCTCAAGTGCTGCTTTCATGGAAACAGGACCCGCATTATAACTTTCGTCAATGAGGGTAAACGTACCGCCCATTGGCAGGGGAATCAGTTGCTGAGCGCCGCGCCCCTCGGGCAGCACAAAGTTCTTGAACGACTCAATCCCTTGGTCGATGTTTGCACCTAAGGCATGAAGCGTGGCAAGGACACCCATGGCGTTCATTCCCCAGTGGTTTTGAAAGACCGGCACACGAAATGTATATGCCTTTTTATTAAGACGTGCCTCTACATGAAGGCCTTCTTCGCCAAGGCGGGAGACCATAAGCCTTGCAAAGGACTCGGGATGGACCCCAAAAGTCAAGACGTCTAAATCTTTCTGACGCGCCCACCCTTCCAAAAGCTCGAAATGAGGATTATCTCTATTCAAGACTGCGACTCCTCCAGGCTCGGCCCCCAAAAAGAGAGAGGCTTTTTCTTGAGCCACCGCCTCGACCGTTCCCATATGCGCCATGTGCATGGCCTCCACGGTTGTAATCAAAGACACATGGGGTCGCAACATCTTTGCAAGGGGCTCGATTTCCCCCGGCTTATTCATCCCTACCTCAAAAACGCCGAATTGGTCATTTTGATATAGTCTGGAAAGGCTTAAGGGCACACCCCAATGATTATTAAAACTTGACTGAGAGGTCGTGGTGGCCCCTTGGGCCGAAAGAAGACATCCAAGCGCTTCTTTACAGCTTGTTTTACCAAAGCTTCCTGTCACGGCTGCGACTTTGGCGTTTGTGCGTTTTCTTGAAAAGGCCGCAAGCGCATTCAAGGCCTCAAAGGTATCGGACACCACGTATTGTTGAAAGGTTTCGGGCAGGTCCTTGATAAAGCGGCTCACAACCGCACCAATAGCCCCGCGCGCAGCTGCCCCGCGCACGTGGTCATGGCCATCCGCCAAGGGCCCCTTTAGGGCAATAAAGAGATCCCCGCGCACGAGGCTACGTGTATCAATGGACACACCCGTAGCGCTAAGAGCTTTATCATTTTGCTCCTCAATACCTAAAGCATCAAAAATCTCTGGGGCATGCCACAGGGGTTTCACCGCACCACTCCTTTTAATTGGATAAGTATTTCCTGTGCGACTTTTACGTCATCAAAAGGAATAACTTGACCGGCCACAAGCTGGCCTTGTTCATGACCTTTACCTGCTATCACACATACCCCGTGTTCTCCAAGCCCTTTTAGCGCGCTGTGAATCGCTTGGCGGCGATCAGCGATTTCATGGGCATCTGGGCACCCCTCCAAGACGGCAGCCCTAATCACCTCGGGTTTTTCTGAGCGAGGATTATCATCGGTTACAATCACCTTGGCAGCGTGCAGCCCTGCAATCTCTCCCATGGCCCGTCTTTTGGCCACGTCCCGCTCGCCGCCGCACCCAAAGACGACGACCAATGGACCGCGCAAGTGCGGCTTAAGGGTCGTAAGAACACTCTCAAGGGCGTGGGGGGTGTGGGCGTAATCCACATAAACGTGGCCCTTTTTACGGGTTGTTCCCACGTACTGCAAGCGCCCTGGCACACTTTTCAGACTTGCCAGTCGCTGCACCACATCATCGGGTGAGAGTCCTACAGCGCACGCAAGACCCGCCGCACATAGCGCGTTCAAGACTTGAAACAAGCCTACCAAAGGAAAATCTATCTTATAGCGCCTCCCAAAGAACTCTACCGAAATCACTTGTCCGTTTTCGGTCAAAAGCACATCTTCAAGTTTTATTTCCTTACCGTTTTTGCCATAGGTAAACACACGCTCGTGCCTTTTTTCACAAAGACGCATAAGCTCTGGTGCGTTCACATCATCGGCGTTCACAATGGCGGTTAGCCCCTCTCCCAGCACCTGGGAAAAAAGACGCTTCTTTGCCTCGAAGTACGCCTCAACATTGCCGTGGTAGTCCAAATGATCGTGGCTGAGGTTCGTAAAAGCGGCCGCTTGAAAGTTGACGGCCTCAAGGCGTTTTTGATGAATCCCATGACTAGAGGCCTCCATGGCCACATAATCCACATTTTCTCTGGCAAGACGGTCTAAGACTTGATGCAGAAGGAAAGGAGCAGGTGACGTCAAGGACGATGAAATCTCTTGAATCCATGGGGGTGTGCCGTGAATCCCTAGGGTCCCAATACTGGCAGAGGGCTTGTCCATGAGCGTACAAATTTGGCGAAAAAACTCAACTGTGGAGGTTTTGCCATTTGTTCCTGTGACCGCCACCACATGACGCGGCTGGTGAGGAAAGCAGCTAGCAGCAATGCGCGCCCTTGCTTCTCTCATATCACTGACGGGGATCAACTTTGCAGCAGGAGACTCTTTAGCAAGATCCTGGCAAACCTGGGGTTCTGCCACTAAGGCAATGGCCCCTTTGAGAGCCGCGTCTCTGGCAACAGCGTGCATGTCATGGCCCGCAGATGAGGGGAGCACAAGGAATAAATTACCCGGCTGGACATGGTCCACATGCTCTTTGACGCCCGTTACTCGCATCTCTAAAACGTCTTGGGGCGCACTATGTTGAACGTTATGGAGGAGCTCTTTTATATACATTATTTTTTCTCAAAGCTTGCGTTCTGGAAAAATGGTTCTAGGATTTTTCCGTCTTCCCGAGGCAAAAGCCCCACCACACCCGCAACACGCCCCATAATGCGACCCGCCACTGGCACCACGTTCCATCCTGCAGTATTAAATCCATAAGTTTTGGCCAAACGCTGAGGATCATCAAGCCTTACAACCATAATGTAACGCACCGACGAAATGTTCTCTCCCAAAACTCCCAGAAATGCCGATGACACACGCTGTTTATTATAGCGTCCATTTTCCAAAAGATCAGCCGTTCCTGTTTTGCCTCCAATAAAATATCCTGGGACTTGGGCTTTGCGCGATGTCCCTTGGGTCACAACAAACCGCATCAGATGAAGGAGAGATTTGCGCGTTTTATCAGAGACGAGCATCTCGCCGTGCACGGGTGTGTCCATTTCTTTGGCGACAAGGGTTGGAGTGATCTTTCCCCAGGGACGTATAAGAGAGGCGATCACTGTCAAAGATTGAAGTTGCCCCATGGAAAGGCCGTATCCATAGGAAATTGTGATGATTTTGTCTTCACGCCATCTCTTAGGCACGATGGGGGAACCCTTTTCAGGCAGCTCAACTGTCACGGGATCAAGGACACCAATTTTCTTTAAAAAGGCTTTTTGATACTCACCGCCAAGGGCAAGGGCAATTCTGGCAGATCCTTTGTTGGAGGAGTGTACAAAAATCTCTGCAATGTTAATCACCCCGTGATTGGCCCGGTAGTCCGTGGGCGTGAACCTACCTATCTTAAGAACTTGCGATGTATCAAACGTGCTGGCCAGGGTCATTTTTCCAGACTCAAGGGCCATGGCCGTATTGGGAATCTTCATGATGGATCCCATTTCGTAAACCCCAAGGGTGACTTTGTTAAACAGGGCGTTGGGATTATCAACCTTTGTAGGTTTGTTAGGGTCAAAATCAGGAAGAGAGACCATGGACAAAATTTCACCTGTCTTAAGATCCATAAGGCATCCACTGCCCCCAAGGCACCCAAACTCTTCAATTCCCTTTTGAATCTCGTCATACATGATGGTTTGAAGGCGGGCATCTAGGCTGAGGCGAAGAGGTTCAGCTTGGGTACGAAGGCGTTCATCAAAGGAACACTCAACACCTGCCACGCCCACATTATCAATATCCGTAAACCCCAAAACGTGGGAAGCAAGCCGGCCTTGGGGATAGATGCGGCGATAATCTCGCATAAAATCAAGACCAGGAATTCCAAGCTCGAGCACTTGCCCCTGTTGATGGGGTGTCAGATGACGCAAGAGCCATACGAAGCTTTTATCTGATTTCAGTCTTGCCAGCACCGTCTCCTCCTTCAGTTGGGGAAAGAGAGCAACGAGCTTCTTTGCGGCTTCTTGGGGGTTTTGAACTTTTTTGGCATTAGCATAAAGGGAGGACGTCACGAGGGTCGTTGCGAGAAGAGTGCCGTTACGATCGGTGATATCCGCGCGCCCCGCCACAAAGGCCGGATGACGCGCCCCGCCCGAAAGATCTTCTCCTGATCGAAAGAGGGTTAAGTCAACTAAGCGCCCAAAGACGGCCAGCAGGCCAAAAAGAAAAAGAATCGTGGCAACCCACAATCTGACACGCGCCGTCTCTAGACTTTGCACAACGGCTGCCCCAAGCCTACCTTGCTGGAAGGAGAAGGACTTTGGAGCATACGTTGATTTCAGTCTCATCTACTTTTTACCTTGCTTTCACATCCTGAGCGCTGGCATAGCGCATAGCTGTTTCAGGAAGGGCCTGCCCCCCTTCAAAAAGCTGTTCTATATCCGCACATGCCACAAGCTGCCACCCCTCCATGGGGATCATACCTAAGTGTTCCTTAGCAAGCGCTTGTATGCGCATGGGATTTGACAGATGCGCCCACTCGGCCCTTAAAAGGTGATGATTTTCTTTTTGAACAATGAGACTACGCTCAATTGATGAAAGCTTGTCTTCCAGCAGCATGACTTGCTGTTTAGCGCCGTAGGTAATGGCGCCCAAAACGAGGGCGAGTCCAATACCCATCATGGTTACTTTTTGCATCACACGCTCTCTTTCTTTTCGACAGCGCGAAGTCTTGCTGATCTTGATCTTGGATTGGCTGAAAGCTCTTCCTCAGAAGGCGTCACGGACTTTTTCGTCAACAAGGTAAAAACATGCTCCGGCCCTTCGTGGCTGTGCCAAGGCAAATGGGGTGTCAGGTCCCTTTTTACTGCATTCTCTTTGAAAAAGTGCTTTACCAACCGATCTTCCAGTGAATGAAAACTTACAATAACAAGTCTTGAGCCTTCACGCAAAAGATCTATACTTTTTTTTAAAAAGACTTCTATTTCAGAAAGTTCTTCATTTACATAAATGCGAAGACCCTGAAAGGATCTGGTCGCTGGATCAATTTTGCCATGACGAGCATGGGGAGGCATGGCCAAACGAACAATATCGCTAAGCGCCGTTGTGGTCATAATGGGCGCTTGTTTGCGCACCTCAACGATGCGCCTTGCAATGCGCCTGGCGTATCTTTCCTCGCCGTAAACAAAAAGAATTCGTGCAATCTCTTCTTCTTCAAAAGTGTTCACAATGTCTGCCGCCGACACCGCACAAAGTCCCATGCGCATATCAAGGGGCCCTTCCTTGCGGAATGAAAAACCGCGTTCAGCTTCATCAAGCTGAGGAGAGGACACACCTAAATCAAGAACAATCCCGTCAACTTGAGCAATATCAAGCCCCCTTAAAACGGCGTCCATTTGAGAAAAACGTCCTTCCACAAACGTTAGGCGCTCCCCATACTGGCCAGCCAGGGCGTCCGCATGCTTGCGCGCGACTGGATCCCGATCAACGGCGATAACGCGCACACCCGCGGCCGCATCCAAAATCGCTTTCGTGTACCCTCCAACCCCAAACGTCCCGTCCACATAAACGCCACCTTCTTTGGGGGAAAGATAGGTGAGCACTTCTGCTAAAAGGACAGAGATGTGGGATTGGAGAGAACTCTGGATCATGAGACTTCTCCTTGGGAAAGGGAGGCCTCACGGTGCAAACTCAAAGTCGCTTGGGCATTTTTGGCGCGCACGCGCGCCTCTTCTTGGACCTGTTCAAATGATTCTGGGCGCCATAATTGAAAGGTTCCCCCTCTCCCTACAAAGGCGACGCGGTCCTCGATCTGCGCATAATCTAAAAGGCCTTGAGGCAAAATGACCCGCCCATCTCCATCGAAGGGAAGCTGTAAGGCATCCGCAAAAATTGACGCCGTCAAACTATCTTGCTCGTCAGAGAACATCGCCATGCCATCAACACTTTGACTCAGGCGCTCCATGCGGGCGTACCCACAGCAATCAAGAGCGGCGTATTTATAGGAACGAAAGGCAATAAAGCCTTGAAACGGCTCTTGGGACAACGCAGCACGAAAGGTTGCAGGCACACTCACGCGTCCCTTTTTGTCGATCTTATTGACGAACGTCGATAAGAACAATGCCATCCAATAATCCTCAAAATTG
>JAJTHL010000042.1 GCA_021298595.1 Alphaproteobacteria bacterium | reverse complement strand
GGAAGGGCCGACAAAAGGTCTTTGTGGGCATACAAATACCCATCTGCAGAAAAGCCAGCTTCAATGCCTGTGGTCGGTGATGCAGACTTGGGTTGAACGGGCGGAATGGGTGGGAATGTCATTTTTGGCCCCCCCCCCCCAAAGTTTTGTTTATGCAAGGGAGAGGGGTTCGGACCCGGCTCAGGTTGAGGAGATGGGCCCGAGGGACCACCAAATAGCCCCTTCAAGGCGTCTTGTTTTGAGGTATCGAGTTTTCCTGGCGGCCTTGCTGAAGGGCCAGAGGGCGGGTCACTCGAGGGGCGCAAAGCCTTCCCTGGCTCGGCGCTTCGGTCGATGTTTAATTTACTTACGGGTTTTGCGTGGCTTTGAAATTTTCGGGTGAAGTCACGCCACTCGTCCGCCAATGCTGGGTTTTTTGCGATCCATGCAACAAAGAGCTCTCCGTCACCTTGGGTCCAGCCGTCTTTGCCCGTCACTACATTTTTACACTGAGCATACTTTGACTGTACCACAACTGAAGGATCCGCACGCGCGAAATCCATACACTGGATGGCAGTTTGGGCGACCAAGCAGTGTTCCAAGGGTTTGCAGGACTTTCCGTCCACCAGCACGGACGCCTGAAGGAAGGACGGCGTACACCCCAAGAGTAAGTACAGGTATATTTTTCTTTTCATATGTGCGATCTCCCTTATCTGTTTTTTTTTGTACTTTATTCTGGCGAAGACTACCAGTCATCATCATCCGAATTGGTACCAGAACCATCTTCATTATCGCCATCTTCCTCGCCGTAGCCTGATTTCTTCCTCATATTTTTGATTTTTTCAAACGCGCTCTTGAGTGGGTCTCCCGCAGTTGGTTTAGGATCGACAGACTTATCAGTCTTCTTCAAAAGGTCTTTTCCGCCCGCGATTTCATCTTGTATCGTGCCTCTCCCTGATGAAGGGGGTCGGAAAGCAGGAGGGGGACCAGGTGGGGGTGGCGGTGCGGCGCCGTGGGCGCGCCCCTCATTCTTTCCGTGATGGAGGTAGTGCCACATGGCAAACTCCACACGCCGACTGGGGTCCCCCGGCGCCAACGCCGCCACATCCGGATGTAGCCTCAAATAATTCTCAGCCGTGAATCCCGGTGGCAGCAGATGATACTGCCTCCCCTCCGCGGGGCCGTGGCGCACATAATGACCCACGGCAAAATCAAATCTCCCCTTGGGGTCGCTGGGGGCCAACTTGGCAAGGTCATCGTTAATGGCTAAGTATTCTTCGGGACTAAAATCTTGGGGCAGTTTTTCAAAGGTCCGGAACTCTCTCTTGCCGTCTCTTTCATAATGGTTCAGGGCGAACTTTCTTCGCTCGTCGGGCGCCGTCGTGGGAAGAGCCTCCAAAAGGTCTTTGTGGGCATACAAATACCCATCGGGGGAAAACGACTCGGTCGCATCAGGTTTGGAGGTTGCGGCAGCTCCTTGACTTGATGACGTCGCGTCCGACGCGGGCATACTGGCCGGCACAGCGCCGTGGGCGCGCCCCTCGTGCTGACCATGGTGTATGTAGTGCCACATGGCAAACTCCACACGCCGACTGGGGTCCGCCGGCGCCAACGCCGCCACATCCGGATGTAGCCTTAAATAATTTTCAGCGGTGAATCCCGGTGGCAGCAGATGATACTGCCTCCTCTCCGCGGCACCGTGGCGCAGGAAATGACCCACGGCAAAATCAAATCTTTGCTTGGGGTCGTTGGGGGCCACATCGGCAAGGTCAACATTAATGGCCATGTATTCTTCGGGGGTGAACTCTGGGGGCAATTTTTCAAAGGTCCGGAACTCTCTCTTGCCGTCTCTTTCATAATGGCCCAGGGCGAATTTTTTTCGCACGTCCGGCGCCGTTGTGGGAAGAGCCTCCAGAAGATCCTTGTGGGCAAACAAATAGCCATCGGGAGAAAAACCACCCTCGATACCTTGAGAAGGACCGCTAGAGGACGCCCCCTTTGTATTTTGCTCTTTCTCGCCCGGCGCTTTTGGGATGCCCCCCCCACTTGAAGAAGACGACGCATTGGACCCGCCTGGCTTTGCGGGGGGACTCGGCGTTTTTGGCGAAGAAGATCCCCCAGGGGGCTTGGGCTGGGGTGGAATAACAACGGGGGGGTTTGGTCGCGGCGGTGCCACAATGGGCGGGTTTTTTACCTCTGGCGGTGGTTGCAGCGTGTTTCCTGGCAACCCCGCAATAATCTCATCAAGTTTTCTCAGGTCCTCCGCATCGAATTTACCTCGACCTGCTTCACCCAATCCTTGGTGCCATCTCTCTAGATCATCCTTGTCACCTGCAAACCAGTTTCTGACATTTGACATTTCTTCAAGACAGTTGGCGATTGTTCTTTTAGCGACGGGCGAGGTAGAGTTAGAGCAATTGGTCAAGCACTGGGTTGCCTCCAAGCCCGCGCCGTTTCGACCACAATACCGTGCGGGGTTGCCATTACATAGAATACAACCAATACCCTTTACCTGACTACTGGATAAAAGATCTTGGGGCGCAAACGCCGCCACACAGACACTTAGAATCAGAGCTTTTTTGTTATTTTTCACGGCTTTAAACCAATCACATAAATTTATCCCATATTCTAAATAAAGATTAGTTTACAAAGTACTAACGTCAACCCCTTTTTAAGAAAGAAAGCCAATCTTTTCCTTTGGCTGTTGTTTTCAAGACCACCCGTGCGGGATACGGGACATACCCGACGCGTCATAGGCGCCAAAGGCCTTTGTTTCATCATCCAGGTTACACAAGAAAATCGGACGCCCCTCGGACGTCCGATGTAAAGTTTCCTTAGGGCATTTACTGATGTTTTTGCCTGAATTAGTGAGGTTCCTAATCACTCCACTCATCATCATCGCTATCTGCATCCCCCTCAGCACCACCTGATCCCTGCCCTTTTCTCATCTTATTCATCACTTCCATAAATTGGTCTATTTGGGTTTGTGGCTTAGGCGCAGGCTGAACCTTCTTTAAGTTATCCTTATTAAATTGTGCCATTTCATCTGCCAAGTTATTAAACTTTGGCTGAGATTTTTGCTCTGGTGGTTTGTTTTGTCCAGGGTTTGACGGTTGCTGGCCGCCATCAAAGGGCAAGGCAAGAATGCGACCCTCTCCCTTGCCATGCTGGACATAGTGCGCAGAGGCTTCTTTGATCATCTCGGCAAGGGTCGCTTGGCCATTTTTACCAATATGTTTATTCAAATCATCATGGAGCGACAAGTAAATAAGAGGGTTAAACCCAGGGCCAAAATCTTTAGGTGACCCCATAAGTTCAGGAATAAACAGCGCTGGCGTCAAGGCACTTTTAGGTCTTATGGGTCTATTGTTTGCTTTTCCTTCTGTTTCGTAGTGGATCCTTGCTTGCTCCAGGGCGTCCTTGATGGGTAAGTTTTGGAATCTGAGGACAAGATCCTTATTAAGGGCGAGATAGATCAGCGGATCAAAAACAGGCGCCTGCGTATTGGTATTGGGCTGTCCATCTTTCTTTTCATTGTTTTTTCCTTGTCCAGAAACGTTCCCGCCTCCCGTGACTTTTTGATCAGCCACGTAGGCGCTAGCAGCCTCTTGAAAGACAACGTTGAGGGTTTTTGACCCTTGGGCGTACTTCTTAAAAAGACTGGGGTTTTCGGCAAGATAAAGCGCGATGTTAAATCCATTGGGCAGCTTTGATGCAGCGTCCATGGATAGGGACGGCAAAAAGGATTTTGCCGGATGACTTTGCGACGGTTCTTTGGGCCGCTGCTCACCTTGCCCATGCTGCGTGTAGTGCCCACTTAACGAGCGCAAAGCGTCATTGGCTGGCTGGTTCCCAAAAGCACTTAAAAGATCTTGGTTGACAGCCAAATACAAAAGCGGATTAAGGTTAGCGGATCTTTCATTGGTAACGGTATTTTGAGAAACTTTAGGCAATTTATAAGCACGACCTTCGCCAATACCGGACCCCACATAATGCGCGGCTGCGTCCTTGAAAAGCTCGTTCAACGTCTTAGGCTGACCACCGTTTTCACGTGAGTAAGCATCAAAAACGTCTTTGTGTTGCGCCAAGTAAATCGCGGCATTAAATTTTCTTGGCAGGATCTCTTTGATGTTGGCCGCCACATCGGGAATCAGGGGAGGCGCTGGATGGTTTGTGGTGGGCACGATGGCCCGGTTTTCCGGCTTTCCATGCTGCTCATAGTGTGCTGTGGCCCTTTCTAGGGCGTCTTTAATGGGCAGCACCCCAAAGGCACGCGCCAGGTCCTCGTGAAGACCTAGATAAATCATGGGGTTAAACTCCACCTTCACATTCTTGACTTTAGACACGGGAGGCTCATCTGAAAAACCTGAACTAAAGGTCCTTGTCTCTAAAGACCCAAAGTGCAAATAATGTGACTCTGCGTCGGACAGGATCTGTCGCACCGTCATATTTTGGTTTGTGTAATGCGCTATTAAGTCATCGTGTAAGGCAAGATATTCAATGGGGTTAAAGTGATTGGGTAGCCCATTTGGCCGCGTGTCGCTATGGTACCCTGGGACCCTGTGTGAGGCATCGGGCTTTGTCACTTTTCCTGCCTTAGAGCCTTCTTGCTCATACTGCTGAGCCAGAAATTGTATTGCCTCTTTCAAAGACATATTATTGACGCGGTCTAACAACTCTGGGTTCAGCGCCAAATACATCATGGCATTAATAGCGGGTTTTGGTAAGGGACGTGAAGGATCTTTTGCAATTTGAGGTTTTTCCTCCTCTTTTTGAGAGTGCTTTGCTTCAACATCAACCAAAACTTGAGCGAGCGTCATATTTGAGCCTTGAGCTTTGTAAACATCTTCTACGTTGGAATTTTTTGCCAAAAATTCTAAGGCATTAAAGCCGTTTTGGCCTTTCAATCCTTCAACTAGCTGCACTGGGTGTGCATTGTCAGGTAAAAAAGGCTTACGCGCCGCGCCTCCCTCTTTTTCATAATCTTCTTCAAGCGCTTTCACAGCGTCACGGTATTGCTTATCTTTTACTTTGCCATATAAACCAGGGTTAAGACCCAGATAATACATAGCGTGAAAATTGTTTGGCAAGGGAACAGGAGGAGGCGTCTCAGAGTTTTGGGGAAGAGTCCGCATTAGGTTAATGGCGCTTTGCTTATTCTTTTCGTCCCAGGTTGCCAGGCCGTTTTCACCGCCAATGCTCTGGTACCATTCTTCAAAAGCCTTTTTTGAGTCCAGTGACCATTTTCCAGGGTTTTGGAGTATCGTCATAGCGGTAAAGCATGCCTCAATACCCTGTTGTCCAAAAGTGGGATTTGCCGAACACTTTTTAAAACATTCGACGATTTCCCTGCCTTGAGTTCGATACTTACAGTAGCCATCTGGCTTATTTTTACACTTAATGCAGGTAACCTGACTTGACCACAGATTTGACGAAAAAAGTGAAAACAGCACAATCCATAAAAGGTAGATTTTTTTATTATTTTTCATATCACTACAAAGCTCCATGTTCAAATATACACCATTTTAGACAAATATTAGTTTATAATTAGTTAACACCCTAAGAACTTACTTATTTTTGGGTCGCCTACAGATATTTTCCACGACCAAGACAAGTTATTAAATGAGGAGATGATCAAAAAATGATCATGTTTTGTTTCATTGACACAATAAGATTGTTTATTCTTTGATAATTTCTAAGGATGATCACGTCTCCCCTTGCAAGTTGTACGCATCTTCGGTATTGAAAAAGGTGTCATTGCATTCCACCAACGAAGGAGCTTTTATGCCAAAAGTGACGTTTATTACCCCCAACGAGGAAAAGGTAGAATTGGACGCCCCTGAAGGCCTGTCCCTTCTGGAAATCGCTCATATGCACAGTGTAGACCTTGAAGGGGCATGTGAAGGATCTCTTGCGTGTTCCACCTGTCATGTGATTGTGGACCCCAGTTGGTTTGACAAGCTGGACGGCGCAACTGAAGATGAGGAAGATATGCTTGACCTTGCTTTTGGCCTTACGCATACGTCTCGCCTTGGATGCCAAATTATTATGACCCCAGAACTTGACGGCCTTGTGGTAAGATTACCCGATGGTACTAGAAATATGCTGTTAGACTAGGATTTAACCCATGCCCATGACTTGGACTGATACATACGATATCGTCATTGCCCTGGAAGAAAAACATCCCGACGTAGATATTGCTCATATCCGCTTTACTGATTTGTGGCAGATGGTCATGGCCCTTCCTGGCTTTGAGGATGAACCTGAGCGGGTGAGTGAGAAGATTCTTGAAAACATTCAAATGACTTGGCTGGACGAACGCATTTGACGTGTTCGGCTGCGCGCACTCACTTGATCTCTTTCTCTACGGGTGCCTTAGGAAGTCCACACGTCCTTGCTGACATTTCAAAGGCAGCGGCGACGTTTAGGCGACCTTGACCAAAATCTTCGTGGGGTAAAAGCTTGAAAGTTGCATCCAAAAGATTTTGCGCAAGAACTTGAGCCCCACAATGGGGGTAAGCCTCTGTCAGAAGCGCGATCCCCCCTAACACCATGGGAGCCGCCATGGAGGTCCCCGTTTGTTTGCGACGATCTTTGTAGCGAACGGTTGAAGAGATGTCAGTTCCCCACGCTGCAATAAAGCGCTTTTCTAAGAAACCTGCCTTGTTGCTTGTTTTGTCAAGGGCGGTCGGCGTATTCATGTTGCCCACAAAAAGATAGGCATTTTTTAAAAGTGGGTCAGACAAGACGACTTTAAAAAGCCCCATATCAACGCCTAACTGATACTCTTGATCGGCTGTGAGATCGCCGCTCTTGACGCGCATGGGATCTGAAAGCCGTACCCCGCCGTTCCCTGCTGCCTTGACAATCACCCCGCCTTGGCGTGAAAACCCTTGAAGAGCTTGCCGCGTTCTAGGGCCAACGCTATAGATCATGGAGGTATTAAGAAGACGTATCCCCTGTTTCGTTAGACTTTCGATAGCACTGGCAAGAGCGTCGTCGGCTTTTGCTTTTGGGACGCTCTTGACCAAGATACGATGAGCCTCTTTAGGCTTTTGAGTGGTTAACCCTTGGGCTGTTTGGTAGTAAACATCTGTGGTTTGCGTGGCGGGTGCTTCTTTGTAAACCAATGTTGCCTTCGGCGCCACCCCCACGCGGTCAAAGATCGTGCGCGCTCTTGACACAAGAATGCCCGATACATGGGTGCCATGAAGGGCTGCCGGAGCGTCTGAGGTCGCGTGAAGCCTTTTTTGTAAATCTTGGTGTGTGGGCAGCCTTCTCTCTTCTTTGCTCTCATAGTAGGCGGGAGGCTCCATAACGGCCACAAGAACGCCCCTACCCGTATAGCCAAGGGCTTTTAATCGTTCGATCCCCATGACCTCATCAAGGGTGTGGGATGTATAGGCACGCTTTGAAAAGTCAACTTTTTTGTCTTGCCAATGTTTTAAACGTGACTCAGCGTTTTGTATTTTGCGATTCAGCTCTTTGTAGTCAGTTTGGCTAAGGGGAACACCCTTTGATAAATCGTCTTTTTCTTTTTTTAGCCACCCAAGATACTCTTTGTAAAATGCAATTTTACTGTTTTTATACTCGGCTGCATACTTAGGTTTGAGGAATCTATCTTGAAACGCTGCAACTTCTTCAATGGGCGGCGAGAGGGTATCGATATAATAATGAAAATTCAAAAGAGCTTTTACATCTGAGGCTTCGCCCACCACATACTTTTCAAGGGCCGGAAGGAGCGCTCTAAAAAATTCTCGGCGCCCATGGTGATACAAGCCGTAAGCGATCTTGGTATGCACCACCCTCACCCACTCTTTCACATCTTTTCTAAAAGCAGATAAGCGCTTTTCACCAAAGTGCATTTTTCGCGCGGCTCCTGTCTCAAAAGAGGCGGGATTCTTCGACTCTTTGGAGACTATCAAAGTCAACGACTTTGGATATGTTTTGGCCATTTCATGTAAAAGACGCCAATCCTTACCCATGGAGCTTCTTGCCTTTTCGCGTTTCAAGTGAGTCAGAAGGCCCTTTTGATCCGGCATGGAAAATGCGATATCTGACCAGCTAAAAACGCTTCCACCAACAAGAACTGTGAGTAAAAGCCGTCTCATTGGTGCCCTCCCCTATACTTTTCTTCAAGGATACAAAATTTTATGGTTGGTTAAAAGAGATCTATTCCGATCATCACTTATTAGGTTTTTTTTAATTTTTTTTAGCTAAAGTAAATGATAAGCAAATCTTATGGAGAAGTTGGTCGATGAAAAAAAGCCTCTTTCTTTTCGCAGTAATCGTTTTGATGCCTGCGACGTCCTGTGCAGTTATGGCGGAGGAAAAATGTCCTCAGACCCTCAGCTATCAAGACATCCAGGATGTTTTGAAGCCTGATGGAAAAACTGTAAAGGGGCTGATTTTAACACCCAAATCACTTCCTGATTATCTGAGCAACATGCCCCAGGGCGATGTGAGTGCGAAGCTTAACAACGCCTCAAAAGAAGGAGCTAATTTGGTGTGCACCTATGTCCATCATGGCGGAATAACAGGTGCCGGCACTTACAAGCTTGAGATCTTGGCAAAAGTTGATCCTCAAAAATAATAGAGTTGCGCCAGCTAAGACTACGCCTATATTGAGCGATGCCTGTGAATTTTATGCGCTCGTCACGAAGTACTCTCTCTGGATAGCTCTAACGCGTGATGACCGATATTTTTTGGGAGACTACCAAGGTGACATGCATCCTTTAGGATCTTTCCTATCCACAAGGCTTTTCAAGATTCTTGCAGCCCCGCTTCTCACGCTTGGATGATCGGGCGTCTTGCAGATGGATGATGCGTCCTATGGGCAAGATATACCACGCGCTCGGCTAAAAATTCCTTACCCATGAACAGAGGTGAGCAGAACCCTTACCCGAAAGGTAAGAAAAACAAGCTGAAGCTTTCATTTCATTTGGGTCAGAACTTGCCCCTCAATTCGGGATAACCACAAACATCTATAGCGTAATTTTGCGTTCATGACCCTTACTCATTCTTCATCAGGGTATTTTTCGCGTTTTTTTAGAAAATGTATCCTCCTTAGAAACAGGGCGTTTTGGTGCAGAGACACTCATTTTACCAACAACTAGTTGCTGAGTTGTAAGGTGTTTGTAATGGCCTGAAAGGCTCATAATTGTGACTTCGTAGGTGTTTTCGCCTGTTTTTTTAACGTGGTACACCATACGGTTGGCCTTGTCAAAGCGGCGAGAAAACAAGTCATCAGCGCCTCGAAGTCGCTTGGGTTTTCCCGATCCCTTTGACAGTTCACAAGGATTTTTGGACAGTTCTTCGATAAAATTGACGTACTTAGCTTTGATGCCTGGTTGGGACATCAGATGATCATAGTCTTTTCTGGCCTCCTTCAACAGATGAAAGGAGACGGTGGGAAGCTCCTCTTGAGGCATTTGATGGGATGACATCGCCGCTTGCGCTGTAGACCTTATTTCTTTGGGTGAGCATGTTTTTTCGTAGGGGAACAAAGATCTGAGATTTCCAGAGCGCCCAAGGGAAATCAGCTCACTTGGGTGATTAACCAGGGAGCGGTAATAGGCAGTCGTCTGTTCAGTGAATCTGTGTTGCTGAGCTTTATCATAAAGACGTTTAAAGGCGGGGATCTGTTCTTCTATCTCTATAATGTCTCTTTGTAGGTCTACCAAAGATACCCGCGGCTTTGTGCTAAGGCACGCCGAGGAAGATGTGGTTTGGTTTTGGAGGGTCGCCTCTTCCAGAATTGTTTCCAGGCGTTTCATGAGGGTAAGGCGCGCCTCTTCGCTCTGTGCCATTTCTGGACGATCTTTAAGGCTGAGTTTTTTTATTCTTTCATAGAGATCCCTGCACTTGGTGAGGTGAAACTGTCGCAAGTTCTCTTGAATCAATCCAGCACGGTTTTGAAGTTGCTGCCCGAGCTGTGCCCCCATTTTTCCTTTCTGGGGGTGTCGCGTTTTTTTGAGCACTGGCGAGGCTTTTTTCGAAGGGCGCGGTTCAACTAAACTGGGTAAAACTATTTTGTACCTAGGATAGTGATGTCCAAGGACTTTCATGACTCTTTCAGCTTGAGTCACTTGACCCAGCGAAAGATAGCATGTTGCCGCCGACTGGTACCGGTTGGGCGAAAGTTGATCAAGGCCTTCTATTTTTTCTTCGCAAAAGACATGATCATAGGCCATACAGGCTTTTCTCGTATCACCAAGAGCTGCCCAATACCATCCAAGATTCATATAGATGATATTTTGGTATTCAGCTTCATTTTCAGTCACGAGGTATTTTTCTAAATAGGCGATGGCTAGACGATATTCACCCTTTTGCCCGTAAGCTTGACTGGCTCTCAAATAGAATACGGGTGGGATGTTAATTTTATCAGCGTCTGCGGCCATTAAGGAAAAGTACGTGCGCCACTGTAAAATGGCTTTTTCTATCTTGTGATCATCAAGGGCGTAAATGGCAGAAACCGCGTGCGCTAAGGGGGGAACCCGCGTGGGCTCAACAGCTCCAAAGTATTCACTCATACATTTATCGGCCATATGCGCGTTTTCAACACCATAAAAAAAGTCAGCCAACTCAAAGTAGGTTTCTTGATTGATCTTTCTGGGGTCTTCTGTTGCCAGATATTCTTCGTAGGCTTTTAACGACTCTTCTTTTCTTCCTGTTTTTAAAAAAATATGGCCTATTTGCAAATAGTGATCTGGGTCAATATGCTCTGCTGTCAAAAGGTATTTTTTTGCTTCTTCGCTAGCAAGGTCCCACTCACCTACTTTTGACGCCGCAAAGGCATAAAGCCAGTGATATGTCCCAGGGATATTCTGATATGTGTGAAAAAGCCGCTTTAATAATACAAAAGCCTCTTCGTAAACCTGCTCAATCACCACGCAGGCAATGTATTGGTCTAGATGTTGTTGAGGGAATGAATACCCTTCAAGATCTGCGGCACGCCAGTGAGAAGCAGCGTCGATAAATTTCTGATCGTTAGCTGATTGTAGCGCGTTTTCTACGTGTATTTTTGTGACGTCAGAGGCGCTTAGGCAAGTCTCCTCTGTCATGTTTGACGTCCCAACCCTATGCCGCGTCACATCCTCATCTTCAATCAAAGACATAGATGAACTTGCACAAACCAGCGGCACGAGAAGACTATTTAGTAAAAAAATCGTTTTCATTTTTTTATACCCACGGTGAGATTAGCATTTAATTTTGATCAAGCAGTTCTTCAAAAGCCCTGCCTAAAAAAACCAAAGCCCTATGGGACGACTTTCTTTTGGCTATAGTGGTAGAGGCCATCATTTTTTGTGACGTATTTTATTTGACGCTCAAAATAATTTTTACACAACATAATCGTCTTTAATTAATTATTTAAACTCACTAATACCAGAGAAATTTATATTTCACACAATAAGAAAATAACAATATATTACGCAACATAAATTAAGAGAGAGCCTAGAGTCGTTGCGCTTAAATAAAAATTCATGACAGAATTCACTTTTTTCTATATCTTAATTAGTGATTCATTTCTAATTTGTCAAATTAATAATCTTTTTTAACACTATTAATAAAGAAATACCTTCATGTTTTTTCTTTTATTTTGTGTTTAGCAAAAATACGTGGTGATGTTTCAATTTTTTGTTTACCAAAATGACTCCAAACGCTGAGCCGTGTCCTATCAGTTTTAATTAACGTGATTGTTGGCAAGCTTTGACACATGTTGGCCATAAGCTGCCCATGATGGCCTGTTGACGGGGCGTGAGGCGGATAGAATTAGCCGAGCATCGTGATCTCTTGAAAAATCACCCCCCTGTCGGGGGGCTCATGACTCTTTATTTTTGAAGAAGGGGAAGTTTGACGCGGATGTGAAGCTCTTCAAGCTGGGTGTCTCGCACTTCGCCGGGTGCGCCCAAAAGCAAGTCTTCAGCTTTTTGGTTCAACGGGAAGGCGACGATTTCACGTAGGTTCGGTTCGTCAGCAAGGAGCATCACCATGCGATCAATACCGGGCGCGCAGCCGCCATGGGGCGGGGCCCCAAACTTAAAGGCACTCAGCATTCCGCCAAACTCTTTCTCGACGGTTTCACGGCCGTATCCCGCCACCTCAAAGGCCTTGTACATAATGTCGGGCGAGTGGTTACGGATTGCCCCACTGCAAAGCTCGATGCCGTTACACACAATGTCATATTGATAGGCATTGATGGTGAGCGGATCTTGTGTTTCAAGGGCCTCAAGGCCTCCTTGGGGCATGGAGAACGGGTTATGGGAAAAGTCGATCTTACCGGTGTCTTCACTTAGCTCGTACATGGGAAAATCAATCACCCAGCAGAATTCAAAGCTGTCTTGCTTAATAAGCTCTAGCTCTTGCCCAAGCTTTGTACGCACCGCACCGGCAAGCTTGGCGGCCATTCCTTCATCGTGACACACAAAGAAAAGGACGTCGCCCACACCGCAGCCTGTCTTATTCTTTAGCTCATCAATCTGATCAGCGCTGAGGAACTTTGCCAAGGGGCCCTTGGTCTCGCCTTCAAGAAAGATCAAATACCCAAGACCGGGCGCGCCAATTTCTTGGGACCAGGCATTGAGTTTTTCAAAAAAGCTGCGGGGCTTTTGCGCCGCACCTTTTCCTTGGATGCCGCGCACCACCTGTCCGCTTGCAACGGCGTTTGCGAAAATGGCGACGGCGGATCCCTTGAAAAAGTCAGATAACTCAAAAATCAACAAGGGGTTACGCAGATCAGGCTTGTCGCTACCGTAGGTAAGCATCGCCTCGCGGTAAGGAATCCGTTTGAAGGGCGCTGGTGACACGTGCCGGTTACCTGCAAACTCTTGGAACACATCGTGAAGCACAGGCTCTATGGCTTGGAAAACGTCTTCTTGGGTTGCAAACGCCATTTCCATATCCAATTGATAAAACTCGCCAGGCGATCGGTCCGCGCGCGCGTCCTCATCCCGAAAACAGGGCGCGATTTGAAAATACTTATCAAAACCCGACACCATCAAAAGCTGCTTGAACTGTTGAGGGGCTTGGGGAAGCGCGTAAAACTTTCCAGGATGAAGGCGGCTTGGCACAAGAAAGTCGCGCGCCCCTTCAGGCGAGCTTGCCGTCAAAATGGGTGTTTGAATCTCAAGAAAGCCTTGATCCGTCATGCGGCGACGCAGTGACGAAATGATCTGAGACCGCAGCACAATATTCTTGTGCATTTTTTCACGGCGCAGATCTAAAAAGCGGTATCGAAGGCGCGTGTCTTCTGGAAACTCTTGATCGCTGTTGACTTGGAGGGGAAGCGGCTGGGCTGCTGACTCAAGGGCAAACGTGTCCACCACAAGCTCGATCTCGCCCGTTGCCATGGAGGCGTTTTTGGTTTCTGGGGTGCGCTCGACAACTTTGCCGGTCACGGTCACAACGCTTTCAAGGCGCACACTTTCAGCGATCTCAAAATCAGCGCCGCCCATTTGCAACACGCACTGGGTCATGCCGTAGTGATCACGCAGGTCCACAAACAGCAGGTTTCCATGGTCTCGCTTACGGTGAACCCACCCCGACAGACGAACAGTTTGGTCTTTGTGTGCAAGGCTCAGTGCCCCACATGAATGCGTGCGGTAAGGATGCACGGTCTTCTCCTTTGATGTGTTCAAAAATTCATGCCTCAAAATAGCAACTTTGCCAAAGCTATGCTAGAGTCATCGACAGCTTTAACAACAACAAGGATTCCATGGAGCTTTTAACGACCCAGGCGGCCCTTAATGCCCTGTGCCAACACCTCATTCATACAAAACCAGCTTTTATCGCCCTTGATACGGAATTCGAGCGCGAAACAACCTATTGGCCGATTTTATGCTTGCTACAGCTGGCAACCCCCACGGGTGACGTTTATCTCATTGATCCTCTTGTTGAAAAACTTGATTTAAGCCCTTTGAAACCGCTCTTTGAAAACCCCCAGATCATTAAGGTATTTCATGCTGCACGCCAAGATATCGAGGTGATTTTGTGCACCCTCGATGTGCTCATCTCTCCCCTGTTTGACACGCAAATTGCTGCCATGATGTGCGGCTACGGCGAAAGTATCGGCTATGAAGGGCTTGTCCTTAAAACCCTCGAGGTTCAGGTGGATAAGTCAGCGCGCCTGACAAATTGGGCAAAACGGCCCTTGACCGAGGCCCAACTTGCCTACGCAGCTGGTGACGTGATTCATCTCGTTCCGCTCTATGCGCACATGTGCCGTCTTTTAGACACACGCGCGCGCCGCGCCTGGGCAGAGGAGGAAACGAAAAAGCTTTTAAACCGATCACTTTATGAAATAGATCCCGCACTGGCATGGGAGCGTGTCAGTATTCGAACCCAGACGCCCCTGCAAAAGGCGCGCCTCATGCGCCTTGCTGCCTGGCGTGAAAAAGAAGCCGTCAAACGCAACGTGCCCCGCTCACGTCTTTTGAAAAACGACGCGCTTGAAGAGATCATTCAGCGCCCCCCCGTGGACATAGCCGGCTTTGATCGCATCCGAGCCCTTCGCCCGCGCCCCCTAAACGCGTCTGACAAAGAAGCGGTGCTGTCCCTTTTGTGCCCCCTGCCCGGCGAAGACGTGCCCGATTTTGACACGCCTTTCTCGCGCCCTGCCCCCCCGCCGCTCTCCAAAACAGTCCTTGCCAAAGCGCTTCTTGCCTTTGTCGCCCGGACCGAGGAAATGGCGCCCTCCCTCATTGCCCTTTCCAAAGACCTGGATGCTTTTTGTTTGGAGCCCACAAGACGAGATTTTGATTTCTTTAAGGGCTGGCGCCATGACATTTTTGGGGGAAAACTCTGCGCGCTCATGGACGGCACCCTCAAAGCTTTTTTCCACGGAGAGGACTTACATTTTATTTAAGCGCCATCAGAACCCGCTTCTACACGCGCCCTATTTATGCGGCACCCTCGCAGACTGCTTTTCCACGTGCCGCTTGAGGGCGTCAAAGATTCCCCGCACACCAGGGATGTGCTCATAAACGTCCTCGGCGTTGACGTCCCGGTGAGGAAGTTCCACATGAATCACCTCGCACGTACGTCCGACCAAAGCGTGGATGAGTGTTCCTAAAAATCCCTCTGTTTGTTGATAGCGTAGGTGGGGTTTGTGTTTTTTTATCAGTGCCAACTGATGCCCATCCACTTGCCTTACATGTACGGCGTCATATTTATCCCAAAAGGCCCGTCGCAAATGGCGACTAACAGGCGCTTGTTCTTTAACAATAACTTGAGGCACCTCTAGAAAGGATGATCCTTCATGGGCGCTTACAATGAGATGAGGTGTTTCGTGGCCGAGCGTATACTTTAAGAGGTTCAACATCATAAATCGCGCCTCGGCCCCCTTGGTTGTATCCTCTAATGTCAATGTCCTAGGATTTTCACCACACAAAGCCTCCAGTTTCAAAGAGTAGACTGATGGTCGCTTTAGATCCACTTCCTTCTGCCAAAAGCCGCTCAGCCATCTAACTGAAATTGGTAAATGCTCGTCCGCAATCATTTGTACAAGCCACCGAAAAAATAGGAACGTGTGGACAAAGCCTTCTTCAAAAAAAGAGGACCCTATCAAATCAACGCGTACGGCAGGCGAGTGACGACTAGGCTGCCACTCTACATTCGTGATAAGGCCCGCCGACTTGTTATGTGAGAAATCATGGGGAGTAAACATAAAGCTGGGATTGAATGCGCCATGACTTGTGCGTAACCCATCACACACACTTATGCGGGCACTGGCATCAAGAGCAAATTTTTCTTGCAAAAGAATCGGTATATAAGATGATGTATTTTCTTGAAAAATTCCCTTTAAAAAACGAGTTGTCAAGGCGCCTTTTGCTTCGCTAGAAACGCTGGGAATAAAACTCTCGTATTCGGTGGGAACCCATAGGAGTGTTTGACCCCTTGAAGGAACCAGATCCGATAAAGAGATCTGTACATTATCTGCACAAGCCCACGACATCAAATGTCCAAGCTCTAACTGATCCCCTAGATCATAAGTCCCCTTTAAAAGACGCGGGCGAAGTCTTGCAGGAAAAATGGGTACACGCCTCATATCAAAGTCTGCATTTTCTGGTAAAAGGACCGTGAAATATCCCTCATAAAGGCTCCACCCCGGGAATTTGTTTCCTTGTTCAATGTGATTCAACCAGCAAATTTTATGATGGGCCGTCTCACAAAAAAGATGGCTTAAAACATCATGTTTGGCCTTCTCAAACTCGTCTGCGCTAATGAGACGAAACTTGAAGATTTTTTGCTCATCAAACAATCGGTCTTTTTGGCTTTCCAGAAGTAAGCCGTCAGACCTTTGATAAATTTCTTTGATTTTATTAAAAATATCACCAATTTTTTCTTCTTCTTCCAAAGAAGGCGTTCGTGAGATCCTTGATAAACACGACGCATCTTCTGTACTGGCCAGGCCCATGTTGACGGCAAAACCAAACAAAGCAAAGACAATCAGCAGATCTTTAATACAAATCAATGAAAAGCCATTTTAATGATAGAAAAATTATAGTATAAAAATTAAATTAAAAAAGCATTAATGCGATGGATTTTATTGAATGATCCGGAATT
>JAJTHL010000020.1 GCA_021298595.1 Alphaproteobacteria bacterium | reverse complement strand
CGGGGAAGCTGCGGGGGCTGCGGAAGGTGCTGCCAGTGAGGCCGGGGAAGCTGCGGGGGCTGCGGAAGGTGCTGCTAGTGAGGCCGGGGAAGCTGCGGGGGCTGCGGAAGGTGCTGCTAGTGAGGCCGGGGAAGCTGCCACAGACGCAGAAAGCGCCATGAGCGGTGTCGAAGAAGCAGAGGGCGCAGAAGGCGGCACAGATCTGGCCAGTGCTTTGGCTGATATCGCCCTTCGGACGGGTGAAGCCGCTGCCATGGTTGCAGCCAATGCGGCAAGAATGGCCGCAAAAACGGCAGAAGGTGCCGCCAAAAAAGCCATGGGAGACGCCGATAAATCGTCGTCCTTAGCATCGGCAACGCAAACAGCTGCGACAGATCAAACACAAATAGGAAATGCGTATCAGGGGGGAACAGCCAGCATGGCGGCAACCGCCAGTGCGGCGGGAGCAAGCGCAACGGCTGCGGGCAATGCGACCATGACGTCTCTGCAAACCTCAGCCAATGGGGCTATCGCGGGCGGCGCCGTTGTGCCACCTGAAACAAAAGTGGCCGCGCCCACAGCTCAGGCTGCGTACCAAAGGTATATGGCGCTACAAGAAAGGCTGGCCGAGCAAGCGTCGGAACGTCAAACCCTGCGCACGACCTATGCCAGTATGCTCATGAATGAACACATGAACATTGCCACCATGAACGCTTCTCTTGATGCTCAAAAAATGGGAACGGGGGGTGGTGGGGGAGCCATGGGCGCTCTTGGGGCAGCCATGGGCGCAGCAGGGGGTGCTGCGGGGGCGGCGGAAGGTGCCGCAGAAGGAGCAGCCTCAGAAGCAGCAGGGGCGGCGGAAGGTGCCGCAGAAGGAGCAGCCTCAGAAGTGGCAGGTGCGGCGGAAGGTGCCGCAGAAGGAGCAGCCTCAGAAGTGGCAGGTGCGGCGGAAGGTGCCGCAGAAGGAGCAGCCTCAGAAGCAGCAGGTGTGGCGGAAGGTGCCGCAGAAGGAGTGGCCTCAGAAGCAGAAGGTGCGGCGGGAAGTGCCATGACTGCATCTTCGAGTAGCAGTTTGAGTGGTCTTCTAGGAAAAGCTGCCAGCAGTGTGGTTGGGGGTGCTTTTGGTGAAAAAGCAGGCGCCATGGCAGGGAGTTTAGTGTCTAAAGGTGCAGGCGCTGCATTGGGTAAAATGAGCGCAGGTGGTATGTCAAGCGTTGCAGAAAGTACTCCAAGTAAACCAAGCGGCGAAAGTTCAACACTATCATCGGTTTTAGGCAAAACAGCCAGCTCGGCCCTTGGTGGTGCCATTGGAGATAAAGCGGCAGGTATGGCAGGCTCCCTTGTGTCTAAGGGGGCCGACAAGGCCATGGCATCGCTGAGTCCCGCACTGAATCAAAAGATGACAAGTTTTCTTGGGAGTGGTGCTGGTAAATCTGTCCAATCAGCATTATCCTCGGGCGCGAGAAAAGCCTCTCAAGGATTGTCTGACCTTGCGGGCGTGGCCAAAGAAAAAGGCATGGACGCTGCCACCAAAGTGATGGGCCCTAACATGAGCCAGAAAATGGGAAGTTTCCTTGGAGGCAAAACGTCACCTGAGGCAGGCGCTGGAGCTGCGGAAGGGCAGGCCAGCGACGCCGAAGGCGCAGAGGCCGAAACTTCACCCTCTGAATAAGGGCATGATAGGGAACTAAAGGATTAAGATGAAAATGAAAAGCTTTTACATCAAAGTGCTGGCGATCACTTTGACACTAAGTATGCTTCCGGTGAAGGCAAGTGCGTCTGAAGACGACGAACACGCCAAAAACCGCCCTAGCGCCGGGCCCATGGTGACTCAGCTAATAAAAGATTCAGTACTGGGTCAAACAACCCAAAGAGTGAGGGTGGGCAAGAAAATTTATGTGCAGATCACCTCGCTTACTGACTTATTAGGTGATGTTGATACCCTTGCCAATCAAGAAGATACGGCGTTTTATCCTCTGACCCAAGCGCGCTTCAATCAAGTCTACAGTGGGCACTGCAAAGTTTACGCAGGTCATAAGGAAACCGTGACTTGGGAAGAAAAAAAAGATCTGACACTTCTTTTCGTCACGACAGAAAGTTTGCTGCGGTGGCAGGGGCTCGGGTGTATCCAGCGCGTGGATCAAGGAGAGTATGAAGAGAACTCGTATGTCTACCAGCCAGCAGAGTTGGGACGCATTATGGCAGCCTTTTCCCAGGAAAATATAGAACGCCTGCGCCTTGAAACACCGCCTTCAAAGAACAGTAGAACTTTTATGGAGGCTGCAAAGCAGATTGTTTTTCTTGAAGGAGAAGCCTTAGACGAGACGTCTCAGCAAGAGTTGCCGTTATCCTTTTTTCTAACACAAGGGGTCATGATGAGTTATTCCCTTATCTCGCTTCTTGAGTAAGTATTTAATCAATCTCACAAAAAAGCCCGCAGGTGTCTGCGGGCTTTTTTATTTTGTCGGCGATCTTAGCCGCCTTCCTTTCAGGCGGCTTCTTGGGTTTCAAGCTGCTCGTTTAAGCGCGGCAGTTTGAGAACTTTCAAAAGCTCGATCAGCTCTTGACGGGCAGCCACATGGGAGAGTGTTAATGGAACGCCCGCGTCTGGCAGGTCTAGAAGCGTCATGCCTGACAAGAAAAGCTCTCTGAAAATTACGCGCTCTCCAAAGCCGGGCGCCGTTCTAAAACGCACACGCTGGGCAAGCTTTTCTAGTGTACTCAACATATCTTCTTTGTTGCGGGCGTTGATACTGCTCAGGCGGTTTCTGACCACAACCCAATCAAAGCCGTTACGTCCTTGCATGGCTTGAATCTTCTTTTGCTCCCACACCATTTCGGCGTAGCTGCTGGGGCGAAGGATCGCGCCCGTTTGCGAGCAAACGCGGGCCAGGACGTCCAAATCCACAAAGCTATCGTTCAGGGGCGTGATCAGCGTATCTGCCTGGGCGTGTGCAATACGGGATAAAGATGAGTCGCTTCCTGGTGTATCAATCACAACGAAATCTTTATCCGTAAGGGCGGCCATACAGTCGAGAAGGCGTTGTTTTTCATCGGCTTCGGCCGCCTCGCGTACGCTTTCTTGGCTGCGCAAAATGGGGTGGTGGTCGGGCATGGGAAAATTAAATTTTTGTGTTTGAATCGTTTGAAAACGATTTTCCAAGTAGCGCGTCAAACTGCCTTGATGGGCGTCCACGTCGATACTGCCAACCTTGCAGCCAAGGCGTGTCAGATACGTGATTAAATGCATGGACAAAGTCGATTTTCCTGTGCCTCCCTTTTCATTACCCAGCACAATGACATAGGGTTTCTTTATTGCTGACATGGGGTATTCTCCTTTTAGTCTATGACTTTTCTTTTTTGAGCCGTAGTCGTCGGTACATGACCATACCTGATATGAGCACACCCATGGCGACCAAGCAAACAATTAGAGAGGCAAGGGCATTAATTTCTGGGCTGACGCCAAAGCGGACACTGGAAAAAATCAGCATGGGCAAGGTCGTTGAGCCGGGGCCCGAAAGAAAGCTTGCGAGGATCACATCATCCAAAGATAAGGTAAAGGCAAGCAGCCACCCGGCCGCAATGGAGGGTGAAATGACAGGCAAGGTGATCATCATAAAGACTTTGAGAGGCCGGGCCCCCAAGTCGAGGGCTGCTTCTTCGATGTGATGATCTATTTCAAGAAGCCTTGTGCGCACAATGACCAGGACGTAGGCAATGGAGATGGTGATATGTCCCAAGGCAATGGTGACGCCGCCTCGCGTGAGAGGCCACTCAAGCTCGCGTGCCATGAAAACAAACATGAGCAAAAGAGCAAGACCTGTCATAACGTCAGGCATCACAAGGGGGGCGGTGACAAGGCTATTAAGAAACGTGCGCCCCTTAAATCGGCGATAGCGCGCCAGCACAAAGCCACCCACAACGCCAATCACAACGGAAAAAGTCGCCGCGCAAAAGGCGATGCGAAGGCTAAGCCACGTGGCGTCCATAATTGCGTCATTATGGGCAAGAGCTTTGTACCATTTTGTCGAAAACCCTTCCCAAACGGTTACGTGGGATCCCGCGTTAAAGGAGTAGGCAATAAGGGTGACGATGGGCAGGTACAAAAAGGCATACCCAAAAATCATGGTGGACAGGGAAAAAAATGAACGTTTTTGTCTCATGGGGCTTATCCTTCTGTCTGCCCAGAAAGAAGCTTTTGGAAAATGGTAATGGGCAGGACGAGCAATACCAAAAGGGCCATGGCAAGGGCGCACGCAAGGGGCCAATCACGGTTGGTAAAAAACTCGCCCCACAGGATTTTACCAATCATGATGCTGTCGGGTCCCCCAAGAAGCTCGGGGATGATGTATTCGCCCACCCCAGGAATAAAGACGAGCATGCTGCCGGCAACAGCGCCCCTTAAGGACAAGGGAAGGGTCACCTTGAAAAAACTCTTCAAAGGCTTGCACCCCAGATCATGGGCCGCTTCTAAAAGGGACGGGTCAATTTTCTCAAGGGCCACATAAAGGGGTAGAATCATGAAGGGCAAATAGGAGTAGACAATGCCAAGGCAGACCGCAAAATCGTTATGAAGAAGAGGTAAGGGGTTGTCGATAAGACCCGTCCACTTAAGAAATGAATTGATGAGACCTTGCGGGCTTAGAATCCCCATCCAGGCGTAAACGCGAATCAGAAAAGACGTCCAAAAAGGTAAGATGATCAAACAAAGAAATACGACGCGCATTTTGGGCGTGGCTTTGGCAATGTTATAGGCGATGGGATAGGCAAGGCACAGGCTAACGAGGGTTGCAAGCCCTGATACCCGGAGAGATTCAAGATAGGCATCCAGGTAAAGGGTATCCTCTATCAAAAAGGCATAATTTTCAAGGTTAAGACGAATATTTAAAGAGGTGTTACTTACCCAGCTCACAATATCTGAGTAAGGAGGGGCCCCGATGATACTTTCTGAAAAAGAGATTTTTAAGACAAGGCAAAAAGGTATCAGGAAAAAAACGATGTGCCAGCCGTAGGGAAGGGCGATGACACTGGCTTTGCCAAAAAACTGGCGCAAGTGAAGTACGTTTACTAGGGTCTTTGCCCAGGTGGGCCAAGAAAATGAGGCTTTTCGGGGCATCATGGCATCTGTCTCATGCTGTGAGAATCACGCCGTTTTCAGGGCGCCAATAAAGATACACCTCGTCTTCCCAGTTAATGGGGCGTTCTGCCAGACGAACTTGATTTGTCATACACGCGAGCACTTTAAGACCTGAAGGCAAAATAACGTGGTAAATGGAAACGTCCCCAAGGTAAGCGATATCATCAACAATGCCTCGGACACAGTTGCGTCCCACGGGATGTGGTTCTTTGGACACCATGACTTTTTCGGGACGAATGGCAACGGCCACAGACGCACCCACGGGGGCTTCAACAGCGTGGGAGATATAAAAATCACTTTCAATCCCAGGGCACTTAACCAGGGTCATGGAGGTTTCTTCTTCAATAATGATCCCCTCGAAAATATTCATCTCGCCAAGAAAATCTGCCACCATACGGGAGTTAGGATATTCATAGACTTCAGTCGGGGTCCCAACTTGGCGCACGCGCCCTTCCTCCATGACGCATACGCGCGTGGACATGGTCATGGCTTCTTCTTGATCGTGGGTCACCATGATAAAAGTCACGCCAAGGGTTTCTTGAATATTTACAATCTCGAATTGTGCTTTTTCTCGAAGCTGCCGATCAAGGGCGCCTAAGGGCTCGTCAAGGAGAAGAAGTTTTGGTTGCTTCACAAGACTGCGCGCCAACGCCACACGCTGGCGCTGGCCCCCAGAAAGTTGTGCAGGGCGTCTTTTAAGATACTTTTCCATGCCGACCATCTCAAGCATGTTTTCTACGCGTTTTTTGATGATGCTCTTTTGAAAGCCGTCTTGCTTGAGGCCAAAGGCCACGTTTTGCTCGACAGTCATATGGGGAAAAAGAGCGTAGGATTGAAACATCATGTTAACGGGGCGTTCGTATGGAGGGATCAGAGTCATGTCGACGCCGTCGATGAAGACACGTCCGGATGAAGCGGTTTCAAACCCAGCCAAAAGCCGTAGTAAGGTTGTTTTACCGCACCCTGAGGCGCCAAGAAGGGAAAAAAGTTCGCCTTTGTAGACTGAAAGAGAAACGTTGTTTAAGGCAGGGATTCCGTCAAAATCCTTTGAGACATGGTCAATACGAATATAGGGAGCAATTTCAGGATGTCGCCAAGGCTCAGCAGAGGTTTTGGGATCGATCTTTGCCATTTCTAGAGAAGCGCTCCTTTGTGGTCACGTGGCTTAATACGCACAAGAAAACCCTATCTTACACGATTCTTTACCTTGCGAGAAGGTATTGGAGTATAGAGGTTCTGCACCCCATGCAAAGAGTCTCAAAGTTAATGGAGAAAATATATCAATAAATTGGCAGGCATTTTCAGCTTGCCAAAAAGGGGTCTTACTTAAAGTTTCTATTCTCGGCTATACCGTGGTTAAGATAGTGGTTCTTTGCGGCCTCTTGGCGTTCTTGAGCTGGCAGATGGCCGTAATGTGCGTCCACATCTGGGTTTAATTTGAGGTACTTGTCGGCGTCGAAGTCAGCGGGCAAGGCGGCAGGAGCGGGGTTTTGAGGGGCTGCGTCGTGGTGTTGATCTGGTTGAGCTTTTTTGTCCTCACATCCCATGGTAGAAAGGGCTAAAACGCCGCAGACTAGAGAGAAAATTGACTTTTTTAACATTTCGAAATCCTTTCGAATGAGTAAGTTAGTATTAAAATAACGTTTTTGTAGTTCAACGCAGGGAAAATATCACTGTTTTGATTGTAAGTCAATTTTACATTTAAAAAGATTGAGCAATCATCGCTCTGTTGTGGAGAAAGCATTATTTGTGAAACAAAAAGACCACACACCATACTTTATGAAACAAGATGTGGTGTGTGGCCTCTGACTCAGAGAGTCTGCTCTTTATTTGTGTTTCATATGAGTCTTGGACTCTGATTTAGATTCATGGTGTGTGCCTGCCATGTTTTCGTGGGACATCCCCTCATCTTTGTCTGATGAGGTGGCACCTGTACTTAGAGCGTCATCACTTTGGGTGGCGACAGGTGCGGCGGCTTCGTCTTTGACGTCTTTGGCGTCCTTGCTGCCAGCATTGGCGCTGTCATCGCTTTGGGTGGCGGCAGGTGCGGCGGCTTCGTCTTTGACATCTTTGGCGTCCATGCTGCCGGGATTACCGCTATCATTGCTTTGGGTGGCGGCAGCAGTGGCGGCTGCGTCTTGGTGATCGGACATATCAGTTGATGTGGTTGATGAATCTACGACTTTTGTTCCCTCGACGTCACCTGCCATGGTCATACTTGGGCTGAACAAGGTCACAGCTGACGATAAGAGCAGTGCTAAAGAAAAGGCTGATATACGATATTTCATCATTGTCTCCCTTTAAGAAACGTGTGATCCAACAATAAAAATATATCATCTCGAGAGATGCTTTTTTTGAACAATAATTGCATTTTTTTATTTTTACTTTCCTTTCAAAGGTAAATTAAAAATATATTT
>JAJTHL010000003.1 GCA_021298595.1 Alphaproteobacteria bacterium | reverse complement strand
TAATGAAAATAGTTAAATGAGATTTCTTTACATAGTGCGGAATGTTTTAGTGTCTAAAATTTTTTTTTGCTTGTTAAGCTTCTTGGTTAAAAGAGAAAAAAAATGAAAAAGTTCATCCAAAGTGCATATAGAAAGTTTGCAATTCTATGTACACCGTCTTAAATTGCTTAAGGATCTCAAATTTAATAAAAATTTTGTAAAAACTTGACTACAGGATAGTGATTAAAGAAATTTATAATCGAAACATACAGATGATCCACTAGACAAATATTTTTTTTCTTTTTGTGTCATTATTTCTATTGTGAAAATAAACCACCCCTTGTATCTCTCTGCATCTCTCTTTCATCTTGTGAGTAGCAATCTAGCACAAGCCATGGAAAAAATTTGGCTTATCGTGCGCATATGTGGCATTATTAATGAGTTGCAGACATGCATCATTAAAATTAAAGGCAAATTCTTTGTTTTTTCTTCGTCGCAAATGCATGTCTCATGAAAACTTGTTTTGTATTTTTTGCAATCTAAGATTTGAAATTTTTTTGACAAAAGTATAGTTCTTGTATAATACTACAGTGCCAATTTGCAGAACCTATGACATCAAAACGCTTTTGTAAACGTGCAGTCTTTCATGTTATAGGGTGAAAAGGTCACGGTCTTGGATGGAGTTTAAAGTAAAGTCTCAAAGAGGATTGTTTTATTTTCATAAGGAACTAATTAAAATAACCTTCCGGACAAAAGTTTTTTTTCGAGCATAAGGTAATTTTTGTCTCCCCTTTATTAAGCTTGGAGCGATAAAAGTAATAAAATGCATAAGAATTTAATTTTGAAAATTGCACGTCTTTACAAGCGTTATTCACATCTCGTTCCATTTTTTATTAAAAGGCGAAAAGTATACGCGGTAATTTTAAACAAGTGTCGCTTGCAAGCCATCCAGGCTAAGCGGCCGATTGCATTTGAAGGAGCCGCTCCATTCAACAACTGGAGTCCCAAAATGACACGAAAGACAGTAGGCAAATACGACCTCAGGGAATACGAGCTTGTAAAGGTAAGTGGTCTTTTTAACGAAGGTTTTTATACGGAAAGGGTGTCTGACCTTCCGGTTGGGAAAGACGCCCTTGCACACTACCTAGAAAGCGACGGCTGGGATATTCCCGCAAGTCCAAAGTTTAATGGTGCCTACTATCTCCTTAATAACCCTGACGTGGCTGAGGCTGGGTGGAATCCTCTTATCCACTATGTGCTCTTTGGAAGAGATGAAGGCAGGTCTGCGCACATGCCGCATATGCCAGGGAGGGTAGACCGAAGAATTTTGCCAAAAAACCGGATGAGTAACAAAGTACCCAAGAATACCTCTTTGGTAGTGGTGGTGCACGCCTTTTATCCAGAAGTCTTTGAAGAAGTGGTTAGGTATCTTAAAAATATTCCGATCTCCTTTAAGCTTTGTGTAGGGGTGCCCCATGAAGAAGGAAAAAAAATAATTGAAGAAGTCTTCAAAAAAGAAAAGTTAACCGCCACGTTAGACTGTCGTATCGCCCAAAATAGAGGCCGCAATTTCGGCACTTTAGTCTCGTTGTTTGGTGAAGAAGTCAAAAACCACGAGATTCTTTTGCATGTCCATACGAAAAAATCCCTGTACAGAGGGACAGAGCAAGGCGATTGGCGTCAAGCGATTTTCGATGGACTCATGGGAAGTGTTGATCTTGTTTCAACTTTTCTTTGTACTTTTTCGACAAATAAATGTGTGGGCATTCTTTATCCAACAGCTTTTAAAGGCATGCCTTACTGGGGCTATCATTGGCTTTCAAATGTCGGTGTTGGACGCTATTTACTTGACAGACTTGGGTTCCCCCACGCAAAAACGTCGGGCTATCTTGATTACCCCATTGGCGGCATGTTCTGGGCCAGGGTAGAGGCGATCCGGCCCCTGTTTGAGGCAAATATTACCTATGATGATTTTCCGCCAGAAGAAGGGCAAATAGATGGTACCCTTGCCCACGCCATTGAACGGGCGGTAAGCGTCCTTTCCAAGGAAAGAGGGTATCAGTTTGTTGAATACGACCAAGCTTCTGATGTCTTAAGATATGGCTGGAGTACAAGATTACGAGAACAGTATTTATCTCTTGGACCTGATGCCTTTAATCACGCTATTGCCCACGACTCTTTCCAGCTCGTTTCTTTTGATATTTTTGATACCGTTTTGACACGCAAAGCCTACGAACCCGACGCGGTGATGCAATATGCGGGACATCTTTTGATGAAGCGCTTTCCCTTGGCTGAGGGGTTCTTCGAAAAGCGCAAACTTGCAGAATACAAAGCACGAGAAAAAAAGGCCTTTCAAGGTGATGTAGGCCTGAGCGAAATCTATGATTGTTTCGAGAAGAACCCTGTGTGGACCCCGGAGGTCCTAAGAGTGGCGCGTGATCTTGAATGTCAACTAGACTTGCAAACCATGGTGCCAAGGGACGAAATTGTGCAGCTGGCACGCAACGCGAAAAATAGGGGTATTCGTGTTGTTGCCATCAGTGATACATATTACGAAAGGTCTGAAATCGTTCACATTCTTGAGAGCTTAGGTCTTGGTGATTTGTTTGACCACCTTTATCTCTCAAGCGAAGAGCAGGCGCGCAAAGATCGCCGTGATATGTACCCTCATGTGAAAGCAAAAGAAAAAGTTTCTTATGAGAGGTGGCTGCATGTGGGAGATAATGAACAGTCTGACATGCAGGTGACTGGCGATTTTCGGATGCGTCACTTTCACGTGATGCGCCCCTCTGTCTTGTTGGATGCGTTTGGCTTCAACTTTGATGAACAAAGAAATGATCGCTCCACGAAATGGGTTTCAGAACTATTAATTGGTCCTGCCATGATGAGACTCATTCCCAGCGCCTTTTGTTTGCACCCGTCGCAGGATCAAGGCGCTCTGAGCGCCTCGCAAAAGGAAAAAAATGTTCTTAGTCGTTTAGATAGGCCGCCCTTGGATTCGGCAAAGAATACCGGTTATGTGGTCTTTGGTCCTATTATTTTTGCCTTTCTCTCATGGATTATTCGTCATCCAGACCGTCCCAAAAATAGAATATTCTTTTTGGCTAGAGAAGGCTACTCGCTCACCAAGATATACAACACAATTAAACACATGTGTCCTGAACTAGAGCTGCCTGAAGGATCATACTTGTATGCCTCCAGAAGGGCCCTACTTTCTGCAGTGCAAGCCGTACATCCAAGTTTAGATAAGGTCCTTTCAGGTTTTGCTTTTAATGGCACATTTGCAGACCTTGTAGAAGGTCGTCTTGGTATCAAACTTAAAAATCGTGCCTCCTACGAGTGGCCTGTGGACATCGTTCATCAAAAGGAATCGGTGCTAAGAGAACTTAATAAGTTGCTGCCAGAAATACAAAAACACTCCAAAAAAGAAATGAACAATTATGTCGCGTATCTTCAACAAGAGAGCTTTGACTCAGAGGAAGTGCCAACAGTTGTGGATATTGGGTATAGTGGTACTATTCAAACATGCATCCAAGATATTCTAAATAAGCCTTTGAAAGGCTTTTACTTTGGAACACATGTTGGCATCACTCAGATAAAGGAAAAAGGGGGTATTGCTTATGGTTATGAAGGAGAAGAAATAGAACCGACTCAATCAGATCGCGGTACCTTGATGAAGCATCCGATCATTCTAGAAGCATTTTTAACGGCGCCCCACGGACAACTAGAATCGTTCACCCATCATGAGAATAGGTTCGTGCCGGTCTTTAAAAAAGAGCGGCATACAAAAGAATGGGAGCAAATGCTTGAAGATTTACATCAAGGTGCGCACGATTACTGTGTGGATATGATCAAAACCTACGGATCTGACTTCTTGCTCCTTAACCATAACGTGCAAGATGTGAGTGAGTTCTATAGACTCTTTATGAACGGCCTCTTTCAAGTGCCACAATCCATTCGTGATCATTTACACATAGAGGACGACTTCTGCGGTAATGGAGATGTTAATTTGTATCAGTGGGGATTTTTATAAGCTATTTAAGTGCCGTAAGGGGGGGCGATTCTTAGTCTTTTTCACGGGCAACACTTATGGATTTATTCTCGTAATGACTGTACTTTAGAGCATATGAACGTACCTTTGTGAAGAGTGTACCACGTGTACAGGAGATGCGCGATTTGTTAAACTAAAAAGCGCAACCCCATTTAAAGAGGTTGCGCTGGTAAGCTAAATAGGATTACCGACTTATTTTGCGGGGTTTTCTTCTCCTAACTTTTCACCCTCTTTGGCTGCTGGGGTGCCAGCACTCGCAGCTATTTCGCCTTCTACTGCTTCTGGTTTCATCTCAGACTTTGTTTCTGTGGTAGGCTTGGCAGCCGTTTCAGTGGTAGGCTCGGCAGCCGGTTCAGCAGCGGGTGCGGCATTAGGATCCTGGGTAAAGGCGACTGTGCCTTTGTGACCGCCATTTTCCACAACGTAATAGTTACATCTGACGTTGGCAGAATGACCGATAAGTTGAAAAGTGTTGGTCTCTTTGAAGACAGAACGCGTGACGAATCCCGTAAATTTCCAACCAGAAAGTCCAGGCAATGCTACATCTTTGGCAGGCTTTTCCATGGGTGGCAGTGTGTCGCCAAAAATATCCTTGATGGTCTTTCCTGAAAGATCAGGGCATTGAATGGTGGGAGGGGTGCTTGCATGTCCATAGGCAGCGCTCAAAAGCGCCACAACAAAGGAAAATTTATTTAGGGTGCATTTCATGTGTAGTCTCCTGTTATACGTTTTTGATCTGTTTTTACACAACAGATCCTTTTGAAGAATACAGGAGGCTGCGAGGGATGGGTACTAAATTTTTTAAATTTGTAATCGTTCATTTACAAAGTTAAGACCTGCTCCCTCACATTTGTGAGTGATTTTTTACAAAATTTGGAATATAGTATTACGTATGAGTTACCTTTATCTTTTGTCCGCCATCTTATGTGAAATCGTTGCGACGACTTTCCTCAAGTCCTCGGATGGCTTTACCAAATGGCTTCCCTCTGTTGTGACTGTCGTCATGTATGTGATCTCATTTGCATTTCTGTCATTCACCCTGCGCACGATTCCGACTGGGATCGCCTATGCTATTTGGTCGGGTGTTGGGATCATTGGTATTTCCATTATTGCGTGGTTTGTCCATGATCAAAAGCTTGATTTTCCTGCGATGCTGGGGATGGCTTTCATTGTTGCCGGCGTGGTCATCATGAATGTGTTTTCCAAGTCAGGTCATTAAAAACGTTTTAAGGTCTTAAGAAACAATCCAAGTAAACAAAAAAAATACTTGTAAATACTTGCGTTATATATCGCAGATAAATAAATTGACATAAATATAAAAAAATGACAATATTCGATTTTTATAATTGTATCTTTTTTTTGATTCATGAAACAATTTTCGTTCATTTCTGTTGTCTTTTTATTCCTCAACGGTGGATTTTGTGCCGGGGTTAGCGCCTCTAGCCTAGAAGAGGAGTCCAGCGCGTCATCCCCGAGTCCATCCCTTTCAAGAGAAGCGCAGCTTGTGAATCAGGCCCTTACGTGTGAAAAGGCAGAAGATTTTAAAGGGGCGGTTCATTTTTGGAGTGAATACTTTGAGGCAGCGCCCGATCCTAATCCTCTCCACTACGTTTCATATGCAAAAGATTTGGGGCGCATAGGCGAAACCACGCTTGCGGCTCGAATTTGGACAAAGCACATGAAAAAGACGGCAGAACCTAAATTGTCGCATTGCGCAAAAGCGGCGTATGCCTGCATGAAAATAGACGATTTTGAAACCGCAGTGAAGCATTGGGATCGTGTTAAAGAAGTCCATGATCGAACTGGGCGGTGTATAGATGTCTCATGGCTTCCTGGTGTGGCGATAACACACACTCATCTTGGTAACTACGACATAGCTGATGGCTTTTGGAAGGTGTATTTTTCTTATTTGGAGGATAAACAAAAACTACCCTACGCAACATATATTGAATCTGCCATGTATACATACGTGCGTGCGGGAAAAAATCACGATGTTAAAGGAGTTTTTGAGCGTTACGAGAAACGCATGAACTTAACGCCAATGTGTTATCATCACGCTGGTGTTGCCTACTATTGGCTTCGCGAGCATAAAAAAGCTTGCCCTGTGTGGGACACCTATTTTGCCGCGCCAGTTGACATCGCTGCACAAAGCTGCCGCCTTGCGGCAGTATCCTTTATTGCTGAGGGGCGCCTTGATCGGGCAGTGGATTTCTACAAGAAAATACCCCTGTCCGATAAGACAGCATCGGATCATAGGTCACAAAAGCAACTCTCGCATCTTGCAAGCACAAAGAGTGTTAAAAGAAAACATGGGCAAAAGTCTTCAAGAGCTCCTACTGCGAGAAAAAGGGGAGGGCCAAACTCTGAGATTCTTCATATGATGCAAGTTGCTGTGGTATCAAATGTTGTTGACCAAGCAAGAAGCATTATTGAGAAAGTGAGCGAAGCAGAAGATGAGGCCCTCACGACGCTTCGCGCGAGGATGCTTGCGCTTTATGGCGCGTGCCAAGTTCTGGAAGCAGCGGTCAAAAGCACCCCCTATGCGACTGCTCCGGCCTCGGTTCCTACCCTCCACGTCTCTTCGTCATCCGGCGCTTCCTCTTCTTCATCTTCTGAGCCGTCTTCCTCTTCTGCACCGCAAGCGCCCAATCCCGTGCAAAGGGTGCAAGATTTATTGCGTCAAATAGAGACTCTCCATAAAGAGTGGTCAAGGAAGTATGATCTTGCTCACAAGACCCGTTTAAAAGAAGAAAGAAAAGCTCATTTTTTGGCCTTTGCTGAAAATCCTGGATCTATATTTACCCTCCCCCCTAGTATGAATGTACGGTATCTGTACGGACATGAAAAGAAAAAGCCGGCTGCACCTGCACCGCTTGTACCTTCGTCTTCTTGTGAGTCTTCATCATCTTCTGCGTGCTCATCGTCTGCTGTAAGTGTCGCGCCAACGGTTACGTGGGGTTTTGCCACCAGGCACGTGACAAAGCAGCGGGAGAGGCTTAAACACTTGCCGGCTTATATGAAGGATAAAATTGATGTGTATGTCTCAGAGATCGAGGCAGATCCCTTACAACAACGCCTCAAGTCTGGTCGCCTAAAGCGTCTTGTGGGAGCTCCAAACACCTATTCAAGGCGTGTGGATGATGCAAACCGCTTTTCGTATCAAATCCAAGAAACCGCACCAGGGCATTTTAATGTGACGATCTTAAGTTTCTTAGGGCATTATAAAAACCTAGATTTTTCTAAGCTGCCATAGGTGTTTAGAACAGATCAATTGTCAAAGTTTGTTGATCTGGATGGGTCTTTGTACGAAGTCACATGTATAGTTTGATTCTCTTTATTGTAGCAAGTTCATTTTATTGATAAATTAATTGACATTTTTTTAATTTTTTGACATATTTCATTGCTTTTCATTGTTCGTGAGTTTAAATATGAAGTCTCTTTCTCTGTTTTCTTTTCCAGTTCTTTTGTCATTGGGAACAAGTCTCGTGCCCGTTGTGCAGGCGTCGTTCCCATGGGACGAATCCAGAGACTCAGATAGAAGCTATTCTGCAACGAGGGAAGATCTCAACATTGGATACGCCCGTGACGCTGAAGAATGGAGAGATTTCAAGATGGCTGCTCACTTTTGGGGCCAGTACTTTGAGACTGCTTACAATCCTGATCCCCATTACTATATCTCCTATGCAAGAGCCCTTGATTCGGCAGAAGACTACGCAATGGCGGCTAAAATATGGACAAAGTATTTTAAAAAAGTGCCAGATCCAATGATGGTTTATCTCAAAGAGGCAGCGTTTTCTTGTGTGGGGGCAAAGGATTTTGAAACTGCCGCCAAGCACTTTGACCGTTTTATTGAAATTGCGTCCGCGACCCAGACATCTATTAATATAGAACATGCTTCAGCTATCGCACTTGTGTTTTATCAAGTGGGGCGTTACGAGGATTCTTGTCATTTTTGGCGTTACTATTTTGAAACCCCAGGGATAAAGTCTCACGGGACTTTAGTTGCTGGCGCTATCCGCAGCTATATCATGTCTAAGAAGCACGATGAGGTGAAAAACCTTTATGCGCGGTTCAATGGAACCCTTGCTTTACCAGCCGCCGTTCACCATAACGCTGCAAGCATTTATAGTGAACTGGGAGAGCATAAGAACGCCTGTACTGCTTGGGACACGTATTTCTCGCTGGCAGAGCAAGTTACGCCGAGCGCTTGCCGTTTGGCTGCGCTATCCTTCATTACTGAAAGAAAGCTTGACAGCGCCCTCGCAGTCTATAAAAAAATACCACTTTCTGATTTGGACGAGTTTGACTTAGAAAGACTAAGCATTATGTCTGAGTTACTGCCACCCAAAAAAACCACCAAGGGGCGTGCGCGGCGAGGGGCAAAGCCTTCAACAACCAAACAAAGGGCAGGCCTAAGGGACTCAACAGTTCACGCGATGCAGGTTAGTGTGGTATCAAGCGTTAGGGCACAAGCAAAAGCTCTTTTAGACAAAGTCACGAAAACAGAAGACGAGGCGCTTACCACCCTGCGCGAAAAAATGCTCACACATTATGGTGCTTGTGTTGCCCTCGAAGCAGAGATTAAGCGTGCGCCTCATGGAATCTCTGCGCCGTCAGTTCCTGCGTCTCGCACGGCTTCATCATCTGGCGCCGCGTCCTCCTCATCTTCTCACACGTCTTCGTCTTCTGCACCATCAGTTCCTGCGCCAGCTGCGGCTTCATCATCTGGCGCCGAGTCCTCCTCATCTTCTGCGCCATCAGTTCCTGCGCCACCTGCGGCTTCATCATCTGGTGCCGCGTCCTCCTCATCTTCTCACACGTCTTTGTCTTCTGCGCCCCAAAGTGTTAATCCTGTGACGCGTGCGCACCAAGAATTGCGTGAAATAGAGGCTCTTCACAGGGACTGGTCAAGAAGACATACTTTGTTCCAAGCGGCGCGCTTAAAACAAGCCAACAAAGCTCACTTCTTAGCCTTTGCTGAAAATCCTGGGCCTATCTTTACGCTGCCAGAAAGTATGAATGTGCGGTATCTGTTCGGGCACGGCAAGACAAAGCCGGCTTTACCGGCGGCGCCCCTTGCGTCTGCTTCATCGTCCTCCACTGGGTCGTCATCGTCCTCTGTCAGTGCGGCCCCAACAGTGACATGGGGGTTTGCCACCAGGCACGTGACAAAGCAGCGCGACAGCCTTAAAAAAATGCCGGCTTACATCAAAGATAAAATTGATCTCTATATCTCAGAAATTGAGGCAGATCCCTTGCAGCAACGTTACAAATCGGGCCGCCTAAAGACGCTTGTGGGAGCCAAGAACACGTATTCAAGACGTGTAGACCATGAGCACCGTTTTGTCTACCAGCTTGAGGAAAGCGCTCCCGGGAAATTTACCGCAACGATCCTGAGTTTCTTAGGGCATTACAAGAACCTAGATTTTTCTAAGCAGTCCTAACTACTTGAAAACATCATTGATCAAAGTCGGCTGATCTGGCAAGGGCTTCGTACCGCGCAAATTCTTCCGCTTGTTTCTTTGTTTTTGCCTGCAGACGATCAACCGCAAGGTTGCCTAAAAGAAGGCGAAGGGCAGGGGCCTCCATGCGCGCCAAGTCCATGATGAGGTGCGCCGCCTTAAGGGGATCGCCAGGTTGTGCTTGGTCCATTTCCGAAAGATAAGTACGCACGTAGTCGGCTGTTTTGCCGGCGTAGTCAGGGTGTACGGGCGCAATGCGAATAGAGCCTCCTGCAAAGTCCGTCCGAAATGGGCCTGGCTCAATGAGGGTTACTTTGATGTTAAAATCAGCAAGCTCAAGGGCCAGCCCTTCGCAGAGGCCCTCGACGGCGAATTTAGTACTGTTGTAAAGGCTCATGCCGGCCGCCGACACAAGTCCCGCAATGGAGGACATGTTAATAATGTGGCCCGCTCGTTTTCCACGCATGTGGGGCAGGACTTCTTTTGTCATGCGCATAAGACCGAAGACGTTGGTGTCAAAAATCTGCCTGATCTCGTCCATGGCTCATTCTTCTAGGGCGCCAGCAAGGCCGTAGCCGGCGTTATTCACAAGGACGTCAATGCGCCCAAAACGCTCAGTCGCTTGGGCTACGCAGGCTGTGATATCGGCCTCACGGGTGACATCAAGCTTACACAACAAGACTCTGTCACGGTGCGCGTCTTCAAAAGGGCGCAAGGCGTCAAGGGTGCGGGCGGTGGCGACCACCAGATCTGAGGTTGTGGCAAGAAGTCTGTCCACTAGGACGTGACCGAATCCCTTTGAGCATCCCGTAACAAGCCAAACTTTTTCCATAGACACCACCTTTTTGCTATTTTTCTAGAGTAACGGGTCCCAAGGCATGATGCAATTCCTCTTGATCCTTCGACCACGTGATTCGTTCCATGGGGTTTGTGATACAAAGCCTATTACCAATGCCCCTTAACTTTTAGTCAATAAGACAGGATGTGGGCGGCAAGAGAAAAAGCAACGGTTAGTGATTTCCCAGAATGAGCGCATTTTTAGGTTCTTAGAAAGAATGAATTATAACATCTTTTTTAAGTTATCCCTATCGATTTATTTCCCCCTCGGCATGGTGACAAGGGAAAGGTTCCATGTTTAAATAAATTATCTATAAAAAAGTCAACGTGGATAAGAGGAGGCGGATCAAATGAAAAACCTATTAATTTATACTGCGCTGGTATGCTGCTTTTGGCAAGGCACGGGACTGGCCAGCGACGGGACGGACGATAAAGAAAAGCCCCACGTCGGGGCTAGCCCCTCAGGCAGCATCAGCCCTCCTGAAGATCTCTCGAACGCATCATCAACAAGTGCCGTCTTGCCGGTTTCAACAGGGGCAGTCGTGCCAGTCTCTAAAAGCGAAGAACCAGTCGCCTTGTCTAAATCCCCCATGTCTACTCCGTCACCCTTACCTTTTGGCACTGTTTCAGGTTTTTCACCGTCCACCTCATCTCTCTTGGGATCTACAAGTACAACCGCAGCAAGCAGCACCCAAGGCGCTCCTTCTCGTACCATTCATACAAGTGAAGCAGTAGAGGAGGTGCCTTGGGGCTTTAGTGACGCCCTTGTTCGGCAAAAATGGTCTTTGCGGATGGATCCCAAAACAGAGCGTGACAAATTTACTGACATTAATTTGGGGCTTGTGCACGAATGGATTGTCGACTTTCATCTGCAGGGCGCTTCTTGTGAGCAGTGGAAAGGTGTAACTTTTCGCAACATTACAGGCCTGAGGGGAAATGCTGATTACTATCACGGCGAATGCATGATTTATGACGTGGAGTATGGTCAGTTAATTCATACAAAAGCGTCTGCTGGCAATAGCCCCTTTAGCACAACCTATGTGCCAAGGTGCCAAGACATTGACCCAGCTTCCTTTGTTGACTTATTAATTGATCAACAACGGCAAAGCTCCAGCACGTTTATTTTTTTGAAAGAAACACCCGAAAAAAAACCTGTTCATCATACGTTAACATCCACAACATACGAACTGTACACCAATGATCCCAATCGCTATTTCAAGCTGATGGTTGTGCGGTATGGAAATGAAACCGAGCCCGTGACCTCAGAAGAGCTTGCCAAGTTGCGCACAAATGCCCAAGGAATTCTCAAATTACCGACTGCGCGTTGGAAGTAAAAACCACACACCCCACAAGAGGGATCCATGAGGATCCCTGTTCGCGGCGCTTGAGCATTTTCTTGACGGCTAAAAATGAGCCAATACCCTTGGAAGTAGATATTTTAAAAAGGGAAAGGAACAGCCGTTAACAAAAGAAGGAGCAGCAAGGAAGGTCCTTGCTGCTCCTGATGAAGGGTTACCTTGCGTAGTAAAGACTAAATTCCACAGGGTGTGGGCGACGCTCAAGCTCTGCTACTTCTTTGAGTTTAAGCTCGATATAAGCGTCGATAAGATCGCTTTCAAAAACATTCCCTTTCAAGAGGAAGTCCCGATCACGATTGAGTTCTTCTAGGGCTTCTCGCAGCGATCCACACATGCTTTTCTTTTGTGCAGATTCGTCTTCATAAAGGTTACGTTCCATGGGGTCACCCGGCAGAATTTTGTTTTGAATGCCATCAAGACCTGCCATGAGCATGGCCGAGAAGGCAAAGTAAGGGTTTGAGAGCGGATCAGGAAATCGTGCTTCGATCCTTTTTGCTTTTTTATTTTCCACGTGCGGGATACGAATGGCTGCAGAACGGTTGTTTGCGGCGTAGGCCAGATACACAGGCGCTTCGTATCCGGGAACAAGGCGTTTGTAGCTGTTGGTGGTGGAGTTTGTAAAAGCGTTAAGGGCTCTTGCGTGTTTGAGAATGCCCCCAATAAAATAAAGCCCTAGTTCGGACATGTCACAGTATTGATTGCCAAGAAACAGAGGTGTGTCCCCTTTCCACACTGACATATGGACGTGCATCCCAGAGCCGTTTTCATCAAAGACAGGTTTGGGCATGAAGGTGGCTGTCTGGCCTTGAGCATAAGCTGTTGCTCGCACAACGTTCTTGTACATCTGCAAATTGTCGGCTGTGCGCGTTAATTTGTCATACTCAAAAGAGAGCTCATGTTGTGATGTTCCTACTTCGTGGTGATGCTTAATCACCACAAGTCCAGCTTCTTTCATGGCACTGAGCATGTGGCCGCGGATATTCGTACCTTGGTCTAGGGGAGAAGTCTGACAATACCCCTTGCCCTTATCAATCTTTTGGCCACTTGTTGTGGGGTCAAAATGAGAGCTAAATAAGGCCCCTTCATGGGCGGCGGTTGTTTCTCTGGAAAGCATCTGAGCAAAAATCTCAAAGGGAGAGACGTTAAATTGTACTTCATCGAAGACAAAAAACTCAGGCTCAGGACCGTAAAAGGCTTTGTCACCAATGCCTGTGGACAGAAGATATTGCTCTGCACGTTTTGCAACGGTGCGGGGATCTCTGCTGTAACCTTGGTTTGTAACGGGGTCGATGACATCGCAAATGACAACCTTGGTGGGCTGGTCCGCATAAACATCATTGTAAACTTTAGACAAATCAGGCCTTAGCACCATATCGGAGTTTTCAATGCCGCGCCATCCAGGAATGGACGAGCCATCAAACATAATGCCATCATTAAAGACGGATTCCGATAGAATGCTTTGATGATATGTGATTGTACGCCACATCCCCGTCATATCTGTGTACCTAAAGTCAACGAACTCTGTGTTTGAGTCTGAAAGATCTTTGAGAAATTTCTTTATATCACTGCCTTCTGTCATTTTTTTTGTCCTCATGTATGCATTTCTATTTATTCTAGAGTATTCTGTTTAATAAATGATTAAATCCCGGTTGGTTTACGAAAGTTGCTGGAAAAGAGTGGTACGTATTGTCAATACACCGGTATTTCGACACATTTGAACATGACTTAAAGTGCCATGGCGGGCGCACTCGGGGCACTGCCATGGCACTTTGCCTTGCTAATCTTTAGCTTGCTCTCCGTGCATTGTGCTATCAAGGCCAGACGTTTGCTCTTCAATGGTGGCTTTGATGGGAGTAAACACATTCACGATTTTGATGATGATGTAGGTGGCCAGCATCGAATATATGGACACAGCAATCACACCAATGAGATTAGCCATAAAGGTCTTTGTTTCTCCGCTGACAAAAAGGCCTTGAACAGACACTGCGTCATTGACAAGCTTAGAAGCGTAAGCGCCCGTGAGCACAGACCCGATCACTGCGCCAATGCCGTGACACGTAAAAACGTCAAGGGCGTCATCAAGGTGGCTTATTTTCTTGATTTGTCTTCCGGCAAGGTTACACACAACGCCAGCGATGGCGCACATAATAATGGCGCCGTCGAGCTCGACGAACCCGGCAGCCGGGGTAATACACACAAGTCCCACAACAATGCCGGTTGCAGCGCCTACGGCGGAGGGTTTACCAGTCACCATCCAATCCACAAGCATCCACACAACAAAGCTGGTGGCTGCGCCCACAAAGGTCAAAACAAATGCGTGGGCGGCGAGAGCGCCAGACGTGATGGCCGAGCCTGCGTTGAAGCCAAACCAGCCAAACCACAGTAGAGCGGCGCCTAGCATAATCATGGAAACGTCATAGGGTTTTGCGTGAGTGGACTTATTGTGACGCTTGCCAAAGAGGATAGCAGCCACAAGTCCTGAAAAGCCCGCGGTAATATGCACAACAAGACCACCGGCAAAGTCAATGCCCCCTAATTCAGCAATCCATCCCTTTGGTCCCCATACCCAGTGTGCGACTGGGACGTACACAAGAAGGCTCCAAAGTGCCATGATAAAAAGCCATCCCTTGAATCTGACACGTTCAGCAAAGGCCCCTGTAATCAGAGCGGGCGTGATGATGGCAAACATCATCTGAAAAGCCATGTAAGCCATGTTTGGTACGTTACCTGCCGCATAAACGGTGCCTACTTGGCCTTTTAAAAATAGATAACCAAGACCACCTATCACCCCATTTCCTTCTGAAAAAACCAAACTGTACCCAATCACCACCCACAAGAGTCCCACGAGCGCAAGGGCAATGTAGTTTTGAAGAAGCGTGGATACCACGTTCTTTTTATTCACCATCCCGGCATAGAAAAAGGCTAGACCTGGTGTCATGAGCATCACGAGCGCCGCGGAAACCAACAGCCAAGCTGTGTTACCAGAGTCAATGTGGGGCGCAGGGGGCGATGCATCCGCAAATACTTGAAGTGGCCAAAGCGCCAGCATCAGAATAAAAGGAAAGTGAGATTTTTTCATTTTTTTCTCCAAAAATTCCATACGTCTCTTTAAACTCTAAAGAAAAAAAGTTAACAAGATATTGATAAAGACTGAATTGAGAAAATGGAAGTAACACTTAAGGTAAAATTTTTAAATATCATGTTGAATTTGTTCGTCTTTATTCGTGATATTTTAAGTAAATTAATTCTATAATTCCGACTCTTTTTGATTAGAGGAGCAATACTGAATCATTTTACCAAGATAGAAGTATTTTTCCGTAACTTTGCCCTTTTTCTAAAATTGTATGGGCATAAGTTAGATTTTGAATCGTTGCATTAGTCGCTGTATTAAGGGTTGAAAAAAGACGCTTTTCTTGAACGAGGTGCGCGATTTTTTCAAGGATGTGCCCTTGGCTTTCGGGGTGAACCTGGTGCCTTGATTTGGCAAGCATGAATTCTCAGTTGAGTGACGGCGCCTTTGCCTTAAAGGACATCCGGTGTTTGAGGGGCATCGGTGACACGTAAGCTATCAATAGGGTGGAAAATTTTGGATAAAGGGGGCATAATTCTTGGTATAAGCAGTTGGAAAAATGTCGTTGACCTTGCACAGGATACGCGCGCAAGCGCCGATTCAAGGCCTGGACTCGTTACGAGACCGCTGCCTATTTTTAGATCGAGCCCCTTGTTTGGGACATGAGTCATTTGTGTTGACACTAAAGGCCCTGATGTCCTTTTCCTGGATACAGTAAATAGGTCCCTGTGTACGTCACATTTCCTGAGGATTAAACGTCTCCAAAGGGTGATCGGTTTTGCCGCAAAAAGCTTTTTTAAGATCTTAACCTAAGGTCACCATCTCAAGGATGTACGCCTAAGAAAAAAACAGTCTTAGAACATCTCTCATGGTCATGGGGTGCTGATTAGGCCTAGAATAAAGAAAAAAGGGAGGCACAAAATGTTCAAAGATATTGTTCTCGTCGCGCCCACCAGAACCCCCATTGGGGCATATGGCGGCGTATTTAAACAAATCCCAGCCACAGAGCTTGGCGCAGCTGTTATCAAGGAAACCGTCAAACGGGCGGGTCTTGACCCTGAAAAAGTGGACGCTGTCTTCATGGGAAACGTTGTGCAGGCGGGGAACAAGATGAACCCCGTGCGTCAAGCCGCCATGCAAGGGGGACTTTCCCCTCACACACCTGCCATGACCGTGAACCGTGTGTGCGGCTCTGGGCTCCAGGCAGTTTTTAACGCCGTTCAAGAGATCGCTCTCGGGACCTCAGCCTTTGCGGTTGCAGGCGGCATGGAAAATATGGATATGGCACCCTATCTTGTGCCCGGCGGGCGCTGGGGGTACCGCATGGGTGACGCGTCTATGTATGACAGTATGCTGCGAGACGGTCTTCATGACGCATTTTCTGACCATCATTCGGGCTGGCATACCGAGGATCTCATTACAAAGTACAACATCTCGCGTGAAGAGCAAGATTTATGGGCGTACAACTCTCAAGCGCGGTTTGCACGCGCCCAAGCCTCAGGCCTTTTTCATGAAGAAATCATAGGGATAGAGGTTAAAGAGAAAAAAGGAGCGGTGCTTATCTCTGCGGATACGTCTAATCGTCCCGGCACAACCCTTGAGGCGCTGCAAAAACTAAAGGCGGCCTTTAGACCCGAGGGAAGCCTAACGGCAGGGAATTCTCCAGGTCTTAATACAGGGGCCGCCGCCATGGTGGTGACAACCTTGAAAAATGCTAAAGACCAGGGTATTTCTCCCAACGCACGGGTTCTTGCGTACGCTGTCAGTGCCGTTGAACCTGGCTTTTTTGGCATTGCGCCAGCCCCTGCCATTCGCCTTGTTTTACAAAGGGCGGGATGGCGCCTGGAAGACGTTGACCGCTTTGAAATCAATGAAGCGTACGCAGCCGTGCCTTTGGCCGTGATCAAAGAGCTTGGTCTTGATGCTGCGCGCGTAAACGTCGAGGGCGGGGCCATTGCCCACGGCCATCCCATTGGCGCCACGGGCGCGATTTTGACCACAAGGCTTATTCACGCCATGGCGCGCGAAGGGCTTCAAAAGGGTGTTATTTCTCTTTGCATTGGAGGGGGACAAGGGGTCGCCATGGCCATCGAGCGATGCTGAAAGTAGGCGTCACTTGTCTTGTCGCTTCACCCATCCTTTGTAAAACAAGATGATGGTGATGAAGAATCCAACAGTGCTTGTGACGGCGAAGGTTGTGTGCATGCCCACGGCCACATCCTGGGCCAGCGCGCTTTCAATATGGGGGGTGCCCGTGGCAAAGGAAAAGACGGCCCCCATCACACAAGTTCCTGTTATGAGACCGAGATAGCGAGACAAATTTAAGAGCCCTGACATCATCCCGCGATGGTGATCTGCCACGTTTCTAAAAAGTGCGGTGTTATAGGCCGTTTGAAAAACTGCAAATCCCCCTGCAATCAGGATCACGGCCCCGAGATATCCCGGGATACCTTGGGACATGGGAATAAGAGCCACAAGGAACGATCCAAGGCTCAGGCTTAAAAGACCCAACAGCGTTAAGGCGTTAAAGCCATATCGATCCACAAGTCGTCCTGCGTGAACACCAGTCACGACCACGATCATAGGACCAAACGACATGACGAGTCCCACATGCTGTGTACTCAGGCCCATACCATGGGTGAGGTAGAAGGGGCCTACCACAAGGTTAGTCATGAGAATACCTGAAGTCAAAGCGCTAAGACCCAGGTGTTTCTTAACCCCTCTCTCGGTGAAGAGACTTACGGGGATCAAAGGGTAAGGCGTTTTTTGTTCTCTTTGGATAAAAAGCACTAGACTGAGAAGACACGTGAGGAGAAAAATCACGTTGATCTTGCAAAAAAGCCTTTCTTCAAAAGTGAGGAGAAGGGCATAGGAGGCAAGGCATGTGGAAAGCAAGAAAACCCCAGGATAATCTAAATGGGTTTTATGTGATAAAGGGATTCTTTTTTGAGGGGTGAGGGTTTTGAGGGCCATCAAAAAAAGAAGGCAACAAAAGGGAGCATAAATAAAGAAGATAGATCGCCAACCAAAAAGATAAATAAGTGCGCCACCAAGGGAGGGACCAAGGGCCGTGCCAAGGGCAGAAGTAGCGCCCACAAGACCCATGGCACTACCTGTGTGTTCTTTGCTGACTACACGGCTTATGAGGGCGACACTAAGACTCATCAAAATGGCAGCCCCCATACCTTGGGCAAGGCCCGCGATAATCAAGAAAAAGAGGGTGGGCGCAAAACCACCGGCAAGCGAGGAAAGTCCAAAGATCGCGACGCCGCACAGGAAAAGGCGTCTGGGGTCCACGAGGTCCCCAAGGCGACCCGCTGCCACGATGAGGGTGGTGATGGACAAAAGATAAGAAAGAATCACCCACTGAGTTTCATGGAAAGAAGCCTGAAAACTTGTGGCAAGGGTTGGCAGCGCAACATTGGCAATGCTGATCCCAAGGGAGGGAAACAGCACCCCGATGCACAGCGTGAAAAGGGTACCTTTTGTAGAGGAAGCGGCAAAGGCTTTTGGTCGCATCAAAGGAGTCCTTTTGGAGGTCCGAAAGGGCGCGAAGGCTTAAGCGTCTTGCCATACAAGATCGCGAATATCTGGGTCACTTTCAAGAACACTTTTTAGCGCCTCATAAAGACTTTGATAGTCAGGTGTTAGATCAATCCTACCAAAAAAACGTCTCACTTTAGGCTTTCTGGGATCAATGAAACATACGAATTGTTCGCGCTCGCCGCCTTGATTCGCGCAGCAAAGGGCTATTTTTGCTCGCTCGTGTTGAATCGGCAAATAGTAACCCCAATCCTCCGCAATGATCTCCGATATATGAATGTTATGCTTTGCCAGATGCTTAGTCAGGTACTGCGCAAGCCTCTTTCCCCAAATGCCTGGATTAATTTCTTCTTCCTCGCCCTCGTAGGGGGGAAACTTCGATGCTTTAAATTCAACAAGGGTTTTCATCATATGCTCCACTGTGCAAAATATTCTGTGTCAAGTGAGTCGAATAATATAAAAATAAAGAATTTTGAGCAAGGTGGATCTAATCTTATGAGAGTCATCAATAGAACTTATCAGACTTGGTTATTTCGAGTTATACCGCTCAATCCTATGATTTTTTGGGCAGGTAAGAACCAAACATCAAACCCTATTTAGCGCGTTATCTTTAAGTAAATACTTTTATAGGCGCGTCACCTGACATTTTGCTGGCCAGTTTATCCAAGGTTATCACCCTTAACGTCACCTGAGCTCCCTCAAAAGAAACGCTTTGGGCAAAGCAAGGGGTCTCTTTGCAGTTTAAGGCTTGCTTCGCAGCATATGAAACGCAATCAAGTGTGTCGTTCCTGAGATACCAACGCCAAAAAGGGGAATCAGAACCATGGGAAGAACAGCAACCTTTGCCATACGGGGATCGAGGGCAAGGGTGTGTACAAGGCCACTGACGACAGCCACCACAAAGTCTGCAAAACCAAATCGGTGAAAAAATCGTATGGATTGAGTTGTGAGCGGTTTGTTTGCTGTGTAGAAGGCAAGGAGACCGGCTAGAAAGTCGCCCACACCCGAGAGAACCCAAAAAATGGGAGGGAGCTCACCTTTCATGCCATACCAAAAGAACATTAATGCGGCAGGAACACGCCAAACATGAAAAATTAAAATAGGCCGGTGACCAATCTCCAAAGAATATTCCTTGAGGGCAGGGGATAAAAAGTATACGGCCGTGGGAATGAGAATACCAAGGGCCACAAGCAAAGCGAACCAAGGCATAGGAAACATTAGAAAAACACCTTTGTGGGCAAGGACAGAGACGGCGCCCCCCCACATGGTCATCACTAAAATAAGAGCAAGCGTGATGGAGTTTTTAGATTGAGAAGAGAGCATTTTTACCTTTTTTAGTAGTTTATGATCATCTTAGATTTAAAGAAAAAAGTGAAATATGTATTAAAAGTAATGTCTTAGTATAAAGATATTTTTCACAAATTAGGTTTACTTGGAAGACTAAGATGTCCAGATGTATGTTTAGGCTTTGGTACTCTTAAAAAGAAAAAAGGTATCTTCAAGTAGAGAATAACTGGTTTATTTTCATGTTTAAGATAAATGTAGGCGTCGTTCCGAAATAAGGGCATTTGAAATGTGATAAATAATTTTCCTCAAGAGATTTTCCCTACATGATCGAAGGGTTTTGCTATAAAATTCAATTATAGTAAATCAGATGAAATAATAAGAACCTCGTCATACAATGATTGTACTTGATCGTTTGGACCATATTGTTTTAACGGTAAGGAGCATTGAGCGAACGTGTGCCTTTTACGTTGATGTGCTGGGGATGGATCTTATAACTTTTCAGGGTAACCGAAAGGCCCTGATTTTTGGGCGACAAAAAATAAATGTGCATGAATTGGGAAAAGAATACGAACCCAAAGCATACGTGCCTACACCAGGCTCGGCAGATTTATGTTTTTTGACCCATACGCCCCTCCTTGATGTCATCCATCACTTGAACAGCTTAAGCATTACCATCGAAGCAGGGCCCCTTGAGCGCACAGGTGCCCAGGGGCCCATTTTATCCGTTTACATCAGAGATCCAGATGAAAACCTCATAGAAATTTCCCAAGCGATGTCCTAAACAATACCAATGAACTTCTTTGCGGCGCTATGAAGGATTTTAGAGATTTGACCTAGGGTTTAGTGTTGGCGGAGGGAGAGGGATTCGAACCCTCGGTACGTTAAAAACGCACAACGGTTTTCGAGACCGCCCCATTCAACCGCTCTGGCATCCCTCCGACACCTATGCTCTTACCCGGAAAAGGAAGAAAGATCAAGGTGTGCAAAGGAGATGAGAGCACAAATTTCACAAGGCGCACAAGGGTGTGACCCAAAAACGTCTTACCAAACATGCTTTTCAATACAATCGTAGAAAAGTCCCGCAATGTCCTTATTAAGCGTTGTTTCAATCCCCTCAAGGCCAGGTGACGAGTTCACCTCAAGGACCTTGGGGCCTGTGTCAGAGCGAATAATATCAACCCCTGCTACTTTAAGGCCCATAACTTTGGCGGCTTTGATGGCCATACGGCGTTCTTCAGCGGTGATTTTAACAGAACTCGCAACACCTCCTAAATGAAGGTTCGAGCGGAACTCACCGTCCTTGGCTTGGCGCTGCATGGCGCCGACAACCTTGCCGTCTATCACAAAACAACGAAGATCTTTGCCGTTGGCTTCTTTCACAAATTCTTGCACCAAAAGATTGGTGCGCAAGCTTTTAAAGGCGTTGATCACACTTTCGGCGGCCTTTTTTGTTTCAGCGAGTACGACTCCTGTGCCCTGTGCGCCTTCAAGGAGTTTCACAATTAAAGGCACTCCGCCCACAAGCTTGATAATTTCGGTGGTATCAAGGGGAGAGCCTGCCATGGCGGTCACGGGCATTTGAATGCCGTTTAGGGCAAGGTTTTGCAGGGTTCGCAGCTTGTCACGTGCGCGCGCAATGGCGCTTGCTTCATTGAGGCAATATGCACCTGTCAGCTGGAATTGGCGTAAAAGCGCGCACCCATAAAAGGTTGCGGACGGACGGATGCGGGGAATTACAGCGTCCACATGATCAAGGGCTTCACCACCGCGGTAATAGACCTTCGAGCTTGCAGCGCTAATATTCACATAACAGTGTTTGATATTCACAAATTGAACATGGTGCCCACGTTTTTCACCGGCCTCAATCAGCCTTTGGTTAGAGTAGAGAGTGGGATTACTTGCCAAAACCAAAATTCGTAAGGGCCTTCCTTTCATCGCATGGGGCGTATAGTTTTCGTGTACGTCACTATCAAGCTTTACCCCAAGACAAAAGGACGAATCAGGATCTATAAGAAAACGGTTTTCCATGGCTTCACGCCCCAAAAGCATGCGGTAGCCCATGGCGTCTCTGTCGGTTAGGGTGACCTCAATTTCCCACTCTTCATCACCCAAATGGATGAGTGTTTTAATCACAGGACGGCGCTCTTTGTCCCCGCTCGAGCTTTTAACGATGCGTTTATCAAGAAGGGGCGCCTTGCAAGACCTTACGATTTTGTTGTTGCGTTGAATGGGGTGTACGTCAAAGGACACAAAGGTTTGCCCGTCTTCTTCGCTATAGCGAACGTTAAAGGCGTGGAGTGCTGAGGTTCTCGCCCCTGAGTCTGCCTTTATTTTGATGACCGGAATACCTAAAGCAGGCAGGGCGCACCACTCTTCTTTTCCGAGAATTTTCTTCATTGAATTCTTTCTATGCCGGGTCTTATCTCGTATTTTCTGCGGAAATAAGTGTGGAGGACGTTCTAGGTCGAAGCAGCAAACACTGTTGTCCTTTTTTCGCCAGTGCCTTACAGGCGGCTAGGGCTTCTTGTTCAGTAAGACCCGTCAGCTTTGCTTGGTAGAGGCGTTTTCTTTTCTTGTTGGAGGCCGATACAGACACTTTAGCCTTGGCAATACTCTTAATAGCAAGCAACTGAGTCTTGGCTGCAGCCTGAGCGTCTTGGGCTTTGGCATAGGCGCCAACTTGGATGGACCATTTGCGTACCGGACGGTCTGATGTTGTCGCCGAAACAGCTCTGATCTTGGCGCCAATAAAATCAGGATGTGATTCGGTTTTTTTGATTTGTTTTTGAGCAAGAGCAGGTGAGTCGTTTTCTTTCAAGCAAACGGACCGAATGGTATCTCCAATGGGATCTTGCCCATCAGCAAGCGCGTCCCGGCAAAGATCCTTGGTTGACTTCTTTTCAAAGGACGCGTGACGAAGGGGGGCTGTCAACCCCTCCTCTTTTACCAACTGACGGTCCGTTTTCTGACCCTTAAAAGCGGCTTCCATCAAGTGGGTAATCCGGCGGTCTCTGGAAGCACCCGTGTCACCACCCAGGACAACAGCAATGATGCGTCTGTCTCCTCTTTGAGCGGAGGCGACAAGGTTAAAACCCGCAGGATTAGTAAAGCCTGTTTTAATGCCATCCACACCGGGGACTTTTGCAAGAAGCTTGTTGTGGTTGTTATGGCGTTGCCCATTATACCAAAATGCTTGAGTCCTAAAGTAGGTGTAATATTTGGGAAAACGCTTATAGATTTGCTGCCCAAGACGAGCAAGGTCATGGGCGGTGGTCACTTGTGCCGCGTCATGAAGACCGTGAGAATTCTTGAAAGTTGTACTCTTCATGCCAAAGGAACGCGCTTTTTGCGTCATGAGCAGGGCAAATCGGTCTTCACTGCCTGCCAGATATTCAGCCACAGCCACAGAGGCATCATTGGCAGACTTTGTAATAATGCCAAGAAGGGCGTCCTTAACAGTAATCATAGTGCCAGCCTTGAGGCCTAATTTGCAAGGAGGCTGCTTGGCGGCACGTGCGGACACGGGTAGCTTTGTACGTAGGGTTAGTTTTTTATTTTCCAGAGCCTCGAACAGTAAGTAAAGGGTCATGATCTTTGTGGTGGATGCGGGATAACGTGAAACATCTGAGGATTCTCGATGGAAAATGGTCCCTGTTTTGGCATCAATAACGACGGCTGCATATTTGTTTTTAGGAGCTTTTGCCCCAAAAACACTGGAGGCACTTAAGGAAAAAGTTATCACAAACGCCCAAATTAAAGCCTGTAAATACCGCATGCATAAGATCCATTTTATCTCTCAAGCTTTCATTGTAGCGAGCTTGAGGCGGCTTGTCACCCCAAAGCAGTTACATTTTTAGAAAAATATGAAGAAAGCGCTTAAAGGGTTGCTGTGAAGGGTTTTGTCTGAGGAATCGTGTCCAGTGCGGCCTGCAGGGCGGCCGCACTTGCACATAGTTTAGGAAGCAGTTTTTTGTCGCTTGAGGTTGATGACGTCTTGGGTGAGCTCTTCAACAGCCTTAATGGAAGAATCAAACATCTGCCTTTCGTGAGGGTTCAGGGATAGCTCAATAACGCGCTCAACGCCCTGTCCACCAATGATGACCGGGACCCCTGCATAGAGATCCTTGCAGCCGTACTCACCCGTAAGCCACGCTGCACAAGGGAAAATGCGCTTTGTATCTTTGAGATAAGCTTCTGCCATGGCTACCGCAGAAGACGCCGGTGCGTAGAAAGCCGAGCCTGTTTTCAAAAGACTCACGATCTCTCCTCCTCCCGAGCGTGTACGCTCGACAATTTTATCCAGCTGTTCTTGGGTAAGCCATCCCATGCGCACGACCTCAGGTAAGGGAATGCCGGCAATGGTGGAAAAGCTGACCAAAGGGACCATGGTGTCCCCATGCCCGCCAAGGACCATCGCGTGGACATCTTCAATGGAGACGTTGCACGCTTCACTAAGGAAGTAGCGGAAACGGGATGCATCCAAGATACCGGCCATGCCTACCACTTTTTGAGGGGCAATGCCGCTTTCTTTTTGCATCACAAAGACCATGGCATCGAGTGGGTTTGTAATCACGATCACAAAAGCGTCCGGACAATTTTCCTTGATACCCTTGCCAACGTTACAAATGATCCCTGCGTTGGTGGCTAAAAGATCATCGCGGCTCATGCCGGGCTTGCGAGGAATCCCTGCTGTGACAATGACCACGTCACATCCTTTTAGGTCTTTGTAGTCATTGGATCCCGAAAGGGACACATTGAACCCTTCTACGGCCGAGGATTGGGCAAGATCCAGGGCTTTTCCTTGAGGGATGCCTTCGGCGACATCCACAAGAACGACGTCAGCAAGCTCTTTAAGACCAATAAGATGGGCAAGGGTACCGCCGATTTGGCCGGAGCCCACTAGACCAATTTTAAAACGTGCCATTATTCTTATCTCCCTTATATATTACCGTAAGGCCGCAGATCGTTGACGTTTGTGCTGCAGGGCTTGTTGCAAGAAGTGCCCCCCTAAGCTGACACTTTCTTCATCAATGCCGTGCCCCATCCCCGGCCGTGCCCGTGTTTCAACGGGTACTTTCCAAGAATGTAAAAGATTTGATGCGCGCTCCATTTCGTAAAAATCAACCACATGATCTTCTTCTCCGTGAATAAGAAGCACAGGGGGTTTGCTTTTGACCTGTGCATCCTCAATGAGTAGCGCGCCTGAGTATCCAAGCACGCCCGCGCAAGGGGCTGGCCTACTAAGGGCACAGTGAAGGGCCATCATGGTGCCTTGGGAAAAACCTGCAAGGGCGAGGTCCTCGCTTCTAAGGCCACGATCGCTTAGGGTGGTATCCAAAAATTCGTTGAGATACGGCGCGCACTCTTTGGCTCCTGCCAGCAAGGACTCAGGCGTCCAATGGGAGATGTCAAACCATTGACGCCCAAAAAAAGGCGAGTTTTCGCAGGCAAAGGGGGCATGAGGCGCAATAAATTCTGCCTGTGGCAAATATTTGCGCCAGGAGTGACCCAAGGAAAGCAAATCTTCGCCGTTGGTGCCATACCCATGAAGCAAGACAACAAGGTGTTCCACACGTCCTTGGGTAGGGCGCAAAGAGGGGCCATTTATCATATGTACGCTCTCCTGTTGTGTTTATGAAAAGTATCCGTTTATAGCATGCCCTAATTAAAGCCACTTGCAAACCCTAGCAATACAAAGAATGCCATAACCCGCGTAAATAGGCGGAGCAAAAGGAAAAATTCTTTTTTGAACGACGCGTTGCCAAAGGAAAGCCCAGAGAATACCGGCTCCGCCAACACCCATTAAAAAGTATGGAAGATCCTGGGGCGTGAGCCAAAGGCCAAGGGCGCCGAAAAGCTTGATATCTCCCCCGCCCAAGATCGGGACCTTACTTTTTTTTTCACAGAGCGCCTTTAGGGTCATCATTAACCCCATGAGAAGTATGCTGGAAACAAAGGCATTCATCATCGATGCGTCGCCGTTCATGATATAGATGATGCCGAGTAAGGCAACAAAGCTCACACCCCAGTTTGGTAAAGAATATGTTTTTATATCAATATAAATGAGATAAAGGGCAGTTAGTATAAAAAAACCCCCTAGAATATCTTCCACCATCCCATCCCTTTAATGTGCTTTCTGTGGTAGGGTATCGCCAAGAAAAAGTGCGCGCAATAAGGAAGATGGACACAACCCAAGATTATTTATTAAAGGGCGCGGTACACCTGCGCCAACTGCGAATGGGTTACCGAGCGGGGATCGATCCTGTATACTTAGCCGCCGCCTGCAACGCGGGTCCTGGTGAACGGGTCCTTGACGTCGGGGCAGGCGTGGGGGCGGCAAGCCTTTGTCTTGCTGTGCGCGTGCCTGGTTGTCTGGTGAGCGCCCTTGAACGCGAAGAGACGCTCGTCACCCTTTTGCGACAAAACGCCTGTGATACCGGCGTCGAGGCGCGCGTTGAGGGATTTTGTGATGACCTGTTTGGGCTGTCTAATTTTCCAAAAGCGCCGTGCTTTGATCACGTGATGACGAACCCTCCGTTCATGGAGGCAGGACACACACCGCCTCCAAACACCCTAAAAATGAAAGCGCACCACGAAGATGCTCACCAAAACGTAGAGGGATGGCTTAAGGCGTGTCTTTGCCTTTTAAAGGATAGGGGCACCTTCACCATGATCCACCGCACGGATCGCTTGGACCAAATCATGGCTTTTTTATGGAGGCGCGTTGGGGGAATTTGTCTATATCCAATTTTATCAAAGGCGGGTGGTCCATGTAAAAGATTCCTTTTAACGGGTCGCAAAGGTGTAAAAACACCCTTGCAAAACATTTTCCCCCTGATTGTACACGAAGATGATGGGACCTATACAGCGCAGGCAAGGGAGATTCTTGAAAATAAAAAAGGACTTGAGGAACTATTAACCGCAGGGCTTAGATAACGCGCCCTTGCGTCTGACAAAAGCTGCAGGCACTATGAAGAAGGATAAAAGAAAAAGGGGTGGGGATGCGTACATCTAAAGTGATCTGGGGCAGCGTTTTGTGTCTTCTGGGCGCCCTTTCGGCAAAGGCCAATGACACCCTGGCGTCCGTGAAGTCGGGCGAGATCGTGTATAAAGTCAGCGACGACGTTGAAATGCAAAGGGAGGAACTAACCATTTCGCCCGAAGAGGTCAGCGTTTCCTATGAATTCTTTAATCATGCAAACCACGAGATCACGGCCGAGGTGGCCTTTCCTTTGCCCACCATGACGCCTTACTCGGAAATCTGGGACGAGCAGTACTTTGCGTATAAAAAACTGGAACGCTATACAGAAGAGGAAACATCCTCCCTTGCTTCTGTTTTGGAAGCGCGTCCTTTTTTGAATTTTAAACGGACAGTCGACGGAGAAAGCTACGGTTATCTTAGCAAAGTTGTCGCCCTTCTTCCCGATGGCAAAGATATTACAAAACTTCTGGCTAAAAACCGGATCCCCCTCTCACGCGCCTTTCTTTTGGGTATCCAAGAAGAGAGTTGGCTTGATAGAAATCCGGCCCTTAAAAAGAAAGTAAAAAAACTAGGTTTGCTCGATGAAAAAGGGATGCCGAGATGGCAAGACCATACGATTTTTTACTGGACACAGCGTTTTCCCCCGCAAAAGAAAAGCCTTGTAACACACACGTACAAGCCTGCCACAGGCTATTATTGGGCTTATCTTCAAGGGAAAGGCAAGTCCCTTGAAGATCTCTCCCTTGCTGAGGCTAAACTCACTTGGAAAGAATTCTGTCCTCGTCCCGAATTTGAAAAAACCATTCTGGGACTATTTCAAAACAATGCCTCCTCCAATGTTCCGCAAGTGAGGCGTATTGCTGTCGTAGATTATGTTCTGAAAACGGGGGCTAATTGGAAAGGGCCAATCAAAGACTTTACTTTGAAAGTGAAACCATTAACGGGCATGATCGCCACCTTCTGTGCGCCGCAAGGGGCAGCATACACCCAAGATGCCCAAGGAGTTCTGTCCTTGCATCTCACCAACTTTAAACCTCAAGAAGATCTTCATATTCTTTTTGTGAAGAAAGCTTTTGAGAGTTAAAAACAGTTGTAGGGACAAGTCTTGGGCCACCCCTTCAAGCAACTGGACCAAAATCACGTGTAATGGTAAGATCTTCCATGGTTTGCAATAGGGTTTTGGTGTGCCGGCTTCTCAAGAAATTCCCAGGCGTGGGCTCATGTTTGTCCTGTCATCTCCTTCTGGCGCGGGAAAAACTACCCTGACAAGACGTCTTCTTGAAGGGGACCCCCGTTTGACCGTTTCCATTTCTGCCACAACGCGTCCCCCAAGACCTGGTGAGGTTAATGGCAAAGATTACCATTTTGTGACCCATGAAGAATTTAGACGCCTAAGAGAGGCAGGTGAGTTCCTTGAATCAGCTTGCGTTTTTGATCAATATTACGGGACCCCCAAAGCCCCTGTAGAGCGCGCGCTTTGCGACGGCTTTGACGTGCTTTTTGATATTGACTGGCAAGGGGCGCAGTCTTTGACCTACTCGGCTCAAGGGGATGTGGTAAAAGTGTTTATATTGCCTCCTAGTAGACAAGAGCTGGAAAGGCGTCTAAGAAATCGCGCCCAAGATTCAGAAGAGGTCGTGCTAAGGCGCATGGCCCGCGCCAACGATGAAATGAGTCACTGGGCGGAGTATGATTATGTGGTTGTAAACCGTGATCTTGATAGAACCTTGGCCCAAATTCACGGCATTCTATCCAGTGAACGCTTAAAGCGTCGGCGACTGCGAGGCATGGCGGATTTTGTGAATAAATTACGTCACGAGAGTGATCAGATGGATTTGCAAAACAATGTCTGACAGCGAAGTAAGCGCAAAGGTATAAACTGCGCTGTCAATCGGTCACCTCATTGCCATCCCCATTGGATGGTACGCGATAAGTTTCTTGAAACCACCGACCTAAATCCACTTCTTTGCATCGTTTTGAACAGAACGGGCGAAAATGATGGTCAGTGGTTTTATGGCATAAAGGACAGAGATCATTTGACGAAGGCGCTTGAAAGGTACTCATGGAAAGAAGCGTAAACGAACGACAGATCACCTATGACAGAAAAAAAAACCAAGGGAAACATCTTTTTAAGAGGTGGGTCTATTTTCACCGCACCATGAACATGATAAACTCAACGAAATAAAATATAAAGCAGGGGTAAGGTTGTGCAAAAAGAAAGGGTTCTTTCTTTTCTGGGTGTTTTTAAAGGACAGCACAGGATTCGATTTGGGATCCTTGGAATCTTTGTGGGCCTTTTGGTGTCATCCATTGTATTGACCACAACTTATACCCATCTTAACATCCAAAAGGCTGTCGAATTGACCGCCCAAGACCTTATTAGTAAAACACAAAAAACCATTGTAGACGACACCATCTCATATTTTACCCCAGCCATGAAGATTATGACCCTTGGCTCATCGGTCGAGCGCGCGGCCGACGCACCCATCCTTGAGAATGCCCCTGTGATTGCCTTTTTGAGGGGATGTCTTGACGCGCTCGAGCAAACAACCCTTGTTTTTGCGTCCGACGAGGAAGGCAATATGGTGTCCGTAGGTCATATTCCTGACAAACGCGTATACTTGTACGATTTAGATAAACCTATTCCGCATGAAAGCGCATATGTGCTTGATATTGTTGATAGAAGAGGGGGTCAGTATAAGGAATCGAGGTCCTATATTGATAAAACGGGAAAAGAGCTCGCCCGCGAATACAAACCAAACGTCAAGCCATCGGAGCAATATGACAACCGAAAAAGAGACTGGTACGTGAAAACTAAAACGGAGCTTAAGCCCAATTGGTCAGACGTTTATCCCAGTTGGTTTTCATCGGACTTCGTAGTAACGGCAACGGTTCCTCTTTTTGATCACAAAGGAAAGTTTGTCGGCGCCCTGGCCTGCGACATTGGTATTGATAACATTTCCCTTCTTCTGCGTCGTCAAAAGGCAAGTCGTTCGGGCATTAACTTTATCATCAACAAGAAAGGCGAGGTTGTCGCTTTTCCAGATCAGGGTAAAAACTATATTATGACCCACCAAGTTCAAAGTATTGTGGGACCTGAGGCCGGTATGCGCCTTGCTAAAGTGAATGAGCTTGGCGAGAACAATATTTTAGAAGCCTATAACGTATTCTTGAAAGAAGGAAAGCAACACTTTCAATATACCAAGGAAGATATCAGATATGTGGCAAATTTTTCTTACTTTGGTGATCTTTTTTCACAAGATTGGATTCTTGGCCTAGTTGCTCCCTATGATGACTTTATGGGCCCCATTCGTGAAATCAGTAAAGACGTGATTCTCATCTCGCTAGTTATTTTGTTTGGTTCGATTATTTTGCTTGTGGTATTCGCACAAAAAATTTCATACCCCATCGAAGTTTTAGCTGGTCAAATGCGCCGTATCAGAGATCTTGATCTTGATCCCCCCAAACCCCTTGAGTCTCACTTTTTTGAAATTACGCAAATGGAAAATGCCTTGAATGCCATGCGGGAAGGACTTTCTGCCTTTGGTAAGTTTGTGCCTAAAAATCTTGTCCGTACGCTCATTCAAAAGGGAAACGCCGTTAGCCTGGGTGGCGAGCGGCGTAATGTGGCGATTTTGTTCTCAGATATTGAGAATTTTACCAGCATCTCAGAAAATATGGACTCGGATGCGTTGATGAATCACCTCTCAACCTACATCAGTGAACTCAGTAACATTGTTTTGATCTATAAGGGAACCATTGATAAGTACATTGGGGATTCCATCATGGCTTTCTGGGGCGCACCAGAAGAAGATCCCAGAGCCGCCATCAACGCTTGCAAAGCGGCTCTTAAGTGCTCAAAAAGGCTGGAAACACTCAACCAACAATGGCGTTTGAAAGGATTGCCGGCCCTTCCCACACGTATTGGCCTAAATTTTGGCGAGGTCATTGTAGGCAATATGGGATCAGCGGACCGGATGAACTATACGATCATTGGGGATCAGGTGAATCTTGCTTCGCGTCTTGAGGGCATTAACAAGGTCTATCATACATACATGTTGATCAGCGAATTTGTCCATGACGCGTTACAAGGTAGCTTTTTGACGCGTCCATTGGATATCGTGGCTGTAAAAGGGAAAGAAAAAGGGGTCCGCATTTTTGAGCTTGTTGCCCAGTATACAGAGGATCCTGAGTTCGCCGCAACGCCCGAGCAAGAGCTTTGGTGTGACCTGACTGCGCAAGCCTTTGAAAAGTACCTTGCCAGAGACTGGGAAGGCTCTATTGCCCTTTATGAGCAAGTGCTTATGAAGAAACCAAAAGATCCAGTTGCCATCTTGTACATTGAGCGCTGTAAGGCGTTTATTAACGAGCCTCCTCCTGAAGATTGGGATGGGGTCTTGCATTTGCACACAAAATAAGTCAACTCTTATGGTCCTATTCCCTTGAGGGGAGAGGTTCATCGGAAGGGATAAAACGTGGATATTTTTCGTGTAGATAGCATCTCAAGACGCTTTCAAAGCGGCGTGGGGGATGTATGGGCTTTAAAAGACGTATCCTTCCAGATAGGCAAGGGCTCAATTACGGGTATTGTGGGTAAGAGTGGTGCTGGAAAAAGTACCCTTCTTCGTTGCCTCAATGGTCTTGAAAAACCTGATGCCGGTCACCTTTATTTCGAAGATCAATCCCTTGATGCTTATGCGCCATCTCAGCTCCGGTTTGTGCGTCAGAAAATCGGCATGATTTTTCAGCATTTTAATTTGCTTAGGCGTCGTACTGCCCTTGAAAATGTTGCTCTCGGTCTTGAATTTATGGGGTTTTCCAAAAAGGAATGTCAAAGGCGCGCTCTAGAGGCTTTGGCCCTTGTGGGACTCGAGGCCAAACAGGCTGCCTACCCAAGAGAGTTAAGTGGTGGCCAAGCTCAACGCGTGGCCATTGCAAGGGCCCTTGCATGTGAGCCCCATGTTCTATTGTGCGATGAAGCAACCTCAGCCCTTGATCCCGAAACCACCCAAGAAATTCTAAGCCTTCTCTCTGATCTCAATCATAAGCTTGGCCTTACCATTGTTTTGATTACCCATGAAATGGCCATTGTGCGGGATCTGTGTACCGATGTAGTGGTCATGGACCAAGGATGCGTGGTAGAGAAAGGCCGGGTGGAAAGGGTCTTCCAAGCGCCCACTCACGAGGTCACGGCCGCTCTGGTTCAGCATCTTTTTAACGCACGGGTGCCTAGGGTCATTAGTCGGCGATTGACAGAAGAGCCTACCCCAGAAACGAGTCAGGCCTTGTTTCAGTTGTTCTTTACCGGTGCAAGCGCTAAAGAAGCCGTTGTGGCCGGGTTGATCCGCGAGCAGCAAATCCCCCTCAATATCGCAGGTGGAGCCCTTGATCCGTTGGGGGATTCTCTTTGCGGGACCTTGATCGTGTCGGTCCCTTATGATGAAAGTTTGATTGAACGTACCAAAGAATATTTAACGGGAAAGAAAGTGATCACAACATTTTTAGGTTATTTGTCAGATGGTTGATCTGTTTTTTAGCAGTCTTATAGAAACGCTTGTTATGGTCATTATGGCAAGTGTGATGGGGGTCCTAGGGGGCGTCCCCCTGGGTGTGCTTCTTTTTGCCAGCACGGAAGAGGCCCTTTTGAAGAACAAGAGTCTTAGGGCTGTGTCATCCTTTCTAGTGAACGCCCTTCGTTCTGTGCCGTATCTTATACTTGTGATTGCGCTCTTGCCCGTGACCAGGTGGCTGGTGGGGACATCCCTAGGGACTTTGGCGGCCTGCGTGCCTTTGTCCGTGGCAGCGATTCTGTTAACCGCGCGTGTGTGTGAAGAAGCGCTTCGTGTGCTGCCGAAAGGACCTTTGATGGCCGCCATTTCCATGGGTGCCACGCGCTTTAAGATGGTCACAAAAATTCTTTTGCCCGAGGCACTGCCCTCCCTTGTATCTGGTATCACCCTTGTCATTGTGAATCTCATTGGTTTTTCCGCCATGGCGGGCACAGTGGGTGGGGGTGGTCTTGGGGATCTTGCCATCCGGTATGGGTATCAACGCTATGATACCATGATGATCCTTGAAATTGTCGTCGTTTTGGTTATTCTAGTGCAAATCGTACAAAGTCTTGGTGACTATTGGACTAAAAGATTGGAGAAGTAACGTGTCATTTTTCGGAAAGAAAACGGTGCTTTTGTGCGCAAGCTTGGTGCTTGTGAGCGCTTTTCAAAACGTCCATGCTAAACTTAAAGTAGGCGTGACGGCAGGGCCCCACGCTGACATCATGGCCTTTCTCAAAGAAGAGGGCAAAAAGGAGGGCCTTGAGATCGAAGTCATCGAATTCAATGACTTTATTTTACCCAATACAGCCCTTTCAGAAGGCGACATCGACGCGAACTCCTACCAACACGAGCCCTTTTTAAAGGATCAGAACGAGACAAGAGGGCTTAAGCTTGCGAGCGTAGCAAAAACTGTTCTAATGCCGTTTGGAGTTTACGCCGAGAAACTGACTGATCTTGCCGCTTTGCCGTACGGGGCGAAGATCGCCATTCCCAATGATGTGACCAATGGAGGTAGGGCCCTACGGCTTTTGGAAAAGATGGGCCTCTTGACCTTAAAACCAGAAGCAGGCCTGGCGCCAAGTGTGCTAGATATTGCGACGAATCCCAAGCACTTAAAGATTGTGGAAGTGGAAGCCCCTCAGCTGCCCCGTGTCTTGCCCGATGTGGATATCGCTGTGATCAACACGGACTGGGTGCTGGTCTCTGGCTTGGATCCTCAAAAAGCCCTTGCAAAAGAAGACACAACTTCGCCTTATGCGAACATTCTTGTCACAAAAGCGTGCGACGTGGATAAACCAGAAATCAAAAAGCTCGTAAGCCTTTATCACGCAGACGCCACGAGAAAGTTCATTCAAAACAAATTTAAAGGGGCGGTTTTACCCGCTTGGGAAAATCAAGACAAAGAGGCTCCGGTGACGACAAACCTTGCACCCCTTGCACCAGCAGCCTGAGTTTAGCGCTCGCAGCTCTTTCGAAGGGCGCAACGGGATAGACAGGAACGTCTATGCCCTTATGATGCAGATCTGGTGCAAAAGGGGCGCTGTCATCTAACGTACACACAAAGCCTAGCTTTGCGCGGGGGATAATTTGTTCCCGTGCCAAACGGGTGGGTCCCCAAGGTCTAACCTCAAGGATGCCAGAGAGAGAAGGCGTGCCTCTCACAAAGGCACCACCATAACACCATGCCACCTCACAAGCATCATCACCCACAAGGCGCGCACCCTCTTCCATGATGAGACGGAGAGCAAAATCCGATTTTCCGCTTCTGCTTTTTCCCATCAACAAAAATCCTATCCCGCCAAGGCATAGGGCCGTAGCATGGATAAGTTGCCATCTTGGATGAGACATTCGTAAAAGGACCACAGCAAAACGAGACCCTGATATTTTTCGCATTTTTTTTAAAAGAGGTGAAGAGGGCATGTTGCAATTTGTCTCAATCAAGGGTATCAAGGACGTGTTGGTTCTAATTCGCTCATGCGGGCGTGGTGAAATTGGCAGACACGCCAGATTTAGGTTCTGGTGACGAAAGTCGTGGGGGTTCAAGTCCCTCCGCCCGCACCAACGAAGACCCTTTCGTTGGCCATAAAGACTTAAAGAAAGTTAAGGAAGCACAGCTATGGAATTTACAGCCCTCACAACGGAAGGCCTGAAAAAAACCTTTAAAGTTAAAATCCCCAAAAATCACCTAGAGCTCTGCTTAAACGAGCGTCTTCAAAAAATTGGTGAGACCGCTAAGATTCCAGGTTTTAGGCCAGGAAAGGCACCCCTTCCAATATTGAAACAGCGTTATGGCACAAGTGTCCAAGGGGAAGTGATTGAAAAAGCAATTCAAGATGGCGTTGGCGCGCTGATTAAAGAGCACCAATTGAAAATCGCTTTGCGTCCAGATGTCAAAATAGAAAACTACGAAGAGCAAGGCGATCTCAGCCTTGATGTCAGCGTTGAAATTCTGCCAGAGATTACCGCCCCCACTTTGGAAAAGCTTTCCTATGAAAAGCTTCGGTGCCTTGTGCCGGAAGAAGAGCTCACCAAGGCTCTTGATCAACTGCGCGGCAATAACGCCATCACAGAAGAAGTCAAAAAAGCACGCGCCGCTAAAAAAGGTGACGTTGCCGTTATTGATTTCGAAGGCTTTTTGAATGGTGTGGCCTTTGCCGGTGGTAAAGCAAGCGGCACAAAGCTTGAGCTTGGCTCAGGGACCTTTATTCCAGGCTTTGAAGAGCAAATCGAGGGCCACAAGCCCGGTGAGTCTTTCGATATTACCGTTACTTTTCCTGCGGACTATCCGTCAAAGGATTTGGCAGGACAAGAGACAATTTTCAAGATCAATCTTTTGGAAATCCATACAAAAGTTTTGCCAGAACTGAATGATGCCTTTGCCAAGCAAATTGGGTTTGAAAGCCTTGACGCGCTGAAAGAAGCGGCTCGTACGCAAATTTCGGCTGATCGTGAGCGCATGTCTTTCCTTGTTGCCAAGCGCGCTGTTTTGGATGATCTTGCCTCGAAATTCTCCTTTGAAGTGCCGGAAGGACTTGTAAAAGCTGAGTTCGAAAGCATTTGGCAACAGTATGAAAGTCGCGCTGCTTCTGCGGCCAATGACGAGGGCGCTGAGGAAGAAAAGCCCACCCCTGAGGAAATGGAAAAAGACAAGGCACAATATAAAGAGATCGCCGTGAGGCGTGTCCGCTTGGGTCTTGTTCTTGCTGAGGTTGGTCGTCAATACGAAGTTGGTGTGACACAGCGAGAACTCGAGCGTGCCATTATGGAGACAGCACGAGCCTATCCTGGGCGTGAGCGTGATATTGTTGAATATTTTCGCAGCAATGAAGCGGCACAAGCAAGCCTGCGCGCCCCAATCTTCGAAGATAAGGTAGTGCAGCTCATCCTCGACAAAGCCAATATTACTCACAAGGACTTGCCGCTGGAAGAGCTTGTGGCTGCCTTCAAGAACGTCACAGAAGGGGAAGAAGATCTTCAAGAAGCCACTTCCTAAGAGAAAAATCAAAGCTTTTACTAGTCCGCGTCTCATAAAGGTTGATTCTTTATGGGACGCTTTTTACAATGCCCTAGTAAGAACATAAAATAATAGTAGGAGCGCCGCCCATGAGAGACCCCTTAGACATCTACCAAAACACCCTTGTGCCCATGGTGATCGAACAGACCAATCGGGGGGAAAGGTCCTTTGATATTTACTCAAGACTCTTAAAAGAAAGAATTATTTTTTTAGTGGGAGAAGTGAACGACGATGTTGCAACCCTTGTGTGTGCCCAGCTTCTTTTTCTTGAATCCGAGAACCCTACCAAAGAAATTTCCTTTTACATCAATTCGCCCGGAGGCGTTCTAACAGCCGGCTTTGCCATGTTTGATACCATGCGCTACGTTAGATCTCCTGTGGCGACCATGTGCATCGGGCAAGCGTGTTCTGTGGGGTCACTGCTTCTGACAGCAGGTGAGCCCGGTATGCGCCGCGCTCTTCCCAATGGACGCGTGATGATTCACCAACCCCTTGGCGGCTTTAGAGGGCAGGCAACGGATATTCAGATTCATGCCCGAGAGATTCAAGAAATGAAAGAGCGTCTCCATGATATCTATGCCGAGACCACAGGACAGTCAAAAGAAGTGGTGATCCAGGCCATGGAACGCGACAACTTTATGTCACCAGAACAAGCCCTTAAGTTTGGTTTGATTGACGAGGTTGTGGCGCCTCGCAAAGATAAAAAGGCAGCTTGAGTCTGCCACATTGTTAAAAAGCAATTTAACTTTATCTTGCTTTGTTAACTTTTTATTATGTTGTTTTCGTCATGCTAAGAGTGTGGGGAAGAAAAGATAAATCTCACACTGAAATGAAAGGTCGTGAGAGGAAAGTGGTATAGGAAATGTCGAAATCAGATGCGGACAAAACGAAGGAGATCCTCCACTGCTCCTTTTGTGGCAAGAGTCAACATGAGGTAAAAAAGCTCATTGCGGGACCTAGTGTTTTCATTTGTGATGAGTGTGTTGATCTTTGCCTTGAAATCATTCGAGAAGAGGCTGGAACTCCTGTTGGTCTTGGAGACGGGGCTATTCCGTCACCTGCGAAAATTGCCGAAGTCCTCAACGACTATGTGATTGGCCAAGAGCGGGCTAAAAGGGTTTTGGCTGTTGCTGTATACAACCACTACAAACGTATCGAAAATTTAGGGAAGAAATCAGATGTTGAGCTTTCGAAATCAAATATTCTTTTGATTGGGCCAACGGGGTGCGGTAAAACCCTTCTTGCGCAAACCCTTGCGCGTATTCTTGATGTGCCCTTCACCATTGCGGATGCGACTTCACTCACAGAAGCGGGCTATGTGGGGGAAGACGTTGAGAACATTATTCTCAAGCTTTTACAGGCGGCTGATTATAACGTCGAGCGTGCCCAGCGCGGTATCGTCTACATTGACGAGGTCGACAAGATTTCAAGAAAGTCCGATAATCCCTCCATCACACGTGACGTGTCGGGTGAAGGCGTTCAGCAAGCGCTTTTGAAAATCATGGAAGGCACTGTTGCCTCAGTCCCCCCCCAGGGAGGGCGTAAGCATCCACAACAAGAATTTTTGCAAGTGGATACGACCAACATCCTCTTTATTTGTGGAGGGGCCTTTGCGGGGGTCGATCGCATCATCGCCGCGCGTGGTAAGGCAACCTCCATTGGATTTGGTGCTAACGTGCAATCTCCTGATGATCGGCGCGTTGGCGAGCTTTTGGGAGAGATTGAGCCAGAAGATCTTTTAAAGTACGGCTTGATTCCTGAGTTTGTTGGAAGATTGCCGGTGGTTGCGACCCTAGAAGATCTTGATGAAGCTGCGCTTGTCACGATTTTAAGAGAGCCTAAAAACGCGCTTCTTAAGCAGTATCAAAAGCTTTTCGAAATGGAAAATGTAGCACTCACTTTTACCGACGAAGCGCTTGCGCAGGTTGCTAAGAAAGCCATAGAACGTAAAACAGGAGCAAGGGGGCTTCGATCCATTATGGAGAATGCGCTCCTAAACACCATGTATGAAATCCCTGGTCAAGAAACCATCAAAGAGGTGGTGGTTGGTCCAGAGGTCATCGATGGTAAAGCCGAGCCCCTTTTGATTCATGAGGATCATAAGGCAGAAGGAGCAAAAGCATCAAAGGGCGCAAAAGCCTAATCCCTCATTAAATTAGCAAAACTTGAAAGGCGGGACTTGCATCCCGCCTTTTTTATATGCAATCTGTAACTGGTTACCTAATTTAAAAGAGACAATGACGCTAGAGTTACCTCGGGGAAGTATGTACCCCATTTTGCCACTGCGCGATATCGTTGTGTTCCCCTATATGGTGGTTCCTCTGTTTGTGGGGCGAGAACGCTCTGTGCGCGCCCTTGAAAGCGTCATGCAAGAAGATCAAGAAATCCTCCTTGTCACCCAAAAGGATGCCTCTTTGGAGGAACCCAAGGCACGAGATCTTTACACTATAGGAACCCTTGGGCGCATCATGCAGCTTCTAAAGCTTCCCGACGGAACCGTTAAAATCTTGGTGGAGGGACATTCACGGGCCAGAATTTTGAGATTTTCTGAGGAAAAAGATTTTTTTCAAGGAAGCATTGAAATCTTGGATGAGGTCCCAGGAGACGCAACAGAAAATGAAGCCCTAATGCGCACAGCTGTGAGTCTTTTCGAGCAGTACCTAAAGCTCAATACTAAAATCCCACCTGATCTTTTGCTCTCAGTCAGCAAAATCGATCAACCTGAAAAACTTGCCGATACCCTTGCATCCCATTTGGCGATCCGTGTTTCTGAAAAGCAGGATATCCTTGAAATTTCAAATGTTAATGACAGATTGGAACGTGTTTGTGCTCACATGGAAGGTGAGATTGCCATTCTTCAAACGGAAAAACGCATCAGAGGGCGCGTTAAACGCCAAATGGAAAAATCGCAGCGCGAATACTATTTGAACGAGCAAATGAAGGCCATTCAAAAAGAGCTTGGTGATTCTGAGGATGGTCAGGACGAAATCAGCGCCCTTGAGGACCGTATTTCAAAGACAAAACTCTCCAAAGAAGCCAAAGAAAAGGCAACGTCCGAGCTTCGCAAGCTGCGTGCCATGAACCCCATGTCCTCTGAAGCCACCGTTGTGCGAAATTATCTTGAATGGCTGTTGGATATTCCTTGGAAGAAACCTACAAAAGTAAAAAAAGATCTCGCAAGCGCAGAGAAAATCTTAGATGAAGATCATTACGGTTTGAAAAAGGTCAAGGAACGCATTGTGGAGTATTTAGCCGTCCAGGCACGGGTGGGGCAAATCAAAGGACCGATTCTTTGCCTTGTGGGGGCTCCCGGTGTAGGTAAGACGTCCTTGGGCCAGTCCATTGCCAAAGCCACCGGGCGCAGCTTTGTGCGTATTTCCCTTGGTGGCGTACGAGATGAAGCTGAAATCAGAGGGCACCGCCGCACTTATATCGGGTCCATGCCTGGAAAAGTCATCCAAGGTATGAAAAAGGCAAAAAGTTCAAACCCTCTTTTTCTTTTGGATGAAATAGATAAGCTTGGGGCTGATTGGCGGGGTGATCCTGCATCGGCTCTTCTCGAAGTCCTGGATCCTGAACAGAATTCTACCTTTAATGACCACTATTTAGAGGTTGATTATGATCTGTCGGATGTGATGTTTGTCACGACTGCCAATAGCCTCAATATGCCACAGCCTCTTTTGGACCGCATGGAGATTATTCGTTTATCGGGGTATACCGAAGAGGAAAAGCTAGAGATCGTCAGACATCATTTAATTCCTAAACAAATGAAGTCTCACGGTCTCAAAAAGGAGGAGTGGCGAATTGAGGATGCCGCTCTTATAAAGTTGATTCGCCTTTACACAAGGGAGTCCGGCGTGCGTAATCTTGAACGTGAGATCGCCAATCTTTTGCGCAAAGCAACAAAGGAACTGATGACCACGCAAGAAAAAACCATAGCCGTGACCGTCGATAACCTTGAGAAGTTTGCGGGGATTCCAAGATACCGTTACGGCGTGTCTGAAATAGAAGATCAAGTAGGCGCGACGACTGGTCTGGCCTGGACAGAAGTCGGCGGCGAGCTTCTGACTGTCGAGGCAGTCTTGATTCCAGGTAAAGGCAAGATGACCACCACAGGCAAGCTAGGAGAGGTCATGCAAGAATCTGTCCAAGCAGCGGCAAGTTATGTACGTTCTCGGGCGCGTCATTATGGCATTAATCCCGAGCTTTTTGAAAAGAACGATATCCATGTCCACGTTCCAGAAGGGGCCATCCCCAAAGATGGTCCGTCGGCGGGTATCGCCATGTGTACAACGATTATTTCTCTTTTGACGGGTATTCCTGTGCGCAAAGATGTCGCCATGACAGGCGAGGTGACCCTGCGTGGGCGCGTCCTTGCCATCGGCGGTCTCAAAGAAAAACTCCTCGCAGCGCACCGTGGTGGCATCAAACGCGTCTTGATTCCTGAAGATAACCGCAAAGACCTTGCTGATATCCCTGAAAACGCCACGAGGGATTTGGAAATCATTTGTGTTGAAAAAGTCGAGCAAGTGATAGAGCACGCTCTTATTCGTGAAACGGTGCCACTGGCAGATCTCCCACCGGTCTCGGCGGATCATCAGCCCCCGGTGTCGCCGCCCATGGTGTAGCCAGACATATCAACACGAGGGCTCGTACTGAGCTCTTTTGTTGATGAAGTGAGCCCTTACCTTTTTTAGCTGCATAAAATGGGTCATGTTTTCAAGATGAAAACCACAAGGTTTGTCGTTTGCCGGGGACTCTCGACGTAAGCTTTTTGAAGGCGTTGAATCCTCTCTTTGATTCATGGAGGTGGTAGAATGCTGGGTTGCTGAGGGGTTCTCCCAATGGGCATAAATCTTTTGGTAGGAGTGCTGCATAGAAGCATCCACCATGAGATCAAGCGCCTTTTTGAAAGAGGGCCCTTGTGGGTATCGGCTTTTCTTTGTGGGGTAAAGGCTAAGGCATCTAGTAACGTCATTTCACCGACGCTTGTAAAGGGCAATCGGGGGTAAAATAATCTGCAGCAATTGCCAGAATCCATTTTTCACTGATCTCATTCCTATGAAAATAATACACATTGCTAAATTTGTCATGTGAAGAAACAGTGCACTTTAGTACTATAAGAAATCAGGAAAAGCGTGCAAAGAGCTAAGCGGCGATTTCTTGCGGGGAGGCTTCGTGGACTTTAACAAGGGTCGCGGTACTGGTCCACAAGATCCATGTGGTTATCTTGTGGTGGGGATAGAGGGGCTGCAAAAGCCTTTGGTAAAGACGAAGCTGCTCAACGTAGGCGGCAGGGATTGTGAGGGGCGGCGCAGGGGTGCTTTTGAAGTCAACAATCAATAAATCTTTCCCATCTTGGAGCAATAAATCAATACGCCCTGTGACTGGATTACCCTCAAGGAAACCGGAAAGGGGCACTTCATGAAGAGCGCGCACCCCAAAAAACTTTTGTAAATCCGGATGGGTCAAAAGGGCGTCGACGTTTTCGCGGATCGTTTCTTTTTCAAGAGAGGGTAAAAGCGTATCGTCGTAGGTGTCTAAATAGGATTCAAGGGTAGAGGAGCGCTCAGCGATGGAAAGGCGCGGAAGCCACTCTAGGAGCGTGTGCAGGACAGTTCCCCGAAGGCGGGCACTTTGCGGCGCGTGCATCATATCGTGCTTTTGTTCTGTGACGGCTTGAGCTTGAGAGGTAAGGGCGTCACTTTCTCGTGGCAGGGGCTTAAAAAGCCAGGACGCAGACTCTTTATCCTGGGAAAGTGAGGGATCAATATGAGTGGCGAGGGAAGAACGCGGCACGCGCAAAGCCGGGTCCCGGTGAGAGAGGACAAGGGGGCCATCTTCTTTTAGACTCCCAATCTTGAGGAGCGATTCTTCCACAAGGCGGTACCAACTTTTTTCGCTGACACCCCTTGCATTTTCCCATCCCCAAACGTGAATCTCATCTTGGGCTCGGGTCAGCGCAACGTACAAAAGGCGGTGACCGTCTTCTGCCAAGGATCCAAGGGGCGTTTTCTTGAGGTCACGTACAAGGGGGGGCTCCTGGTCGCGGGGAGGCAGCCAAATACATACACCCCTGTGCCACATAAAGCTCTCTTTTAAGGTAGGCGCGGTGGTGGTGTCTGCTAAAATAACCAGGGGTGCTTGAAGGCCTTTCGCGCCGTGTACTGTCAGAATGCGCACTTGGTTAAGCGTATTGTTTGCAAAGTCTTTCTTGAGAATGTTTTGAGTTTTGCTCAGCCTGTCAAGAAATCCTTCTAAGCAGGAGCCGTGGGTTTGTTCATCTTTTTTGGATAACATCAAAAATTCATAAAGGATTTCTTGAACACTGTCGCCAAACCGGGCCACAAAATGCTTGAAATATCCCCGCGTATAAAGAACTTCGCCATAAAGGGAGAAAACCGAGATTTGATCCACTTTTCGCAGCATATCCGACAACAAAGCGTGCGGTTCGTGAAATGGAGTCTCTTGCGCGCGTACACACAAGGCTTGCCAAAGAGTTCCTTGGCGCCCAAGGCAAAGGGATTCCAACTCTTGATCATCCAAGCCGCCCAAGGGGGACTTAAGGCAACACCCAAGGCTCCAATCATCTTGAGGTAAAAGAAGAAATCGTCCAAAGGCCACAAGATCTTGAACTGCCAAGTGGTTTTCGAGAATGATGCGGTCTTCTCCTGCAACTGGAACACCCTGTTCTCTCAGGGCACGGGTCAAATGGCCGACAAAGGCGTGGCGACGCTGGATCAGCACCATAATGTCCTGTGGTTCTAAGGGCGCGCCTGTGCTTTCTAAGATGCGTCCTTCATTAAGCCACTGCCGGATTGTTGCGGCGATTTCTTTAGCGAGCTCCTGTTCAGGGACACGCGCTTCGTCTTCAGCTTTGGGAGCCAAAGGCCAAAGGCATACCTGTCCTCCTGGAAGGGGTTTTGCGCATAAGTGCGGCAGGGGACGCGACTCCAGTGAGCGCACACCGGCATAAGCTGGTGTTTGATCAATGAGGTGGTCAACGAGGGCTAGAACGGCGCTGCTGGACCGGTAGGACTTATTCAGGCTTACATCTTCCCAGTCGTGTGAGGCGCGCTCGGCACGCGCCGAAAAGTGCGTGCGCATATCTTCAAAGAGGGCAGGCATGGCGCCTTGAAAACGGTAAATGGATTGTTTGACGTCCCCGACGGCGAACAGCGTAGTCGGACGAGCCTTGGCGCCATCACCACTGAAAAACTCTTCAGTCAGGGCGCTCACAAGAGCCCATTGTCGGTCATTGGTGTCTTGGGCCTCATCCACCAAAATATGATCGATGCCACCATCCATTTTATACCGTACCCAGTCACAGACAGCTGGATCGTGAAGCAGAAGGCAGGCTTTTTCAATCAGATCGTCATAGTCTAAACGGTTCAAATCTGACTTAAGTGTTTGATAACGTTCTGTGACTTCTTGATAAAGCTGAAAAAAAGAAAGTGAATGCTGAGCGATATGCAAGCATTGTAAGAGGTCCCGTGTGTTTTTGATCTGGCGGGCCAGGTCTTGGAGGGCAGCTAAGCAGTCAGGTCGCGCCGATGCCAGTGCTTTAGAAACGAGACGCGCGCGCACGTCGCCTTCTTGAGTTAAAAAAGTTTTGGCAGCACTCAAAAAATCACTGACATTGGGGGTTTCTTTTTCGAGATAGGCTTTTAGGAGGCGCGCGCGCTCTTGGTCTTCTTTGCCCCCCGTTTCGAGGAAGGTCAAAAAAGGAGATAGACGTTCTTGAAGAGCCGCATGATTCAATGAGGAATTTAGAACGTTCTGGGGGCTTTCTTGTGGATTAACACCAAAGGTTTGTAAAAGCACTTGTACGGGATCGTCAGTAAGAGGCATATACTCTTGCTGTCTGCTTTGAAAAAGGCTTTCAAAAAGGTCTTGAAACCGCTCTTGGCCAAAGGACGAGGCAAGGAACACAAGAGCCTTTTGTATTTGAGGACATGGAGAGCTTAACGTATCTTGTTGTGCTTGGGTTAAAAGATCAAGGGCTGTACTTTCATCGGCAATACTAAAGGCACACGAAAGCCCGGCCTCCATGGGGAAACGCTGCAAAAGAGACTGACAAAAACTGTGGAGGGTTTGCAAGGTGAGACCTGTGGGGTGGTCCAGAAGCTCGGCAAAAAGGGTTCGTGCCCGCGCCAGGTGAAAAGGCGTGGCGCCTCCAAGGGGCGCGAGCTCGGTTTCGAGATCTTGAGGGGCCATAATCGCCCACGCGCTCAGACGTGTCATAACGCGGTCCATCATTTCCGTCGCCCCCGCTTTGGTAAAGGTCAGGCACAATATCTTTTCAAGGGGGACACCTGAAAGAAGAAGCGAGAGGACACGGTCCGTGAGAATTTTTGTTTTTCCAGTCCCGGCTGACGCGGCAACCCATGCACTTTTCTCGGGATGGGTGCCAGGCGCTCGGGAAGCGCTTTTATCAAGAGAGGTTTCTAATGGGAAAGGGGATGCCATTCCTGAATCCTTGAAAAGTGAGTGTGCTCAGAAGGTGCGTTTGAGAAAAAAGTTAAAAGGGGTTCATAAGATCCCTGGTTTTCGTAATAGTGAGTCCACAAACGCGCAAGGGTCTGTTGGCAAGTCTTCTCTAACTCTGGGATGTCGTCAAGAGTCATCTTGGAGACAGGCGCTTTTAAATGCCAATATACCAGAGTGCAAGGGCTATCTTGGGGCAGGGGGTCGAACCCTCCTTTTTTCAAAATCAAACGCTCTAAAGGTAGCTGGAGAGCGAGGCCTTCTTTAATTTCCTTTTTAGTGGGAAGGGTGCCGGTTTTATAATCTATGAGGGTGATGCAGCCCAATTTTGGATCATAAACCAGTTGGTCCGCCTTGGCAGTAAGGGTAAACCCCCTGTCGTTGTGGCAGGCAAAAAAGGCGCACCCTGTCTTTTCCAGATAAAGGATTGTGTCGGGAGAATAGTGTGCTGCTTGCTCAATGATCCAAGGGGCTAGCACACATAGACGCTGCCACCAAAAGAGATAAACCCATGCAAAAGGTTTTAAGGGGGCAAAGATTTGTTCACCGATTTGGAGGAGACACTCAAGAGAGCGATCATCTTGGCCCATGAACCGATCGAGCAACTCGTGGATCACAATCCCAAAAAGGCGGGCATCGGGGACAGGCGCTAAGGGGAGTAAGGGTGAGAGTTTCAAAATTCTCTCGGTATAAAAGCGATAAGGGTCTTTTTGCAGTAAACAAAGGGCTGACACGGAAAGTTTTTGTGGACGTGCTTCCGCGGGTGGACAAGGGGAAGGCTTTGCGTATCTGGATATGTTTTCCTGGTTAATGAGGGCTTGCTGCCATTGTTTCCAAGGAAGGGTCACAGGGGGAAGACTTTGTGCGCGTGCTTTGAGGGCAGTTGTCAGGCGGCGAAGGCAACGAGCCGGTGCTTGGATTGCTCCGTCTACCCTCAAAGACCTTGTCATGATCACGGTTTTTTGAGAGGCCAGCTCCCAAAAGAAGCGGTGCAAAGTCCCTACCCCATGGGCTGGGGATGAAAGGTTTAGTCGCGCGCGCATAAGAGGGCTTAACCACGGGTCTGGACTGGGCTTGAGAGGCCATTGGTCATCATTTAGACCTCCGATAATCACGACATCTGCTGTGATGTGGGTCGCCTTTTCAGGGGACAGGATGCCCACGCGGGGATGCACGCCGTGTTGTCGACGCACACTGCGGCTGGCAAGGAGGCTGTTGAAAATGGCTGGGTACTCTTTTCCGGCAATGGGAGGAAAAGACGACATGGCAACTTCTAAGGTGTCTCGAATCTCTTCAAGTTCGCCCGCATATTCCCCCTGCCACAAAATACTTGTTCCCCCGGCAAGGAGCTCGGCCGTGTCAAGGTGAAGGGTAAAAAGGGTGTGAAGATCCGTACTGGGCTTTTTGAGAGCGCACTGTAAAGGAGTCACTATTTCGCACAAGGTTTTCAACAAAGCCGTTGCATCGTCATGACCTTGCATTTTGTGAAGTAAATCAACAAGAGTTGTCGCGTAAAAAGGCGTGCGAAGCGCTGTGACCTCAATCAACCGTGCCAGGCGACGCACTTCTCCTGGTGTGCGTGCGCAAAGAAAAAGGGGGTGTTTCAGGAGGGAAATCAAAGGCAAAGGTGCAAAGTCTTGATGAACGGCTTCGATAAGACGACGGCAAAAAGTAAAGGCAGGTGTTTCAAGGGCAGGAAGACCTGCCCCCTGATCGGGGACCACTTGCCAGTGGCTTAAGATCTGCGAAACAAAAGACGACAAGGCGTCATCAGGCGTCACAAGAAGTATGCGTGTTTCAGGATTTTCTAGGTGCTGACGAATCAAAAGACTAATGGCCCAGGCCTCATCATGTCGATGCTCGCAAGACACATAAGACCATCCCTTGGGCGAAGCGGGCAGGGATGCTGGCAGCGTAAACGTGTCTTCAAAAATGGTTGCCAAAAAATCGTGACGGTCTTTTTGATCTGGCGTGAAAAAACCGCTGCGGATATGAGGCCAAAGGGGAACGTCTTCTGCCCCGAGTCCAAGAGCCTTCAACAGCTCGGCGTGTGCCCACGCGGGATGGGCTGGCGAAACCTCCCCATGAAAATGATGTGGCTCAAAATCCGTCAAAAGCACGTGCGTGCCAGGAGCTTGGGCGGTTGCGCGCAAAAAATCTCGGTATAACGGACAGGTTGCCGTGACCCCCACACAGATGACCGTGAACGAAGGGGGTGTTTCTTGCCATCCTTGTGTCAAAGACTCTAAGGCTAACTTGTGGTCTTCTTTCTTTAGCAGGGGGCGCGGGGCGCTTAGCCAGCGTGCAAGAAAGTGATCAAGACGCTCTAGAGCTTCTTGGCGGTGGCGCGCGTGTTCTTCTTGCAAAAGGCGACACAGGGCGTCCATGGGGCTGACCTGCCATAAGAGGCATTCATGAATCAAATCAAGAAGGCTTTTTCCCCAAGACAGGGCCGAGATGGTATCAGGGATAAGGCCTTCTTTGGTTAAAAATGACACGAACTGGAAAAGGGCTTCTTCGTCACTATAAACTTTTTGTTGGGCAAGGCCAAAGTCTGTTCTTTGCACGTCAGAAAGGCACAGAATCTTGGGCAGAATGATACTCGTGGTGGGGGCGTTTTCCAAAAGAAGGCGCATGAGGCGACGCCCAGCGCGCCGTGTGGGTACAAAACAGTGAACCTTCGCCAGCTCTAGGGGTGTTTCCTTATGGTGGCTAAGCAGGTAATTTGCCACCTGACCCAAAGGATCATGAAAACTTGAGATTCTATAAAGACCCAAGAATCCCTCCAAAACGCTTTTGGGCATCGCCCAAGAGGGCGTTCCAAGAAAGGGAGCCTTGAAAATGTAAAAGCCGCGCCCCTTCAGCTGCCCCCAGCGCCAAAGTCAGGCTCAGGGCGTTGGCAAGGACACCAAGCGCGTCAATGCGCTCGGGCCATTCTATCAAGCTGATGGCAACGCCTGGCGCTTCTTCAAAACCAAGCTCCCATATCTCTTCTGGCTGTGATAACCGGTACAAATCGAAATGCCAGACCTCGCACATGGACGTTTGATAAGTTTGCACCAAGGTAAATGTCGGGCTTGGCACCTCCTCTTCGGGTGAGGTCAAATGCTGGATAAAGGCTCTGGCAAAGGCAGATTTTCCAACGCCTAAAGGGCCCCTCAAGGTCATGATATCGCCTCGTTTGAGTTTTTGGGCGAAAAATATAGCAATTTCTTGTGTTTCCATCAAAGAGGCCACAGAAAGCGTCAGCGTTAACACGGCGTCCCCCCTAGACATTCAATGACCACAAAGGCAAGGGCATGATCCTGTGTATCGGAAAGGGAGAGATGGTAGGATAAGGTGCTTTGGGGCCCAGACTTTGCAAGAAGCAGGCGGTGTACCTCGCCCCTTAAGGTGAGACAAGGAGCGCCTTGATCGTTTGAGAGAATCTCCATATCTTGCCATGAAACGGCGCCGCGAAAACCTGTACCAAGGGCCTTTAAGACCGCCTCTTTTGCGGCATACCGCTTGGCGTAATAAGCCCCCGCGTGCCCGCGCCTGCGCGCAGCCGCGCGTTCGGACAAGGTAAAACATCGTTTTTCAAAGCGCTGACCGAAACGTTCAAGAAGCGTATCGATCCTGGCAATCTCGACGAAATCTGTGCCAACCCCAACAATCATGATAGTCTACCATCCTTTCTTTTTGTGATTAGCAAGTTTTAACAGCCCGCACAATCAGTTCGTCCCTTTTCTTGCAGACCCACATGGGGTATCTTAAAAGGTATAGTTTCGCATCTCAAAAAAAAATGTATGGCATCGCCCTTAGAATGCTCCTAGGTGACAGGGGAAAGTATATAGGAATGGTGGTAGGGATTGCCTTTGCGTCTTTGATCATGTCCCAACAACCCGCGATCTTTTTTGGTCTTGTTTCCAGAACCTATAGTTTTGTGAAGGACATTTCCTTGCCTGATATTTGGGTTATGGATCCGGGCGTGCAATTTGTGGAAGAACATAAACCCCTACGTGACACGGAACTCAGTCGCATTCGAGGCATTAAGGGGGTGTTATGGGCCGTGCCTTTGTACAAAAGCCTTGTCCGGGCAAGAATGCCCGATGGGTATTCGAAAACCGTAGATTTGACAGGGCTTGATGACGGAACCCTTGTGGGGGCGCCCTATAAAATTATGGGAGCCAACATTACAGATTTTCGACGAAAAGACGCTGTTTTTGTCGATGAAGAAGCGGCGCATTCGCGTCTAAGGATTAACCTCAAGGATGGGACAACAAGGCCGCTTCTCATTGGGGACGTCCTCGAGTTAAACGATAAACGGGCCCTTGTGGTGGGATATGTCAAAACAACACGTAATTTTGTTTTACAGCCCCAGGTTTATACCACCTATTCGCGTGCCCTCAGCTATGATCCACCCGATCGCAAACAACTCACATATGTTTTGGTCAAAGCCGTGAAGGGTGTGGACCTTCAAGAGCTTTGCCAAAACATTCAGCGCACAACAGGTCTTCGCGCTTTAGACGCCAATTCCTTCGAGGATGTCAACCTTAACTATTGGATGAAAAACACAGGCATACCCATTAACTTTGGCATTTCGGTTCTTCTTGGATTTATCGTAGGAGCAGCCGTGGTCGGCCAAACCTTTTATAATTTTGTCCAGGAAAACATTAAACACTATGCCTCCCTCAAAGCCATGGGTCTTTCCCAAAGTGTGTTGATCCGTATGGTGTTACTACAGGCCTTTTTTGTGGGGACAGTGGGATACGGGATTGGGGTTGGACTGACCTCTCTTTTTGGGATTCAATTTCATGACTCGGTCTTAGCGTTTCGTATGCCTTTCTGGCTTATGCTTTTTTCGGCCGCTGGTGTTCTGACGATTGTTCTCCTTGCTGCTTTTTTTGGGCTCAGACGTGTCATAAAAGTGGATCCGTCTGTTGTTTTCAGGAGTTAATTCCATGTCACAATCCATCATCGTGGAGTGTCGGGGAATTAAAAAGACCTTTGAGAGTGGGGGAACCATCACGACTGCGCTGCGTGGTGTGGACCTGAGCGTTAACCAGGGCGAATTTTTCATGCTCGTGGGTCCCTCTGGCTGCGGAAAAACCACCTTTATTTCTGTTATAGCAGGGATTCTGACTCCTGATGAGGGGGTCTGTCATGTCCACAATAAAAGCTATGCTGACTTATCAAAAAAAGCACTCTTATCATTCCGCTCAAAAGAAATTGGATTCATATTTCAGGCTTTCAATTTAATACCGTCCTTAAGTGTGGCAGAAAACGTGGCGATTCCCTTGATTATTCAAGGCCATCCTACTGAAAAAGCCCTAGGGCAAGCGCGCACAATTTTGATGGACGTAGGCCTTCAAGACAAAACCGAGATGCCGCCGAGCCGTTTATCAGGTGGACAACAACAGCGCGTGGCGATTGCACGAGCCCTCATTCACAGCCCCTCCCTTGTGATTTGCGACGAGCCCACAAGCGCCCTTGACCATGAGTCAGGTCAAATGATTCTGACACTTATGAAAGAGATGAGTCGTCGCGTGCGCACAACCTTTGTCATCGTCACACACGATCCTCGGATTTTCACCTACGCTGATCGCATCGCCCACATGGATGACGGCAGAATCACTAAAATTGAAACACAGGAAGAATCGCATCATGTCCTTTAGTACTTTTCTTAAAACCCATGGTTTGACATTGCTTGGTGGCGCTGGGCTTCTTTTAACCGTCGGGTTTACTTTGACCTGGGGAGATCCCAAGGCCCCTCCGCCTAACCAACTTGCTCTGCCAGCAGAAGCCCCCTTTGATCATAAAATTTCTGGGGCAGGTTACGTGGAAGGAAATACAAAGAACACGGATGTGAGTACTTTTTCCAACGGGATTGTAGATCGCATTTTAGTGAAAGAAGGGGATTATGTGAAAAAGGGCACCCCTCTTTTTGTCCTTGACGAAGAGGTCTTAAAAGCAGAACTTGCGCAGCAGCAAGAAGCGGCGCGCGTCACTAAACAGAAAATTGCCCAGGCGTACGTTGATTTAGCTGATTATGAAGACCAGCTCAAGAGAGGTAAGGGACTGGATAAAGGCTTTAGTATCACAGAGCAAGACTATCAAAAACGTCGCTTCAATGTGGCCAGAGCAAAAGCCCAAATCGCCTACGATGAGGCGTCATACGCCAAAGCCCTTGCAGACATCGCGCTCACAAAGGTCAATTTGGACCAACTCACCGTCAAGGCGCCTCAAGACGGCATTATTTTGAAAATTAATATTGTCAAAGGCGAGTTTGTTGCAAACTCATTGAACCAACCAGTGCCTGTAAAAATGGGTAACACTGATCCCTTTCATGTCAGGGTCCAAATTGATGAAACGGACGTGTGGCGCTTTCAAAAAGACATGCCCGCCGTCGCCATCCATAAAAGTAACGGGAACCTAAAGTATCAGTTGAGTTTTGTGCGCCTTGAGCCCTATATGCAATCAAAAAGAGACCTCAGGGGCGATAGTGCCGAAACCGTTGATACAAGGGTTGTCGAGGTTGTGTACCGCGTGGTGGGAGAGGCAAAGCACCTTTACGTCGGACAACAGCTTGACGTTTATATTAAGACGACAACCTCATCTTAAAAGCGACTAAGAGGGGATTTGAAATAAGACGCTATTTTTTGTTGCCTAATGCGTTATCAAGAGGTTTTTCAATGGTTTTAAAGAGGCGGTCTAAATCTTGGACGCTTCCTTTGCCGTAAGCGGGGGCGGTGTCGTGTTTGCCTTCAAGCTTTTTAATTTCTTGAGGTTTGGGCTTTGAGAGTGCTTCGACCATTTCGTGGGAAGAACGCATGGCTTCTGGCTTGAACTGTTCTTCAAAGTGGGCAGGAACAAGACCGTGGGGAGCGAGATTCAAGAGGATGCGCGCGCCTTTTTCTAAAAAGGGAAGGGATCTGGCGTGTTGTAGGGCAGGCAGAGCTTGCGCGCGGTCTTCTGGTTTTTTCCAGATCATGAAGGATAAGAGAAAAATCGCCTCAAGCATCAAAAAGGCCCGGGTCGCCCCAAAAAGACATCCAAGAGACCTGTCAAGGCCGCCAAGTTTAGAATGTTTGATCTTTTCAGAAACCGTGCTGATGAGCATGGTCATGATGACAAGACTTGTCACAAAGACGACTAAGATGTTCGCGATGTCGGCGATGAAGACGTAGCTGATGAAACCTCGAAACATATCTCTGAAAGGCAGATAACAAAAGGTTGCTGTCAGACCTGCGCCCACCCAGGCCGCGATGCTGAGGACCTCTTTGGTAAGGCCGCGGTAGATCCCCATGGCAGCCGAAAAAAAGAAAACGCCCAGCACAATTAAATCGTAGGGGTTCGCAGCAGAAGGAGGTGTTACCTCAGGGGTCATGACGGCGTTCTTTCCTGATCAAAGCTGCTGCCAATTTCGGCTAAATATGAAATCTCGTCAATGGAAAGCGCGGATGGTCTACTTTTTGTCGTAGATGTGTGGCGGCGCGGCACAAAGGCGCGTTTGAAGCCTAGTTTTTGTGCTTCTTTCAAGCGAAGCTCTTCTTGGCTGACGCTGCGTACCTCGCCGGAAAGGCCAATCTCGCCGAAATAGACGGCGTCAGAGGGGCAGGGCACATTATTAAGGGAGGACACAAGGGCAGCTGCCACCGCGAGGTCAGCGGCAGGCTCTTGAATACGAAGGCCGCCCACAACGCTTAAGTATACGTCCCTTGCCCCCAGCTGAATGCCGCAGCGCGCCTCAAGGACGGCGATCACCATGGAAAGACGGTTGGCGTCCCACCCGATAACAGAGCGTCTGGGCGTGCCAAAGCTTGTGGGTGCCACAAGGGTTTGAATCTCCACAAGAACGGGGCGTGTGCCCTCAAGACCTGCAAAAATCACAGACCCCGGGACGTTTTCGCCTTTTTGAGAGAGAAAAAGCGCGGACGGATTGGGAACTTGGGTCAGGCCCTGCTGCGCCATTTCAAACACCCCGATTTCGTCTGTGGCCCCAAACCGGTTTTTAACGCCGCGAAGAATCCTAAAGTGATGGCCACGCTCGCCCTCGAAATACAAAACCGTATCCACCATATGTTCAAGGACTCTGGGACCTGCAATGGCGCCCTCTTTGGTGACGTGTCCCACCAGGATAAAGGTAATGTGGCGCTTTTTGGCAAGGCGGATGAGCTCGCTTGTGCACGCGCGCACTTGGGACACAGACCCAGGCGCGGAGTCCAGTTGCTCGAGATACATAGTCTGAATGGAGTCAATAATGACAAGAGCTGGCAGGTCGCGTTCTTTTTCAAGGGTGGCGATGACGTCATTAAGGTTGGTGGCGGACGCCAGGCGCATGGGTGTGTTTTGCACCTGCAGGCGCTGGGCGCGAAGCCGCACCTGGTCAACGGCTTCTTCACCAGAGATATAAAGGCAAGGATGTTGCAGGGAAAGGGAGGCTGCGACCTGCAACAAAAGGGTAGATTTGCCAATGCCTGGGTCCCCGCCCACAAGAAGTACCGATCCTGGTACAAGGCCACCCCCGCATACACGGTCAAATTCTTCGATACCGCAACTCGCGCGAAGGAGAGGGGTCAGGGGGGCGTCCAAGGTGGTGAAGGATAAAACGCGTCCGGTTTTAGGCGCGGAAGGCAAGCCCGGGGGGGCGCTTGTCATTTCCTCAACAAAAGTATTCCAACTTTCGCACCCGGAACACTGTCCGGACCATTTAGGTTGGGTCAGACCGCACTGCTGACAAGCAAAAAGACGTTGGGGTTTGGCCACTTATGCACCCTCCACGTGGATCGGCCCTTTTGTGCGACCATGGATGAACTGCTCCACATAGGGATTATCGCTGTGATCAAGGTCTGCCTTGGTGCCGCACCATACAATTTCTCCACCGTAAATCATGGCGACCCGGTCGGCGATGGTGCGCACACTATGCATATCATGGGTAATGGTAATGGTGGTGGCACCAAGTCCTTTCACGTTCTCCACAATCAGATCATTGATGACACCGCTGATGATGGGATCAAGGCCGGCGGTGGGTTCGTCAAAGAAAATGATCTCGGGCCTGCTTGCAACGGCGCGCGCAAGGCCCACACGGCGCTGCATCCCGCCAGAAAGCTCTGCGGGATAAAGGTCCGCGACCTCTTTTTGAAGACCGACCGCCACAAGACGGTGAGGGGCTTCGTCTTTGGCCTCGGCCCTTGTCATTTTCTTTTGCTGGAGGGGGGCGAAAAAAATATTCTCCCACACAGGCAGACTGTCAAAAAGGGCAGCTCCTTGAAAAAGCATCCCCATACGAGGGCGAAGGGCGTCATAGTCGGACGTGGGTGCACCGTAAAGCTCTTGCCCGTCAATTTGAAGGCTACCGCTATCCGCTGGCAAAAGGCCCAAAAGGCATTTCAGGGTGACGGATTTTCCAGAGCCGGACCCCCCGATGATCACAAGGGATTCTCCCTTGGCAACGTCAAAACTGACGTCCTTGAGGACTTGCTTTTTACCAAAACTCTTTTTCAGGTGCTGGACGTGGATCATGGACTTAGGCCTCGCTAAAAAAGAGGGCGGTGATGAGATAGTTAAAGATCAAAATCAAGATAGAAGCCGAGACCACGGCCTGGGTTGTGGCAGCCCCCACGCCTTGAGCGCCGCCCCTGGAGTGATAACCGTGATAACAGCCCATTAGGGAAATGCAAAATCCAAAAACGGCCGCCTTCACAAGGCCCGAGACCACGTCCATGGTCTGAAGGTACTCAAAAGTTCGGTATAAGTATTGCCCGGGATTGAAGCCTAGCTTGTAGACAGAGACAAGGTATCCACCAAAAACACCAATAATGTCCCCCACTAACACAAGGCATGGCAGCATCACAAGGCCTGCCAGAATACGGGGCGCCACCAGGTATTGAAGGGGATTGGTGGAGAGCGTGACAAGGGCGTCCACTTGCTCGGTCACGCGCATGGTGCCGATTTCAGCCGCCATGGCAGCGCCCACACGTCCTGCCACCATCAGGCCTGCCAGGACCGGAGAAAGCTCCCTTGTGACCGACAGAACCACCACCGTCGCCACCGCGCCTTCTGCTGAAAAACGTGCAAACCCCGTATAGCTTTGAAGGGCGAGAACCATGCCTGTAAAGGCCGCCGTAAGCCCCACGACCGGCAAAGAGTTATACCCAATATCCATGAGCTGACGCATGAGTTGGCGCGGATAGTAAGGGGGGCGAAACCCAGCGCCAAGGGCGTTTGCACCGAAAAGGAAGAGTCTTCCCACCGTTTGTAAGAACGTCAAAAAAAGGCGTCCCGTCAGGGGGATAAAACGAAGCATGCTTTTGGTGTCTCCTATGCTGTGTAAAGGCGCGTGCACCGTGTGCTGAGGCCCACAAGAAACTCGTGGGGAGCTGTGTCGGCCGCATGCGCTTGTTCATATAAGCTTTTAGCATCATAAAAGAGATCGACCCAACTGCCAACTGCTGTGATGGCGGGATCAAGATCTGTGACGTCAATGGTCGCAAAATCCATGGACACACGGCCAACAAGGGGGGCTTTTTGTCCTTGAATCCACACATGTCCCTTATTACTGAGGGTGCGAAGAAGACCGTCAGCATAGCCCATGGCAAGGGTTGCAAGACGTGTGGGGCGAGTGGCCGCCCAGGTGTTACCGTAGCCAACATTTTGCCCTGGGGTAATCTCTCTGACTTGCAGGATCCTGGTTGAGACACGCACCGCAGGCAGATATCCGTCCTTTTGGACGGTATCAGGAGAAAGACCGTAGAGCTTCAAGCCTGGGCGCACGAAATTCCCCCAATACGTGTCATCAAGCGACAGGGCGCAAGAGTTTGCAAGGCACGTTGGAATCGTTGGAAAATGACGCGCGATCTCGTCAAAAAGATCATGCTGTGCCTTATTAGAAGGATGGTGGGAATCGTCACTATTGGCATAGTGGCTCATGATAAACTGAAGATTCAAGGTCTCAAGAAAGGTTTTTTCTTGAAGCAAGTCATGGGTTTCAAACCCTGTGCGCGCCATGCCGGTATCAACGTGGAGGGCGCAAGGAGCGCCTGGCGCGGCGCTGTGCCAGCGCTTGGCGCTTTCAAGATCGTTGAGGACAGGAATGAGCTTTTCGTTCACAAAGGTGCGCTCCATCCCCTCCCACGCACCTGACAGCACATAGATCTTAGCGTCCTTAAGGACCGTGCGCAGAAAAAGCCCTTCTTCTGGAAAAGCCACGACAAAATGCTGACAGCCCGCCAGCGCCAAAGACCTGGCAATGGGGGCGGTCCCAAGACCGTAGGCGTCTGCCTTAATGACGGCGGCAATTTTTTGAGCGGGATGGGCCTTTTGCAAAAGGGTAAAGTTATGACGCACGGCCCCAAGATCAATATGTGCCACACACGAAGGCGTTGTAAGCGGCGTGTCGGGAAGAGACATGGGATTAGTACCTAGCATCGGGCAAGTGCTCTTTCGATTTCAAATTTCCAAAACGGGTCAAAGACGCATCAAAGTAGAGACGCACCGTACCAATGGGGCCGTGGCGCTGCTTTGAGATGATGGCCTCGCCCACATTGCGGGCATGGGTCATTTTTGTTTCCCACTCGAGATATTTCTGTCCACCCTTATCGGATGGTTCTTGCCTGGCAAGATAATATTCCTCTCGGTACACAAAGATCACAACGTCCGCGTCCTGTTCGATGGATCCCGATTCACGCAAGTCCGAGAGCTGCGGGCGCTTGTCATCGCGCTGCTCGACCGCACGCGAAAGCTGGGAGAGGGCAATGACAGGGACGTTCAGTTCCTTGGCAAGGGCCTTAAGCCCCCTTGTGATTTCGGAAATTTCCTGAACGCGCCCTTCTTTGCCGCCGTTACTGCCTTGCAAGAGCTGTAAATAATCGATAATGATAAGACCAAGGCCGTGTTTGCGCTTGAGGCGTCTTGATCTTGTACGCACAGCTGAAATTGTCAAAGCTGGGGTATCGTCAATATAAAGGGGCAGATTCGCGCATCGCTCGGCCACCAGGCGGAAGCGCGGAAAAACCGTGTCATTGATTTGACCTCGGCGGATATGGTCCGAGGGCACGTCGCTTTCTTGGGCAAGAAGTCGCCCTGCTAGCTGATCTGCCGACATCTCAAGGGAGAAAAAGGCAACTCCTGCGCCGGGCCCCTCATTATCCTCAAGCTTAGCAAGGGCGGCGTTAAAGGCAATGTTGGTTGCAAGGGCGGTTTTTCCCATGGAGGGGCGTCCTGCCAAGATGATGAGGTCCGAGGGGTGCAGTCCCCCTAATTGCTTATCAAGGTCTTCAAGCCCGGTTGTGACACCCACAATGCTTGCTTGGCGTTGGCGTGCGAGTTGGGCTGCTTGAATGGCCGTGGCAAGAGCCCCAGAAAAGGCAACAAACCCACGGTCCGACTGGCCGGTCGTGGCCAGATCATAAAGGCGCTGTTCGGCTTTTTCGATTTGCCGTTGGGGTGTTTCTTCTTCGCTTGTTGGGGTGATGGCCTCTTGGGCGATTTGGCTGCCAAGGTCAATGAGCGCGCGCCTGAGGGCCAGTTCATGGATGATTTTGCCGTAGGTTTGGGTATTCCCCAGGGATATTACACAGGTCGCAAGATAGGCCAGGTATTCTGTCCCACCGATATCGTCAAGGCTTTTATCCCGGGAAAAGAAATCACGAAGGGTAATGGGGTCAGCAATTTGCCCCCGTTCGATGAGGCGCCCCATGGCGGCGTAAATGCGGCCGTTGGTTGCATCGGCAAAGTGTTCTGGTTTTAAGTATTCACATAGCTGCTCGTACGCGCCGTTGTGGTGAAGAAGGGCGCCAAGAAGCGCTTGCTCGGCCTCGAGATTGGCAGGCGGGGCATTCTCGCTCAACGCAAGGGGTCGGTCTTGAGATGTTGAAAGGGCCACCACTGTCATAATATCATCGTATCCTTTGGCTTTTGATAAGGCGCGTGCAAACCTGGGAGATGGATTTTTACTAGCATAGAATCATGTTTTCAAAAAGGAGCAAAAAGTGTCTTTACAAGAAAAAAGAAGTTGTAAACTGCCAACCGAATGAAAGTAAGCGTGGACGTCGCGGGCGCGTGCTGTCATAATTGCTGCTAGCACAAGATCTTGCGGTAGAACGTCTATGATTATTATGAAAATTCGCACCTGGATAAAAGGGCGATTTGTGGGACAAGATGCATACGGTAACCGTTACTTCGAAGAAAAGTTCCTCTTTTCGAAACCCGATCGCCCTCCTAAACGCTGGGTAACTTTTGCCACAGAACCAGATGCCTCAAAAGTACCTCCGGAATGGCATGGATGGCTCCACTTTACTTACGAAAACCCCCTTAACCGACCGAGGCATAGTTGGCAAAAGAAACATCTTCAGAACTTGACGGGTACGACGCACGCCCACAAACCAAAAGGAAGCTTGCTTAATCCGTCCAGCAAGATTAAAAAGTCTTATACGGCTTGGGTGCCTTCATCTTCAAACAAAGGCAGTGATGCATAGTTAGGATTAAGTTTTTCATGTCTCAGAATGCCATCGAAACAATCATGGGCGCAGTTGTGTTGGGTGTGGCCGCTTTTTTTCTTGTTTTCGCCTATAACAGTAGCGGGTATCATGATAAAGGCGGGCAAGAGTTCTTGGCGCGTTTTGACCGTGTGGACGGCTTACAGGTCGGGAATGATGTGCGCTTAAGTGGGGTGAAGGTAGGCGCTATTAAAAGTATGTCCATAGATCCAACCACGTTTCTTGCAGTCATCAAGTTAAGCGTCACCCAAGACATCAAGCTTCCAAAAGATTCGTCTGCTGAAATCGTCACCGACGGTCTTTTGGGGGGTAAGTATATTGCTCTTGTGCCAGGGGGGGATGACGCCAACCTAAAGTCAGGTGACGTGATTGCCCATACACAAGCGTCTGTCAGCCTTGAGGCGATGATTGGTCAGCTGATCTTTAGCAATAAAAAAGATCAAGATAAAGCAAAAGATGCCCATGAAAAACACTCTTAAAGTTCTCATGACCAGTCTTTTGGGGTTCTTTCCTCAAAGTGGATTTACTTCTTTAAATCACAGTATCGCTCAACAAAAAGTACCGCTGCTGGCCAAGAAACTGACTCTACGGGGTCTTGATAAGGTCACGGGTCATGTGCAGACGTTAGAGCTTGCCATCGGTGAAGAAGCTAAATTTGGTAAACTTCAAATAACGGCAAGACAGTGTCGCACCTCGCTCCCAGAGGATCCTCCAGAGGCGCTTGCCTTTCTTGAAATCACGGAAACTAGTAAGGGAGATGAAAAACTACCGATTTTTACTGGATGGATGTTTGCCTCTGCCCCCTCCATTTCCGCCATGGAACATCCTGTATACGATATTTGGCTTGTGGGGTGTGAAGGGCCTACCTCCAAAGAAAGTCTTGAGAGCACAGTGATCGTTGGCTCTCTTTCCACCGATGAGTCCTCCAAACGGACAGCGGGACTCGCTGACATTGCATCCTCTTCTGCTGCAAAACGCGCCGTTAATACGGGGCCACTTCCCCCTGAGGACGTGCCTGACAAAACTTATGCTGCCCCTTCGCCAATGGAAGAGAAAGCTCAACTCGACGCGTTCCACCGCGGCCTTGAGGGAGTGGAAGAGGAACCGCCAGAGTCAGCCCCAGAACTTGAAGCCCAGTAACGCTTTGTAGTAGCGCCGTGTCATAAAATATGTAACGCTATGTTTGTATGATAAAGTGACGACATAAAGATAAACGGGGGGAGTATGGGGGAGATGACGCGCTTCATAATGAACGTCTTGCCTGCGTGGGCTTGCATTTTGGTGTGCGTTCTCTTTTTTATGTCATGCGCAAGTTTAGTTTTTTTCTTTGTAAAAAGAAAACTATCCCACTGGATTCACAAGGAAAATAACTCATATCTGCCGACCATTGCTGTGATAGCCAGTGCAAACTACGGATTTTTTCTTGGGTTTGTTGTCATTGTGCTATGGCAGAGCTTTAATCATGCAGAGTCCCTGGTTTCAGCGGAAGCAAATCATTTAATGTCGATCGTTCACCACAAGTCAGCACTGGCGCCACATCAACAGAACGAACTTGATGAACGTATTGGGAAATACGTCAATCTTGTAGTGAGCCAAGAGTGGCCTCTCATGAGGGTGGGTCATTCATCCCCAGAAGCAGAAAGTGCGGCTGTTGATCTGCTAAAATCTTTGTTAACCGTGACCCCCAAAACAGATGGGGAGAAAGCCTTTTATGCCTCTCTTGTGAAAAGTGCAGATTTATTTCTTGAAAAACGTCATGAACGCATCGATGCCATTGAAAGTGTTTTAACAGAGCCTCTTCGCTTTTTTTTAGTCTTGGGCATCTTCATCATTACTTTTCTTTTATCCCTTCTCTCTGAGCGAGATAAAGGCGTTCACGTGGTTTGTGTGAGCCTTGTCATTATGGTGATTGCCTTTAACGTATCCATTGCTTTTAATTTGGATTACCCCTTCTCGGGAGAAATGTCGGTTTCCAGCGCGCCGTTCCGTATGGGGGTTCTAAAATCATATATTCATTAGATCATTCACAAGGATTGGATGACAAAAAAAGTAAAAAAACAGCAAAGGAGGCAAAATGCTAGGACTTGAAACAGTGATGGGCGCACAAATTCAGTGCACTCTTAGTCCTGGGCCCACAGAACTGATCACGGATCCTATTCCCCTCTTTGTGGAGGGTAGTATTGCAGGCACAATCATCGATGCCATTCCCGAGGCGAATATTCCTAGCTTTCCCGCTTGCGACATCTTGGGGATTTGTGCACCGGGAACATTCATGTGGATAGCAGGTGATCCCACAGTCCTTTTTGACGGCATACCTTCGCTCCCACAAATTTCCATTGCGCCGTGCCTCACTGTGTCAGCGGTCTTGGCAGTGGTCACAGGAGGCGCAGACGATGTGGGTCCGGGATTTGTGATGATCCTCGACCCCATGAATTTTACGGTTTTTGTTTAATAGGGACAGGGGGCATTCATGGCTGAAAAAAAGTCGCTAGCCGTGCAAATGAACGGCACAAAAGAACATTACGATCCAAGTGGTCGCCTTCGGGCGCGCCAAGAGCACAGGCGTGGTCTTGTGGACGGTGTGTTAGAGCGGTTCGATCAACAAGGGCGTGTGCGGGCAAGACTTTCTGTTGCCAATGGTAAGCCCCATGGGATTTCCTTGAAGTATGATAAAGAAGGAGAGGTATCCCGGGTTACAAGCCACAAGGAAGGAAAACTTGACGGCTGTATGGAAGTATACAGACGGGGCAATTTGTGCGCCATGATGCCCTATCTCGAAGGCAAGAAGCACGGCAAAGCCGTTTTCTATGATAGTGGTGGAAATTTAGTGAATACGATAGACTATGTTGAAGACCGCAAACATGGGGACATGGTGTCTTTTGATGAGACGGGAAAAATTACGCGGATCATGCCTTATGTCAATGACCGCCGTGAGGGAGAGTGCCGTAATTTCTACCCCACGGGTGAGTTGATGAAAACCATTGATTTTAAAAATGATCTAAAAGATGGGCGCCTCGTTTATTACTATGCCGACGGCACTGCGTACCGCGTGGCGCATTATAAGGAAGGTAAGCTTTTAGAGCCAGCAGTCCTGATAACTGGGCGGGACGGTGTGCATTATCCCGGCGCCTAAAGCGCTTTTTTATATAGAGGCACGCGCTCTAGGAGACAGTTTTTAAGGTCATTGCCGGCGCTTATCATGGCTTTGACGGTTTCAGGTTCCATGCTGGCGTGTCCGGCCTCGGAAACAATGGTCAGATGAGCGCCTGGCCAACGAGCGAAAAGATCGTAAGCACCCGCCACGCGGCACAGCGCGTCATATCTGCTATGGACGATAAAGCATGGAAGGTGTGAAATCACCCCGATGTTTTCCAAAAGCTGTCCTTCTGAAAGAAAAAAATCATTGGCGGCGTAATGCATAAAAGCGCGGGCAACAAAGTCCACCATATTTTTTTCTTTTGTCAGAATTTTTTCAACCTCAAAAGGCGTGATGTGGAAAAAACTCAAGGTCAAATCAAAGTTCATCAAGGCCGCGATAGCGTCTTTTTGGTCTGCTGAGTTTTGGCCATTGGTGCGCTTGTGATAGGCACGCACAAGATCGCTGCGTTCGTTTTCGGGAATAAAGCAGCTAAGCTTTTCCCAGGCTTCGGGAAAAAGAGTTCGGGTGCCGTACCAAAAATGATCAAGGGCCGCGCGGTCACCCAAGTAGACACCCCGCAAAAGAAATCCCAAACACCGCTCTGGATGCGCCTGCCCATAGGCAAGGGCGAGGGTTGATCCCCAAGAGCCGCCTGTCAGGGCCCATTTTGAAAGAGCAAGATGCGCTCTTAGTTTTTCTAGATCACAGATAAGATTTTGCGTTGTGTTTTCCTCGAGTACTCCCCAAGGACGAGAACGCCCCGCCCCTCGTTGATCCAAAAGAATCAGGTAGTAAGTCTCAGGATCAAAAAGTTTTGCCACAAAATCGTGACACCCCGCCCCGGGGCCGCCGTGCAGAAACACAAGCGGGATACCCTTGGGATTTCCATAGGTTGCGTACCACAAACTATGGCGCTGAGAAACGGTCAGGTATCCCTCCTCAAGGGCAGGGGATGCGGGGTAAAGGAATGGGTCGATGTCCTCAGGAGAATGAGGGGGGGCTGTGACGGTAATGGCATTAGGGTCAAGGGGCATTTTTTTATGGCATGGGCTCAACACAACATTCCCTTAAGCTAGCAGGAGAGACAAGCCCAGACAAGGCGCCGCGTGAGCCTCCTTAATCAGCAAACTCAATATACTTTTTTGTGATGGGATGATCGGGATTTGAAAACACAAGAGACGTGGGGCCACAGGTAATGATTTCGCCGTGGTGCATATGGGCTGTTATATCAGCGATTCTTTTTGCTTGCTTGAGATTGTGGGTGACAAGGACGATTGTATATTCGTTTTTAAGTTCTAAGATCAGGTCCTCAATAGTACTTGTGGATAAGGGGTCCAGTGAAGCTGTGGGTTCGTCCAAGAGAAGAACTTCTGGTTTAATGGCAATGGTCCTGGCGATACACAGGCGCTGCTGCTGTCCTTGGGATAACGCTAGGCTGCTGGCGGCGAGTTTGTCCTTAACCTCTGTCCAAAGTCCAGCTTTCTCAAGAGCCCATGTGACGCGTGACGCCATCTCAGGTTTTGAGAGTTTTTCATAAAGGGCCACGCCAAAGGCGATATTGTCAAAAATGCTCATGGGAAAGGGGGTAGGTTTTTGAAAAACCATTCCAATACGACGTCTAAGAGAAAAAAGATCTGTTTGAGAATCTAAAATTTGAAGACCAGCAAAGTGAATCTCACCAACAGACAGGCTTCCTGGGGATAATTCGTAAATACGGTTAAAGGTCCTGATAAGCGTTGATTTGCCGCTCCCTGAGTGTCCCATGAGAGCAGTGACGGTATGCGCGTGGACACCCAGGTTGATCTTATGCAACACCTGGTTTTTTCCATAAAAGAAATCAAGATTTTGCACGTTTAGTTTGGGGGATTCCATGGTGTAAGACTTTCCTAACGTATAACAATTTTTCGCCTAAAAAATATCCGTACAAGAATATTCAGAGTAAAAACAAAGACGGTCAAAAGAAGGGCACCTGCCCATCCCAAATGTTGCCAGTCTTTATAAGGGCTCATACCATATTGAAAGATTACAACCGGTAAGCTTGCCATGGGTTTGTTCATGTTTAGGCTCCAAAACTGATTATTAAGGGCAGTAAACAAAAGGGGGGCTGTTTCTCCGCTAATGCGTGCCACAGACAAAATCACACCTGATATGAAGCCTGTTTTCGTCAGGGGCAATAAAATCTTCCAAATTATTTTCCATCTGGGCGCTCCAAGGGCGACGGCGGCTTCTCTTAATTCATGGGGCACGAGGGAAAACACGTTGTCGGTTGTATTAATAATAACAGGTAGCGCGATAATCATAAGAGAAAGAGCACCTGCCCACGAGGAAAAGTGACCAGCTGGCACGACATAAATATCGTACACAAAAAGGCCAACAATCACCGAAGGCGCTGTTAAAAGAATATTTGTCATGAATCGGGAAAGGGGGGTCAAAGGGCTTCTAGATCCGTATTCTGAAAAATATACAGCGATAAAGAATGCCAAAATCCCACTACAAAAGGTCGCAGCGGTGACCATAAGAAGACTCCCCACGATGGCATTAAGAAGACCGCCCTGACTGCCTGGTGGCGGCGTCATTTGAGTAAATAGTTGTAAGCTGAACCCTTCTATGCCTTTGGTAATTAGGGTGGCTAAGATCCATCCTAAAAAAAAGAGCATTAAGGTAAGAAAAACAAAAGCAAAAATTTTGCTGATCATGGTTTTGAGACGACGCATGCGAACGAGATGAGCATTCATGAAGATCGATCTCCTGGGCGTGACAGGCGCCTTAAAAGAAGTCTTGCACTTCCTGAGACGACGAAGGTGACGGCAAATAAAATGAGACCAATGGTGACGAGAGAGGACGTATAAAGTTCCGATTCGGCTTCGGTGAATTCGTTGGCTAAAGAAGAAGAAATAGTGGTGCCAGGGTGGAGAAGGGAGGCCGTGACGTTATATGCATTTCCAATGACAAAGGCGACGGCCATGGTTTCGCCAAGGGCGCGTGTAAGGCCGAGCATGGCGCCGCCAATAAGCTGTGCTCTGGTATAAGGGACCATAATGTTCCAAATCATTTCCCAGTGAGTGCACCCAAGGGCATAACCTGATTCCTTTAAGGTAAAGGGAACAAGATCAAACGCGTCTTTAAAGGTAATCGTAATAAAGGGCACAATCATCAAAGACAGCACAAGACCAGCTGTTAGGACTGATATTCCTGATGAGGGGCCATGAAAGAGGCTTCCAATCACAAGTTGAGAACCTAAGTTTTGTGCAAGCCAACTTGTAAGGTCAATCCCGATAAAGGGAATAAAGATAAACAGACCCCACATGCCATATATTATACTGGGAATAACCGCCAAAAGTTCTGTGAGAATGGTGAGGGGCAACCTAAAAAAATAAGGAATGTACTCACTCAGGGCATAGGCCACAAAAAAACTCGTGGGAATGGCAAAAATGAGGGCAAGGGTTGTGGTCGTAAGCGTCCCAAGAACGGGGGCGAGCGCACCGAATTCTTCTGCGGCTGGGTTCCAGGCGGAGGATAGCAAGAATCGCCAGCCAAATGTTTCTAGACACAGTGACCCCCCTATGATCAGGCTGACCAGAATGACCCCAATCAAGGCAAGGAGTAGGGTGGTGGCACCCAAACTGATTCCTTGGAAAAAACGATCAAGCATGGCAGACCTATGAAAAAAGAAACCACTGTTTTTGTGTCGAGAGCATGCGGTCTCTTTTTGGACTAGAGACCGCGTGGGGTATAAGGTTACGGCGCAATCTTATGATCTTGCCAAGATTTCTCGATGAGTGTGACGAGCGAGGCGGGCAAGGGAATATAGTGAAGATCCGTCGCCATTTCTTGTCCATTTTTAAAAGCCCAGTTAAAAAACTGGCAGACTTCTTTGTTTTTATCCTTATAAGTGTCTTCTGTGCGGAGCAAAATGAAGCTTGCTCCTGTAATGGGCCAACTCATTTTACCCGGTTGATTTGTCATAATCACGTAAAATGAGGGTGCTTTTGACCAGTCCACATTTTCGGCTGCGGCACTAAAGGCTTCAACACTCGGCTCAACCACTTCACCCTCTTTATTTTTGAGCACCGTGTGAGTCAATTTGTTTTCAGTGGCGAAGGCATATTCAACATAGCCAATGCTGTTGGGCGTATTAGATACCATTCCTGCAACACCTTCATTTCCTTTGCCAGCAATACTCCCATTTGGCCACTGAGCTGTGGAGTCGGGCTTTACTTTATCTGGATTTTTTGCGTCCCACCCCTGTGTGGCCTTCCAGTCATTGCTCACATCAAACAGGTAGTGGCTAAAAAGAAAAGTTGTGCCAGATCCATCGGAGCGGTGGACAACCACGATTGCCTCATCGGGAAGTCTGACACCAGGATTCAAAGCTGCAAGAGCTTCGTCGTTCCACTTTGTGATTTTACCAGAAAAAATAGCCCCCAGTGTTTGCCCATCCAGGGTGATTCTATCTATACCCTTGATGTTAAAGATGGGAACAATACCCCCGATGGTTGCTGGGAATTGCATGAGGTTACTATCTTTTAAATCTTTATCATTAAGCGGTTTATCGCTGGCACCAAAGTTCACTGTGCCTGCTTTTATTTGCTTGATACCTCCGCCCGATCCTATGGACTGGTAGTTAAGTTGTGTGTTGGTTTCCTTTTGATAAGCCTCCGCCCATTTAGCGTAAAGGGGGTAGGGAAATGTGGCGCCTGCGCCGGTAATTTCTTTGGGGGCTGCTTTTTCACTGCAAGCAGCCTGCTGTGGGGTGAGGAATGTTAAAAAGCACGTAAGAGCGAGCGGTAAGAATCGAAATGCCATTATGATCTCCATCAACGAAGGTAACGAAAAGCGAGCATAAACTTAAAAATTTAATTAATGATTAACAAAATATTTCTTTCTAAGAAAAGCTGTGATTTTCGTCGGTCTGTCTGTTTATTTCGGTCTGTCTATTTATTCAAGAAAGGCCATAACACGTTTAAGAAGCTCCTTGCGGTTGAGATGCTCTTTTTCAGCCGTGTCAGAAATATCTTTTGAGAATCTCAGGGCCATTTTCTGAGCAATCTGTACATTTTTGCGAATCTGCTCGTGTGCCAATTCAGCGCTTGTTGAAGGAGGATTTTGTTTTTCTTCGGTTTTCTTCGCGGGCTTTGAGGTGGTCCAATAGTGCTCTTGTGACATGTCAGTATCAGAGTCAGACCCAGAAGACGAGGCACTGTCATAGGAAAAGATATTCAATTTTTCATCATAGACCAATTTCGGATCCGATGATTGTTTCTCGAAAGGATTGCCACCAACAATTTTATTGGGCAACAGGGCGATCCCACTGCCAAATGTGTAGCAAGCCAGCAAGCGCGCGTTGCTTTTTAGCGGTTTGATTTGAGGTGCTGCCCACGATGTCTCTGGATACACGAGCGGTTTTGCATCCTTCACGTCTTCGACGTTAAGAACCGTGTACATTTTTTCTGCTATTTGGACAACGGCTCCAAATTTTTTTGAGTTCTTATGATTATTCAAAAAGCTTGCCAGTTGATCTTTTGTGGGACAGTTATCCTTTAGCCACTTTTGAGGTGTTGCGCTCGCGGCGTCAGTGAAAATTGTATGGCAAAAGATTATGAAAAAAATGGAAATACTTTTTACACCCATCGTCAACTCCTCTCCATGTCAGGAGAATTCCATGTAAGTTTCCAAACACCCCCATATTGTCATTATATGATTAAAGAGATTATAAAATGATTTAATAATTATTAAGAAAATACTATTTTTTAACGGCCTTTTATTTCAATATGCTCATTAAGAGGGCCTGCCGGCGTGTTTTTTCCCGAAGAAGATCGTTTCTAAACTTCTTACTCATTTCCAGGTGCAAAAAGAGAGTGCCGCCCGCACGGTAAAAACAACGGGCATTGGCATTTTTGACGCCGCCTAAAAAGGAAATCTGTTCAGGGTAAGCATAAAGCCGATAATGATCTTTAAATACTTCATTCAAAGAAAATACGCGTGTTTTGAAAGAGTCTGGTGGGGTTTCAAGGGCGCTGCTGATGATAAGGTCGGCGTCTGTTTCGTGCTTCTTTTGGCTAAAGGCATGTAATTGGACAACAATTGCTTGGGGGGCGTACTCGGCAAATGCTTCTGTAAAGGCGTTAAAATATGAACCGTCTGCATGAGCGAGGTCGACAACCTGGCGATGGGTTGTGCTCCAGGCAACCGCCTTTATGGAAAGGTCACGGAACATACAAGCGGCAATGTCCCCCGTGAGTAAGTCCGATGGGTAGTGAGGCGCTTGTACTAAGACGTTGTGAGACGCCTTGTGACGTATCAAGTAGAGCCCTTTTCCGGTGCGGTGGTTTTGACATTCCTTGATAATCACATAGGTGTGATCAGCACTGAGTGTTTGAACAAATCCTAATCTATGCCACGTTTGTGGATCTAACGCGCTTTGGCCATGCGTCAACAGGCTACGAAAAAGTGACTTGGCTGTCTCAAAGTCCTCCATGGAGGGGGGCTTATAGGAGGTATCAGGGTCATAGTGGACGGTAAAGTCGAACGCCGGTGTGTCTTGAGATGCATAATTCAAGCCTATGGACCCAAAAAAACATAAAACCCCAAAGGCGCGAGGAAGAGAGGCAAGAAAACTTATGTTAACGAAGGAAGCATCCTCATTTTGATCACATACAACGATTTTTTACTATGAAGCAGCCCTTGAAGCAAGAGGATGTTTTTCCACATTATCTTTTAGCCAGAAACCCAAAGATAATTTGACGATAACGTGAAGTCTTGATCTTATGTAAGCGCGCATGTTGAAAAAGACGATCACTTTATGTCTTAACGTTTTTTTAAATTTTTATTTTTAGAGTGAGCCAACAGATAAACGGTAACTAGGTAGGGAAATCATGAACGCCTCCAGTGAAGAAATCATCGAACGCCTAAAGTTCTTGCAAATCGATGAAGGGACTAAAGAGTGCCTTCGGGAATTTGCGCCGCTCATGGAACGTGACATCGATCGGATTCTAGAGGCATTCTATAGCCATGTGACCAAATACGACCATTTAGCCCAAATGTTCGGGGGGGCAGAGCGGATCAACTATGCCAAAAGTGCCCAGCGCCTTCATTGGATTGAGCTCTTTCAAGGCAATATGGACGATGCCTATTTCGAGCGGGCCCAAAAGATCGGGCAAGCCCACGACCGCATTGGCCTGGAACCACGCTGGTACATCGGCGGGTACAACTTCGCTTTAGCAGAAATGACCAAGGTTGTTTTCAAGCATTTTAAAAAAAAGCCGGATCGCGCAGCGCTGATCCTACAAGCGATCACTAAAGTCGCCCTTCTTGACATGGATATTGCCGTCTCAGTGTATATTCAAAAAGGTGAGGAAGGAAAACTATCCTCCTTGATGCATAGTATATCCAAATCCCTTGAACACTCCGTGCAATCAGCCATTCGCAATATAATTCTTCTTTCAGAGGATATGGCGCGCAGTTCCCAAGATATGGTGGGCAATATAGGGGATGCCATCCGGCAAATGGATGTGGCAAACTCGGCGTCTCAAAAAACGCGAGGTAACGTTCAAAGTGTGGCAGCCGCCTCAGAAGAACTTCTCAGTTCCGTGCGCGAGATTAGCTCTCAAACATCAAGATCGTCGCAGATTACAAATCACGCTGTCTCCAAGGCCCGAGAGGCAGGAGATGTGATTAACGAGCTTGCGGGGGCGGCTTCTAAAATAGGCGAAGTCGTCAAGCTGATTAGCGATATTGCAAGCCAAACAAATCTTTTGGCTTTGAACGCAACCATTGAGGCGGCGCGCGCTGGAGAGGCAGGAAAAGGCTTTGCGGTGGTGGCGTCCGAAGTAAAAAGTCTTGCCACCCAAACGGCCAAAGCAACCGAAGAAATTGCTCAGCAAATACAAGCTATCCAAGAAACGACCCAAAAAGCTGTTCAGGCCATGGAAAACGTTGGTTCTTCCGTCGAAGAAATCACCCAGATTTCAACCATTGTCGCAGGTGCCGTGGAAGAGCAAAGCTCGGCCACTCAAGCAATTTCAAAAAGCATGGAGCAAGCCGCCGAAGACACCGAACATGTATCCAGAAACATTGACCTTCTAACCTCAGGCATGCAAGTGACAAACAAGGCAGCTGTGGACGTAGAAGACCGGGCTAAGAATGTTGCGAAAGAAATGGACTCACTGCGCGATGATCTCACACGTATCCTCAAAAGTGCTATGGCAGCTGTCGCTTAACATAAAACGTTGAGTAGACAAAGGGGAGGGCTTTAGAGGCTTTCATCTATTATACTAAAGTCTATTAATTATCAGTGCCTTGCAGGTCCGTTAAGATAAGGTGAAAAATTTTTTCAAAATTAAACCTTTTTTAGGGTTGTCATCAAAAGTCATTTTTTCTACTCATAGAGGAGAAGAAATGCTTTTTGAGGACAATGATGGCAGACTTAATCCTCCCTTCAGTTTCCAGAAGAACCTTCTTAAAGGGCAGTGCTTTAAGCTTGGGCCTCACTTTTGGGGTACCAACTTTGCTTCGCGCGAAAGCGGCGCAGGAAAAAAAACTATATCTTTATAATATGCACACCGGAGAGTGGTTCAAGAAAACTTTCAAAGAGGGGGGAGCCTACAACCCCGATGCTCTTAAAGAACTGTCTTATTTCATGCGCGATAGACGCACCGATGAAACACACCCCATGGAACAATCCCTTTATGATCTTCTTGAGTGTCTTCATAGACCTTTTGGAACCTACAGGCCCCTTGAGCTTGTCTGTGGGTACCGCTCTCCCCATACAAACAAAAGCCTGCGCAAAAAAAATAAAGGTGTGGCTGAAAAAAGCCTTCACATGTCAGGGCGCGCTGTGGATGTGAGACTTCAAGGTGTCCCCTTGAAAAAGCTGCGAGATGCGGCAAAAATCTTGCGCGCAGGCGGCGTCGGGTACTACCCAAAATCCAACTTTATCCACATAGATCTCAGGCGAAATCCAACTTTTTGGTAGAAAACATTCCCAAAATCGGGTGCGCATAAAATTGATAAAATATTTGCGCGACAAGAATATATTTATCGTTTCTCTCATTATAAGTATTCTAAAAAAATTCTTATAAGCTGTTAGCATATCTCTGCACGTCTCTTATGGCGGTGTTTTCTCTGACTTGTCTTGCGTCTTGTGACCCAGATGAGTTTTCTTATTCTTCTTTTCTGCCATCAACTTGCTCTTCTGAATATGCTGAAAGAGCTTCCAACGTCTTTAAAAAAATGGCAAAGGGACCAAATACAGAAATCCAACATGATGATGGACTGATGCTCCCAAATCGCGTGTACGTAGATTACGGATGGGATTTTTCCCCATTGCTTTAGTACAAAAAGAACTTTTGACTTTTTGTGCCAGTCAGCCTTCGCGCAAAAGATTTATGGATGTGGGTGCTGGTCAAGGATCCGATACGGTAGGGATGCTCCTTACAGGTAAAACCCATGTGACGGCGTATGAGCTTCAAAAAGCTCAATTTGAAGAAATGCAAGCACGAGTAAAAACTTTAGTCAAAGAAGTGAGTCCAGAGTTAACTATCGAGACCATCGCGCGGTTTCGTTCGGGTGATTTTCTCACAGTAAAGTTCACTGGAGCTTTTGAAGGCGGGTATACCGGGATCAACCTGAATAAAGTCGCCCATTTTTGGGATGATGCGCAGCTTGGTGCTTTTGTCGGTAAGGCGGCCTTTCTTTTCGAACAAGGTGTTGGTCGGCTCTTTATGACCGTTGTGACCCCAACACCCGGGGATGAATTTGACCGGTTTGCGCGCGCAAATGATTCAGGTCTGGTCTTTTTTCAGCGTAAAGATTTGCTTAACAGCAGCTTGACGGGAATTTTAGGAACACCCACCATCACGACACGCAAGCCGAGTGCTCATGAAAAGCCAGGTCATATTTATCAAACAGTGAAGCAAGTAAAGGCGCAAAACTATTTAGTAACAGACCGCGTGATGTTTTACCACACCGAGGCTTCTTTGGCCCGCGCTTTAGGTGACAAGTTTAGAATCATCAAAGTAATCAACCTTGCGCCAAAGGACATTGGTCCCGACGCGTTTGAATCCATGCTTTCCATTGTGGCGGAACGAACAGACGACTAGGTCGTTGGCGCTTTAGACCATAAAAAACTCAAGAAAGTATGAGGCGTGCTTGAGGTTTTTTTGTTTAAGTATTTTCCGTCTAAATCAGGATAGTCCTTGCTCTATACCTCTGACAAGGTCTTGTTGCTGCTTGCGCCATAAGGTTTTGTAAAGGCCTCCTTGGGTCAGAAGCGTTTCGTGGGTGCCCCGCTCCACAATGGTGCCGGCCTCTAAAACCAAAATTTCGTCGGCGTGCACAATGGTGGACAGTCGGTGCGCGACGATGAGGGTTGTTGTTTTGCGTGAGACCTCGTTCAAGCTTTTTTGAATTTCCTTTTCGGTCTGGGTATCAAGGGAAGAGGTCGCCTCATCAAAAAAGAAGATCTTAGGCGCCTTTAAGAGGGCGCGAGCGATGGCGACGCGCTGCTTTTCACCGCCCGAGAGCTTGAGGCCGCGCTCTCCTACCAGGGTGTCATATTTCTCGGGAAAAGACATGATGAGGTCATGAATCTTTGCTTTTTGCGCTGCTTTTTCAATGTCCTCTTGGGTCGCGCCAGGTTTGCCATAGGCAATGTTAAATCCAATGGATTCATTAAAAAGAATGGTTTCTTGGGGGACAACGGCGATGGCGGCGCGCACACTTTCCTGCGTGACATGTGAAATATTTTGATCACCAATCAAAATGTCACCAGACGTTACGTCATAAAACCTGAAAAGAAGCCTCAAGATTGTTGATTTTCCAGCACCACTTGGCCCCACAATGGCTACAGTTTTGCCAGCCGGTACATGAAAGGATACTTTTTTCAAAATAGCCCTTTCTGGGGTATAAGAAAATGAGACGTCCCTAAACGTTATGTCCGATACGCTACAAAGGAGTTTTTTTGCATCTTGGACATCTTGGATTTCTTCATTCACGTCAAGAAGGGCGAACATTTCTTCCATGTTGATCAGGGCAAGCTTTACCTCTCGGTAGGCGAAACCCAAGGACCACAAAGGGATAAACAATTGTATGAGAAGAGTATTCACAAAGACAAAGTCACCTACGGTCAAGGCGTGAGACGCCATTTTATGATAGGTCAACCAAAGAGCACCGCTCAGTCCCATAGCAATAATAAGACCTTGAACTATGTCAAGCAGTGAGAGCGTGAATTGGGTGATGACAGCTGTTTTCTCGTATTGCCCAAGGAGTTTGTCGTAACGCGCGGCTTCAAAGGGCTCGTTATTAAAATACTTTACTGTTTCATATTGTAAAAGGCTTTCAACAACTTGCGCGTTGGAGGCTGAGTCTACTTCTGACATCTTTCTCACAATGCGCAGGCGCCACTGGGTATAGAGCAGTGTGAAGCTGATATAAGCCAGCAAGATGATGATGACAAAAAGGGCAAGCCCAGGACCATAAAGCCAGCCCAGCAGACCGCACGAAAGGGTTAGTTCTAAGAAGGCTGGAATCACCATGAAAACAGCAAAGCGCAAAAACGTATCAATTCCTTTTACCCCTCGCTCAAGAGCACGCCCTGTGCCGCCCATTTTGTGATCTAAGTGAAATTTTAGGCTCAGGCGGTGAAGTTTACAAAAGACGTCATACGCAATACGGTGCATGGCGTTTTGTGTGACAGGTGAAAAGAGTGAATCTTTAAGCCCAGAAAAGAGCTGTGAAAGAAAACGCGTAAAAGCGTATCCCACAATCATTGCCACGGGCGTAATAAGAAGGAGGTGAGACGTTTGCGAGATAGACAAACTGTCCACAATTTCTTTAAAAAGAAGAGGGGGATACAAGTTCGCTAAGCGCGATAAGATGAGGAGGAGGGCGGCCACCACAAAAAGAATTTTAATATGTTTTTTGCCCATGGGCCAAAGGGCGCTCAATAACATCTTGAGAGGGTTCAAAGGTCTCCTTTTTTGAGGAGGTGTAGGTGAAAAAGTCATGGAAAAATCCTATTGACGCGGTCGCAAAACGTCTCCAATATCCTCAGAGGATACCACATTATGTTCTTAAAGATACCTTCTTATTTAAGGAGATATTGTGTTTCTTTACTTTTTATTTAATTAAATAAGCATTTTATTAAAACTTAGAGGATGTGACCATGGAGATTAAGCGTTGTTTTACTCAAGAAGGCCAAAGCCCCTACGATAAAATTGCCTTCCGCAAAGCAACAAGTGAAATCCGCAATCCGGATGGCTCTGTGGTGTTTCGCCTTGAAGAAATGGATGTGCCAAGCTCTTGGTCACAAGTGGCTTGTGACATTTTGGCACAAAAATACTTCCGCAAAGCGGGTGTGCCTCAAAAGTTAAAACCTGTGGCTGAAAAGGGGGTGCCGTCTTGGCTTCAGCGCCATGTGGCAGACAGTGATGCTGATGGCACCGTGACTCTTGAAGGGGAAAAGGACGCGCGTCAAGTTTTTGATCGGCTTGCTGGGACGTGGACCTATTGGGGTTGGAAGTCGGGCTATTTTTCCAAGGAAAAAGACGCCCGCGCTTTTTTTGATGAAATGCGGTATATGCTGTGCACCCAGATGGCAGCGCCCAACTCGCCTCAGTGGTTTAATACGGGCCTTCACTGGGCCTATGGCATTGATGGTCCGTCCCAAGGGCATTTTTATGTGGACGAAAAGACAGGAAAACTGAGTCACTCAACTTCGGCGTACGAGCGTCCTCAACCCCATGCTTGTTTCATTCAATCCATCAAGGATGATCTTGTGAACGAGGGGGGCATCATGGATTTGTGGGTGCGTGAGGCACGCCTTTTCAAGTATGGCTCTGGCACGGGCACAAACTTTTCAAATCTGCGTGGGCGCGGCGAATCCCTTTCGGGTGGGGGGCGCTCCTCAGGCCTCATGAGCTTCTTGAAAATTGGAGACCGGGCGGCAGGCGCGATCAAATCGGGTGGCACCACAAGGCGTGCGGCCAAGATGGTGACCGTTGATATTGACCATCCAGATATCGAGGAATACATCAACTGGAAAGTCGTCGAAGAGCAAAAAGTACTTTCTCTTGTGACGGGATCTAAGATTGTCAAAAAACATTTGGAAGCGGTTTTTCAAGCCTGTCAACTTGGCGCGAGCGATGACCGTTTTGATCCCCAAAAAAACCCAACCCTGAAGGCCGCTTTAAAGGCTGCCAACCGTGCTCTTGTCAGTGAAAACTATGTCCAACGTATGATTCAATTTGCAAAACAAGGATTTACGCACTTTGAATTCGATACCTATGACACAAACTTTGACTCTGAAGCATATTTTACGGTCTCGGGTCAAAACTCTAACAACTCTGTGCGGGTTCCCAACAAGTTCTTGGAAAAAGTTTTAAAGGACGAGGCTTGGAATTTGATTAAGCGGACAGACGGTTCTGTGTACGAGACGGTGCGTGCTAAGGAACTATGGGATAAAATTGGTTACGCGGCGTGGGCTTGCGCGGATCCGGGTGTTCAGTTTGACACTACCATTAACGAGTGGCATACATGCCCCGTAAGCGGACGAATCAACGCGTCGAACCCATGTTCTGAATACATGTTCCTGGATGACACGGCCTGTAACCTTGCTTCACTAAATCTTGCGCAGTTCTATGATGCTAGCAAAACTACCAATGCTTTTGATGTAGAAAAGTACATCCACGCGTGTCGTTTGTGGACCATGGTGCTTGAAATTGCGGTCCTTATGTCCCAATCCCCGTCAAAGGAAATTGCACAAGGAACCTATGACTACAGAACCCTTGGTCTTGGCTACGCAAACCTGGGCGGTCTTTTAATGGCCATGGGTCTTTCCTATGACAGCGACGCTGGACGCGCCGTTGGCGGCGCCCTTGCCGCCATCATGACGGGTGTAAGCTACGCAACGTCGGCGGAGCTTGCGGCAGAGCATGGGGCCTTTGCCCATTACGAGGAAAACAAAGACGCGATGTTGCGTGTTATTCGCAACCACCGCCTTGCGGCGTACGGTAAAAAAGCAGGATACGAGGATCTGTCCATCCTGCCTGTGGCCTTGGAAAGCAAAGCATGCCCCGAACCGCAACTCATTGAAGCTGCCAGGGCCGCGTGGGATCAAGCACTCACCCTTGGTGAGCAATATGGTTTCCGTAATGCCCAGACAACGGTCATCGCGCCCACGGGAACCATTGGTCTTGTCATGGACTGCGATACGACGGGCGTCGAGCCTGACTTTGCCCTTGTGAAGTTTAAAAAACTTGTGGGGGGTGGTTACTTTAAAATCATCAACCAGATGGTGCCTAAAGCCTTGAAGCGCCTCGGGTACACAGACGCCGAGCGCGCTGAAATCGAAGCGTACGCCGTAGGTCACGGTACTTTGGACGGGGCGCCTGCCATCGGGTTTGAGGTGCTGCGCCAAAAAGGCTTTACCCAAGCGACCTTGTCGGCCCTTGAGGACTCTTTAAAGACTGCCTTTGACATTCGCTTTGCCTTTAACAAGTGGACCCTTGGTGAAGAGTTTTGCCAAAAAATCCTTGGCTTTACAAAAGAGCAACTGGCCGATGTGTCCTTTGATATGCTGGGGGCCCTTGGCTTTTCTAAGGATGACATTGAGCGCGCCAATGCCTATTGCTGTGGGACCATGACCCTTGAAGGGGCGCCTTACCTAAAACCAGAGCACTTACCTGTCTTTGACTGCGCCAGTCCTTGCGGTCGCTTTGGCAAGCGCTTTTTATCATCGGAAAGCCATATTCGTATGATGGCAGCTGTGCAACCCTTTGTATCGGGTTCCATTTCCAAAACCATCAATATGCCGAACTCGGCGACAGTGGAAGATTGTAAGCAAGCATACTTGCTCTCATGGCGCCTTGGCCTTAAGTGCAACGCGCTTTACCGGGACGGCTCAAAACTGTCACAGCCCCTTAATAGTTCTCTTCTCACAGAAGATGATGATGCCGAGGATGACGATTCTGTTGCAAACCTTTTGGCCATGAATTTACCGCAACAGGTTGCGACCGTGGCTGAAAAGATTGTGGAGAAAATCATCTATAAGACAGGGCGTCGTAAGCTTCCCGCACGCCGCAAGGGCTACACCCAAAAGGCTGTTGTGGGTGGGCATAAGGTTTACTTGCGCACAGGCGAATATGAAAACGGCTCGCTTGGCGAGATCTTTGTGGACATGCACAAAGAAGGGGCTGCTTTTAGAAGCCTCATGAACAACTTTGCCATGGCCATTTCCATCGGTTTGCAGTACGGCGTACCCCTTGAGGAATACGTCGAGGCGTTTTCGTTCACGCGCTTTGAACCTTCAGGCATGGTGACGGGCAATGACGCCATTAAAATGGCAACCTCGATCCTTGACTATATCTTCAGGGAGCTTGCAGTGTCTTACCTGGGGCGCACGGACCTTGCCCATGTGGATCCGTCGGACATCGTCTCGAGCAGTGTGGGAAAAGCTTACGAAAACACAGACGAGATTGATGAGGATGATCCAGACGCACCAAAACTTGCGGCCCTTTCTCGTTTAACCAGTAACGGCTATGTACGCAGCAACCTTTACGTGTTACAGGGCGGTAAAAACGTTGCGGGTGGCTCTGCCCCTACCATGTCCTCCACAACAACGCTTCTCAAGCATATGGAATCAAATGTTCTGTCCCAAGAGGAGCAAGAGGGGCATGCAGAAACCGAAGGCACGACTGTCCTTGAGCAAATGCAAGTTGCGCGTATGAAGGGGTATGAAGGGGATTCTTGCCAAGAATGCGGAAACTTCACCCTGGTGCGTAACGGAACCTGTTTGAAGTGCGTAACTTGTGGCAGCACGAGCGGCTGTTCCTAAAGGGGTCTTTTATGATAGGATAAGGACTTGTTTGGTATTGTTTCTGTGAAAGAAAAGAAAAAAGTATGAGACAAGTCGATTCTATCTGCGTTTACTGTGGATCTTCTGCTGATCCAAAACCGGTCTATGTGGAGGCGGCCCAAAAGGTGGGTCGCCTTTTGGCCCATGAAAAAATCAAAATGGTTTTTGGTGGCGGTCGCGTAGGGCTTATGGGCGTTGTGTCTGATGCGTGCGTGAAGGCTGGTGGAAACGTGCTTGGGATTATGACCGATTTTCTTAACTCCTATGAGGGCGGTCATACAGGCATCACAGAGCTTCAAATTGTGCCGACCATGCACGAGCGTAAGCAAGTGATGTTTGACCACTCTGATGCCTTTGTTGTTTTACCAGGAGGGCTTGGCACCCTTGATGAAACCTTCGAGATGTTAACCTGGAAACAGGTGGGGCTGCACACAAAGCCCATCATCTTGGTGGATATCGATCAGTACTGGTCAGGCCTTTTTACGACTTTTTTCCATCACATGGTTGATCAAGGGTTCGTGCGGCGAGAGGACGCAGCACTATTTACGCTTGTCTCCTGCGTAGACGACATTCTGCCCGCCATTGCAACTGCCCCAACACCCAACAAAGATTTCATGGCTAAATGGGGTCAAACCCCATCTTAAAAACGAGGTGCCCCATGCAACGCGAAGTGAATCGCCAGCTGTACTTAGATTACATCAGAGGATTTATGGTGCTTTTGGTGGTCCTTGATCATTCTATGCATGCTTACTCTCAAAACTATTCTGATTTCTGGTTTATGTCGGACATCAACCGTAGCACCCTGATTGACGTATGGCATCTACATAACGACGCCATTATGATGCCGTTTTTGCTGGCCCTTGCAGGCCTTTTTGTCTTTGTGTCGTTGGAGCGGCGAGGATACATAGGTTTTCTAAAGGAACGTCTTCTAAGGCTTGGCATTCCCTTCGTCGTTGGTGTGTCGGTGGTGGCGGGGTTTGTTGCTTACAACAAGGCCGTCATTCGAGACGGAATCCTGAAAGGCTTTTTTGATTTTTGGTGGCATGATTATGTGCACTGGGAAAATAGCCCCTTTGAAAACTTCATCATGGGCAGCTTTTGGTTTCTGTACTATTTAGCCCTTTTAACGGCGATTGTCTTGATTCTCAATCTTGTGCTGCCATGGAGTCTTCGCGCCCTTGGAGCTGGCATGCGGGCTGTCTTTAGGCGTCCCGTGGCGGGATTTATCACCTTAAGCCTCATAAGTGCCATCATTTTGGGGCTCAGTGACATGGTGTGGGGCGCCCACTGGTGGTTTGGGTTTAAGCCTGTGTTTTATGTCAGGCGCGCGCGTTTCATTATTGAAGGGTTTTGCTTTTTCCTAGGGGTAGGGGCCTATTTCGCGGGATTTTTCAAGGATTCTGATCTTCTCAAGCGTCTGTCAGACAGCTGGGCCGCATGGCTTATGGCAAGCCTTGTCATTGGCGGACTTTATACCGCGTATACCCTTTTGTACTTCTATGACGGCGCCTATGACCGTGGGTTCATGCCGCTCATTGAGGCGGGCGACTGGGCGGGCGTGTGGACCTACATTACAGAAGGTCAAGGGATTTATCCCCTGATCAGAACAACTCTTTTAGGCTTTTACATCATGGTTCTGATGCCCATGTACTTGTCGCTATTCGCCAAGTTCCTTAATACACCAAGGCCCTTTTGGATTTCTTTGGCGGCGTGTTCCTACGGGATCTATATCGTACACGAGCCCCTGGCCCTTTGGATGCATGTGAAGCTTTATGATCTTGATCTACCTGCCCTTTTGAAATTTGCGCTTTCGGGTGCTTTTAGCCTAGGTGTTTCGTGGCTTTTGGTGTCCAAGGTCCTCCTTAAGATCAAGCCCCTTCGCCGTATTTTGTAAATGGAGCGCCCCATGACACCTCCCCATCACCGCCTTGCTTGGATCGATCACCTAAGGGCCGGCACGTTTTTGCTTCTGCTGTGGGATCACAGTGTGCATGCTTACGCTGACAAATGGGGACGCTTTCATTTCTTTAGGGATTTCGAGCGCTCAGGTATATGGGACGTTTTTTACATGCATGATAATAGCGTCATCATGCCGCTTTTATTCTTTATTTTTGGGCTGTTTGTGTTTCCTGCTGCTGCAAAAAAGGGCACGAAACGGTACATAAAAGAAAGACTTATTAAACTGGGCATCCCCTATATCATTGGGATCCCGTTCATTGTGCCGCTCCTCATATACCCCCGGTATCAGTATCTAACGAACCCGCTTATGGAGTATGGAGAGTTTTGGAAAACTGTCTATTTCCAAGAAAAACTTCAAGGGGGCGGCCCTTTCTGGGTGCTGTATTGCCTTCTTCTGTTTACCCTTATTGCCCTTGCCCTTGATAAGGTAGTGCCGGGGGTAAGACGAACCTTAGGGCGTATGGCCCTTTGGGGTAAAGCCCACGCCCTTGGCATCTTTTCGGTCTTCTCCTTGACGTCTGTCGTGATTTTAGGCGTCAGCGACATCCTTTGGGGCGCGCCCTGGTGGGTTGGGTTTGGACATTTTGATACGCAAGGGGAAACCTTTTGGGTCGTCCTTGATAAAATTACAAACCTCTTTCATTTGCAGGGATCTAGGTTTCTCACCCACGCGCTTTACTTTACGGCTGGGGTCGCTCTTTCCCAGGCGGGTCTCACGTTTCAAGATGACTTTTGGAAAACTATCAGTGGAAAATGGGCATGGTGGCTTGTCTTGATGGGGATTTTTGGGACTGCTTACATCTGGTATTCGCTTACCTATTTTGAAGGGGGAGCGTATAGCGATGAGGCGCACCGAATCGTTGATGCGGGGGGTACCTGGCAAGAAGCTTGGCCCGTCTTAAAGGAAACGGTACCCATGACATTGGCGCGTACAAGCTTGCACGGCTTTTTTTGTCTTTTTCAAGTCTTGACGTACGTGAGCCTTTTTCATCGTTTCATGAACTATACGAATCGCTTTTGGTCTTGGTACACGCCGTGTGCTTACGGCATTTTCCTTCTTCATGAGGTGCCCGTCATTTGGCTTCAGTATCTTTTGGCCGATGTGATGTTGCCGACCTTTGGAAAGGTGCTCATCGTTTTCTTGCTAGGTTTTTTGTCCACATGGCTTTTCGTGGATGTCATCAGGCGCGCACCCTTCATCAAGCGCATTTTGGGCTAACGATTCGCTGCCATCAGTTGAAGATTTTCTATTTTTTTCATTTTGTTAAAAGCAATCTTTACGGTTTATTAATAATTTTACCTTAGCATGATAATGAGTGATTTTGTTTTAAGCTAGGGAGGCTAAAGATGAGGCTTGCAAGTGTATTGGCACTAAGTACAACCCTGATGTTAGGGGCGTGTGCAACGGATACCAGTAATCAAACCATCGGGACCCTCGTGGGGGCGGGCGCAGGTGCCGCCATTGGTTCACAATTTGGTGGCGGTGCGGGTCATGCTGTGGGCGCTGTTGTGGGCGCTGTTGGTGGTGGGTATCTAGGGAATGTCGTTGGTAAAAACATGGACGATAATGATCGCCGTAAAGCTGAAGAGGCGCGCATCCGCCGCGACCGCGAGCGTGAGCGCGAATACTACCGCTACCCAAACTATTCATAAAAAGATACCGGGGAGTGAACCTTTACGGTGCTCCCCATCTTTTTCTAAAGAGAAGTCCTGACGCGCCTTCTTTATGGCGAGCCAAAAGTTATGAATGTGTGGCGCGGATGTGCCATACGATGTGAGCTCTAGACTCATTTCTTCTCCATAAGGGGTAGGTCTCCTTTCGGGGGGCACTTTCTTCTGGTTGTCCTCCCAGCATTGTTGAAAAGAAGCGACTTATTTGATAGGTTGCGTGAAGTCTTATTCAGGTATATTCAAGTGCTTCTTTCGCGGGCGATTGCCTTTGTTTTATGTTATTTTCTGGTGCAAACCTTGTGTGCACAGTCATCGTCTCCTTTTAAGTCTTTTGTCCCGACAGGATGGAACCTTCTTGAAAGTGTAGAAGGAGATTTGGACGGGGATGGAATCGCCGATGCGGTCCTTGTTCTTGAAAAAAAAACAAGAAAAAAAAGAGATCCTTCAAGAAAGCAAAGAAGAAGTTCCTAAAAAAAACATAGAAGAAATTTCTGAGGAAAGCCAAGAAGAGGTTCCTGGTCCACCTCGAAAACTCTTGATTCTTCTTAAAAGAAAAGAACGATATCACGTCATTCACACGAGTGATCTGTTGATTCCGTCCATGGACCATGACCCTTCAGAAGTGGATGATCCTTACCGAGGTGTTGACATCAAAAAAGGATGCCTGAAGATCACCACTGGTCATTCTCAAAGCCAGGGCAGTTGGTGGTGTGATCTGAATGACTATATCTTTAGATATGAAAAAAAGTCTGAGCGCTTTCGTCTGATTGGATCAGAACATATCCTCTATCATAAGGGATATCAAGATGACGCTGAAGTGCGCAGCGTTAACTATTTAACCCCTCAAATGACGACGATAAAGAGACAGGTCTTTGATGATCCCCCCTCAAAGCCCACGGTTAAGTGGTCCAAGTACAAGGGGGTGTATTATTTAGAAGATATCTACGCGCTAGATTCCTTTGGAGAGCGGTTCTAGCAATCACAAAAAGATACAACATCCACAGGCACTTTCCGACACTTTGGGTGAAACGTCTTTTTATGGCAACCTTTTTAAGAAGAAGGCGGCGGCGTGCGAGGTAGTTCGCGCGCCTCATCAAGGGTGAGGGGATGCGAGAAGTGATATCCTTGGGCAAAGCGTCCCCCATTTCTTTGAAAGAGATCTTGCTCGGCCGTTGTTTCAATACCCTTGGCAATGAGACCAAGGGAGAGAGTCTGGCAAAGGGTCATGATGGATTTCGCCATAATCAACTCTTTGGTTTGTGTGGGCGCAGACAGAGTCCTTGCAAGTTTTACATATTCAAAAAGACCGCTATGGAGGAGTGAAAGGGACGTCCCAGCTTGTCCAAAGTCATCAATCATGAAACCAAGCCCTTTTTTCATGAGGCGCTTAAGGACCCAGTGAATGCTGTCCCCAGCGGCGTCTAAACTTTTTTCCGAGAGCTCAATTTTAAGCTGTTCTGGCGCGATACTGTGTTCTTTAAGGGCGTCAAAAATGCTATTGGCAAAATCATTGTCCTCAAGGGTCTTGTAGGATAAATTCATGGTAAAGAATGAGGGTTTAGTCTCTTGCGGCCAACTTTGATACGCATAGCAAGCCTTGTGAAGAATCAAATTCTCAAGGGAAAGTTTCAAACTTTCGTCCTCTGCCAATTGAAAAAATGTGTCGGGTAGGACGATCCCAAAGCGCGGATGGTGCCACCTCGCCAATGTCTCGATCCCCACCATGTATCCTTCTTGAAGGTCAAAAATAGGTTGTAAGACCACAAAGATCTCTTCTTGATCTATGGCTTGACGTAGATTGGCGTGTAACTGAAAAAAGGATTTTGCCTTTTTACGCATATGCTGTTCGAAAAAAACCGGTGTGCGTGACGTGTTTTTTTCAGCGTAGAAATAAGCACTTTCTGCGTCCCAGATGGCATCATCAGCGCTTTCATAAGCACGCGTGCTGACAGCAATCCCAAGGTAAGCAGGAATGACAATCTCTTGTGACGGGACGACAAATGGCAGGCTAAGGTTCTCTAAAAGACGTAGTGAAAGAACTTTGAGGTCTTCTTCGTCCTGGTACCCATCGAGAAAAATGATAAAGTGGTCACCGCCCCAGCGGGCAACAGTGTCATCGTGACGGCAGACTTCAAGAAGTCGCTTCCCAGCTTCTTGAAGTATCCAATCTGTTTGATCAACATAAGACGTCTCAACTGTGCTTTTGAAAAGCTCAAGCCCCACAAAGAGAAGAGCAAAACTATTTTTGACATCCTTTTGATGGCGAAGAAGCGCTTGTCCCACACGCTCAAGGAGAAGGGTTCGGTTAGCAAGGCCCGTCAAGGGGTCATGAAGCGTTTCGTAAAGGGCTTGTTGTTGAACGGCTTTTTGTGTCGTGAGATCCGTTTGTGTCCCGGCAAACCGGATAGGCTCTCCTGCTTCATCCCGAAGGCATACCCCCTTGTGAGCACCCAAACAGTGTGCCCCTCTTTGTGACGCAGGCGATATTCATGGGAAAAGGTGGAACTCGGTTCTTTGAAGTGGGCCTCAATGGCGGCTTCAAGATCTTTGCGATCACGCTCATAAACGCGGTCAATCCATCCTTCTAGGCTTGATGGGAGCTCTCCCGGTTCAAATCCAAGCATGGCAAGCCACCGCTGGGAAAGGAAAAGCGTGCCGCTTTTTAAATCCCAGTCCCACAGACCGTCTTGAGATCCTTGAAACGCAAGGGCATATCGCTGTTCCTCAACCTTAAGCTTATGAAGGGCGCGTTCGAGAGATTTTTCTTTTTCGCTGAGAGTAGCTTCTAGCAAAAGTCGTTTGGATACTTCCTCTTTATACAGATCTTGCCACGACGTAACTGTTTTGGATTCATCTCCCATACACGCGCCTTAGTTTATCCCTGTTTTCTATTAAGAGTGCGCTAAAAATACCGATGACTCAAGGTAAAAGGTACGATCTCAAAAAGAGTGCGGCATTTTCTTGCGTATCTTGGAATGTTTCGGTATAAAGCTCTTAGGTTTTTTTGTATGAAGTTTTTGTAAGAGAGTCGTACTATGAAAAAAGGAATACATCCAGATTATCACGAGCTCAATGTCGTGACCACTGACGGTAACAGCTATACCACACGTTCCACCTATGGCAAGGCAGGCGATACCCTGCGCTTGGATGTGGACCCAAGTTCCCATCCTGCATGGACAGGTGTCCACCGTTTAATCGACTCGGGTGGGCAGCTTTCTAAGTTCTCATCTCGCTTCAAAAACTTTGGTCTCAAATCATAAAATAAACCTTCCTAAGCCAAGAAAATATAGCCTGCATGGGGTTCATGCAGGCTATATTTTTTTACTCTAATCTGATGATGCTTCTTCCTCAATCTGTCGAGCGTTGATTTCAGCAAGATGGACAATGCGTATATAGAGATTGTACGAGTCTTCTAGAAGGCTGCGTAAGGCGCGGGGTAAAAAGAAGTCAGCCGACAAATGCGTTTGCGCAAGGCAAGTGTTGTCTTGGCGTGGTCGGTACTCAGTGCTGGCAGCTTCGAGAGATGAAATCTCTTTATTGTAAGCGGCGCGCTGGGCCATAAGCCAGGTCACGATTTGCGTGAGTCTTGCGGTGACGCGCATGACTTCTCTATTTGTGTAAAGGGCGTCCAGGGGGGACATTTGATCCAGTTGGGTGGGAAGGACACGCTCGGCGTATCCATGGGCACGCTCGAGAAGAGCGATTGCCTCTTGATAGGTCTTCTTAAAAAAAATGCTTTCTTCGGACATAGACAATCAGTCTTTTACAGATCACTCCTCTTACTATATACATAACAGCTGCGTGACACCAGTAAACACTAACAAGAGTTTCTTTGTTAATTAATCTTAGAAATAAAAAGAAGATTATTTTAAAATAAGTAATGATAAATATAGGTCATATAAGGATGAGTTTTTTGATGAAAGTAATTTTATCCTTGGGGGTTTTTTTGATTTCCTCGCCCCTTGAGGCAAGTTGGCACACCCTTTCGGTGATCATTGAAGAAGTGCAAGACAAAACGCCAGCCAAGATTTTTACGGCGCAAGCGGAAAAGTTGATTGTCACATTGGGAGAAAAGAACCATTTTGCCCAATACATTAGCGAACCGGCGAAAGAGGGGTGCGTCTTACATAAAACACAGTTTGTCATAGATCAACCGGCCGCGTTGTCTTATGTCTCAAGACAGAAAAAGCATGGGCCCTTTTGGCTGGCAGTTACTTTTCGCCCCAAAGAAATGCGTCAGGTAACGCTTCCCATAGAGGATGAAGACCTCAAAGAGCAATCGCTTCGGTTTCACTTGGTGATCAAAGAAGTCGAGCCCGGAAATGTTCAGGATTTTCAGTTTGAGGTAGAGCGCCTCCGTAATGCCCCCCAAATAGAATGACCGCCCTGTTTAAAGACAAGGCGGCCAGATGTTCTTACAAAATAAATTTTGTAATGTCGCGGTCTTGGGCAAGGACGCCAACAGTTGAGCGCACAAGGTCAGCCGAGATCTCTACTTTCTCACCCGCCTTGTCACTGGCTGTAAAGCTGATTTCTTCAAGCAGCTTTTCAAGAACAGTTTGAAGACGCCTGGCTCCAATGTTTTCAACGCTTTGGTTGATATCGGCGGCGAGGCGTGCAATTTCTTGAATGCTTTCATCCGAAAAGGAAAGATCAACCTTTTCTGCCGATAAAAGGGCTTGGTACTGCTTAATAAGGCTAAACTCGGGTTCGACTAAAATGCGGCAGAAGTCTTCTTGGGTGAGCGCCTTAAGCTCGACGCGGTTGGGGAGGCGTCCTTGAAGCTCTGGCAGCAAATCCGAGGGCTTTGCGATATGAAAGGCACCGGAGGCAATAAACAAAATATGATCCGTGCGCACCGTGCCGTACTTTGTGGTGACGCAGGTGCCTTCAATGAGGGGCAAAAGATCACGTTGAACACCTTCGCGGCTAACGTCAGCCCCTTGGCGTTGGGAAGACGCACAGATTTTGTCGATTTCATCCAGAAACACAATGCCGTTTTCCTCGACGTCCTTAAGGGCGGCGGCAATGGTTTTTTCCTGATCAATAAGCTTATCGCTTTCCTCTTCCATCAGGATTCGGTAGGACTCGGCCACGGTCATTTTGCGCGTTTTAGTGCGTTTGCCAAAGGCTTTTCCAAAGATGTCTCCTAAATTCAGCATGCCCATCTGGGCGCCCGGCATTCCTGGTACGTCAATGGTTGGCATCTGCATGGAATTCTGATCGTTGACCTCGATCTCGATTTCCTTATCTGCAAGCTGACCGTCCTTGAGTTTTTGACGAAACTTCTCACGTGTTTCGGTACTTGCGTTTTCTCCCACAAGGGCGTCAAGAACGCGCTCTTCGGCGGCAAGCTCGGCCTTGTTCATCACGTCTTCGCGGCCTTTTTCTTTGTTGGCGGTAATAGCGGCTTCCACAAGATCACGGATGATTTGTTCAACATCCCGCCCTACATAGCCGACTTCGGTGAATTTTGTGGCCTCGACCTTTAGGAAAGGTGCGTCCACAAGCTTGGCAAGGCGGCGTGCGATTTCGGTTTTCCCCACGCCCGTGGGGCCAATCATCAGAATGTTTTTGGGCAGGATTTCTTCGCGAAGCCCCGAGGAAAGCTGCAAACGGCGCCACCGGTTGCGAAGGGCAATGGCGACGGCACGCTTGGCGTCTTGTTGTCCAATAATAAAGCGGTCAAGTTCCGCCACAATTTCTTTAGGTGTTAAAAAATGGCTCATGATGGGATCTCAATGCTTTCTATGATGATGTTACTATTAGAATAAATGCACAGGTCAGCCGCCACCTTCATGGAGCGCTCTGCAATCTCTTTGGCGCTAAAACCGTCAATGTTATGAAGGGCTCTGGCCGCAGAAAGCGCGTAGGGGCCGCCTGAGCCAATCCCAATTAAGCCGTCCTCAGGTTCCATAACATCGCCATTACCCGTTAAAATGAGTGAAACTTTTACGTCCACAACGGCCATCATGGCCTCGAGCCGGCGTAGATACTTATCCGTGCGCCATTCTTTGGCAAGCTCAACGCAAGCGCGCATAAGCTGAGTTGGGTACTGCTCCAGCTTGTGTTCAAGACGCTCAAACAGGGTGAGCGCGTCGGCGGTTGCTCCCGCAAAACCCACAATGACCTTATCATCGGCCATGCGCCTGATTTTCCTGGCATTGGACTTTAATGTAATGGCGCCAAAGGTAATTTGACCGTCTGCGGCCACCACCACCTGATTGCCTTTTCGCACCGATAAAACCGTCGTACCGCGCCAAGAAGGGGGCGTCGTTGAAGAGGTCTGCATGGGCTCTTGACTCCTGTTTGCAATTCACTCAAAACTTTAACTATCTTTAACCCTGTTCAAGTTCATCCCGCAAGGAGAAAGGTAAGGCCATGACCTACGACGTTGGCAACATTTTTGCAAAGATTTTACGAGCCGAGATTCCCTGCAAAAAGGTCCTAGAAGACGACTGGGGGTTCGCGTTTCATGATATTGCTCCCAAGGCGCCCCTCCATGTGCTCATGATTCCAAAGGGTCCTTATACAGATAGCCAGGATTTCTATCAAAATGCAACGCCTGATGAGATTACTGGCTTTGGACGTTTTGTGGCTAAGGTCATAGGGGCACTTAACGTAAAAGAAGACGGCTACCGGCTTTTATCCAATTGCGGTCTGAACGGCGGACAAGAAGTGCCCCATTATCATATTCATCTGTTTGCAGGAAAGCCCTTGGGGCCTATGCTGGCAACAAGCGTCACAGCAGCATAAGGAGCCTTATGATGACCCCATGGATTCGCTTAGAGCGTACCGTTATCAAAGTCGCAGGCGTGGACCGCTTTTCCTTTCTTCAAGGACTTATAACCCAGGATTTGAAAAAGCTTGCCAAGAATGACGCGCTTTATGGGGCGCTTTTGACCCCTCAAGGACGCTTTGATCATGACTTTTTTGTGACCGAGGACGCTGACGGATATCTGCTTGAATGCGAAAAAGACCGTGTGGGGGCGCTTTTGACCTTGTTAACTCGCTACCGCCTTCGCGCCAAGGTGTCGCTCGAAGATCTATCGGATCATTACGCGGTTGTGGCGTGTATCGAGCCAAGCACCCCCCCTCAAGCAGCAGACATCGTAAAGCTTTACCAAGATCCAAGGCTTGCTCAAATGGGATGGCGCGCGCTTGTGCGCTTGCCTTTTGACGCTTCTGGTGATCTTAGCCTTTATCACACGCGCCGTATTCAGCTGGGCCTGCCAGAAGGAAGCCTAGATATGGAAGTGGGCAAGGCTATTCCGCTGGAGTACGGCCTTGACCTTTTGAACGGCATTGACTGGGACAAAGGGTGTTATCTTGGGCAAGAGCTCACAGCGCGCACCCACTATACAGGCATTCTTCGTAAAACGGTGGTGCCCGTGACCATTGAGGGAATGCCGCCTGCTTTTAAAGAAGACCTTTATCTTCATAACACAGATCCGAGCGCGCCGCGCCACGCGGTTGGTAAAATGCTCTCGCACCAAGGTGCGTGGGGCCTTGTGCGTCTTCGCTTGGAAGTGCTTGACCAAGAAAACGTGATTCTAGAAGGGCCAGACGGCGCGCGCTTGACGCCTCAGACCCCGGCGTGGCGCAAGGCGCGGGGGTAGGGAGCTTTGACGGCGCACGCTCAAGATTTTCTAAGACACTCTTTGAGCGTAAGGCTTTTTATGGAACACTAGATGTGGATTGAAAGGGAGTGTCAGAATGACGGCCAGCGTGCGCGTTGAAAAAGATAAGGGCCTTGTGAGGCTCATCTGCCAGGGAGAATGGCGGACTCTTTTCCTGCGCGATGTGGATCAGATTTTGAGAAATCTCATTATCGGCTCTGAAAAAATCATTCTTGATCTGAAAGAAATCACGCAAATGGATACGGCAGGAGCGTGGGTGCTTCACCGTTTTTTTCAAGAGCACCAAGATAAGATTAAGGTCGAAGGAAAAACAAAAGCCATCGAAAACCTTCTTAAGGGTGCAGAAAAAGACATTGAGTGCCGTAAAATTGAAAAAGCGCCCCGGCCATTTTTTATCTGGTCTTTTTTAGAGGAGTTGGGGGAAAAGTCAACTCAAGTAGGCAGAGATACTCTATCTCTTTTGTCGTTTTTGGGCGAAATTGTGGTCGCCATGCTGCGTCTTGCGCGCTGGCCCAGTGCCTTTCGCCTGACATCGACGGTTTATCACTTGCAGCAAGTGGGGCTTCGCGCGCTTCCCATCGTGGGCCTCATTTCTTTTTTGATTGGTGTCGTCCTTGTGTACCAGGGGGCCAATCAACTCAAGCGCTTTGGCGCAGAGGTCTTTACCGTTGATTTGCTGGCGGTCTCGGTCCTTCGGGAAATTGGCATACTTCTCACCTCCATTGTGGTCGCAGGCCGCTCGGGAAGTGCGTTCACCGCCCAAATAGGCTACATGCAGCTAAACCAAGAGATTGACGCCATGCGCGTTATGTCTTTGGATCCTGTTATGTACCTCGTGCTGCCCCGAATGATTGCGCTCATGGTTGCGCTTCCTTTTTTGGGATTTTTCTCTGATATGATGGCGTTGGCTGGCGGAGCCCTCATGGGGCGCGCCCTCATTGGCCTGACCCTTGAGCAGTTTTTGGTTCAATTGAATCTTACCATTACGCCTTGGACTTTTTGGACGGGGATTATCAAAGCACCTGTTTTTGCCTTTGTCATTGGCCTTGTGGGATGTTTTGAGGGGCTCCGCGTCAAAGGCGGAGCAGACACTGTGGGAACTCAAACCACAAGGGCGGTCGTGAGATCTATTTTTCTTGTCATCGTTTTTGACGCCGCGTTCTCTATTTTCTTTTCATATGTAGGGGTCTGATGGGTGAACTAAAAGTCATGTCCGTGGAAAATCTTGTGACCGAAATAAACGGGCAAATCCTCCATGATCATTTGACAATGGATCTTTATGAAGGCGAAATCGTAGGGCTTGTGGGGGGATCTGGTAGTGGTAAATCTGTGCTCCTGCGCGTCCTTTTACATTTGATGAGCCCAAAATCGGGAAAGATCACACACTATTGCCCGAAGGGAAAACCTTTGGGGTGTGACCAAGAAATCGGGGTGCTGTTTCAAAGCGGGGCGCTTTTTAGTTCTCTCACCGTGGGTGAAAACATCATGCTTGTGTTGAAAGAAAAAGCAAACCTCATAGAACCACTTGTTCACGAAATTGCCCTTCGAAAACTTCTGATCGTGGGCCTTAAGGCCTCAGATTTTCACAAATATCCAAGCGAACTATCGGGCGGCATGATTAAGCGCGCCGCCCTTGCCAGAGCCCTTGCCCTGGATGGCAGGCTACTCTTTTTAGACGAGCCCACAGCCGGTCTTGACCCCATTTCTGCGGCTGCCTTTGACGATCTCCTTCTAAATCTAAAGGAAAAGCTCGCCCTGTGTGTCCTCATGGTGACCCATGATTTGGATACCCTCGTGACCATTTGTGACCGTGTGGCAGTTCTTGTGGATAAAAAGCTCGTGATTGGCACGCTGGATGAGCTTTACGTTCATCCCCATCCCTGGATCCAGTCATATTTTCAGGGAAAAAGAGGGCGCGCACTTCACAAAGATGCAAGGACACCTTAGAATAGAAAAATGGAAACGCGTGCAAGTTACATTGCTGTTGGCAGTTTTATCCTCGCTCTGGCGGTTGGGGTGCTCCTTTTTATCATGTGGATTTCAAAGGTAGACTTCAATCAAGACGCGCAAAACTATCTCATTTACTTTAAGGGATCTGTGTCAGGACTTCGTGAAAATGAAAGTGTGAAGTTCCACGGCCTTCCCATCGGCAAAGTAAAAAAAATCTACGTCGATCCCAAAGATATCGAGCAAATCGTTGTCAAAATAACGGTGGATAATCCCGAGCTTGTTCGTGAAGACGCTGTCGCCACCATCGAAGCGCAAGGGATCACGGGATATAGCTACATTCAAATTAAGGGGGGCTCCAAAGAAAAACCCCCCTTAAAAGTAAAACCAGGAAAGCGTTATCCCATCATCAACTCTCAGGCGTCAGGCGTCGAGATGATCTTTAGCGAACTTCCGCACATTCTTAAAAATGTCTATGACCTATCGGCTAGACTGAACCGTGTTCTTGATGACCACAATATTACAGCCATTGGACAGACACTCGAGAATATCTCGCGCCTTTCTAAAGATTTATCCCAAGGTCCAGAGCGTGTACAAACGTTTGTAAAGGAGGCGCGCCTGGGCTTTAGGCAACTGCGAGAGTCGTTGCAGTCACTGGAAAAGCAAGTGAGTGGATGGGGTCCATCGGTCAAAGCTTTTGGGGAGGCGTCGAAATCACTGGATAAGACGGCGGCAACGCTTGACGGGCTTTTAAGCGAAAACAGAGGTGCCTTTAAAGATTTTACAGGTGAAGGTCTGCCGTCCGTCGCGGCAGCCATGAAAGAAGCGCAACGGAGTTTGAAAGCCTTACAGTCTGTCTTAGCGGATGTGGAGATAAGTCCAGGAGATTTCCTTCACAAGTCTCCCCATGAAGGATATAAACTCCCCCAGGATTAAACGCGGTTCACACTCCGCAAAATGTCATTCCACCACTAAAAAAGCTTAAGTGGCATTTACTTCAACGTTATTTATTCATAGTCTCCCCAAGACTTTTTGATTTTACAGATTGTGATGGATCAGTTTTCTGGGCTTTTACTAGATTTACCCCTATCCATCAAGACGCAACGTTTAGTGATACGGCCTGTGATGCCAGGTGATGGAAAAGAGATTTTCGCGGCCATTGAGAAAACGCGCGAAACCCTTGGCAAATGGCTTCCATGGGTGCACAAAGTTAGGTCTTGGGAAGATACAGAAAAAACAGCAAGAGAATTTTATGCAGGTTTTATCCTTAGGGAAAAACTCAACTTTGCGCTTTTTCATAAAGGTCACTATGTAGGCTCTTGTGGGATTAACGGTCTCAACTGGGACGTGCCATCTGCCCATATTGGTTACTGGTGCCGGGCAAGTGCACAGGGAAAGGGATTCTGCCGTGAGGGAGCTGCCGCCCTGACTCTTTATGCGTTTCAAGTGTTAGGGTTAAAGCGCCTCACCATCCTGTGTGATGATCGCAATCATAAAAGTGCAGCCATTCCCGAGGCGCTCGGTTACGAGCTTGAAACAAGGGCGCTAGGACTTCTTGCTAATGAGGGGGCAGGGGATCTGACGCTTTCTCGGCGCTACGTGCGGTTTAGTTCCAAAGGACTAGAAGACTGGAACGCAACGTGGTGCTAACAACCTAGAAATCCTAAGGATCTAAAACGCTTAATCAGAAAACAAAAAGGAGGCGCTTGGCCTCCTTTTTTTCGTATGGTCCTGAACTTAGAAGTTATAGGACAAAGCACCGATCACAGTGTGTGAACCGAGATCCATCTTTGTTCTGGTGGCACCTGAGCCTTCAGTCACAGATTGATCCCAGAAGTAACGGTACTTAATGCCGAGTGTCCAGCGCTCTGTAACTTTAGCGTCAGCACCAGCACCCAAGCCAAAAGCCCAAACGGACTCTGTGCCAGATGAGCGACTAACTTCTGCGCTGCCGTTATAAAGCTTTGCACTAAACTTTGCATTCATGACACGACCAGAAAGGATCGCATAAAGCGCCCAACGGTTATGGAAATTCCATCCAAGGCGTGTATTGAGTTCGCCATACCAACGGGGACGTAGCTCGATCTTTGCAGAGGTAGCGCCTGTGATGGCTGTGGTCCCGAATGAATTGGAAGGTGTGCCAAAGGCATAACCTGTGGCAAGGCCAATTCCATAGAGCCAAGAGTTGGCAGCGGACCTTGTCCAATCTAGATGAACGCCAACAGGTGCAGAACTATAGGTTGAATCGTTAAGTTTAGTACCACCGAGTTTAAGCTCACCGTCTGTGCCCATCCATCCCGCATGGATACCAGCGCTCCATCCGTTCATGCCACAATTGGCTGAGGCGAATTCAGTTCCAGCAAAAGAAAGCAAGGCAGCTGAAGCGAGTAATGTCTTTTTCATTAATTCCTCCGTTATACATTATCAGTAAAGACATGATCACACTAACCTCGTTTTTGAGGCGTGTCCGGTATTTTCTTTGGAGAGAATAAATTCAGCAAGATCTGTGGCAAAAGTGTGACAAGAAGGAACACAGATGCCTAGATGAGAAGAGGGCTTGAAAATTCTCAGGAGGGGTGATTCCCCTCCCAAGAAAATATTGTTTAGAAGTTGTATGACAATGCGCCAACAACTGAGTGTGATCCAAGCTTAGCCTTGTAGTTGGTCGCGCCAACTTTCTTGGAAACAGATTGATCCCAGAAGTGACGATACTTAACACCGAGTGTCCAACGCTCTGCAACTTTAAAGTCAGCACCAGCACCAAGACCAAAACCCCAAACAGACTTGGAGTGGGCGGCCAGAGTTGTTGTAGGAGCTGTTGTTGTCTTGATAGAGAACTTTGTGTTGATCACGCGACCAGACATAATTCCGTACAAGGACCACGCATTGTTGAAGTTCCAACCAAGACGTGTGTTAATCTCACCATACCAACGTGGGTCAAGTTGAGCTTTGTAGTTGACGCCTGTCAATGTGAAGTTGTGTGTTGGCTTGCCAAAAGCATAGCCAGTGGCAAGACCAAAGCCATACAACCAAGAGTTTGCTGTGGAACGTGTCCAATCAAGGTGGATGCCAACAGGGGCTGTGCTGTAGCGAGAGTCGTTAATTTTTGTATTGTTGGCCTTGATGTCACCCTTTGTGCTCATCCAACCAGCGTGGATACCAGCGCTCCAGTTGGAGTGGGCGCAGTTGGCAAAGCTTGTAGCGGTTGTCAAAACTGCCATTGCAGTCGCTGCGAGTAATGTCTTTTTCATCTATTCCTCCATAAAAAGTCAATAAGACAAAAACACCATACACAAACTGGATTATCGGTACGTGAAAAAGTTAACAAAAGATTAATTTTCTGGGTTGAAATGTTGCGCATATGTCACAAATTGAGCGCCTGTACAAGACGAATCGAGAAATGGGACGTATAAAGAAGTATGTACAGATGTCAAAAAATTGAGTTCATGGTGCCAGGTTTTTATTTATCTCCTGTGGCGGGTTTTTCAAGTCGTTGTAAACATAGGTGGGTTTTGGCAATATGGAGAAAAGCCCTTTAAAGTGGGTTGCAAAATCCTTAAGAATTTTTGAAACACTGCTATGTTTCCTATTTAAAAATCTGATAATTTTGATTTTTCATGATCATATGGGTCATGAAATAGTCTCCGGCAAAATTAATGACTTTTAGAACGTTCTTATAAAGTCAAGTGAGGGCTCGTCAGGCTTTTGTGTGAGGTATACCGTCGGAAAACTCGCGCCGTTTTGTAAGAGCAGTGTTGCATCTTCATGTTTCATTGGTTTTGAAAAAAAATATCCTTGAATATAGTCTACGTCCATGGGAACCAATCTAAGGATCTCCTCTTGAGTTTCTACCCCTTCGGCGACCACTTTGAGGCCAAGGCTATGAGCAAGGGAAACGATCCCCCCCACAAGCCACAGATCTTTATCGTTGTCTGTGATGGCGGTAATAAATTTTTTGTCAATTTTAAGCACGTCGAAATTAAAGCGGTGAATGTAATCTAGGGCCGAGTATCCTGTACCAAAGTCGTCAATACATAGATCAATTTCCAATTCGTTGACCGTATGAAAAAACTCAGAAATATGAGCGAGTTCCTTTAAGACTACTGTTTCTGTAAATTCTATTTTCAGCGAGTGCGGGGGTAATTTTGCCCCCACCAATGTTTCTATGATCTCATCGCAGGCCTGTTTATCCAAAATCTGTTTTGCTGATAAATTGACGGACACGAAGATATCGTAAGGAAACATTTTTCGCCATGCTAGTGTCTGTTGGCACGCCCTTTTCATGATGGAAAGACCCAAGGGCAGGATAAGGTTCGTATCCTCTGCAAGGCCAATGAACTTATCGGGCGGTATAAAACCTCGTTGGGGATGGATCCACCGGGCAAGTCCTTCGAATCCTGCAAGCTTACCTGTGGCAAGATCGACGATGGGTTGATAATAAAGGATAATATCATCGCGCTCGATGGCCTGTCGCAACTCGCGCTCAAGCTCATCACTTTCTTTATTGATATTTTGATTAACATTTTGAAACAGGGTGATGCTGTTGCCACCGTTTTTCTTTGATTCTCTCATTGCAGCGCGCGCATTTTGCAAAAGATCGTCGCTGGTGTAACCACGGTTTGTGACCAAAGGACACACACCGACACTGAGAGTCACAGAAAACCGTCTCCCATTAATGTGGATGGGATCCTTAAACGCATCAAGGAGGCGTTGCGAAATCTTGCTTGCGTACGAAAAGTCCTTGACATCAGTTAAGAGAACAACAAATCCATCACTTTCAACCCTAGCGAGTACATCATTGGGGCGAAGGAGTTTTTTTATTTTATCAGAGACATCAAGCAGAAGCTCGTCACCAATTTTAAAGCCAAGCTTTTCATTGATATCGTTAAACTTATCTATATTTATGAAAATAATGGCGCACAGGGTCTTGTCGTCGGGTTTGGCAAGGAGTTCCTCGAGGTGGGCAAGAAGCTTATACCGTGTGGCGGCCCCTGTGAGAGGATCGTTACTTTTGGTAAGACTTAAGTCCTCCCTTGTTGGACGATCAGATTTATTTTCTTTTGGAAAAAAAAGGCAACTAAAGAGGTGGGTTTGTTTTGAGCGAATAGGGGAAAAGCATACCTCTGTTTCGAGATATGTCTGATCTGAAAGACGCATGGTTAAAAGAACGGGATTTTTAAAGTAATTGTAAACCAAATCATCATCAAGGTTTCCATTGTGGCATAAGCTATTAAAGTCGAAGTCGGGCCAAAGTTGCCTTACATTGGCGCCGATGATATGCGACGCTGGGACCTTAAGGATGTTTGTTGCGGCCTCATTGCTTTTACAGATGTACCCAAATTCGTCGACGGTCAGAAGGCCTTGGGGAAGAGAGTGAATAACTGCTGAAAGTTCGGCAATCGTGCTTCTTAGATGGTTTTTTAGTTCTTCGATTTCTTGCTCATGGCGCGCATAGGTCTTGCTGACAAATTCACAGAGTTGGTTGACCGAGCTTGGGGTGATGTCAGCACCAGACTTTGCTAGTTGTTCTTGCAAAAATGCATGAAGCATAAACTAGTACTCCCCTGCCTTAATATATGCACGCACGCGCCCGTATTCGCTGTTAATATTTTCTAAGATTTCTTGCTTCTCATCACGGGAGGCGTTGTTTTGCTCTTGTGCTGTCTTGCAATAGTCGCCAAGAAGTTTCGCACCAAGATTATAGGAAGTCCCTTTTAAAGCATGGGCGGCCGTTCTCCATCCATCAGAGTTATTTGTTTGAACAGCATGGGAAAGTTGAGACAAAAGCTCAGTAGCTGAGGAAAAAAATTCTTGAAACAAAGCTTCTTCTAACTCGCGGTCACCAGATGTGATTGCACGAAACTTTGGACTGCATTATAGATGCTTTGTTTACTGTAAGGCTTGGCAATAAAGCCATTCACACCATTTTCTTTGGCGCGATCTACGTCCTTTTGGTAGTTATTCCCAGTGACCATGACAATGAAGGCCCTGGGATCATATTGTCTAAAAAGTCTGGCAAGACTGTGTCCGTCATGATCGGGAAGTTCGATATCGAGGAAAATAATATCAGGAGCTTCCTCTACAAAATACTGAACGGCCTCGGCGGCATTTTTCGCGCCATAACACACATGATCTTTTTGCATGAGTCCCATGAGGAGTTTTCTAGAAAAATCCTGATCTTCCACAATGAGAATTTCAATTTTAGACCTTGAGGCGCGACGTTCTTGGGATTTTTTCAAAAGGACATTTTGGATAGGTGAGAGAACAGGGATGTCAGGACGCAGGTCTTGGGGGGCAGTGTTTGTAGTCAAAAACTCTATTTTTTCAAGAAGTAAAGAACGCAACTCTTCTAACTGCGAGCGTGTGTCAAAGACCTGAAAAATCTGAGAAGCAGGTACAGACGAAAATGCCTGAGCATAATCATCTTGAATGGTCTTTATGACAACAAGTTCTTCGTCTTTGACAGAAGATTTCCAATAAATAAATGTGTCGTGATCTGAGCAGACATAACATTCCGCCTCCCGATCACTTAAGACGCTTTTGAGTGTTTCATTCAAAGTTTTTGACGACACAAAGTCTTGTAACTTTGAAAAAGCGCAGAAAAGGATTAACCCTTCTTGAGCAGGAAGACGACCACATTCGTTGACTGTTCTCATCAGCATTTTCTCTGCGTCTCGGTCAACAGATTTAACGAGCATTCCTAAAAACCTTTTCTTGCCTCCACTATACGATGATAAAGTAACAGGGTGATAAGGCGCAAGAACTTCAAGTGATATTTTAAAAAAGCGTTTAAAAAAAACATGTTAACGACTTCTTTTTTTATAGAAAGTATTCCTTCTAACGCTGAGCACGGGACATATGACATCGTCCTGGTGGTTTTTTCATACCTTGTGGCAACGATTTCTTCTTACTTTGCTTTAGATCTTGTCACGCATCTCAGAAGTAAAAAACTTATCATAAAACAAAGTACTATGATCGCGTGTGGAACTTTTGTTTTTGGGGTGGGTATTTGGTCCATGCATCTTATTGGCATGTTATCCTTCGAAATGAGGATGCTCTTGCACTATGATACTGGGCTCACACTTTTTTCACTCCTTGTGGCCATGGCTGTGGCGTACTTTGTTTTTGAAATTATCCGTGATAATACACCCACCATTAAAACCATCGCGCTTAGTTCTGTCCTCTTGGGGACAGGCATTTGCCTGATGCACTACATCGGCATGGCGGCCATGCAAATGGACGCGACCCTTTTGTACAAACCAGGACTGTTTGCTCTTTCTGTTGTGATTGCCATCGTCGCGTCAGGCACTGCGCTTATGATTGCCTTTAATATTCCTAAAGGACCTAAACGCTTTCCTTACATGGTCGGGGCGTCTTTCATTATGGGCGCGGCCATCTGCGGGATGCATTATACTGGCATGGCGGCGTCGGTCTTTGTACCTTTTGCTGACTGCCGATATGCATCCGATCAATCCTTTGATAAGATTGCGTATGCCATCACAATCATGACCTCCCTCAGTTTGGGATGCTCTCTTGCCTTTTCCACACATCTCAAGCAGCTAGCGGCTGCGAAAAAACGCGGTAAAGTTGGCAACTTTCCCCAAGCACTTCTTTACATCAGTCTCATATTATCTTTTGGCCTTGTGATTTATGTTGGTTATAACGCTCTGAGCATGCGTGACCACATCACCAGCGCCTTGTCTGATTTTCATTCGACGGCAAGCTTTGCTCTGCTGGAAAAAGCTATTATACAAATAAAAGATCAAAATATGACTACTTTCTATGTTTTGATTCCAGCAATCACTATTTTGAGTCTCTCTTGGTACTACTCCATACGAAGTCTTAAAAATTGGAAACAAGAAATAGAACGTCTTGGTCTTTTCCCAAGAAATAACCCCATGCCGATTTTTCAAATTATGGAAGACCAAGGTGTGGTTTACGCAAATCCAAGTGCATTAAGTTTGTTTCCAGGTTTAATGGATACAGACAAAATTCATCCGATGCTCAAAATGGCACTTAATATTATCAAAGTGAAAATCACGCCTCAAAAAATTTCCTCATTCCAAGAGGAGGTCAAGTATATAAAAAAACATATGATTTAAAAATTGTAAAAATTTTAATAAAAGAAAAAGAATCTCACATTATTTATTGTACTGATGTGACAATCCATAAAATTCAGGAAAGGGCACTTCAAAGCTATGCCAAAGAACTGAAGCGTGCCAAAGACCTTGCCGAATACGCGAACAAAGCAAAAAGTGACTTTCTAGCTAACATGAGCCATGAAATCAGGACCCCCATGAACGGTGTGTTGGGGATGACGGCCCTTCTTCTTGATATGGATCTCACGCCTGAGCAAAAAAACACTGCGTTGATTATACAAAAGTCCGCTGAAAATCTTCTTGATATTATCAATGATATTTTAGATCTTTCAAAGATAGAAGCGGATAAACTTCAACTTGAAAACATTGATTTTAACCTCTACACCCTTCTTGAAGATCTGACCGATCTCATTCGTCTCAAGACCCAAAAAAAAGCCATTGAACTTCTCGTTAACGTAGACCCTTCGGTGCCGCAATTTTTGCAAGGTGACCCTGTGCGGTTGCGTCAAATTCTTTTGAATCTTGTGGGGAACGCGACAAAGTTTACCACCAAAGGTCACGTGATGATCGCCGTTTCCTCAACGAAACTAAAAGACGATATCCTTTGTTTAGATTTCCAGGTAGAGGATACGGGCATTGGGATTCCCCAAGAGAAAATTGCGTATATTTTTAGCAAGTTTACACAGGCGGAGGAAGGGACAACTCGCAAATTTGGTGGGACAGGACTTGGATTATCTATCAGCAAAAGTTTGATCGAGATGATGGGGGGGCTGTGGATGTGACAAGCGTTGAAGGTCAAGGGTCCGTTTTCCACTTTACGGTGAATTTAAAAGAAGGGAATGCCAGCAAAACACAGTTCAAAGATACGGGCTACGACCTTAAAGGGCTGCGAGCCATCGTTGTAGATGATTACGTCGTGAATGCCGAAATTATGAAGGGCTATCTTGAGCGTTTTGGCGTTGTGTCACATCTGTGTAAAAGTGCAGAAGAAGCGCTGAGCGAAATTCGACTCAGTCACCACCGTGGTAGTCCCTATGATATTGCTATCGTTGATTACTATCTAGAGGACATGTCTGGCCTTGAGTTTGCAGCCGAGATCCAAAAAGATGATATCCTTAAGAGTGATCTTGTGGTCGTGATGTTTTCGGCCGCACAAATGCCATCTCAAAGTACACTCAACCAGGTGGGCATCGCTGCCTTTTTTTCAAAGCCGTTCTACCCTCAGGAGATCAACGCCTTTTTGCAAGTTTTGATGGAGGCCAAAGAACATAAAAGATCTTTACCCTTTTTAACTAAACAGGAAGTACTTCGTTTACAAAATCCTGATAGTTTAACAGGTGGTGATCAAAAAGAAAAAAAGAAATACCCTGGAAGACGCGTGCTGGTTGTTGAAGATGTTAAAGTAAACCAGATGCTTATTACAAAGATTCTTGCCAAGCACGACCTAACGGTGGAGATTGCAGATAATGGAAGAATTGGCTTCGAGATGTTTCAAACAGGAGGCTATGACATGATTTTCATGGATTGCCAAATGCCAGAAATGGATGGTTTTGAGGCAACAAAGAGGATTCGCGATTATGAAAATGAAAGAAGTATAGGTCATATTCCCATTGTGGCCTTAACAGCCGACGCCCTGGTAGGAGATCGCGAAAAATGTCTAGCGGCAGGGATGGATGATTACTTGAATAAACCCATTCGCTTTCCACAGTTAACAAAGGCCCTAGAAGAATGGCTTGAGAATAAACCTATGAAAAAAAGGGAGGTAAAAATCCATGAAGGTTGAGCATTTAACGTGGCAAGAACAAAAGGGGTGGAGCGGTGATCCAACCCTTCGAGACGCCGCATTCGTGGTCTATTTCGCAGCCAAAAATCTGTTAGAAAATAAAGATTTCCTAACAGAAATCAAACGCCATTACCCTAAAGCAACCCTTCTTGGGTGTAGTTCTGGGGGAGAAATTTACAACGGAGAGGTACAAGAAAATACCCTTGTCATCACAGCGGTTGAGCCCCGTGAATTCTATGTAAAAAGCGCGCAGTCTGCGATTCACCATATGGAAGAATCACACGGTGTCGGTAAGAGTTTGGGAGAAACGCTAAAGGCTCCGGACTTGAAGGCTATTTTTGTCTTAAGTGTGGGGTCACACGTCATAGGGAGTGACCTTGTCAAGGGTTTTTTCGAGGAGATTCCGCAAGGCGTCATTCTCATGGGAGGGTTTGCCGCCGACATGGACGCACAGTTTGGTCAAACCTATGTGGGCCTCAACGAGAAAATTTGCGATAAAATGGTTGCGGCCATCGGTTTTTATGGAGATAGCATAAACGTCAGCTACGGTAGCGTTGGGGGGTGGGATGCCTTTGGACCAGAACGTGTGATCTCTAAATCTGAAAACAACATCCTCTATGAACTGGATGGAAAGCCTGCGCTCAAGCTATATAAAGATTATTTAGGCGACGAAGCAAAAGATCTTCCAAGAAGTGCCCTTTACTTTCCTTTAAATATCCGTCCTGACAAAAACTCTGATCATGATATTGTGCGCACCATTATCGGTATGAATGAAGAAGACCAGTCTCTTATTTTTGCGGGCGACGTCCCCCAGGGTTATGTCGCCCGGTTAATGAAGGGTGATTTTAATCACCTCATCGATGGCGCCGAACAGGCGGCCTCTTTGGCCATGAAGCATTCCTCAATCGCTGTCAATCAAGACCAGAAAGGTTTTGCCTTACTTGTGAGCTGCATTGGTCGAAAAGTGCTCATGGGTCAATCTGTCGCAGATGAAGTAGAAATTGTAGAAGAGCTTTTCAAAAGCGAAATCCCCACGATCGGATACTATTCATACGGTGAAATCGGTCATCACAGATCAACGGGTCAGTGCGGTTTTCATAACCAAACCATGACCATTACATTGCTTTCTGAACGGACATAAACCTAACTTAAGAGGGTAGGCAAGATGCAAGAGGAGACATTACACCGTGTTTTACAAAGACAAGTAAAAAAAGCCACGGACCGAGAGGGGCAGTTAAATATTCCTTCTTTACTGCCAATGGTGAGCCAAGCCTATGAAGACTTTGAACAATCCCGTCTTAGGGCGGAACGAACATTACAACTTATGTCAGATGAAATGTCTGAACAATATAGTGAAATTACCTTCCAAAAGGAGCATCTTGAAGAAGAAGTCAAAAAACGTACAGCTGAAATAGCCAGCGCAAAAGAAGCCGCTGAGCGGGCCAGTCGGGCCAAAAGTGATTTTTTGGCCAACATGAGTCATGAAATCAGAACGCCCATGAACGGCGTTCTAGGAATGACCTCACTTCTTTTGGAGATGCACCTGACACCAGAGCAGCGCAACACCGCGCAGATTATTCAAAAATCAGCAGAGAATCTGCTCGATATTATCAATGATATTTTAGACCTGTCAAAGATTGAAGCCGAAAAGCTGCAATTGGATCCAATTAATTTCAATCTTTACATTCTGTTAGAGGATATTACAGATTTGATTCGCCTCAAAACACAAGAAAAATGCATTGAACTTCTTGTCAATGTGGATCCAAGCGTGCCGCAGTTTTTGGTGGGAGATCCGTTGAGGGTACGGCAAATTCTCATAAACCTTGCCGGAAATGCGATCAAGTTTACCTCAAAAGGCCATGTTTTGGTAAATGTGGGGTCCAAGCCTTCCGTCGATGGTCATATTGAGCTTTGTTTTAGGGTCGAGGACACAGGAATCGGTATCCCAGCAAATAAGCTTGACTATATATTCAGTAAATTCACCCAAGCGGAAGAAGGAACCACGCGTAAATTCGGCGGAACGGGTCTTGGTCTTTCCATTAGTAAGAGTTTGATTGAGATGATGGGTGGCACAATAAAGGTCACAAGTGAGGAAGGAAAAGGATCAGCTTTTCATTTTAGTCTCTTTCTGAAGGAGGGAGTCAATAATAATATTTCATGCCAATACTCAGATTTTGATATCAGGGGCATAAAAGCCCTCGTCCTGGACGATTACCCAGTCAATGGGTACATTATGGAAGGATATTTGCAACGGTTTGGGATGGTAACCCAACTTTGTGAAACCACGGACAGCGCATTGCAGGCACTTCTTGAAGCAAAACAGGCAGGGCATGCTTTTGATCTTCTCATTGTAGATTACCGATTAGATGGGATTAATGGTCTAGAATTTGTGGAACAAGTACAAGCGCATCCCTTGCTTTCTAATAGCATGGGTATTTTGATGTTTTCTGCGGGGCAAATGCCATCGCAAAGTAAGATGACCAAAGCAGGGATTGGAGGTTACTTTTCAAAACCCTTTTATCCAAGAGAAGTGAAAACATTTATCCAGGTGTTGATGGAGGCAAGACATGCTAAAAAAGAGATATCCTTCTTAACCAAATATGAAGTTTTTCACATTAAGGATCCGAATAACTCTTCTAAATGTGAAAAAACCACACGGCAATACTCCGATAAACAAGTGTTAGTGGTCGAAGATGTAAAAGTAAATCAAATGTTGATTAACAAGGTTCTTGAGAGATACGCATTAACCGTTCATATGGCGGAGAATGGGCGCATAGGATTTGAGATGTTTCAAAATGAGAACTATGATCTCATATTAATGGACTGTCAAATGCCTGAAATGGACGGGTTTGAATCGACTGCTTGTATCAGAAGACATGAAAAAGATAAGGGATTGCAGCCCGTTCCCATTGTTGCGCTTACAGCAGACGCCCTTGTGGGAGATCGGGAAAAATGTATCGCAGCAGGGATGGATGATTACCTAAATAAACCACTACGCTTTCAACAGCTTGATATTGTTCTTGAGAGATATTTAGCCGATGAGGGAGCGTTTAGAAGAAAGAGGATGAATCAGTAATGATCCTAGGGGCAAAAAAAAGCTAAAAAAGAACGCTAACGAGTCACCGCTTCTTTGGAAGTCACAAACGTTTTTGTCCCATACTTAATAATCTAGAAAGAAAAACTTGTAGTTAAGATAGAAATCGACAGTAGTATTTTTCTAGCAAATCTGTACGGCATAAAGACGCGCAAAAGTCTCAACTGGTGAATTGTTGTTTGTGCACAAGACGGGTAAAAAAGCCCTTGAGGGCCATAAGCTGCGCGTATGTTCCTTGCTCCACAACACGACCTTGGTCAAGCACAATGATACGATCAACGTTTTCGATGGTGGAAAGGCGGTGGGCAATAATCATGGCCGTCTTGTCTTTTAGAAGGGATGAAAGTGCCTCTTGAATGTGCGCTTCACTTTCCGCATCAAGGGCGTTGGTGGCTTCATCCAAAAGCAAGATTTCTCCCTCCCTGAGAAAGGCGCGCGCAAGGGCCAGGCGCTGTTTTTGACCACCTGAAAGACGCACACCCTTTTCTCCTACAATCGTTTGATATCCTTGTGGAAGCAATGCAACGAACTCATCTACATGGGCCTTTTTACAAAATTTAAAAAAACGTGCCGCATCTACGGGGCTACGTTGGCCAAAACGAATATTTTCTTCGATGCTCATATTGAAAATCACTGACTCTTGAGGCACTACCGCGAAAAGCTGACGAAGGCTTGGCAGATCGCACGCTTTATAGGGGACACCATCCACCGTAAGAGTGCCAGATTGTGGGTCAAAGAGCCTTAGAAGAAGTTGAAAAACAGTGCTTTTTCCAGCTCCCGAGGGTCCCACTAAAGCAACTTTTTCTCCTTTTTTGAGGGTCAGGGAAAAATCGGTTAACGAGGGCAGTGTTGGCCTTGTGGGATAGCTAAAGGTGACTTGATTAAACGAAATCTCTTTATTGAAGGTTGGCGTTTGAGGTCTGTTAGGTTGTGTTAGTGTGGGGGTGATAATCAAAAGCTCAACTAGCCTTTCGCACGCGCCTGAAACGGTTTGAAGCTCGCCAAAAACTTCCGAAAGAGAGTTAAGAGAACCAGCCACAATGACAGCAAAAAAGACGAAAGAGACCAAGGCACCTGCCGTCATATGACCTGAAACGACATCTTGGCTGCCGATCCATAAGACACAGCTTACGCTGGCAAAGGCAAAAAAGATCACAATGCACACAAGGCCTGATCGTACGTGGATGCGTTTTTTTACAAGGGAGAGTCGTTCGTCCAGGTGATTTATAAACCGGCCCAAGATTGTTTGCTCTCGGTTGAAAAGTTGCAAGGTTGTGACAGAGGCCAGATGCTCAGCTGCGTAAGCTTCGGCGTTTCCTTGGGCTTCTTGGACTTGTTTGGTCAGGCGTTTCACCCACCGTCCAAGGATCCAAATGGGTGATAAAATGATGGGTACCACCAAAAAGACAATCCCGGTCAGCTTGAGGCTTGTGAGAAACATCATGAGGGTTGCACCCACAAGCTGTAAAAGGCTTCGAACCGCCACGGCGGCTGAATTGGTGAAAAGTGTTTGAATGAGGCTCGTGTCTGTATTAATGCGCGCAATAAGATCACCCGTGCGCGCCGTTTCAAAAAACGTTTGGTCCAGAGTCAAGAGGTGCCCAAAAACTTCTCGTCTGACGTCTGTCACAAGGCGTTCTGCAATCCAAGAGGTAGTGGTGATGCGAAAGTAGGCATTCAGCGCCAACAAGGCGCTTGCGCCCAAAAAGAATAAAAAACCTACATTGATGAAGGAATCATGGGTGGTCGAAAAGCCGTGATCCACAAGCAGACGAAAGGCAAAGCCAAAGGAAAGAACAGTCATGGCTGCGATAGTTAAAAGCAAAAGGGCCTTCATCACGGCAAATTGGTAGGGTACAAGAAAGCGTGCCACAAAGGGAGCGATGTCGATGGAGGCTTCAGTCTTGTGACGTCTTAAGAGCCTTGACGGCCAAAGTTTTTTAGCCCACCGGTAGCAATAAGTGTAAAGAAGCGATTCACTATGGGAGCCAGGCGCGCTCATATCAAATACTATTTCTTCTGAGATAGTGGCTTTTCAGGAACCGCTTTCTTGCCTGTGTTTGCGACAGTCTTGGGGTACATGAGTTTTTCTAATTCCTCAAGCTTGGGCTTATAATCAATGACGCGACCGTTTACAATAAAATAAGGCGTTGCATTTATGTTATATTTTTTCTGCGCCATCAGAAAACTCTCACCCAACGCTTTAATTAGGGCTTTGTCTGAGGTGATGGCTTGGGCTTGGCTAATAGGCAAGGAGAAAATGGCGGCAAGTTCTCTTACATATTCAGGGGACATCCACTGTGCTTGCTTTAAATAGAGCTCGTTTAAAAGCCCGACCCTTTTAATGGCAGGCGCTTTGGCAAGAAGGCAGGCTGCTGCAATGCCGTATGCATCGGATGAGAAGTTTCTAAAGATCAAGCGTGCCTTACCAGTATCAAGGTATTTCTTTTTAAGGGCTGGCAAAACGTCTTTGTGAAATTCTGCGCAGTAATGGCAGGTGAGGGATGAGTACTCTATAATCGTAATGGGCGCATTGCTGGCGCCGATGATCATATCAGGGACAGCCGTAGCCCCTTTATCGCTTGCCAAAAGTGTTGTAACCAACACCATCAAAAAGAAAGCTTTTCCCTGTTTCATCTTGAAGAACACTACGTTACACTAACCATGTTGGCAGATTACCGGTTTTTTTAGCCCAAGGGAAGTCGTGTTAACCTTTTGGATGAAGGTTATTAAGTTTTTTTTTGTATCTTGTGGTGTAAGGTGCGAAAACGGCAAAATGGTGGAAGGAGAAGATAGTGAACAAAAAAGTAACGCTTATGAAGGAAAACGCCTTACCAAAGGTGGTTCTTTTGTTGTTGAGTGTCTCACTCACACCAGAGCTTTTCGCATCTAATGCGGTCGGACTTGGTGCTGAACAAGTGACCGTTGACACAAAAGCCGACGAAACACCCGATCCCCTTGAGCCTGTAAACCGTTTCTTTTTTGTTTTTAACGAACTTCTGGACGGGATGTTCCTAAAGCCAGCAGCTCAAATTTATGATTTATGTACGCCTGATCCTGTGAAGGAAAATGTGAGCAACGTCCTGGACAACCTTGTGGAGCCTGTGACCTTTGCCAATGAGATCTTTCAAGGAAAGCCAGATCAGGCTATGGAGACACTTGGTCGTTTTACCATGAACTCGACCATGGGTATCGGAGGGCTTTTCAATCCAGCCTATAAGCTTGCGGGGCTTGAGCGTCGCAAACGCGATTTTGGGCAAACACTTGCCCATTATCAGGTAGATGATGGCCCGTATTTAGTCCTACCTATTTTAGGTCCATCAAACTTTAGAGATTTTGTGGGCACGCTTGCAGATTGGGCGATGGATCCCTTTAACTACTTCCTCAGGGATAAGGATTTGAACGAAGTGATCTGGGGTCGTGCGGGTCTTGATGCCGTGCGCAAACGAAGGGACGCACTGCCTACAACGGACAGCATTGATAAGACGTCTTCGGATAAATATGCCACCTACCGTGTTTTATATAGACAACACCGCGCGTTCCAGATAAATGATGGGCACGTCGTTTATAAAGATTCGCCCACTTTGGAGGAGTAAAAAACGTGTTAAAAAAAGTATGTTGCACTGTTCTTTTAAGTGCAGCCCTGTTGTCCGGTCACGTATGTGCGCAAGAGAACACTAATACGCCTGATGGGACAAACAGTGCGAACGCTTCACAAGAGGCTTATAAATCCTTTGTGGCACAAACAGGTAACGAGATCATCCAAGTTTTAGTACACAAGGAATCTAGCCTTGCAGAACGTAAAAGCCAGTTTCGTCAAATTCTGCAGACAAAATTCAGTATTCCCTCCATTGGCAAGTTTGTATTGGCGCGTTACTGGCGCCAAGCCGATGACGCACAAAAAGCCCGTTATTTAGGCCTTTTTGAAACAGCCATTGTGGAAAACTACGCGGCGCAATTTGATAACTACTCTAATGAGAAGCTAGAAGTGACGGGCGCGCAAACCCTAGAAGACGGGGGCGTGCTTGTGAATAGTCGCGTCGTGCGACCTTCTGGCGCAGAACCCTTGAGTGTTGATTGGAAAGTCTTTCAACAAAGCAAGGGGAGTGGCGCAGGTGGCTTTAAGATTGTTGATCTTATTGTCAACGGCGTGAGCATGAGCATTACCCAGCGTTCTGAATATGCAAGTCTCATTCAAAGGGCAGGCGGGGATATCAGTTCTTTTTTGGACACGCTCGATAAGAAATACCAGGGGGCTGGCTCTTAAGAAGCACCCTTAACTCATTGACCCTATGATGATGTGTCTTGCGTGCGGCGCTCTTTCTTTCTATGTTCGACGAAGATCATTGAGTGAAGAAAGCGGGCCGTGGGTAAGACTATCCTATCCCTTGGGTTTATGAGTGGGACCTCGTTGGACGGGGTTGATGCGGCATTGATTGAAAGTGATGGCGAGATAGTCGTCAAACCAGTGAGAGCTGTTTTTCTTCCTTATTCATCCGCTGTTCAAGATCTTTTAAAGGCAACCATAGAAGATTATCAAACAAAAGGGGAGAGTCCCCTTCGTGCACAAGCCTCAACGGTTTTGACAAGGTATCATTTAGAGGCCGCCAATAGCCTTATCGATACCACAAAAAGAATGCCAGAACTTGTGGGATTCCACGGCCAAACGGTTCTCCATGATCCTTTGCGTAAAATCAGCCTTCAGCTGGGTGATCCGTCTTTTCTTGCAAATGCCCTAGGATGCTCCGTGATTTACAATTTCCGCCAAAGGGATGTAGGGGCAGGTGGGCAGGGCGCGCCCCTTGTCCCCATTTTCCATCAGGCTCTGAAAGGAAAATTATCAGGGTGTTGCGTCTTTGTGAATATTGGGGGAATCGCCAATGTGACCTGGTGCGGAGACGGCGGCCGCGCTGACTCACTGATTGCTTTTGATACTGGTCCAGGAAACGTCCTTCTCAATGATTGGGTCAAGGCCCATACGGGTCAGGCCTTTGATGAAGGCGGTCAGATTGCGCGGCAAGGGACTGTTCATAAGGATGTTCTCGCGTCGTATTTAAGCCACCCTTACTTTTCTCAACCCCCCCCTAAGTCACTGGATCGGGGAAGTTTTACTTTGGCGCTTTGCCAAGGACTTTCCCTTGAGGACGGCGCGGCGACCCTGACAGCGTTGACGGTAAGATCCATTGCAGCGGCAAGCCCTTTTTATCCAGAAAGTCCCACTCATTTCTATATGTGTGGGGGCGGGCGGCATAACACCTATTTGGTCGAGCAGCTGAAAACGCTTCTGGCGCCTTCGAGGGTCGAGTCCGTGGAAATCCTTGGATGGCAAGGGGATTTCATTGAAGCGCAGGCTTTTGCCTATTTGGCCATTAGATCTTCTTTAGGAAAGGCAATTTCTTTCCCAGGGACCACGGATGTTTGTGCCCCCATGACAGGGGGTGACCAGATAATACCGCAAGAAACAATTTGTAATAGAAGAATGCTTGTTTTTTAAGGCGTTTTCTTGAAAAAATCCCTTCATCTTTATCCCCTTTATGGACACAAAAAATGGTCATCTCAGGCCGAGACGCAGATCAATACGCAGAGCAAAAAAAAGTCGCCCAGCAAAAAACCATCAGAAAAGCAGGTTCTTTGGAAGGGGTTGGCGTTCACTCTGGACAAAATGTGAATGTGACCTTTAAGCCCGCACCTATAAACACAGGGATCGTTTTTGAGCGCACAGATAGCGGCGCGTCCGCCCAGATCCGGGCCCTTTGGCATCAAGTCAGCGATACACGCATGAGCACCCAGCTGCGCAACGCAGACGGCGTTACCATTGCCATGGTCGAACATCTCATGGCCGCCCTTGCGGGTCTTGAGGTTGACAACTTGTATATAGAGGTCAGTGGTCCTGAAATGCCGGTTTTGGACGGAAGCTCTCATATTTATGCCGATGCGCTTGGGGCCCTTGGGCTTGTGACGCAAGACGCAAACCGCCTTAGATATAAGATCTTAAAACCAGTTGAAGTGCGCCAAGGAAACAAATACGTACGCCTTGAGCCCGCTGTCAAGACGACCTACGATTTCTCCTTTGACTTTTTTGGCGGGCGAGACGGGGTCCCGGCCCAGACCATGAGCTTTGATTGGACGCCGGCTGGTTTCCTTCGTGAAATTTCAAAGGCGAGAACCTTTGGCTTTTTTGAGGATGGTCAAAAACTACAGGCCATGGGTCTTGCAAAAGGCGCAAGCCTTGAGAATACCCTTGTTTTGCACGAAGGCAAGGTGATGAACGCGGGCGGCGAGCGTCTTCGCAATGAGTGTGTCCGACACAAGATCCTTGATGCCGTTGGAGACATGGCTTTGGCGGGTGCGCCGATTTTAGGGGCATACGCCTCCCATAACGGCGGACACGAGATGAACAATCAGCTTTTGCGAACGTTGTTTGCCGATGCAACTGCGTGGCGAGAGGAAGTGATTCCCCAAGAAGTATGGCAGACCTGGCAGCCTTTCGCGTCCATCGCTATCTAAAGTCAGAGAAGGGACGTGCTTGCACGTCCCTTGAGATTTCTAAAACTGAGGGAAGGGGCAAGCGTATACGGACCCTTCGCGTCCAAGATAAAGTTGTTTTCTTTCCTTGAAGAAAATCTGGTACTGAGCGGTCCCGCCGGCGATCACTCGCTCTGCAAAGGTCTCGTAATCAATGAGTTGTGCTTGTGCAGCTTCAATGGCGTTTCTAATGCTTTCTTCACAGAATGCGCTGGCCGGTAGCCCAAAGTTTTCACTTTCAATGCAGTAAGAAAAGTACTCGTTTTCTTGGCCGTAGTAATGAATAAGCTTGGCCGCAAAATCCACTGTATAACGCTCGGCTCCGGCTTTCATAAGACGGTCAATAAGTTGCGGGAACGAAAGCTCTTTGTTAAGGCTCAACGCAATTGCCTCTTTAATTTCTTGAATATTCATCATCTTTTCCTTTCTAGTGGTTAAGCTTTTTGGCACGGTCCTTGGGTGTCCACCCGTTGCCTTTTAAAAGCTGTAAAATCAGACCTCGTAGAGTTTCCTCTTCTTGAGGCGTGATGTGCCCAAAGAACAGCGCGTCATTGGTGTCAGCCTCTTTGGCAATGGTGACAACAAGGGCGCGCGCGCTGTCCGTAAGCGCAACAAAGAATGAACGCCCATCACGGCCATGGGCAAGACGCGTCACGAGCCCTTTTGCCTCAAGACGATCAAGCATGCGTGAGAAGGTGCTTTTATCAACACCGATGCGTTCAGCAGCCTCCTGGGGCGTGATTTTCTGGGCGTCATAAAGGGTTCTCAAGGCCACCCACTGGGGAACTGTGATGGCATGTTTTTCAACACGCGCTTCAAAGCTTCCTGAAATCATGTTTGAAAGGCACCTTAGCCAATAGCCAGTATGCTTTTCCAAAGGGCTTGGAGATGGATCAGTCATGTCTTTCTTTCTTTGTTGTTCACAAAGGGAATATAGTTGCATATACAACTATATGTCAATCACAAAAATGCCAAGAATGAAAAAATTTCATATCATACTGAATAAATGTGAAATTATGTAGGCCTTGTCTTGCACAGGTTAGGCGCTATCCCCCATCCTGCGTGCTGAAAGAGAGGAGAAATTCTCCCTCCTTAGGAGCGCCAGTTCGCAAGTCCCAAAGCTGTATCGGCGCCGCCCGGTGTTGCCTTAAAAGGGGCGGCCAGACGATTCCACGCGTTGATGGTCGCAATGGCGTAAGTTAAATCAGAAAGCTCTTTTTCGTCAAAATGGCGTTTGGTTTCTTCAAAGAACGCGTCATCGATTTCCGTTTGAGAAAGATGGGTAAGGGCTTCGGTCCAGGAAAGGGCGGCGCGCTCTTTTTCCGTGAAAAGAGGAGATTCATGCCAGATCACCAGGTGATGGAGGCGCAGTTCGTCCTCGCCGTGAAGACGCGCTTCTTTGCTATGCATGTCCACACAAAAAGCACACCCATTCAACTGAGAGGCTCGCAAATACACAAGATCAATGAGCTGTTGGCTAAGAGAGCTGTGTTTAACCGTATCACTTAACTCCATGAGTTTTTTATAGGACTCTGCTGAAAGACGGACATAATTCAGGCGCTGTGTCATAGTGAGGTCTCCCTTATTTTTTTATCATCTTAGCACACAACAAAGCGGTGCGTTAGTCACGTGCGAGAGGAGCGCGCGCGTCGCCACTTAAAGGCTCGTAGCATCAGCTGATCAAAAAAAGCGTCTCCTAAAAACCTGCGACAAAAAAGAAAAAGACGCGCGTACTTTCCGGCGACATAGCGGCGTTTGGGGTTTTTGGCTTTGATGGCTTTAAGAAGGACGCGCGTAATCACTCGGGGTGGAGATCTTTTGTGCTGCGCCACCGTGCGAAGGGTGTGGGCTTTGAGGCGCGCCGTCAAAGGAGCATAAGGTGTGTGCGCGGAATGCGTTTCAAGGCGTCTAAGCATTTTGTGAGAAAACTCAGTCGCAACCGCGCCCGGCTCAATCAAAACCACGTGAATGCCAAAGGGATGCAGTTCTAAACGCAGGCAATCAGACCAGGCCTCAAGGGCATGTTTGCTTGCGTGATACCAACCCGCAAGGGGACTATAGAGCCTTCCAGACATGGACGAGACGCTGATGATTTTCCCGCATCCCTTTTGCCGCATGGCGGGCAGAAGAAGCTGCGTCAAGCGCGCGTGCCCAAAAAGGTTGACCTCAAATTGCTCTCTTGCGGTTGAGAGGGGTATGTCTTCAAGGGCGCCGTAAATACCAATGCCGGCATTATTAATCAGTACATCAAGGCAGGCGCCGTTTTGCGTGATTTCTTGAGCCGCGTTGAGGATGCTTTCGTCGTCACAAAGGTCCAATGGCACGGCCTTTAACCCTTTTTGAATGAGGGGGGTGAGGGCGGTCAAGTCCCGCGCGCCGCCGTAAACCACGTACCCCTGCTCAAGAAGGGCGCTGGCAAAGTCAAAACCTAGGCCAGAGGACACACCTGTGATGAAAACTGTTTGAGAAGACATGAGCCTGCAAAAAAGAATTGATGGTCTTGTAACTTATCGCAGTCTTTACAGACGATAAAGATCTAAAGGCGAGCCCTCGTTGAAAGAAAGCGCGCCCAAGTGCCTTACCCTTTGAGGGAGGCCATATCAATGACAAATCGGTATTTCACATCGCTTTTAACCATCCGGTCATAGGCGGTGTTAATCTCTTGTATGGGAATGAGGCGGTGTTAATCTCTTGTATGGGAATGAGTTCGATCTCCGATGTGATCTGATGCTTCGCGCAAAAATCAAGCATTTCTTGGGTTTCTTTAATGCCCCCAATGAGAGATCCTCCAAGGGAGCGCCTGCCAAAAATCAGGTTCATGATGGTGGGTGAGGGGTGCGGCGTGGAAGGCGCTCCCACCAGCGTCATGGTGCCGTCTCGTTTCAAAAGCGTCATAAAAGCATCAAGGTTATGGGAGGCTGCAACGGTATTAAGAATAAAATCAAAACTACGCGTATGGGTCGCGACGGCGTTTGCATCCTTTGAGATGACGACTTCATGGGCGCCAAGTTGCAAGGCGTCTTTGACTTTGCTGTCAGAGCTTGTAAAGGCCACCACATGAGCCCCAAGGGCGCGCGCAAGCTTGATGCCCATGTGGCCAAGGCCGCCAATCCCGACAACGCCGACCTTTTTACCAGGACCCGTTCCCCAGTGCCGCAGCGGCGACCAAGTGGTAATCCCCGCACACAAAAGAGGAGCGACGGCTGCAAGATCTTTTTCATCGTGGGAAATACTCAAGACAAAATGATCATCCACAACAATATGCTCTGCGTAGCCGCCATAGGTATGATCACCGTTTTCTTCGGCGCCGTTGTAGGTGCCCGTAAACCCTTTGGGGCCTTCGCAGTATTGCTCAAGATCGTCTTTGCAAGAGGCACACGTGCGGCAGCTGTCAACCATGCATCCGACCCCAACGATTTGCCCTGTCTTAAAGCGTGTTACATCTTTGCCAATGGCTGTGACGCGACCAATGATTTCGTGCCCTGGAACACAGGGGTAGAGGGTCCCTGGCCATTCGCTTCTGACGGTGTGGACGTCCGAGTGGCATACGCCGCAATAAAGAATATCTATGGCAACGTCCCTCGGTTTGAGCGCGCGCCTCTTAAGGATCATAGGTCCAAGAGGAGTGGTTGAAGAAGAGGCCCCATAAGCTTTTGTTGTCATTGTGTCCCTGCTTTTTTTACTTAACTTATGTAATATAGCATCTATTAGATACATATTCTCATAAAAAATATCTCAATTTTCGAATTACGTTATGGAAAATCATTTGATTTTGACAAAAAAATGACAGAAATACACAGGAAGGCGAAAAGCTTCGACAACGCGTCTTAATGGGGGCCCAGGAGCTGGGCAGCCTTTGCCTATTTTGACCTAAGTGAGACATTTTATGGTTTTGCTACAGCTGTTGTTTAAGGAGAGGATTAAGCTCTTGGTCCTTGAGGCATGCCCCCTTAGATTTTTGTAAAGCCATCATCGCGCGATCCACCCTAAACATAAACTTAAGTCTTAAAACACAAGTTTGATCAGGACTTCTTTTTGCATTTTTCAACAAAGGAAACAATCACTTTGTTGAAGGCCTCAGGGTGGCTCCACTGACAGTCGTGAGGACCGTCAAGGGTTTCCATCATCACACAGTTCGCGTACGCTAGGGACGCGGTGTAGTCGTTATTGATGGCGTGATCTTGTTTTGCCATCAGGATACCTAGGGGCACACAAGAACGTTCAACCACCTGTCGTTCGTCACGGCCTTCTCCTTTTAAGACGGCGCTGACCATGGTATGGCGGGCAAGACCATGGGCGCGCATGCTTGCTTTGGCAAGCAGAGGATACTTTTCAAAGTCAATAACGCCTTGAGTAATGTAAGATTTAGTATCCTCGAGGGTAAAGGGATCTATTTTCATGCTAAGGGGCGTAGAGTATGTTGGCAGGTAGGCTTCCTTTAACCCATTCTCTGACGGCGTAAAAGGCGGCGCGCAAGCGATGAGAACGCCGCGAAGAAGGCTCGGGTTTTCAGCCATCATCTCCATGGCAATATGACCACCCAGGGACCAACCTACCACGGTAACAGGGCCAAGATTCAGCTTTTCAATGAACTCGCAGCACACGCGGCCATATCCAGCGAGGGTATATGTGTCAAGGGGAACCACCGCGTTATCACTTTCACCATGCCCAGGAAGATCGAGCGCGAGCATTTTGTATTTAGTGCCAAGTTCGTCGAGTTGTCGGATCATATATTCCTTGGAAGTCGAGTTGCCATGGATCAGTAAAAGCGTGTCTCCAGTGCCGGTTGTTTCATAATAAGCAAGTTTTCCAGCCGACGTTTCAAGGAATTTTTTTTGAAGATCTTCATGAGCTAACGTCTGAATCATTCCAGTGCGAGATAGCTCTTCATAGGTGGGGTGAAAGTCGCTGGCGTGGGTGATGCTCGTCGTCATGGAAGCGCACATGCAAATCCTCATAGTTATTTTTTTGAAAGACACCATGTCATTTTTTTCCTCACATTACTGGCTCTTAAAAGCCAATAACATATACCATGGACGGATAAAAAATCATTTTGATTTTTTATGGTTTTTTCAAAAAGTGATTTTAATTCCTTTGGTCGATATAGACAAATAAATCAGCACGCCATGGTCTGACCTTGCCCCACACGACGTGATTATGGGGCAAACATGACCAACACCTCCCTATACTTATTCTGCTCAAGGATGAAGGTTCTTTTGCTGTGAGAGCTGATTTTCCCTCCCCACCTTTTGTACGCGCAAAGAGCTTGGCTGTTTTCCTCCAATGCCCACAGATGCGTGCCCGTTGCCCCGTTTGATAACATTTCTTGATGAGCGGTACAAAAAAGGTTGTATCCGATTCCCATGCCCCAATGAGAGGGACTTAAATAGAGAGCATATATTTCGCCGTCCTTTGCTAAGTCACGGTCACGACTAGGTCCAAAGGAGATAAAACCAACGGGTGTTTGTTCATGAAAAGCCATATATACAGAAAAGTCATCTTGATCGGACGTCTTAAAGTAACTTGTCCATTGAGTGATTTTTTCTTCAAGGGATAGTTTTTCAAGGTAACTTTTTGGAAAAAAAGGGTGATAGGTCTCTTTCCAAGAGGCTATATGAATCTGGGCGATGGCCTCAACATCATCTTTGGTTGCTTTCTTAAGGACGACCCCTGAGAAAAACTTGCCAACACTGGGCATGAAGCTCACTTTGATAGGTTCAATCTCACATCATCCATAGCATAATGCATAAGAAATAGATGAGCCTTTTATTTTGGCTTTACCAATTTTTTAGAAAATCATGGTTATGCTGTGTGCATCTTGTGAAGATGGCACAGAGACGGAAGGAAGGTCGTATGTTCTCTCACTCAACAACAGGAAACGCACGACAGGAATTAATAGCCCTTGAGCGCTCTCTTGCGATAATCCGTTTCAAAACCGACGGCACTATTCTTGACGCAAATCAAAAGTTTTTGGATGTCATGGGTTACACCCTTGAAGAGATCAAAGGGCAACATCATCTGATTTTTGTCACGAGCGATGATGCAAAATCTCAAAACTATGCAGATTTTTGGAAGACCCTTGCGAGCGGCGAATTCGTTTCGCGTACCTTTAAACGACTTGCCAAGGGCGGGCGCGCTGTTTGGATCGAAGCCTCTTATAGTCCAGTCAAAGATGACAAAGGCAATGTCCTGTATGTGGTGAAATGTGCGCTTGATGTCACAAGGGCACATCTTCAGCAAGCTGACTTCCAGGGACAAATTGAAGCCATCAATAGATCCCAGGCCGTGATTGAATTCAACTTAGATGGTATCATTATCAACGCCAATGATAAATTCCTTCGCACTATGTCCTATACAATCGCAGAGGTCAAAGGAAAGCACCACAGCATTTTTGTCGAGGATGATTACGCAAAAAGCCGTGAGTACGAGCGGTTTTGGAAGAAACTGCGCGACGGAGAGTATTGGGCAGGCGAATGCAAGCGCTTAGGAAAAGACGGTAAAGAAGTTTGGATTCAGGCGACCTACAATCCTATTCTTGATATGGAGGGAAAAGTTTTTAAGATTGTAAAGTTTGCCTCTGATGTCACAGCACAAAAACTGCAAGCCGCAGATAATCAAGGTCAAATTGAAGCCATCAACAAAGCTCAGGCGGTTATTGAGTTTAATTTGGATGGCACCATCATCACCGCAAATGACACCTTTTTGCAAGCCATGGGATACACTTTAGACGAAATTAAAGGAAAACATCATAGGATGTTTGTCGATCCCGCCGAGGTTCAAAGCCAAGAGTATATTGATTTTTGGCAAAAGCTCAGGAGTGGGGCGTTTGACACGCGCATTTATAGGAGAATTGCCAAAGACGGCCACGATGTATGGATTCAGGCGTCTTACAACCCGATCTTTGATATGAATGGGAGACCCTTTAAGATAGTTAAGTATGCAACAAATCTTACGGATGTAATGCAAATATGCACCGTGGCGGAAAATACGTCGAGTAACACTCAAACGGTGGCAGCTGCCGTCGAAGAACTATCGGCCTCTATCAATGAGATCAGCAAAAATATGTCCATGACCACGGACGCGACAGCCAATATAACTGAGGCAACTGCCCATGTGGGCTCATCAGCTGAGCATTTGATTAGCACCACAACGGCCATGGAAAGCATCATTCGCATTATCGAGGAAATCGCCAGGCAAACAAACCTCCTTGCCCTGAATGCGACCATCGAGGCGGCGCGCGCAGGCGAGGCTGGTAAAGGTTTTGCGGTCGTGGCGGTGGAGGTGAAAAGCCTTGCCAGTCAGACAGCCCAAGCAACCGAAGAAGTTGCGAAAGAAATTAAAACAGTGCAGCAAGCCTCACAAACGCTTCGTGGCTCCATCGAGAATATTACGACCTTGGTTGATACCGTTAACAAGTATACTTCCAGCATTGCAGGCGCCATCGAAGAACAAAGTGCGGTCACGCGGGAAATTTCAGACAACACGTCGCGTATTTCAACCCTTGTGGATGATATGAAAGACCGTGTTAAAAAACTATCCAAAAGATAAACGTTTTTTTAGCTGATCATTTCATTTAAAGAGAAAAATGGGTTGCCATGGGGGCGTCGGGTAGATTTGTAAGACGCGACCATAACGCCTGGGACATCTCTTCGGGCTTTTGATCAGGATGAAAGGGGTCTAATGACTGAAAGCAAAGACTTGCAACGTGCCTCACCAAAAGAGCCGTAACCTGAGCGCCTAAAAAGTAAAGTTCACGAGAAGCAATGAAAACAAGGCTATGGTCTGGAAGGGTGACCTTGCCAAGGCAGATAAGGTCCCCTCTTGTTTGGATGAGAAATGCTTTACGTACAGTAAGGGGACCTTGGCAGTAAAGCTGGGACTTTTCAAAAACTTCATCGATGAAATACCCATGGTCGTTGACATAAAGCTCTGGGTTATTCCCGATAAAGGCGTCGAGCTCTGTGCCAGAGCATGCACAGTAAATAATGGGATCTGTCGCGTAAAGATGATCAAAAGAGACAAAAGAAAGTGGATCCGTATGGTAAAGAAGGGCGCTTGGACAACAAACCTCAAAAGAGGGGTAAAGAGCAGGATTAGCGATTCGGCTTTCTTTGCTCTTCTCAAAAAGTTGCCGCGCGTCGCGGGTGCGAATATCACGAAGAAGCGTTGTGTCGGTTTCCAGCATGTCTGCAAGGGCAAAACCATTTTCTTGCACACGAAGCTCAGCGTTCATAATGGGAATAAAGCCACCACTAACCATTAAGGGCAAGCTGATGCTTTTGGATCCCTTAGGAAGTTGTACGGCAAAGGGTGTATTGATAGACCCTGTCATGGTGATGGGCGTGGTACCAACAATATTGAAAAAATAGGTGTGATGCACGTTAAGACCTAAAGATGAACTTAACTCCTCGTAGTCTTTCGCGCCGGGTTTTTTTTGAAAAAGAACGCGCCCTGGAGGAGTCGTAATGATTTTAGGGGTGCGCGTGACAATTTTACGCAAGTGTTGAGGATCCCGAAACGAAACAGTTATGTCTCCCCTTGGGACGCCGGCAACCCTTTGAAGCTTGATGTGCGCTGGTTTTGGCTCAAACTGAGCATCGCAAAACGTGTGCAGAAGCGTCTGGGCAAATGGATAGGGGTCAGTTAGAAAATCCGTTGTGGTAAGAGCATCGACATAAAGATCATGGGCGTAGTGAGATGTCCGTGCAAAAGAAAAAAGGGAGGGTAGGTCTAGATACTTTATAAGAGAAATCAGGATTTCCGGTGGTAGAAGAGAGAGAATATTGATCTGAAAAAGGCGTAGTTTTGACGGCTCAAAGGTTTCATCGGCTTTAAGGGCCTCTTGATGCCACGAAAAAGCTCGTAAAAGGTCACCAAGATCCTCACAGCAAAGGGCGGCCATGTACCGGGCGTTTGTTCGCAGAAGCTTGTCTTCATGACTTTCTAGATGAGACGCCTCGCTTGCAACGGCTAAAAAATAAGGAAGAGCCTTTTCGTATGCGCCTGTTTGCCTAAGACGCATGACTATCTCATAGGGCGTGTCGTCGTTGCTGGTGGCCCACAAGGCTGTAAGCGTTAAATGAATGAGCAGCAAGGCAAAGGAAATGTGTGTCGTTTTACATCCTGACATTAGCATCTTATTACGCTTCAACTATCTGAGAATATTCTGAATAAAGAATGATCGTCAATACAGACCGGATGATTTTCAATGGTGAAAATTTACAAATTGATAGACTTCTTTGCCAAGCTTAAAGAGTTCTTTCAAAATGTAGGATTTTCTGACTATGCGGTGGCACAAAGAAATGCCGGCGCAGGCCTTGCCCATAAGCGCTTGTTTTTCCACTTTACAAGTGAGGTGTGTCATGTGCAAGGAGCACATGAGAAGTGACCAAGCTTTCGCGCTCTCAGATTCGTCTAAAATAGGGACAGCTTTCACTAGCGATTATTCAGTTAAAACGTATCTTATGTAAAAATGGTTTGGAAAAAAAATTGATCTTTTCGCGTTTTTTGTATATTAGTTTTTCTGGTGTACTTTAACGATAAAGGAAAAAAATAAATGAAAAAGATTTTTAAAAGAATTTCCATTCTGTCGGTCATGGCAACCGCAGTGTGGGGTGTCAATGTGTCTGCGTCACGGACTGTTTCAGAGTATCTCGAGGAAAGAGGTAATGCTCCTAAAATCATGGCCATTGGTGAAGGGCATGCCTATAATAATTATGACTCAACCTTTTATCAGGTGGACTGTGAATCTTCTGCGAATCCAGATCTTGAGGATGATGTGGTCACTCAAGGAAAACTCTCTACCGCCCCCGAGGCGTCTTTTGATAAGATTTTGCTGTGCAATATTCCCACAACTGTCTTCAACGGCGAGATCGAAAATGGTACTGCTGTTAGAACAGAGAGAGGTCTCAAACTAGAAAACCCTCATTTGGTGTTAAATATCTTTAAAGGGCTAGCGCGTCTTTTGAAGGATGGAGGAACCCTGGAGTTTAATTATATGTGGGGCGGGAATTTCGCCGAGAATGACGAACATAAAGCTCAACTTCATGGCTATTTGGTAAAGGGTCTTTTGAATCCGTTTAATCAATGGTTAACAAAAGAAGATTTCGATGTCTTTAACGATGAACATCCTAGGTTTGAGGCGGCCTACACCGCCCAGCTTAAAGAGTTCTTTCAAAATGCAGGATTTTCTGACTGTGTCATGACACAAAGAAATGTTGGGGGACAGGCTGCCCAAAAGCCTTATAACGTCGATACTTTTGTCACACATCCCGGATGGTTCGTGGTGACGAAGTAAGCCAGTTCAGTGCTTGGATCAAAAGGCGTCCCTTAGGACGCCTTTTTTGTGTCAAACTGCTGCCAGACGCCGTCGTCGCCGTGCCACTCGCCTTTTGTCGCGGCTTTGGTGTATTCGGTTGCCCGCGCTTCAAAAAAGTTCGCGTGCTCCACGCCGTTTAGGATGGCCGTCAGCCAAGGCAGGGGGTGGGGGCGGCGCTGCTCGTACGTGCCGTCTTTGCCGTCGAAATATCCATAAAGGGGTTGAAGTTTGAGCTGCGTTAAGCGCCAGTCCGCAATATACCGGATATACTGCTGCACGTCTTCTGGTGTCAGTCCCTGGATATCGCCAAGCTCAAAGGCAAGCTCAATGAACTTATCCTCAAGGCCCACCATGGTTTTGCCGACTTCGGTAATGTCATTTGCCACTTCTTTGGTGAGGGATCTTGTTTCCGCGTTCCACTCATGGAAGAGCCGAATAAGAGAAGCGCAGTGGAGTGACTCGTCCCGCACAGACCAGCTAACGATTTGCCCCATGCCCTTCATTTTATTGAACCTCGGAAAGTTCATGAGCATGGCAAAGCTAGCGAAAAGAGACATGCCTTCGGTAAAGGCCCCAAACATGGCAAGGGTCCTTGAAACATCCGCGCAGGTCTCCGTCCCAAAGGTCTTCATATAGTCCGACTTTGCCCGCATGGCGCCGTATTGACGGAAAGCTTGAAATTCACTTGACGGCATTCCAAGGGTTTTGAGTAAAAGGGCGTACGCATCAATATGCACCGTTTCCATGTTGGTAAAAGCCGCCATCATCATCTGGATTTCAAGGGGTTGAAAGATGGGGATATAGCGTTTGAAATAGTTATCACTGACCTCTACATCGGATTGGGTAAAAAAACGAAAAATCTGGGTAAGGAGATGCTTTTCGCTGGCGCTAAGCGCGTCCTTTTGCCAGTCTTTAATATCTTCCCCTAAGGGAACTTCTTCCCCCATCCAGTGAATTTGCTGTTGCTGCTTCCAGGCTTGATAAGCCCAAGGATAACGCTCCACATGGTAAGTCCCCGTGGTGTCCAATAGCCCAACAAGGCCGCACCCTTGAAGCGCAAGGGGATTCTTTTTAGCAAAACTCTGCGTCATGGTGTGCTCCCTTATGGGTTATTGACAAGCAAGACACTCGTCATAGTTAGTGGTTGTTTGTTCCGTGTCCTCAGCGCCAACGTCTTTTTTCTTACCGGCAAATTCGGCGCGTTGTAAGGATTTAGAGCGGCAATAATAAAGACTTTTCACACCCTTTTCCCAGGCCTGCCAATGAAGCATCAACAGATCCCATTTATGGATGTCGGCAGGCAGGAATAGATTCAAGGATTGTCCTTGACAGATAAAAGGCGCCCTGTCAGCCGCAAACTCAATAAGCCAGCGCTGATCAATCTCAAAGGCAGTTTTAAAAACCATCTTCTCGTGGGGAGTAAGCTCACTCAGGTGTTGGACGGAGCCTTCGTGCTGGGTGATGGATTCCCAAATCTCGTCGTTGTCTAGTCCCTTTTTCCTAAGAAGACGCTCAAGATAGGGGTTTTTCACAACCGTATGACCCGATAAAGTTTTGTGATTATAAAGGTTTGCGGGAATGGGTTCAATACAGGCCGACGTCCCGCCGCAAATGATGCTGATGGAGGCGGTGGGGGCAACGGCAAGCTTGTGACTAAACCTCGCAAGCACATTTTGGTCCTTGGCATCAAGGCACGCACCTTTTTCTTTGGCAAGGGCCACGGAGGCGGCGTCTGCTGCGCGCCGGATATGTCTGAAAATTTTTAGGTTCCAGGATTTTGCAAGCGCGCTTTCAAAGGGGATATTTTTCTTTTGCAAAAGCGAGTGAAACCCCATAAGGCCAAGGCCCACAGAACGCTCGCGCTTGGCGGAGTAAACCGCGCGCGCCATCCCCTTGGGGGCGGTCTCGATAAACTCTTCTAACACATTATCAAGAAAACGAAAAACGTCTTCGATAAAAAGAGGATCGTCCTTCCATTCGTCCCAAGTCTCGGCGTTAAGGGAAGAGAGGCAACACACGGCCGTGCGGTCTTTACCAAGGTGATCGCGTCCTGTGGGTAAAAGAATCTCGCTACACAGATTGCTCATTTGAATGCGAAGGCCCAAATCCTTTTGGTGCTTGGCAAGGTGCTTGTTGGCGGTGTCAATAAAAATCAAATAAGGCTCACCTGTTTGGAGGCGCATCTCGAGGATTTTTTGAAACAGGACGCGTGCTTGAACACGCCCTACAGGCTCCTTGGTTTTAGGGGACAAAAGATCAAAGGGTTTGTCATCCCGCACAGCCTCCATAAAAGTATCGGTGATGGCGATGCCGTGGTGCAAGTTCAGGCTTTTGCGGTTAAAATCGCCAGAAGGTTTCCGGATCTCTAAAAACTCTTCAATTTCTGGATGATGAATATCAAGATAGACGGCTGCGGACCCACGTCTTAGGGATCCTTGGGAAATGGCCAAGGTCAGTGAGTCCATCACACGCACAAAGGGGATAATGCCAGACGTTTTGCCGGCACGTCCAATGGCCTCACCCACGCCCCGCACATTGCCCCAATAGGTGCCAATGCCTCCACCGTTGGAGGCAAGAAGGACATTTTCATTCCAAGTGGTGACAATGCCGTCGAGGGAATCTGCAACGGTATTAAGAAAGCAGGAAATCGGAAGGCCGCGACCCGCCCCGCCATTGGACAAAATGGGGGTGGCCGGCATGAACCATAAACGCGAGATATAATCATAAAGACGCTGGGCGTGGGCTTGGGAATCAGCGTACGCGCACGCAACCCTCGCAAACAGGTCTTGGTAACGCTCGCCTTCCAAAAGATAGCGATCCTCTAGGGTTTGTTTGCCAAAGTCGGTCAAAAGCCCGTCACGGCCATGATCCAAAGTAATTTGACGGGGATCAAGGGTAGGGCGCGCGCGCGTGGTTTCTGTTTGTTGTGGTTTTTTTGGGGAAAAGGCACCACCCCCCCCATGGGATCAAAGTGAATTAAGTGACCATGTTGGTCAAAGTCATAGGCATTGGTCAGCATCAAGAAACCCTCCTTTTCTTGAAGGCGGGTGTGCATTTGGTGACAAAAAGGTAAAAGAGTCCCCTTTGACACTCGGTGCACCCCGCCCGGTGTTACGAAATTGATGCTTCGAGTCGGTAGGTCTCCTGGCTTGCGGGTCATGGTATATGGAAGGGCCTTCCCAGTTTCCCAGTGGCATATCCCTCCAAAACTCGCCGCTTACAGTTGCGGGGGCAGCTTCGGTTTCGCACCGAATTCCCTTATTACGCACGCGGAAAAGTCCGAATGCACCGTCTAAGCGCCCTTATGGTAGCGAGGGTGCTCCCTTTAATCAAGCGGGTGCTTCAGAAAAATGCATGTAAAAAAGATATTTTGTTTTTAATCTTTTAGGCGGTTTTCTCGTAACGTTCAAGACAGAAAACTACACAGTCATTTGAAAACAAAAAAGGAAATATTTAAGTAAAATTGATTCTTGTTGAGAGAGAAAAAGGATGCTAGCGGTAAGGGAACAAAAGAAGGGTCGCATGAAAAATCGCTTACTTTCAACAGTTTTTTGCCTAGGTCTTTTGGCTAGTCCTTGGTTAAGGGTCTGTGGGTCGTCACACGACTGGACGCAAGAACACGAGGGGAAACCAATTGCTACAAGTTCGGGAAAGAGTGAAGCAATTTTTAGTGAATACTTAAAAAAATTGGGCCATTTTCCTCATGTGCCACTTGCGGGTGAGGCATATGTTGTGTTTGAAAAAAATGGACCAATATGCAAAGCAGTAGGTATTCAAAACGAGCTTGAAGGTGGTGAAAGGGCCGCTGCACAATTTATTAATTCTTTACCCGTCAATTGTTTTTTGAGTATAGCTTTGGTTCCGACGGTGTCAGATAATGGCCCCCGTATCATGGGAAGCCTTGTCCTGTTACTTCCAGAACTAACCCAAGATAACGAAACTCTGCTGCATCAATATAAGGGTACATGGGATCCGTTTTCTCACACGTGGTCTTCTAAAACAATTCCTCTTGGAGAAGGAGATACCCTTAGTTTACATACAATTCCTTTTGACAACCCTAGAGTGGGCTCTACCATGACACGTCTTCGGCGCCTGGTATTACCCAAGGGTCTTGATCTTCTAGATCAAGAGGAGGCAAGCCACCCTACAATGTCATCATTAACAGTAGACAAGTCTCAAATACTTTATTTTGAAGAACTTTTGAGTCAAGTCTCTAACGAGTCTTTGCGGCAAGATCTTCGTCGCTTAATGTCTACAAATAATCTTTTACTGGCGTCAAAGGACTTTTTAAAGGAGGCGGTCGGCCAACTTGCCTTGATCAAAGATGGTCAAATGCGGGCGCAACTCAGTCGCTACGTTGATGTGATTGCTCAGAATGCTGAGGGAGACTTTGCAGTGAGTCTCTTGAAGGAGATTCCTACTTTTGCAGATATTGAAGATCAGTCTGCCAGAATTGCTTTGCAAAAATCACGTATTAAGGGTGTGCTTGCGACAGCAGTTCCCTCAATAGATATCGTTTTTATCAAGGCACCAGAGGTCACGCACTTTCCCATGCCTTTTATGATCCGGGCTGAAGATGCGCCTTATTGGTGCCCTTCCTTGATGCGTCCTATTTCTGAAGTTAATGTGGAGCGCGCCAAGAGCTTTACCACAGTTGCCTTAGGAAAAACTCCTTTTCCCACTGAGATAGAGAGGACTCATAACATTGCGATGTACGTGCAATGCTTGAAATCTCCTTACCTTAAGCGTGCCCTTGAAGCCTACGCAAAGTTGACGTCTGCGACCGCTCGCGAAACGCTGAAGGCGCTACTTGAGGCAATCTCTGATGAAAAAATTCGTCTTGCCTTATCGCCCTTTGGCACACCGGAAAGAGAAAATGAACTTGGCGGCCTTGAGAAGCCCCAAAAAGCCGGGATGTTCGTACGCGTGATGTCGGCCATCCTTTCCCAGAATCCAAGTGAAGATAGAGCAGAGCGTAGCATGGGATTTCTTGTGGACGGGTTTTATAAGAAGTTGCTCCAAACGGGCAAAAACGCCCCTATTGAAAGCATCATCACATCTTTGATGCCCTCTGAAAATATAGGTGTTTATCCCAAGAGTCCGACAGATATAGGAAGAGATGCATCATCTTCATCATCTTCTGCTCAAAACACGTCGATGCGCTTTCCTACTGCACGACGTGGTGGGACATATATTCTTTGTGGAACAGGAAGACTGACCCCTGAGATGTCCATGAAAGACCACTCCGTGGGGCAACTTTTGTCAGTGATTGAGGCTTCAGACTTGAGATACTCGGCTGAAGAGCTGGAAAAGCTTAAAACTTACGCCAGGCAAACGCCCTACAACAGTTTTAATAAGTTGTCACCTGAGGATTTGGTCTCCTTTCTTTACCACAAAGAGGCGACCTTAGATGGTCTGAATGCGATTACGTATGCAATAGAACGTATAAGAAGGGAGGGCAATAGCAGCACAGTTATCGACTGTCTTGATGAAGTCACGCTTAGTCTATGCCATTATGGGGGGTATCCTGCTTTGAAAACCCTGGGAGGCATTAAAGAGACAGAAACGCCTCTGCAAATCAAAGAACTGCTTGATGTTGAAACCCTCAAGAAACTTGGGAAGCAATTTGCTTTTGAAAAACTGATTGCGCATTTGGCGGCGCTGCCAGATCAAGGTTCCCGTCGTCGTTATTTGGCAGCACTCATTGAAAATCCTCAAGATTATTCTGATATGCGCGCACAGAGACAACCTTTACAAGAGACGCCAGTTCTCTCCGGCATTACAGTCGGGCAACTTCCTACACCTTATAGCTTTTATCTTCCCAAGGAAACGCAAGAGTTCCGAGAGCACTTTATGGCGTCCCTCACAACCGAATGCTTAGAAGTCCTTAGAATGGATGGTTGCGGGACACTCTTTACTCAATTGAAATGTATAGAAAATTCAGAGGTTCGAGGTCGTGTCATGCGCCTTTTAACACCGTCACTGTTTAAAAGCACAGGGGACATTCTAAATGGAGGTTTGGTTCAACTTTTGGCAGAGATAGAGGATCCAATCTTATAACAAGAAATCGCGAATACCGTAGCTAAGGTAGGGATCGAGGGTTTTGAGGGGGCACGACTTTTATGGTCCCTATCACTTTTTAAGAATAGATCTTGGTCTACGGCGCACATGAAAATTCTTATGGACCTCAGAGAGCTTGGCATGAGCGCACCCTTGCTAAAGGAAATCGCGTTACTTGACGGAGATCTTCTTGAACATCGACCCCTTTTATTTAGGGGGCTTTTAAGGGCGTTTGGATTTATCCCGTCACGGGAAGACAGAGTGCGTCTTGGCGCTCTTGTGCCGCAGTCTTTGTGTTCACAAGAAGGCGCGCAGCTTCTTTTGCCAGCACTGGTCAGATATGTCTCTGGCCTTCCAACCCACGAGGCGCAAACGTCCTTTATGGAGCTAGTCACCCAAGGGGAACTTTCCTTGACTGCGCTCCCATCACTCGCATCGACTGTGAGGGAAGATTTGAGGGATCTCGTTGCCAGCATCGAGGATCCAGACATTCAACAAGTTGTTGTGCACTTTTGTCAAAACCCTCAAGTGTTAAAGGTTGCGGGCGAGCGGGCGCCAGAAGTTGTAAAAGCCCTTATGGCCCTTAATGATCCATTCTGTATCAAAGACATTAATGCGTGCCTTGAAGATGCAAGCGTTAAAAGACAAATCCAAAGTGTCGAAGATTTCTTTATGCTTATAAAAGCCCGTCTTGAAGACAAAGAATCTGATTGTTTTACTAATTTGAGTTTTAAGGATGCACGGCGTGACCTTATCTTTAGAATGACTTCTTTGCCCAGCCTCAGCGTGCCGACACGACGTACGTACGGTACCCACCCTGGCTTCCAAGGATATGGGTATTGAAGGGTTTTTTCACCAGTGATCCAAAAGTAAACAATTAAGAGGAAAGATAATGATGAGTCGTTTTCTAAGAACTAGTGGTTTTTTCTTCCTCATACACGGTGTTTGCTTGGCAAGCGTGACCTCTGAGGGCGAGAAGGATTTTATAAACCCTCCATATTACGCCACAACAAGCACTGAACGAGAGTTCCATCGTCAGCTCACCCACCCTGGTACGCATATTTCCCACCCTCCTTGTATGGAGGACTCAAAAGAAATCGCTGGCATGGTTCGTGAGGGTAAACTCGTCTTTATTACAGGCTTACTTCGCCGTTTTTCTGACTTTCCAGAGAAGCACAATAATTTCCAGGAAGTTGGGCCACGTACATCGAGTTTTGTGATGAAGTTCGTGAGGGACCCAGATAATTCTTCTGTTTTGGGACAAATAACTTTGTCCAATGACAGGGTTTCTTATGATTATCGGTGGGATCCGTTTTGTGGCGGAGCGCGCACCCATGTTTTTCCCATCACATCTCACGCGAGCCTTGTTTTGCAAACCCTTCCCATCAGTAATCCTCACTTGGGATTTACGATGACGCGGGTAATGCACTTAAAAAAGGCAAAAAACCTAGAGCTTTTATCAGCAGATCCCTACGAAGATGTGGAGAGTCTTTATCCAGAGAATCACCTTTCTTTAAGGCCTGATTGTACACCATATGATTTTGAAAGACTTCTTGAATTGATACCTAGACAAAAAACCCGTGAAGAACTAAGTCGCACCATTTTACCAAGCTATCGCCTAACCTGGTCTGCTGATTATTTAAAAAAAGCAGTACAGTCTCTTGCGGCAGTAGAAAATGACCAAGTCAGGGCACAATTATGTCGTTACGCTGCGATCGTGAGGGAAAACTTCCACCACAGATACCTATTGTTTAAATGCTTGGAACAAATAGATTTTTTCAGAAAGGTTCCCGATGAGGCGCACAGAATCTCTTTGCAAAAATCGTATATAAGAAGTCAACTGAGCAAAGATGTTGTGTGGGACATGGGTTTTGTGTCTCCCCCTAATCCAGATGTATGGCCGGCGACGCTTCTCCTCAACATCCAAAACGCCTCGTATTGGTGCGATCACCTAAAAAAGCATATTTGTGATGATATGACGGAAGACGTTTCACATTTTATCAAAGCATGGCGAGAAAATCATGAAGAAATTGGTCAGTTTCCTTTAACCGGTAACATTGCTTTAGATTCTTATCATGTTAGAAGTCCCTTTTTTATGTCGTTCATAGATCGTTATAGTGCTTTGAAAGAGGCCACACCAGAACAGATTTTTAAGACGATTGTGGAGACAATACCAGATGAGAGAATAAGAATGCGCCTAAGCGTTGGGACACCTGACGAGGGTCGTTTCACCATGAAAGGGCTTGAACATTCTCACTGTGTTGTTAATCTTCTAGGTGTCATGAGCACATTAGTAGAGCAGGTAAACGATCCGGAGATTTTTGCATACTTTGTCACGATCTTAAAGGATGCCGCTTGTACGACCCTTGTTGCCAGTAAGCATATCAGAACGTTCATTGAACGTTGCGTCCACGTTTCACAGCGCGACCCCGCCACACTTATCAAGACCCTTATTGATACGATTTCAAAGCCAGAAGTTAAAGAAGCTTTTCAGCCGTTTGCAACCGAAGAGACGGCATTGGCCCTGGGCGGCCTTGGGACACCGCAAGAGATTGCCTTGTTTTTAAGGATGATTTACGCGACAACCTTTGCGACAGAGAATCCAAAAATTCTGTCTCAAATGATGGCATGCCTTAAAGAAGGCTTCTATAGAGAGATCAAAGATTGCTCTTCACCTGTCCTTGTTGAGCGTCTTCTTCTTGCGTTAACATACTTTCCTGACAAGGAAAGTCGACTACGAACCATGGGATTCATTGATCAAGATCTGTTGGATCATTACGGCCCCGTTACAATGGGAGTTTTGAGAAGTTTTGTGCTTTTGCAAACACAAAAAAAAGATGAAGAGTTCTGTGATTTCATAAAGCAAGTTACTAAAACTTCATTTCAAGATGCCGTAAAAGAACAGTCCTCAAAATATGATGAAGAACATGGTTCATTGTTTAATTGGTCGTATGCGTTACGTGTTTGCTTTACCTACTTTTATAATATAAAGTAATGAATTTTTACATCAGGAGAATCTTTATGAAAATCCTTTTAAGCTCAACATGTGTGGGTATTTTCTTGTTGATGGGCCCCCTTCAGGCAAGTTCTGAAAAGGAATCATTGACGCAGGCAACCACGTCCACGGTGCAGAGATCTGCGAACAACGCGCCCCCCATCAAGGTCTTGGATGAAGACGATCCCTGGGGGGCGTGCACTGGAACGGCGACAGAACCCCTTGGGTCCTTTTAGTGCGATCGTTGATGGTTTTGGCCTACGCCTAACCCCCGAAGAGCGTGCAGCCTTTCAACATCATATGATCAAAAGTCATTACCCCTATAGTGATTACATGACCGTGCGGATTGTGGTGGAGGCTTTTTGTAATACGGACGTCTTTCCCGACACGTTTGCGACGCTGACATATATTGTCAGCCGCCTTGTAAATGAGGGATACAAAGAAGAAAACTTGCTCTCGTTTGTAGGTCAGCGCCTTGTGGAAATTACAAGACGCGGTGGGTACGGGGCCTTCAAAGCCCTTGTGGATTTGGAAAACCCAGTCACCCTTGCCGGTATCAAGGAAACGCTGTCCCCCACGTACTTAGATCAAGAGGCTGTCTCTCTGGATCTGGGCGCCCTTGTCACTCACTTGGCCCACGGAGGAGAAACCCCGAGCCTTGCCACATTGGATCAATTTCCAACCCTTGTGAAAAAGCCCTTTGTGTCTTGTGTCACGGCGCCTTCTATGTATCAACCTTACACCCTGGAGACACTTCCGGAGAGCTGGGCTTATGACTTACAACATAGTGTTAAAAATGAACGAATACGAAATCATATCCTTGCACATCTCACACCAGAGATTGTGAATAGCTACTCTCCATCAGTTTTGACCTATCTTTTAGAGCGTCTTCCCTCAGACCATGTCCGCGCTCGCGTCATGCAATTTTTCACAGCAGAGAATCAGCGTGCTTTTTCAACAGTGGGAAATTTTGAAGGAAATCTGCTGCCTGCTTTTGCCGATGTGTATTCCTATGAGCTGCAAGAAGCACTCCTCGCGCATTTTAAGAAGGTGTCTACGGATAGTTATTTCGATCGAATGGATCGCATAGCTCAATGTCTTTTTAAGGTGATGTTCTCTCAGGTTGAACGCGCTTATTCTCTTGTTTTAGACAAAAGCATCCGGGAAGAGTTTGGGAATCTGCTCTCTCCCATTTTCCAGGGGCGCGAGGATGTCGAAGAGGTCTTGCCGCCCCTCATCAAGGCCCTCAGTCTTCTGCCGACGTTGGAGGAACGAGGGGCCTATTTAAAAGCGGCGCTTGAACGCCGTGATGGGCCCGAGGCGTCTTGTAAAATGGCACCAGTGCTGCGTGAAGATTTGCGTCTTATCCTCGAGACCATTGAAGACGAAGAGATGAAGATCCTTTTGATGCAACTTTGTCAAAAGGAATCATTTTTAGAACTAACCAGTGGACAAGAAAAACAGGTCCTAGAAACGCTAGCTGGTATAGATGATGTGTTTTTAGCCGCAAGGATCGCAAAAAAACTTGTGTTACATTTTGAGAACGGCGTCCTTATGACACCCAAAGACGCGTTAGGTTTTATTGAAGCGCTTGAGGAGGGCGCCGACTATAACCCTGACCTGGACCTTTATGAACGAAATTTCCTCGTTTTTCTCAAAAGAGAGAGGGAAGGAACGCTTTCTTATAAAGCAACCCCCAGAAGCACTTATGCGTCGTACACGACGGCCCACGCGTTTTATACAGGGGGCTACTAAGAAAGATGAGGTTAATGGGAGTAAGATCTTGCCTTATAAACCTCAGCATAATAGGTGAGGATCATTAGAAAGCTATTCTTTTTAACATGGCTGGGGATCCTTTTGTTGGCCTGTCCTTTGGCGGCGAGTGACCTTCAAAGCTCTTGGACAGAGGACGCGGCAGATGACCACGCGTCCGATCATCAGCGCCAAAAGGGGCCCCTCCAAACGCTAGAAGAGGCCGATTATAAACAGGCGTTTATCTACGGGGCAGAAGGTGACTATCCGGATCCTTTTTATGATTTTTTTTACGGCGTCGGCGTGCGCCTCACGCCTAAAGACCGTCAAGACTTACAACCGTTTATGATTAATACCCACAAGATTTATAGTGAATCTACGGATACGTGGCATGTGGCGAAGGTCTTTTGCAATACGGACAGATTTCCCGATACATTTTCGTCCATGGGTTTTGTTGTGAACCGTCTGGTGAGCGAAGGATGGGCGCCAAAAAAAGTCATGTCCCTTGTGGATTTACGGATGGTCGAGATTGTCAGGCGCGGAGGATACGTTGCGTTCAAGGCGATCTTAGATTTACGTACTGATTTGGCGCGAGGTGCCATCAAAGCATTTTTGACACCTGCGTATATGGATCAGGTGGCAGCGCCTCTAGATCTTGCGGCCCTTATCACCCATTTTGATCAAAAAGGAGAAGCGCCGTCCCCTGAGACGTTGCATCAATTTCCTCATCTTTTAAAAAAGTCTTTAGTGACTCCTGATGCAATAACGGTTGTTTCATGCGGTAACGTGATTGCTAAGACAAAAGACGTAGATTCAAAAAAAATGCAAGAGGCTACGAGGAAAATCAGCGACCCTATGCAGGCTTTCAAATATATTGTCTCTTTAACCGCGGGGGTACCACGCCAAGAAATTGTGGACTTTATAAAACAGATAAAATCGCCAGATGTGCGTAGCCGTCTATTGTGTTTAGTGTCAGGCCATCATAGAGCGACGTTTCTTGACGCAGGTATATTTCAAACATATTTTATGGAAAGAGTTGCAGAATTTTATTCGCGGGAATTAAAAGAAGAGTTTATTGATTATTTTGGAGACCATTCATTCAAAGATTTCGTCCAAATAAAACAGGTTGATGTTAGTAAACGTCTTCTTAAGCTATTTCATCCACAGGTCGCACAGACCATGAAAGTTCTGCGCATCATGAGAGGCATAATGGCACAAACAGGATGTGCGAATTCCTCCATCGTCAGTGCCTACCCAATCCACGAAGAGAGGGATAGGATCAACAAAGCTCTAGTACTCATTCTAGAAGGGGCAAAAAAGGGCAAAAAAACTCAAGAAATAGGTGATTATGTGGTTCAGGCTCTTCAGTCCGTCGAGTTTCGTTTTGAAGATACCGTCACATCCCATAGGCGTAATCCTTAAATCTTTGCTACTTTATCAAGGGCCTTAGGTACTTAAATGGTGAGTTTGTCCCCCAAAAAACAGAGTGTCAAAAGAACAAACGGAAAAACTAAGGGGCAGGGCGCTTTGTGCAATGGGTGAAAACCCGGCCTTAAGGTAAAACTGACGCGCATCCTCCAGCCCTTCAACGGTGCCTAGGTACACCGTCTGTACCCCGCTTTTTTTAGCGCCCTTTAAAAGCGTGGCAAAAAGACGCCGTCCAAGTCCTTGGCCCCTGTGTTCTTTTGCGACAAAGAATTTTTTGAGCTCTCCAATCCCGTCCTCTAAAAAGCCAAGCCCAATACAACCCACGACTTTTGCATTTTCATCCAGGGCGTACCAAAAATGGGTGCGATTTTTGAAATGATAAAACCGCTCTGCCCTTAAAATTGAGTCATTGAGGCCAACGGGCAGGTTAAGGCCGAGCTCGCGCACCTGGATATGCTCGATCATGGCGACGACTTGGCGGCGCAGAGCCCGCGACGTTGAAAGGGTGTGAATTTTGATTTGATCACCGACTTTGCGACTTTTTTCTAGGGCATTTGCGTAAAGGGTGATGGCCTTTACTACATAATCTTGTTCGTCCTCGGTGAGAAAGGAAAAGGCGCCCTGAATCTTTTTATCGGAAAAGGTATCGATGTAGCCAAGCGCTTCTTGACCTTTGGCGGTAAGGGTAAGGGTTTTCTCACGGCGGTCAAGGCGGCCTTCATGGGCGCTGACAAGCTCTTCTTTACAAAGGGTCGTAATGAGGCGCGAGGTCGTTGACGGAGAGAGGATTAAGAGTGCTGCAATTTCCGAGGAGGTAATGCCGGGCTTTTTCCCTATTTCAATGAGAGTGTGCCAATGTTGGGTAAGGTGCTTGAAGGGGAGGGTGTCTAAGTTTAAAAGGCCAAGCTCACGCACAAGTTTGCGAGACACTTCTCGTAGCAAGGGGACTGTGTTTTTTTTCATTGCAGACATAATAAAATTTCTATATGG
>JAJTHL010000015.1 GCA_021298595.1 Alphaproteobacteria bacterium | reverse complement strand
GGACTTTTAAAAGATCTTGTTAAAGTCAATAAAACGTCTTCTGCACACCTTGTTTTATATTTTTCTTCACGACGCTCGTTGGAAAATCATTCTTACTTTGAAAAACTTAAAGAGTATTATCCCCGTGCTGTGATCGCGGGTTGCAGTGCCGATGACGTGATTTTGGACAGCGCGTGTAGACAAGGCCCGGGCGTTTACATGGCGATAACCTTTAAGACATCAAGTGTTTTGGGTGTTTCAAAGGAAATAGAAAATAGCGAGAAATCATACCAAGTTGGTTACGCCCTTGCCCAAGATTTAAGTCAAAAAAAATGCCTTAAAGGGGTTTTTGTGCTTTACGACAGCATTCACACCAACGGAAGCGAGCTTGTGAGAGGCTTAAGTGACGTACTGAATACCACTAAAGTCATTTTGACGGGAGGTGGGGCCGCGGACGGTGACACTTTTGAAAAAACATTAGTAGGCTGTAATGAACCTCCTCAAGAGCATAAGGTCATCGGCATCGGGTTTTACGGGGATGATTTAGTGGTCAAGTGGGGGAGGGGAGGACAGTGGAGTGGTTTTGGTCCGCACCGCGAGATCACACACTCACAGGGGAATACTCTTTATATGTTGGACCAAACTCCTTGCCTAGATCTTTACAAAAAGTATTTAGGAAAAGCATCTGATCAGCTTCCTCTTTCAGCTTTTCACTTTCCTCTTTCCATTTGGCCCCAGGATCAGGGAGAGGCAAGTAAAGTGATTCGTACCGTGTTGGGGATCAATGACCGTGAAAAAAGTATGTCGTTTGCGGCGAGCATTCCAAGGAATTGGAACGCTCAGCTCATGTGGGCAAAGTTTGATGATTTGATAGATGGAGCAAAGTCTGCCGCCCTCCAAAGCTCCTTTGACACTCCTAAAAGTCTTTCGTTTATCGTGAGTTGCATCGGTAGAAAAATTATGATGGGTCAAAAAACTGTTGAAGAAGTTGAGACCGTCAAGCACGTACTTGGAAAAAAAAATTCTGCCATAGGGCTCTATTCATATGGCGAAATCGCGCCCCACCCGCATACTAGAACCCCCGTTCTGCATAATCAGTCCATGACCATTACGACGCTGACGGAGCGCGTAGCTACGCGGGGAGGCGGGGCGTGAAAAAAGCCTCTCTTATAAAAAAAATAGGACATAATCTATTAAAAAGACAAGTTTGTACTGTGTTTGAGGAAAATGCAGAGCGCATGCTTATGAACCTGATCGACTTGGTGGCGCGCGCATACCAAGAGTCTGACAGGGAGCGACATCTCATTGAGCATGCGATGGACGTTATGTCTGAGGAGCTGATGTCCTTAAATAAAAATCTCTTAGAGCAAACTAAACAGCTCAAAAAAAGCCAGGAGAAGTATTCCCTAGCGGCGAAAGCCTCCAACGATGGATTATGGGATTGGGATATGGAAAGGGGTTTTATCGAATACTCTCCAAGATGGCAAGAAATTTTAGGTCTGAGCCCCGATGATAGGCTTCACACACTTTCAGATTGGGTTGAGCGCGTTCATCCAGACGATCGTGACACCCTTCGTAACGCGCTGCATAATCATCTTTTAGGACTGAGTGAACGCGTAGACCTTGAATATAGAATAAAAACCAACGCTGAGAGCTACATTTGGGTCCACACAAAAGGTCTTGCCGCAAGAGATGAAAAGGGAAGGGCACTTCGTATTTCTGGATCACAGACAGACATTAATTTTCGTAAGGAATACGAGTATTGTCTTTACAGGGCTGCCTTTCATGACGAACTAACAGGACTTTCCAACAGGTCCCTGTTTCTTGAGCGCCTGGATCAAACACTTAAGCGGCTAAAGAGGCCCGGTGAAAAAAAGGCAGCCGTCGTTTTTTTAGATTTGGATCGATTTAAATTTATCAATGATACCATGGGCCATGCAATGGGGGACGGTGTTCTTAAACTTGTGGCCCAGGTGCTTAAATGGTCGTGCGGCCCCATGATACGGTTGTAAGACTGGGAGGGGATGAGTTCACCGTCCTCTTGGAACCTGTTGAGGCCCTTGAAGAAGCAAAAATCATTTCACAGCGTATTTTAGATCACCTCAACCAGCCCTACATGGTTTTAGGAAAGGAGGTGCACATCTCAAGCAGTATAGGGTTAACGTTGATCGATGAGACTGTGACGGAGCCTCAAAGTGTTCTGCAAAACGCAGATCTTGCCATGTACCACGCCAAAACAACGGGAAAAGCGCGATTAGAGATATTTGATCAATATCAACATGAAAAACTGATTCAAAATATGCAAATGGAATCAGATCTGCGACAAGCCTTAGCAAAAAATGAGTTCTGTATTTATTATCAACCTGTTGTGGATGTAGAAACACAACATCTATTTGGTTTTGAGGCGCTCATGAGGTGGGAGCATGGGGGCCTGGGCTTTGTGTCACCAGCAGAGTTTATTCCCCTTGCTGAAGAAATCGGACTCATTGGTCGTATGGGAGAGTTCGTGTTACGAAAAGCCGCACAACAAGTGGGATCTTGGATCGACCTCGTTGGTTTTGATAGGTGCCCGCATGTTAGCGTGAACATTTCCGTGCGCCAGTTGTTAGATTTTTACTGCTTTGAAGGTATTATGAAGCTTTTAAATGATATCGGGGAAAAAAGACGATACTTGATTTTAGAGGTGACAGAAAGTGTCATCATCCGAGATCCTACCCTGATTATCCAACGACTTGAAAGGATTAAAAGCCTGGGGTCCAGGATCTCCATTGATGATTTTGGAACAGGATACTCTTCGTTAAGCTACCTTCATAGCTTTCCCTTTGATTTTCTAAAAATTGATCGCGCCTTTATTGAGGGCATGATAAAAGATCCAAAAGCAGAGCGTCTCGTCTCAACGATTATTGGTATGGCCAAAGATTTGGGCCTCAAAACAGTTGCCGAGGGTGTTGAAAACAAGGCCCAACTATCAAGGCTTAAAGAGCTTTCTTGCCCTTATGCTCAGGGTTACCTCTTTTCACCAGCCCTCGATGTAGCGCACGCAACAAATTATCTGGTTAAATATCTTTCACCGCAAGATGAAAACCTGCTTCTAAGCCACATTAAGGGGTAAAAGGGGGCATGACCCCCTTTAACTGATTAGTGAAGAAAAAAGTCAAAAGTAGAAACAACACGAATTTTCTTTGTTAAAGACGCCTGACCTGAGTTCCAGTCTTCTGTAGGGCCTGCCTGAGGGTCCAGGATAGAGATGACGCCTTGATTGGCACGTCGAATTGACCCTACCTGGCTGTTGGAGTCTTTCGCAAATTGTTCGGCCATGGTGCGCGCATTTTTCGTGGCTTCTGCTAAGATTTCTGAACGCAAGGCATTAAAGGTGCTGAGGGAATAGGTAGGGCGCGCATCTTGCAAAATCACCCCTTCCCTAAAAAGGGAGGCAAGATTGCGGTCAGCTTCTTGTACTTTTTCCACCTTTGACGACTGTATGAAATACCCCCCTGTGATTGTGTACCGGGTGGGCGGAAGCTGATTGCCCCAAGTGCGCGCATGGTTGTCAACGATGCTTAAGGGAGATTGTGTAAAGTCGGACTCTACAAAACCTTGTTTAAAAAGAAAGGCTTTAACTTTTTCAGCAGAACTCGTGTAAGACGCCTCCAGCACTTTTAAGTCATCTCCGGTGATTTGGAAGGACAGATTCCACTGCGCCGTGTCTGATTTCACAAGACGCTCCACAAGGCCTTTGACCGTCACGTAACGCTCTCTATCTTTGGCATCGACAATCCCTTTGTAGATGAAATACCCTGCACTGCTGGGACCCAGGGCAATGCACACACCCAACAAAAGAGCTGGTAAACTTAAGGCTTTATAGGACTCCATTTTTTCCTCACACATTAATTTGTACCCAAAGATGGTGAGCTAAAAAAGAGCTTCTGTATAGAGTGTTTAAACACTCGCGAAATATTTTTCCTGTCCTTCTGAGGGGGGCGGCGGTGAAAAGGTCTTTTGGTTCTTTTGATGACCAACCTGCCGCCATTTTTGAGCAAGGTTAAAAAAGCTTTCTTCTAAGCTTTTGGCTGTTTCGGCGCTATTAAAAATATTCATGCGCATGATCAGGGTTTCCATAGAGTCATAAAAACGCTGAAGACCATCTGCTGTCTTTGCCTGCTCACTGTCAAGACGCACAAGAGCGCCTTTAAGCCCTGCCAGAATAAAGGATGCCCGCTCGCTTTCTTTAAAGCGTTTTTCCACATCTTTTGACAGGATGGCTTGATGGGCGGCTTTCATGTGGACAGCGAGCTGCTCAAGAAGAAGGGCCATATTTTCCGTGACATCACCACTATTGGCTGTGTTCTTTTTGTAAATGCGATGCTGTGTCGGTGACATGGAACTCTCCTATGTTACGATTTGGCGGTATATTTAACCATGGTATCGATGGCATTTTTTTGCATCTCAAGTCTTTGGTTAACTATTTGTAATTTTTGAAAGGCCATCATTTGTTTTTGGATATTAACACCCGCACTTTCTTTTTGTGTGGCAAGCTTTTGTTCAAGGAGTTGTTTTTCTCCAGTGACGTTTTTGTCCAACTTATTTCCTAAAAGATTTTGAAGCTCAAGGGCAAAAAGGCCCTTTTTGGGATCACTGTTGAGAAGCGGGTTGATGTATGTCAGAAGTTGATCCGCAACACCTGAACTCATGGAGATATGTGTAGACTTTGTTGACTGTACGCCATTAGGAAGGCTGTCGAGCCCAACACATAAGATGCTCATCCCCGCAAGAGGAGAGTTTGGATCAGCCGAAATGGTCACGGTCCCCTGACTCGGCTGTCCTAGGACAGCATTATAATTTTGTCCCCCAAGAGACATGGTGGCACTAAAAGACCCATCTTGGGCCTTGGTCACGGTAATCCCAACCCCCGTGGTAAGCATATCGTCATTGAGAAGGGTAGGCCGATTCATCATGATAAAAGATGAATTTGTGGACTTTTGTTCGAATCCAAATACTTGGGAAACTTGATCGAATTTGGTTTCCAGGGTGTTGACGAGGGTTGGTGTATCAATGGTCAGTTTTCCGTCGCTACCGAGGTTGACGCCCAAAGATCTTAAGTTATTGAGGCTTCCTGCTGGGACTCCTTGAGCGACATTGGATAAAGTTAAGCCAAGATGACTTACAGCCTTACGGGCCTCGCCTTGATATGCATCATCGGTGGCCAAGTAATCCTGCAGGGCATTATAACTTTCCACAAAAGTTTTGATGGCTGTAACGGCAGCTGATTGAGAGTTTTGGATCCGAATGGTCACAGGTGTATTGGGGTCTGGATGCTGAAGGGTAAAGGAGACTCCTTCAGCTTGAGCGCCTGCGGGAATCACGTTAGAAGGGTAAAGGATGTCTCTGTTGATGCCCCTAAATTGAACCACAGCGGAAAGATCGTTGACGGTTCTTTGGGAAGAAATAGGTAAAATCGTGGCATCACCACCGTTCACATTAAGATTTGTGGTATCTATGCTAATCGCTTCTGCATAATTGGTGGCCTGAAAAGAGAGAACATATTGTCCAGGGAAGTTTGTGACTTCTGCACTTAAATGATTCGTGCTTGTTTGATTGTTGACGGCGTCCATAAGATCATTGAGGCTCATGGACGCATCGAGGTTAATGGTGGTGGTGTTATGAACGACCTGGCCTGACCCATCTTGAGCGGTGGTGCCCACATCAATGGACCCTGTCCATCCAAGGGGTTGGTTAAGATCTGTCACATGTCCGGCCGCACTGACCGCGTCTTTGCTGGCAAGTTGTTTGACAAGAACAGAGATATCTCCGATGTTGGCGTCATTGGAAACATACGCATCAAGGACGTTGCTATCACCTGAAACCAGCACAGCCTCTCTTGTGGCAAAGGCCCCAGACGCACTTGCACCCAGACCTTCTCCAAATAGTTGGGACAAAGACGTCTTGATATCGGTGACTTTGCTTTGAAGGGTTGACAATTTTTCCGCGTTCTTGTTAACAATATCAATCTCTTCTTTGATAGCATTAACTTTTACTTCTTCTACTTTTTCAAAATCCTTTAGAATTTCGCCGACATCCTTGCCCATCACCTTTCCATTAAAGGTCGCTCCTTTAAAAGGATTTAAACTCTCATGGCTTCGTATGGTTGCGGGCGATATGTCTGGCATTTTCCTCTATCCTAACTGGCGATTTGAATACGCTTGTTGTCGCTTGTTTCCTCGATGGCAGCATGCTTTATGTATTCATCACATCCTTTTTTGGGATGTCGCTCGACCACCTGATTGGTAGAAGAATCGCGAAGCTCTTGCACCACCGTTCCATCAAAAACGCCAAGTCCTGTTTCATAGGATGACGCTCGAATCTCTTTTTTTAGAGATGCATCTTCTATGCCATCTGCAGTGTCTTTTTCATTTTTTTCTGCCGTATCAATATTGAACACAGGAATGCTTTCCTTTGTGGTGCGAGCGCTGGGGGCACGACGAACATCGGGGTCCTGCTTTTCAGGACTTGGGATCACTCTTTTTTCTGGAGGTACACTGTCCTTGGTCGCGCCAGCTGGCACATAAGGGGTGGGTGTACCTGGTAAACCTGAAACAGTTGCCATTTTTGCCCTCCTTCTGTTTCACTTATTCATCATCAACATTCTAAACCACAAAGTGGCGCCGCCCCTAAAGGCCGCGCCACTGGATCACGCAAAGAGAGAAAAATTATCTCTTTTCTCTCATTTTATTAAGTCCTTACAATGGACAGGAGTTGTTGCGTCAACCCTAAGCTTTGGGAAAGGGCAACGTTGGACACCTGTGCCATGGTGTTGGAAATCGTAAAGTTCGTCATGGACGCGGCAATGTCTGCGTCGGCCACGTTTGCTCTGGCCGCCTCCAAGTTTGTCACGGTGTTGGTCAGGTTATTTTGCGTGGACTCAAGTCTTTTTTGCTGCGCACCAATTTGAGAAAACGCGCTATTCACGCGGTCAATGGCGACCTTAAGCGCGTCTGACGCGGTATTGGCATTTTGAATCGTATCAACGGATGTGCCATTGATGCCCAGAGCTTGGTTGGTTGTCCCGGCAATATTCACCGTAAGGGTATCCGTTGCCTTTTCAGCAAGCTGGAAGGTCAGGCTTACTTGGTTCGTAGCACTTCTGGCCACATCAAACGTCATGGGTGTCACACTTGTTCCAACAGCAAAGGTGTTGTCAAAAGTGGCCGAGATACCATTGGCAAAGGAAATGGTTTGCGCCGCACCCGTGGTGGCGATGCTTTGTGTCCACTTTTGCTCGCCGTTAGTAAGGGTGACTAAGTTGCTGTTAGCGTCATAACGAATGGAGTAGGTTCCTGTTGGCGCGCTTGAAGCGGCAGTGACGCCTGTTAGGCCGTTGTTGGCAGCCGTGGATTGAGACAAGAACGTCGCATTAAGACGCCCAGCAGGAATACCAAGGGTTTCCTCAAGACCTTGCTGGAAGTTGGCCGCACTCGCGATACCAGCCACGTTGGCGGCAAAGTCAAGGGCAATGCGGTTCGCGCTATCGGCTGTGCTGGTAAGCGTCAAAATACCACCGCCCGCAGGCACGACGCCTTCTGCTGTAAACCACTGTTCACCTACTTTGATGGAGACATCATATGAGTTAGCACTGGCAATATTCACAACCACGTCTGTGGCCGTACCGTCAATAAAACCTGTGGTCGCGGCGTTCACGGTACCTGCCATGGTGTTGGCAAGGGCTGGCGCTGCAACGTTACCGGTTGCTTGTGCAACAACACCAGAAAGGGTCACAGTTCCGGCGCCGCCAGTCATAAGAGAGACCCCGTTCCAGCGGGCGCGGTCGGCCACGTCACCGTTTTGCTTGAGAATTTCTTGATACTCATTGTTCACAAGACCCCGGTTGGTGGGGCTAAGAGAGGCGTCAGCGGCTTTTGTGGCGAGCGTCTTGAGCGATGTCAAGAGCGAGAGCTGGTCGTTCATGGCGCTGGCTGCCACCTGAATCAGGCTCGAGGCGTTGGACGCGTTAATTTTTGTTTGATTCAAGACTGAAATATCCGACGTCATGGCTTTGGAGATAGCTGCCGCCGATGAGTCAGAAGACGCCTTGATGAGTTTTGTACCACTCGAGAGCTGTGCGATGGCATCGGCAGCACTTGTGGTATGCTTCTTCATGTTATTTTGTGTTTGAAGAGCTGATAAGTTTGAAAGACCTGTTACGTCGACCATTTTTTATTCCTTTCGCTTCCTGCGGTTGTTTTTAGCGCCTACCTGGCGCCTCACGAGATACTCACGTATCCCTGTTAAGTCATGCAAGCCGTGTGCCATGTCTGAAGATTCGTCACAGATGACCTTAAGTGTTTGTTTGATAGATGTTTTTTTACTCAACAAAAAGAGGGGGTCTCGAATAAAACCAAAAGAGGAAAAAAATTCCTGCTCGAATCGACCCTAATGGGGAAAAAAATTCCTACTGCTAGAGGTGGTACCGGATCCCTATTTCTACAAGTTGTTGGTAAGGAATTTTATAAAATTCATGGGCCGACAAGGCGTTTCTTGATAAAAACATATAAAGCTTGTTCATGAAAGTATGTGACGCACTTCTGGAAGATAAAATGGGAACGCCGCGCGTAAGGAAAAACGAGGCGTCATAATGGCAGTCTAGAAGATCTTTTTCTGTAAGCCATTGAAGAATCTTTTGAAGATCGGGAATTTCTTTGAACCCGTAAAACGCCGAAACGGTATAAATATTGGGCAGAATTTCTTGGGCGGTGAATTTGTCTGACAGGCTAATGCGGGGTTCTCTTGTGGTAATAATCGAAATAAAAAGAACTTTTTCATGAAGAAATTTATTGTGCTTTAGGTTTATCCGCAAGGAAGAAGGCGTTTGATCGGGCGTCCTTGTCATGTAGACGGCAGTTCCAGGAAGGCGTGTTGGAAAAAGGTCTAAGTGTTCTTCCAAAAACTGTGAAAGAGCTTCGTGGGCGTAGGGCCTTTGACGCTCCAAAGTTTGTGTACCTTTTTGCCAAGATTTCATAATGGTAAACGTTGCAGCCGACAACAGAAGTGCGTACCAAGCACCATGGAGAAATTTAGATAGGTTAAGCGCGAAAAAGAACACATCCAAAAGTACTAGGGGCGCCAAGGTGAGCAAAACCTTAAGAACAGACCAATGCCACTTAAAATGTGCCACACAGCACAGCATGAGGGTTGTGGCAAGCATCGCACCCGCCACACTAAACCCATAAGCCGCCGCAAGACCTTCGGAAGTTTGAAAAAGAAGCACGGCGCTCATGGTCATCACACACAAAAGAATATTAACGGCAGGCACATAAACCTGACCGCGCTGGGCGTGGGAGGTGTGTATCACGCGAAGCCGAGGTAAGTCACCAAGCATTATGGCCTGCCATGTCAACGAAAAAACGCCCGAAATAATGGATTGGGAAGCGATAAGCGTTGCAAGCGTTGATAAAACAACTAAAGGCACAAGACACCAGGAAGGGGCTAATTGGTAGAATGGGTTTGCAAGAGCGCTGGCGTCACGCAAGAGAAGGGCCCCTTGGCCAAGATAGTTAAGCGCGAGCGCCGGAAAAACAACGCTGTGCCACGAAACGCGAATGGGTCTGGCACCAAAGTGACCCAGATCTGCGTAAAGGGCTTCGGCGCCCGTGACCACCATAATGGTGCCCCCCATGGCGATAAGAGCAGGTAATCCTCCGCCCACGAGAAAGGACAAGGCGTGGGTAGGGCTTATGGCAAGAAGAATGGAGGGCGTTTTGAGGATGGACAAAACACCAAGGAAAGCGAGGGTAAAAAACCAGAGAGTCATGATGGGGCCAAAGTAGGCTCCGAGTTTACCACTTCCATGTTTTTGAACTACAAATAATAAAATCAACAAGGTGACAGATAAAATCGTTACCTCGGGCGCGATGGCCGGCGAGAGGAGTGTGAGTCCCTCAAGGGCGCTCAAGACAGAAATGGCGGGTGTAATGACCCCGTCTCCAAAAAGAAGCGCTGATCCCAGGAGGCCCATAAGCAGAGAAAAACCCTTGACCCACTTTTCTTTTATATGGCTACAGATCGATGATAAAACAAGAATTCCCCCTTCGCCGTGCTCTTCTACACGTAAAACGAAAAGCACATACTTGATCGACACAATCAGGATCAGGGTCCAGAAAAAAAGGCTCGTAAGCCCCAAAATGTTAGGAGCCGTGGCAGGCAAATTTCCCAAAGAAAAACAGCTTTTTAGGGCGTAAAGGGGACTTGTACCAATATCACCATATACAATGCCCAAGGCGCCCATGACAAGCAAAGGGATTTTTTCCTTGGAAGACGCTGTCATTCTGATCCCTGTTTGATCACATTGATTAACCTATTGTGAAAAATATAACGTGTGAGCGCAAGAGGACAAACCTAAGACCATACAGATCTTTTGTTTCCTGGTTATGAAGTCACAGTTTAATAAAGATCATGCGAAGAGACTGGTCCTGTTCTTGTGGTTGTGGTACAACTGTGATGGAGGTTTTTAGATAATTTTTAGAGGTGTACTTTACATGTCATCCCTCGATTCAACTCAAAATGCACCTGTGGCCAATGAAAAAAAGACCCGGCGTGACTTTTTGATCTTGGCGTCTGCGGCCATGGGCGGCGTTGGTGTGGCGAGTTTTATTTGGCCCTTTGTGGACAGTTTGAACCCTGCTGCAGATACCCTGGCCGGTGCAACTGTGGATGTGGATTTGTCCCCCATCGCAGTGGGCCAAGCGATCACCATCATGTGGCGTGGTAAACCTCTTTTTATTAGAAGGCGCACCCCTCAAGAAATACAGCAAGTTCGGGCTGTACCCATGACGAAACTCATTGATCCTGAAGCAGATGACAAACGGGTCAAAAAAGCAGAGTGGCTTATTGTCGTGGGTGTTTGCACCCATTTGGGGTGTGTACCCTCTGGTCAAAAACCCAGTGATCACAAAGGCGAATATGGAGGTTGGTTTTGTCCGTGCCATGGTTCAGAATATGACGCATCAGGGCGCGTGAGACGAGGGCCTGCCCCCCACAACCTGCCTGTCCCCCCGTATACTTTTTTAAGCGATACCAGCATTCGCGTGGGTCAGGAGGCCTAAAATGTCAGAACAAAAAAACACGCCACAAAATCAAACGGGATTTATGGCCTGGGTGGATGCAAGACTTCCTTTTTTCTCTTTTGCTAAGGAACATCTGGTTGACTACAAAACTCCTGTAAACCTGAATTATCTGTGGAATTTTGGGTCTCTTGCGGGGATCACCTTGGTGATTATGGTCCTGACAGGAATTTTTCTTGCTATGTTCTATACGCCCCATGTGGACCATGCCTTTGACAGCGTCGAGCGTATCATGCGTGAGGTCAATTATGGATGGCTTATTCGCTACATTCATATGAATGGCGCTTCTATGTTTTTTATCGCCGTGTATATTCATATCTTTAGGGGCCTTTTCTATGGGTCATACAAGGCGCCTCGTGAGATTTTGTGGATTATGGGTGTGGTCATCTTGCTTTTGATGATGGCCACGGCCTTTATGGGATATGTGCTGCCCTGGGGTCAAATGAGCTATTGGGGGGCCACGGTCATCACGAACCTGTTTTCTGCGATTCCCGTGGTGGGGGACGCGATCGTGACCCTGCTTTGGGGGGGATTTTCTGTGGATAACCCCACCCTGAACCGCTTTTTCTCACTTCACTACCTTTTTCCCATGCTTCTCATTGGCATTGTGGTGCTGCACCTTGTGGCCCTTCATACCAATGGGTCGAACAATCCATCGGGTGTTGAAAAGAAAAATCCCAGTGACACCATCCCCTTTCACCCGTATTATACCGTGAAAGATCTATATGGACTGGGGATCTTTTTATTGATTTGGGCGGGTTTCGTCTTTTTTGCGCCTAACTTTTTTGGTGAGCCAGATAACTATATTCCAGCAAACCCCCTTCTCACTCCGCCCCACATTGTACCTGAGTGGTATTTCTTACCCTTCTATGCCATTTTGCGATCAGTTCCTGACAAACTCGGCGGCGTCTTTTTAATGTTTGCGGCAGTGGGAATTCTCTTCACTGTTCCCTGGCTTGATCGCTCACCCGTAAGAAGCGGAAAATACCGCCCTTTCTTTAAGGTATTTTACACCCTCCTTATTGTTTCATGTCTGGCTCTTGGATGGGCAGGAGGCCAACAGCCAGAAGGAATCCCGCTTCTTGTGAGTCGGTTGTCGACATTCTATTATTTCTTTTACTTTTTGGTGGTGCTGCCGTTTTTGCCGCGGATAGAGCGAACGCGTGCTGTCCCTGACAGCATTTACGAGGCGGCGTTTTCGGGAGTGAAATCCCCTTCAAAGAAAGGATAGTCACATGAAAAAAAATCTTTGGCTCTTTCTTTGCTTATTTATTTTAGGGGGGTCAGTTCTTTATGCCAATGAAACCCCTAAGCCCCCTGCCCAGAAGTGGAGTTTTTCTGGAGCCTTTGGCACCTATGATCGCCCCTCCGTCAGGCGCGGTCTTCAGGTCTACCGGGAAGTGTGCGCTGCCTGCCACGGCATGCATCACTTGAGGTATGAAAAACTCAAGGCCCTAGGCTTTACGGAGTCAGATGTTAAGGCTATTGCGGCTGAGTACGAGGTCGCTGGCCCTGTGGCTGATGATGGTCAACCCACCAAACGTAAGGCAGAGCCAAAGGACTTTTTCGCGCACCCTTTCCCTACAGAGGCGGCTGCGCGTGAGGCTAACAACGGCGCCCTTCCTGTAGACTTATCCATGGTTGTAAAGGCAAGACCACACGGTGCAGATTACATTTTTGGACTTCTTACAGGATATGAAAAGACGCCTGCAGGAATGCAGATGGCGACAGGAATGCACTACAATAAATATTTTCCTGGGCATCAAATTGCCATGGCGCCTCCTATTATTAGTGATGAACAGGTGACTTACCCCGATGGCACCAAAGCCACCATTCACCAAATGGCCCACGACGTTGTGACCTTTCTTGCTTGGGCGTCTGAACCAGAAATGGAAACGCGTAAACACATGGGCGTAGTCGTGATGATTTTCTTAGGCCTCTTCACGGTTATGATGGGTGTTCTCACAAGACGCATCTGGCAAAGCGTAAAACGTCCTTTGTAAAAACAACGGGGGACGGCCGGTCCCCCTTGACGCGGGCGTTAAGGTCTGTAATCTCTGATCGGATGTATGACTAAAGGCATTGATCATGGCAGGACATTCAAAATTTAAGAACATTATGTATCGCAAAGGGGCGCAGGATAAAAAGCGCGCCAAAATTTTTACAAAGCTCATCAGGGAAATCACCGTTTCCGCTAAAGAAGGCGGCATTGCGCCTGAGTCAAACCCCCGCCTTCGCTCGGCCATCATGGCCGCGCGCGCTGAAAACATGCCGGGCGATAATATCGAGCGTGCCCTTAAAAAAGCCATGGGCGGCGGGGATGATACCGATTATCAAGAGGTACGGTACGAAGGATACGGGCCCGGGGGCATTGCCATTATTGTGGAGGGCTTGACCGACAACCGTAACCGGAGCGCGGCGGACGTCAGATCCACCTTTAATAAATACGGCGGCTCCTTAGGCGAAACCAACAGTGTGAGTTTTCAGTTCAAACGCCAAGGCGTGATTGTGTATCCAAAGAACGCCGCGTCTGACGAGGCCATGTTTGAGGAGGCCCTTCAAGGGGGCGCCGATGACGTGGTGTCTGATGAGGACGCACACACGATTTATTGTGACATGACGCGTCTGCACGAAATTCAAGAGTTAATCTCTCAAAAATTTGGTGAGCCGTTGTCTTCTAAAATTTCATGGGAAGCCCAAAACACAGTGCCCGTTGATGTGGAGGGGGCCAAATCCCTTTTAAAGCTTTTGGACGCCCTCGAGGATTTGGATGACGTACAAAACGTGTTCTCCAACGAAGATATGGATGAGGCCACACAAAAAGCTTTGGAAGAGGTGTGAGTCTTGCACATTTTGGGCCTTGATCCGGGGCTGCGCTTTACAGGGTGGGGTGTCATCTCCTTCAAGGGCGGAAAACTCTCCCACGTTGCCCACGGCGTCATAAGCCCTCCCCAAGGCGTGCCACTGCCGGAAAGGCTTTCTTACCTTTACACACACTTGTGTCAGATTGTAGAAACCCATGCCCCAGAAGAGGCTGCCGTTGAGGAAACCTTTGTGAACAAAAACCCTGCCTCTACCCTCAAGCTTGGCATGGCAAGGGGGGTTGTGCTTCTCACCCCTGCCAAGTATGGTCTTCATGTGGGTGAATACACCGCCAACCAAGTGAAAAAAACCGTGGTGGGCGCGGGTCATGCCGGCAAAGAGCAAGTAAGCGCCATGGTGGCAAGGCTCCTACCGACGGCCGGTTGCACAACGGCCGACGCCGCTGACGCCCTGGCCGTGGCCATATGTCATGGATGGTGCCGTCAGACACAAACCTATTGGGAGAAAACTTCGTGATCTCAAAATTAAAAGGCCTTGTGGAGGAAGTCGCAGAAACATACGTCGTTTTGGACGTACAGGGGGTTGGTTATCATTTAACGTGCTCGGCCGGCGCTCTGGCAGCACTCCCCCATCCAGGTCAAACCGTCACTTTGTGGACACAGATGCTAGTGCGCGAAGATGATATTTCCCTCATCGGCTTTCATAGTCCCGAAGAAAGGCGCCTTTTTAAGCTTCTGACCTCCGTCCAGGGAGTCGGCACGCGCGTGGGGCTCGCGCTACTAAGTATTGGGGCGGTCGAAGACGTTTTTAGAGCGCTCTCCCTTCAAGATCAAAGTTACCTTACAAAAGCCGAAGGGGTTGGCCCTAAGCTTGCGGCACGCATTGTGAACGAGCTTAAAGACAAAGTGGGAGCTGTCATGGAGCAAAGTCTTACCAACGTTTACGCGCTTGAAAGTATTTCTTCCCAGCCACTTCAAGGTCCCCAAGGAGTCCTCAAAGACGCAACCCAAGCTCTGGTGGGTCTTGGCTACCGCTTGATGGACGCCACCAGCGCTGTGACAGACATCGTTAAGAGTGCGCCCAACTCAACCGTTCAGGAGGTTATCCGCCTTGCCCTCGCCCAGCTCTCAAAATCTTAGGTCTGCAGCCAACCCTCTTTTGGATCCCTATGAAAAGGAGATCGAAGGGGAGGGGCCGTCTCTGCGCCCTAAAAGCCTTGGGGACTTTATTGGACAAAAAGAAGTTTGTGCGAACCTGCGTGTTTTTGTGGGCGCGGCCAAAGCCCGGGGTGAGGCCATGGATCATGTGCTCTTCCATGGCCCTCCCGGTCTTGGTAAAACAACGCTTGCCCATATTATTGCCCAGGAATTAGGGGTAGGGTTTCGGGCAACCTCTGGCCCCATTATTTCAAAGGCTGGGGATCTGGCGGCCATTTTGACCAATCTTCAACCGAGAGATGTTTTATTTATTGATGAAATTCACCGCCTTAATCCTGTGATCGAGGAAATCCTCTATCCCGCCATGGAAGATTGTAAGCTTGACTTGATCTTAGGAGAGGGCCCCTCTGCCAGATCCATTCAAATTGACTTGCCACCCTTTACACTGGTCGCGGCCACAACCCGAACGGGTCTTCTCACAGCGCCCCTTCGGGACCGTTTCGGCATTCCCTTACGCCTTGATTTTTATACACCGGCAGAACTTGAGCTTGTGGTTGAGCGTGGTGCGCGTCTTCTGGGATTCTCTCTTACTGCTCAGGGTATTCAGGAAATCGCAAGACGTGCGCGCGGAACCCCTCGTATTGCCGGGCGCCTTTTACGCCGGGTACGGGATTTCGGCACAGAAAGTGGTGTGCCCATGGACCGTGTTCAGGTGGACGCCGCCTTAAACCGCTTGGGCGTGGATCAAATCGGTCTTGATGGGCAGGACCTGAGGTACCTCCTTGCCATTGCAAAATCCTACGGGGGAGGACCTGTGGGCGCCGAGACCCTTGCTGCCGCCCTTTTCGAGCAGCGGGATACCCTTGAAGAAGTTGTCGAGCCGTATCTCATTCAGCAAGGTTTTTTACAACGCACACCAAGAGGTCGTATGTTGACGGCGGCGGCTTACAAACATCTTGGCTTGCAAGCGCCGCGTCTACAAAGCACCCTTTTTGACAGCGAGTTAGAGGGTTAAAAAAGGCCCCCCGCCTTTGCAACCTTTGCTAGCCCCAAAACCCCAAGGGCCACATAAAAGAGTTTTGGCGCCCAGTTGCTTTTCATAAAGTAATCCGTAATGGACACAAGAGAGAGCACAATAAGCGCGGGGTACACAAAGTCCATGACGCCCCCAATCCAAGAGGCAAGCTCGTCAAAGCCCAGAAAAGAAATCACACTACACAGGATGTAAGTCACGATTACGCAAGGCGTGCGACCGATTTTCCCTTTGAACATTTCCTTTTGGCAAAACTCGGCAAAAAGGCCTGCAAGGGCGACCAAAGTTGTCAGGCATGCAAGGCAAATGGTCAGCGCCAAAAGGGGAAGGGCCATATCACCTAAGGTTTTTTGGGCAATGAGGATCAGCATTTTTTCAGCGGACGCTCCGTGCAAGTACGGCGCGTAAGACGCCCCAAGGCCCACAAAGCCTAAATACACGATGGCAAGAAGGGTGATCCCAACGCCGCTTGCCTTAACGGCTTCCTTGGCAACGTAAGGAATGCTTGCGCCCTTGCCAAGGTGTGCATGGAGGTACTCTACGATGGTCGCGGAAAAAAAGAACGCGGCTAACAGGTCCATCAACTGATACCCTTGATGAAGGCCAATATTAAAAGACGCCGTTGATCCAAGGGGAGAAGGGCTTGGAGGGCTTGCTTGCCAGATGCCCACCACCAAAATCAGCGTGATCCCCAAAAGCAAGCACGGCGTCAAATAGCGCCCAAGAAGGCGCACAAGACGCTTGCGATTGAGGGTCATGAGAGCGGCGATCAGGGCGAAACTGATGCTAAAAATAGGAAAAGGAAGCTCGGGCCACACAAGACTGATGCTGCCGTAAGACACCAGAATACAGCGTGCACACACGCCGAAAGGACCAAGCAGCGCTAGCATCAAAAACGGTAAAAGAAAACCCGGCACGGCCCCAAGTTTAGAGAAAAACTTTTTTGTGTCTCCGTTCATGAAAATCATGGTCAGAAGCCCCAAAAAAGGCACCAAGGTCCCTGTGACCAAAAGACCAAGGGCTGCGTGGGAGAATTGGTCTAGCGTCTTGTATCCCACCACCAAAGGAAAGACCAAATTTCCAGAGCCAAAAAACATGGAAAACATGGCAAATCCAGCGGTGATAAAGACCCATTTGTGAGAATGGGTGGGGGATGACGTAGACATAACACTCCTCTTTGGTAAGGTTGACACAAAAGCAAAATATCATATGTCAATTCTTGACCACTTTACTAGCTAAAAACTATCTTGAGAAAAAAGACTTGTTTGTTTAGATGGTCAGTCGCGCGTATGATGATAGAAAATAAATAGGGAGTAAAAAATGATTGGTGTGATTATCGTTGCCCACGGGTCTCTTGGGCAAGAATTCTTAAATGTGCTTGAGCGCGTGGTGGGCAAGCAAGAAAAACTAGCAGCCCTGTGCGTCAATTGGGAAGAGGACATGGAAGACACCAGGGGACGCCTTGCCGCGCTCATTGACGAGGTGGAGACGGGCAAAGGGGTCCTCCTTTTAACGGATATGTTTGGTGGCACGCCGTCCAACCTTGCGATCTCCTTTTTGGGGGCTTACGAAAATCTTGAGGTCATTGCAGGGGTGAACATGCCCATGCTCGTGAAGCTTGCCAAAGTCAGAAGCACGCACACCCTGGAAGAGGCGTCCCTTGCCGCTCAAGAAGCCGCACGCTCGTATATTAACGTTGCCTCACGCCTCCTTGGAACTGGATCGTGACCCCTCAAGAAGAAGTGTCTTGTGTGCGCCAAATCGTTGAGGTCGTCAATGTACGCGGACTCCATGCGCGGGCGGCCGCAAGGTTTGTGAAGCTTGCCGAGAGTTTTAACGCCGATATTCAGGTCTGCCATGCCCACCGTACAGTGCCGGGGACTTCCCTCATGGGGCTTTTGCTGTTGGGGGCAAGACAAGGCACTTTTCTTGAGATCGTCTGCACGGGCGCGGGTGCCGACGAAGCCCTTAAGGCCCTTGTCAGCCTTGTGCAGAACAAATTCACTGAAGAATTTTAGGTTTTCTTGCCCGTAGCTCACGTGTTTTCTTGACGAAGGCTCGTTCCCAGGATATCAATGAGGGTGTGTTGGATGGGTGGCCGAGCGGTTGAAGGCACCGGTCTTGAAAACCGGCAAGGGGGCGACTCCTTCGTGGGTTCGAATCCCACCCCATCCGCCACGATTATTTTTTCTTCTTCTAAAGACAAACAAGAGCGGCTTTGAGACCGCTCTCTTCGTTTGGGGATTAGTCTTTTGGTTTCATGGTGGGAAAGGCGATGACGTCCCGAATGCTGGGGGCACCCGTGAGGAACATGACCAAGCGGTCGATGCCAATCCCAAGGCCGCCGGTTGGGGGCATGGCGTACTCTAGGGCCGTGATGAAATCCTCATCCATGGCGTGGGCTTCATCGTTTCCTTTGTTTTTCGCGTCCACTTGCGCCTCGAAGCGCGCGCGCTGATCAATGGGATCGCTGAGCTCTGAAAAGCCGTTGGCAAGCTCGATTCCGTTCACAAAGACCTCAAAACGCTCCGTTAGACGAGGGTTTGTGGGGTGAGGTTTGGCAAGCGGTGAAATATCCAAAGGAAATTCCGTTACAAAGGTTGGCTGAATCAGGGTTTCTTCGACCTTTTCGGCAAAGGCAGTTTCGACGATTTCTCCCCACAGAGCGCCCTTTTTAATAGTGATGCCAAGGGTTTTAACGGCCTCGGCAGCAGCGGCCGCGTCCAGTTGACCAAGGTCAAGGCCCGTCACTTCACGTACGGCGTCCAGCATGGAGACAGCGCGCCAAGGCTTTGCAAAGTGAAGAGTTTTACCAGCATACTCAAAGCTTGTGGTATCAAAGAGGGTCATCGCAATATGAGAAATCATGGTTTGGGTGAGCTCAATCATGGTGCTGGCATCACCGTATGCTTGGTAAAGCTCGATCATGGTGAATTCAGGGTTGTGACGTGTGGACACCCCTTCATTTCTGAAGTTTCTGTTAATTTCAAAAAGCTTGTCGGAAAGTCCGCCCACAATCAACCGCTTGAGGTAAAGCTCGGGCGCAATACGCAGATACAAATCAAGATCAAGGGCGTTGTGATGGGTGATAAAAGGCCTTGCTGCAGCACCCCCTGCAATGGTTTGCAGCATGGGTGTTTCAACCTCAAGGAATCCTTCGTCCGTTAAATAGCGGCGCATGGCGGAAATAATTTGGCTGCGCGCGCGCAAGGTCGCCCGACTATCTTCATTCATGATGAGATCAAGATACCGCTGACGGTATCTGGTCTCGACGTCGCTGAGGCCATGGTATTTTTCAGGAAGGGGAAGAAGCGCTTTGGACAAAAGAGAAATCTCTTTGACGTTCAGGGTCAGCTCGCCCCTGGTGGTGCGGCGAATAAGGCCCGCGGCGCCAATGATGTCTCCCACATCTAGTTGCTTGATGAGGGTTAGCGCCACTTCGCCCATAACGTCCTTATGGCAAAACAACTGAAGCTTGCCGGTGCTGTCGTGAAGGTCAATGAACATCCCGCTGTTACGAATGGCGCGAATACGTCCCGCCACGCGGGCGACTGTCTCGGTCTCTGCGCCCGATTCAAGCTCGAAAAAATCGTGTTGAAGGGTCTCCAGATTATGGGATCGCTCAAAAGACGAAGGGTAGGGATTTATGCCCATAGCTTTGATGGCGTCCAGCTTTGCCAGGCGTGAGGCTCTGAAAATATTTTCTTTTTCCCCTGAAAGATCCATTTCTGGGTGGGATGTTTGATCCATGGCACAGGTCCTTTTATGGTCGTTAATAAATTAATATGGTCAGTAATAGAAAAAGCGGCAGCAAAAGTCCACAAGACCATGCCATATACCCAAAAAAACTGGGCATCGCGACGTTTTGACTTTCTGCGATGGATTTTACCATAAAGTTAGGAGCGTTCCCAATATAGGTAAGGGCCCCCATGAACACTGCCCCCATAGAAAAAGCCATGAGAGTGTGGTCCAAAGCGCCCATGAGAGCCTCTGGGTCGCCGCCTGACAGACTAAAAAACACCAAATAGGTGGGTGCGTTATCAAGGAAGGCCGACAAAATCCCCGATAGCCAAAAGTACGCGGCGTTTACAGGTTGACCGTTTGTTGTGACAAGGGACACAAGGGCCGCCATGGATCCTTTGTCTCCCGCCTTGAGGATGGCCATGACAGGGGCGGCCGTAATGAAAATGGCGGCAAACAGTTTTGCGACCTCCACTAGGGGTTCCCAGCTGAAATCGTTATCCTGGCGTGCGCTTCGAGGGCCGTAGCGCCAAGACGCCCAGGAAAGCCCCACAAGTCCCAAATCACGCACAAGGTCCTGGGCATAGAGTTTTACGTCCATCAAAGACACGTAGAAGGATGATTGCCAAAAACCGCTGAGCAGCACCAGCCCAATGGCGGCTGCCATCATGGGGATATTGCGCTTGCCAGCAAAGATCAGACGCCGACCTGGAGGCGCCTTGTAAGGCGCTAGGGTTTCCTTTTTAAGGTACCAATGATCAATCCCCGCATAAAGAGCGAGAAGGGGAATCAGAATCATCATCGTCGGCCAAAAAAGTTTTTTCGTGGGCCAAAAGAAATCAATACCATTCAAAAACCCTAAAAACAAAGGTGGATCGCCAATGGCGCTAAGGGCGCCGCCCACATTACATACAAGGATGATGAAAAAGATCACACTGTGGGTTTTAAAGGCACGCTCTTTGTTAATGGCCAGAAGGGGTCTGATAAAAAGCATGGCCGCTCCCGTTGTCCCGATAAGGCTTGCAACGAAACTCCCCACGCAAAGAAGCACCGTATTACTAAAGGGTGTTGCCGGGGCGTGCACGGTGACTTTGATGCCGCCACTGATAGTAAAAAGAGCTCCCACCAAGATGATAAAGGGAAAATAGTGCGCAAGATACGTGTGACAAACCTCATAGGCGGCAGTTTCGAGGCCCCCGTGATGGATCATTCCCCCAAGGGTTAAGAGCGCCCACGCCGCCCCTATTTTGCCGTAATGATGGTGCCACAAGTTTGGGACAAAAAGCGGACATAAGGACAGACAAAGAAGAATTCCCCCAAAGGGAATTACCCATAAAAGGGAAAGTTCCTCTGCCTGTAAGGCAGCGTCAGACGCGGCCAAGGCAGGGATCATCCCTAAAACAATCAGCACAAAAAATAAAAGATATTTTTTCATTACAATAGACCTTTCAAGAGACCGCCAAGGGCCTTAGCCGGCTTTTCGATAAGTTCTTCTGCAGGACTTTCTTGGTTTTTCTTTTGATCTTGATTTTGATCAGAAGGCGTGGGAGACGCTCCCTCATCTCCGGTCCCTGGAATCAATCCTTGAAGAAGTGCTTTGGGAGAAATCTTTGTAGGCGACTTTAGAATCGTCGTGAAAATGTTTTCGATCAAATACCCTTGAAGGGCGCTGACGTCATAACTTTTTTTAGGGTCATTCAAGGGGCCCTTAAGGGTGATTTGGAAAGGCGGGAAACGCGCATGATCTGTGAGCGTTGCGGTCAACGAAAGATCCATGACATAGCGCAAAAGATCAATGACACCGGCCCCTGTAAGGGTCGCGCCGTCCGCCACCACCTCAAGGGCGCCCACACGGCCTACCCCGTCCTTGAAATCAAGCACAAGTTTGGACGTTGAAAAAGTAGTTTTTCCTTGGGATAGATTGCCAGAAAGAAGATTTCCAAACGCTTTAATATCTCGAATATTATTCAAACCCGCAGATAAGGCCTTGAGGTCGAATCCGCCAAGGACCCCCTTATTGGCGCGGATATTAAGAATTCCGCTAAGGTGACTTACAAATCCATGTATGCTTTGACCGTTTGTGCGTAAGTTTCCTGTGACATCTAGGTCACCGGCAAGGATATGCAAGGGACCTGTAACTATTTTCTCCAAGGAGTCTTTGAGAGAGGCGTTTTCTAAAGAGAGGCGCGACACAAGTTGTGTATTTGTTTGTGGGGCGATTTTAAGAGCCGCCTTGCAAGTTCCTCCCCAAAGGTTACCGGCAAGAGAGATGTTTGTCTCACTTTCAGCGAATTCATGCATCACGGTTACATCCTTCAACAGAATATCTGACCACTGAAGGGAAGGAATGGCAAGACTAAGAGATCCCCTAATGTTTGTTAAGAATGATAAATCAAGGGGATCCTTAGACCAAATAGGTCCAGAAGAAGATATTTTGTGAGACACTTTTTCTTTACGATGGGTGCCTTCTTTTGTTGCACGAGGGGCAGGCTCATCTTTGAAGGTCAGGGGCGAAAGAGAAAGAGCTCCCCCCACATAGAGGTGTTTATCCTTTTCAAGGGTTAGTTGTCCGCCAAGGCTCAAGGGATGACCATCTAAATAAAAGGTGCTTTTGAGGTTGTTCAGTATGGTTTTTTTGCCGTTGACGCGAAGGTCTGTGGAAAAATGCCCTGATGACAAGGTCATTTTTTCAAAAAGCCCATAAGGTTTTGGAAGAGCTCCCGTAGTTTCAAAAACCATCACTGGTCCTTCGTCATCGCGGGTGGTGATCGTGCCTTTAAAACCCAAAGAAAATGAAGGAAAAAAAACATCCGTGTGGGTCACAAAGGTCAAAGGAATTTGTTTTTGTATTTTGGTTTTTCCTTTGAAGGTGATGTCTTTGAGCAACGCCCATTGAGGCAGGTCCCAATCGGTTAGAAATGTGGCAGACGCCAACATATGGACATCATAGCCCATCTCTTTTTTGATGGGATCCCACCCTAGATCTCCCTTAAAAGCCACTTGATCACAACTAAAGGAAAATCCAGACAAACGAACGTGATCTTTTTCCGTCGAAAAGGTTGAGGAAAGATTCCAAGATTTGTCAACTAAATGGGAGGGAAGGGATTGATCCTCTCCCATGCGGGCCCACTTGAGAAGCTTGCGCGGAGACTTTACCGAGAGATCAAGATCCCCTGAAAGCCCATTTTTGTCAGGGGTCGCCTTAGTTTTGAGGTGGATCCCTCCAGGAAGCCCCCGAAGATCCGCACTAAAGCGAAGGGGGTAAAGTTCAACCCCGGCACTGCCCTCAAGACTTGTATTCTCTTGTGTGACCTCTAGATGCTGAAAAGTCATTCCTTTGGGTGAAATTTCGGCGTAGCCCGTCAAGACAAACGCTTCACGTAAAAAGTCGGGTGTTCCCGTTTTAATGGTAAAAATCTCCTCAAGATCATCGATGTCGCTGGCAAACCGGATGTCGCCTTGGAATGTTTGCGTGTCAAAGACAAGATCTCCCTTCAGAGTGATCTCGGCGCCCCGTGTTGTCATGATAAGACGCAAGGGTGCTTTTTCCTTAAAGCCTTTGAGGTTGAAATTAAACTGAACGTTTTTACCAAGGGCTTGAAAAACACCCGTAGCTGACAAGGGCCCTTGAAGGCTTTCCATGCTGACGTTGGCCGTCAAATCCTCGACTTTGTAATCTTTTTTGGCGTCGTCAAGATAATGAAGCTCTGCGTTTAAGACCTCGACCTTGTCAAAGGCAAGATCGAAGCCAAGCCCCTTTTTTGCGCTAAGCTCTTTGGTGGCGGCGTCAGCGGCGTCCTCGAGGCTTTCTTGGGGAGAAAACTCCCAGTTGCTTTTTCCTTGGGACAGGGTTTCAAGGTAAAGGGTAGGGTGAAAAAATTGCACCTTATCCAGTCTCACCATCTTATGAAAAAGGGGGGCCACTGCCATCTCAAGACGCGCCTTGGGAAGATCAATCATATGGGGGTGGCTTGTCCCCGGCGCATTTTCCAGGTGAATCTTTTCAACGACAACGCTGGGTGAAGGCAGAAGGGATAAATGGATGGGGCCGTCAATGGTCAGACGCCTGCCAAGAGATTTTTCTAAGTGAGCTGACAGAATGGGCTTGTAAGACTCGAGGGAAATAAAACGAGGGACGAGAAAAAGAGTACCTAAAAGACAGGCGATAACGGCGGTCAAACCATAGAGAATTCTTTTCAAAACAATACCCTCATCAGACTTGTCATATGCTCGTCACATCCTAGCGCGAACACCCTTTCTTGTATATGCCCGAGTGCGTTACAATGAAAACGGATCTCATTTTTAAAGGGCAAGGTCATGGAATTCGATAGCGTTGTGGTGGGAGGAGGCCTTGTGGGGGTGTCCTTAGGTCTTGCAATGGCCCAAAAGGGGACAAAGGTTTGTTTGGTGGATGCAGGCCTTCAACCAGCCTCATCGGCTCTTGATGGACGAACTTTGGCCCTTGCCCAAGGATCAAGACAAATCTTGGTGACACTGGGTTTGTGGGAGGCGTTGAAAGATCACGCCCACTCCATTGAAGAAATTAGAATTTCCCAACCCAAAAGCAAAGGCTTTGTGCACTACAAAAGCAAGGACGTGGGGTCAGACCCCATGGGGTATTTGATCCCGCTTAGGCATCTGCAAAGGGCTTTGGAGGATAGAATACAAAACGAGCCCAACGTAACCCTCATAAGACCCTTTAAAGTGAAAACCCTTGAAAATCATGCCCATCACGTTTCTTTGACCAGTGACAAGGCTGAGACGATCCACACAAAACTTTGCTTTGCCGCCGATGGTAAGCAGTCGTGGATTCGAAGCCATCTGGGCATGCGGACAAAAAAATGGCCCTATGACCAGACGGGAATTGTGACAACGGTACGTCATGAAAAGCCCCACAACCAAGTGGCGTTTGAGCATTTTTTACCCAGAGGACCTCTTGCCTTTTTACCTCTCAAGGAATATGAGTCAGCCATTGTGTGGACAGAAGAAACCGCCGCCGCCGCCTATTTGATGCAGCTGGATGAACAGGGGTTTGAAAGCCTTTTACAAGAATCCTTTCCTCATCTGGGTGCCCTAACACTCACGAGTTCTCGCCAATCTTACCCCCTTTCAGGGCATTTTGTGCCGAGTCCTGCAAAGGGGCGGACTTTCCTTGTGGGGGACGCGGCCCATGGGATTCATCCGGTGGCAGGACAAGGCTTTAACTTAGGGCTTAGGGATGTTGCCTGGTTTTTACAACAACCTTTGCACGTGTTTACGGATCTGTCTCTTTTGACAAAGCGTTATACACGCCACCGCCGTTTTGATGTGTGGAGTATGACAGCCATGACCCATGGTCTTGTGAAACTCTTTTCTCATCCCTCGTCTACGCTTTCCCATATAAGGGGGTTAGGGATGGAGCTTACCAATCATCTGCCTTTTATGAAGACACTCTTGACCCGCCACGCCATGGGCATGATGGGCGGATCAAGAGAGTCTTGATTATTTAAGGTTGAGCCTGTCTTGAAGAAGCTTGGAGTAGGCAGGTAAGGGGCAGCACAAGGGAAGATTTTTATCCCCTAGAATATGTTGCCCAGCCCGTTTGCCGGCACAGTCGATAAAAAGTGGAGCTTTTTTATTCACAGACAAAAGAAGCACTTTTTGACCAGCCTCTTCTGAAAGCGCTGTCGTCACAATAAAGAAAATCCTTGTTTGCATTTCATCATATCCAAAGGATTTGAAGACACTGGGATTAAGGGTTAGGTGATGGGTCTCATCAAGTCCTTTATCTTCGATGACAAGGAAGAAAAGAGAGGGATTTTGTTGATGCACAAGCACCTTCATGGGCCACAGTTCGGTTTTGGGAGTGGGGGCAAGGAGATAGCGCTGATGATCGCCAAAACCAATGATGCCTTTTTGAAAAAACAGCTCTGTTGTGACGGCTGAGGTTAACGATGGGGACGCAAAAGGTGCCTTTTCACGAGGCGACGTTGCGCGTGAATCTTTCTGGGGTGAGACAGGACACATGTGTTTTTCCTCCTATGATTTCATTAAAGCGTTGAGGGTTGTTTTTGTCAGCTCGGCAGATTGAGCTGTTGCGGCCACATTCATTTCCAGCTGAGCCTTTAGGTTCATTAAAAGAATCCAAGCTTCCACAGGGTCAACCTCTGTCAAGGTGACATCTAGGACTTTCAAATTATCTTCAATGGTGGTGTGGTTTGTGAGCGTAACAGATAAATTTTTACGAATTGTCCCAACCCGTGCAAGCATGGCTGGAACATCCTCTGTTGCCTGATTAATGGCATTCAGGGCTTGACGAAGTTTTTGCATATTGGGACCTGATTCATCGTAATCAGGTGTGGTCGTGGCGCCAATTTTTAGGGCATAAAAGACCTCAGCAATGGCAGGATCGTCAGCGCGAAAAGTGTAATCCATATTATTATTATCATTGATATGAACGATGTTTTGTCCCTGATCCCCTTTATAGTAAGCCGTTGTGGGGTTTGAGCCTAGGCCTGGTGTAGGGAGCGCGCTTAAATCCACCACTGTCCCTTGCCACATGGTGCCACCAAAGACATTATTCTTTTCAGAGTCTACGGCGTTGAGAGCGTCGGCCATTCCTTGAAGACAGTTATTACAAAAGGCTTGAAAGGCGTCGTCCTTGTTTCCGGGTTGCACTATACGTGCAAGATTCGAGCGAAACTCTTGCATGATGCCAAGGATTGTATTGAGAGAAGTCTCTGCAACCTCAAGGCGTCCGTCGACCTTGTTGATATTATTTTTGTATTGGGTAATTTTATTTAGCTCGGTCTTGATGTTAAACACCTCGGTTAAATTATTGGGATCATCACTGTAAGCAAGAGACTTTTGACCGGAGGTGAGTTGACCTTGAGTAGTGTCAAGGGCTTTTCCGGTATTGATGCGATTAATGTTCTGCTGCTGAAATCTGGCATAGTCTCCGGCACGCGTGGCGATTTCTGGCATTGCTCGTCCCTTTCCTTACCTGTTCATAATGGCCATAATGGCCTGGTTACGTTCTTTGACCAGCCCCACCACGTGTGAGGAGGCAATGAAGACCTGCTGCCACGCGATGGCGTCGGCAAATTCTTCTTGGACGTCGACGCCGACCTGTTCTCCAATGGCATATTCCAGGGCTTGTTGGCGGGTCAGCTCGCTTTGAGCCCTGGTATTCACGTTACTTGTGCTGGCTGCGTGAGTGGTAATAATGGTTGAACCATAATCGATATAGCTTACTGAAATATTGGTAAGGCCTCCCGCAGCTGAAAAAGTACGCGGTGTGACAAGTTCGTTCACCATAGCCCGGGTCACAGAACTATCACCGGTTGCAATGACCCCCAAGGGCGGAAGGGGAGCTACTGCCGCTGACGAGATGGCGCCGCGTGCTAAATACTGGTCGTTGGTCAAAATGTCGGCGCGCACCCCTAAACTTTGACATATACCTGGGGTGGGGGCGGCCCCTTGAGCACCGTATCCTGGGGTAATAATCAGATCATTCAGGCCAAAATAATGGGAAAATCCAAGACCCGTGACGGTTTCAGTTGCCCCCCCTGCCAGCGGCACGATGCCAATGCCGTAGGCCGCGTTTCCCGTGTTCAGCACAAGCTGGTTATGGGTGCTTGCATCGCAGGTAGCAGTCGCCGTGCCCACAAGGCCTGCAAGACCTGCCTGGATATTCACGGCAAGTTGCGCCACCGAGACGTTTCCCATGGCCGTTAGGTCAAGGTCAAAGCTATTTCCGCCGACCATTTGACCGTTGGCTTTATCAATAAGGGCAAACCTCACGGTGCCAGCGCCTTGAAACAGGTCGGTATTGGGGTTTGCCATAATTTTTGTTCCCGTGAGAACGTCTGGGGGCGGATAACCCGTCCCTGTGTTATGAAGGGCATTGAGGCCGTCTCTAAAGTCAGTGCACAGGCGGTCCAATTGCTGCTGAAGGTTGGGCAGGACCGTATCTCGCATTTCAATGTAAGCTGCAATATCACCATCGGTAAAATCAGGGGTTAGATTGATGATATTACCCAGGCTGTCCGTGACGGTAATGTGATTGATGGTTGAGGTGACAGGGTTAGGATCATAGGTGGACGTCGCCGTAATATTAACCGTTGGATTATAGGTCATGGGCACAATATCAGGAAAAAGAAGGGCGTTTCCGCCTCCTGTTTGAATATAGATGATACCCTCATCGGTACTGGTCACCTGGATATCCATGTGCTTTGCAATGATATTAAGGGCTTTGTCCCGGGAATCTTCCAAATCTCCGGTGGGTTTTCCTGAGTGGAAGTTTGCAGCAATTTGCTCGTTGAGGGACTTGACGTTGCTTAGCTGTGTATCTACCTCTGCAATGGCCGTTGCGATTTTATTATCAACCTCTTGACGCATGCCTTGGATTTGACCACTAAGACGTGAAATCTCATAGGAGAAATTGTTAATTTTATTGAGAACATCTTTCCTCGCAATGGTGCTGGTAGGGGTGGTAGACAATGTCTCAAAGGCATTGGAAATACTGCGAATCTGCTCACCTAAGGAGTTTTTATCCCCTGGGGTACCAAACTGCTGCTCTATTTTTTTCATGAGGGACGCTTTTGTTGTGAGATGAGTAGCAAGAGAGTACTCATCCCGCAGCTCTCCTGCCAAAAGTGGATCCAAAAGCCTTTGGGCCACACTTGGTTTTACCCCAGCTGCTTCTCCATCAAGGATCATGGTTGAAGCTTGTGAAACTTTTTTTGAATAGCCAGGTGTTTGTGCGTTGGTGATGTTGGTGAAATGGGTATCCATAATTGTACTGGATGTGCTCATCCCAGCACGTGCAATTTGAAAGGCGTCAGGCATGGGATCCTCCTACATTCTTTGATTGATGCGCGCCGCACCAATAGCAAGGGAAGGTTTCACCAGGGTCCCGGTGGCGCCATACTGTGTTACGGGCTTTCGCTTTTGACCAAAAAGAGCCCGCTTGATTGTGTTGGTAACCCTGGAATGGGCTTCGGCCGCGAGTTTGATTTTCTCGTGGTTTTGTTCCATGGCGTGTTGAAGGGCGCCGAGCTTTTCCAAAAAGATGTTTTTGATTTCTGTTTGCGTCGAGATATGAGGCGTACCTTGCTCTAAAAGGCTAAAGTACTGTCCCAAAAGGCGACTTTTTTCGGGTGTGAGAAGCTGCACTTCTTTGATATTTCTTTGATCAAGAAGCATGCTTTCCTCTTGAAGAAGGGTCATAAGCGCCTCAATACAGAAAAAAAGCTCTTTCATGGACGACCTCCTGTGGCCGCCATTTCAAGCATGGAGGCTTGAAGGGTTTGTTGAAGATCGCGGCCCATGTCAGACTCGCAAAGGGCCTCTCCCATGGTGTCGGCAAAAAAGGTGCTTTCAGCCATGTCCTGGGCGGGATCTTCCGAGCGACCTCTCGCGTCCAGCATGACTTGTGCAAAGGTCGACATTAAGAACGACACATATTTATTGGCGTTTTCTGCCACATCTTTCTTTGTGGCCTCAGACATGTTTGCCATGAGTTTTTTCTCATGAAGGGATGATTGCGTGGAAAAAAGAATCTCTGCCATTTTAGATCACCTCAATTTCTGCTTGAAGGGCCCCAGCCGCTTTGATGGTGCGAAGGATGGTGATCATATCGCGCGGAGACACACCAAGAGCGTTCAAGTTATCCACGAGTTCTTGAAGGGTCACGCCTTCTTCGAGGACTGTCATTTTTTTGCCGTCTTCATTTACGTTAATGCCTGTCCGAGGCACCACAACGGTGCTGCCGGTTGTGGAAAAAGGATTGGGCTGGGACACTTGCGGCGTTTCCGTAATTCGAATGGTCAGATTGCCGTGACTGACGGCCACACTGGAGATGCGTACATTTTTGCCCATCACGATGACCCCGTTTTGTTCGTCAATAATGACTTTGGCTGTTTGATCGGGCGCCACACGGAGTTGCTCGATGCTGGTTAGAAAATCCATCACGCTTTTCTTGCTCGCGGTCGGCAGTGCCACATTGACAGTCGAGGGATCTTGGGCAGAAGCCTTCGAGCCAGGAGTGTGGGCATTAATGGCGGCGGCGATGCGTCCGGCCGTTGTCATGTCGGGGTTGCGAAGGGAAAGGCGAATGCTTTTGAGCGAATCAAGCTCGAAGGGAATTTCTTTTTCCACAAGGGCGCCGTTGGCAATGCGGGCACTGGTGGGTACGCCTTTGGTGACCGAGGAACCAGATTGACCTTCGGCCGAAAAGCCCCCCGTGACAAGGGGACCTTGGGCGACGGCGTACACTTCACCGTCCGCCCCCATAAGGGGGGTTACAAGAAGAGTCCCACCCAACAAATCTTTAGCAGTCCCTATAGCAGAGACACGCACGTCAAGGGGTGTGCCGTGTCTTGCAAAGGCGGGCAAGCTTGCCGTCACCATGACGGCTGCCACATTTTTAGATTTCATGTCGGTGGCTTTATCACGGACGTTCACACCAAGGCGCTCGAGCATACTGACCATGGTCTCAAGGGCGTAGGGAGAGTCTTTAAGGGTGTCCCCTGTTCCTTTAAGGCCCACCACAAGACCGTACCCTACAAGCTGGTTTTCCCGGATTCCCTCGAAGGTCACAATGTCTTTAATGCGCACGGATAGCTCGGCTGCAGGCGCAAAGGAGGGCGTCAAGCAAAGAAGCATCATGCCTAAGGAGACGCTTTTTTTAAAAGAGATACAAAGATCTAAGCTGTATCTTTTTTTCATGTGTTTCCTCTTTAAAACCTCTCGTGCCTTTTAGCTGAAGCGTGCTATACTCACATCACTATGCGAAAAGTGTGCCATCTGACGTATGGGATTAAAAAAAACACAAAACACGAAGGGAGATCATGGGAGATGAAGGTAGGTGACGGGGCGCCGTTCACGCCTCTTCGGCGCTCTCAGACGATCAAAAAGACCACGGGCGGGGGCGCCTTTGCAAAAAGTTTAAAAGAGACAAGCGCGTCTCAAGAAACAAGTTTGGCATCTTCTTGTGGGGATGTGGCGTCGTTGAATTCACTTATGGCCCTTCAAGAAGTGTCGGACGCTTTAAGTGGTAAAAGTCGGGCTTTTTCTCGTGCTCAAGACATGCTAGAGATTCTAGAAAAAATGCGAACAAGCCTATTAATTGGTCATTTTTCAAAGCGTGACCTTGAAGATATTGCAAAAAAAGTATCAACAAGGGTACATGAAAATGTGGAGCCTGATTTGCAAGAACTTCTTGAACAGATTGAACAGCGCGTTCATATTGAGCTTGCAAAATTAGAAATGACCTATGGATCTGATAATCTATGGTAAAACGATAAGGGGGATATAGATGACCATGGCAACACAAGAAGCACTTTCACTGTCCGAACGCATTAAAGCGACGACTCTGCCTGAGGGGTATACGCCCAAGGACGGCGAGCCCTACATGTCCTTGCAACACCTGGCGTATTTTCGACAAAAGCTTTTAGAGTGGCGCGGTGAACTATTGCGCGATACGGTCGAAACCATCCATCATATGCAAGAGCAAACCCATAACGAAGCAGACATTGCTGATCGGGCGTCCACGGAAACGGACCGCGCCCTTGAGCTTCGCACCCGGGACCGAGAGCGTAAACTTATTAACAAGATTGATGAAGCGCTTCGCCGCATTGAAGACGGGAGCTATGGATACTGCGAAGAAACAGGTGAGCCCATTGGTCTGACAAGGCTCATGGCAAGGCCCGTTGCAACCCTAAGCATCGAAGCCCAAGAACGACACGAAAGGGATGAGCGCGTTTATAGCGATGAATAATTAAAAGCGTCTTTAAGAGCCCGCCGCTTCGTAAACGCCTCTACAGGTGACGCGTCGTGGATGCAAGTCAAAAAAGGATTGAATATTTTTTCAAAACCAAGGGTTGATGGCAAGGTTGGGAGATCCTTTTGTCTTTTTTCTTTTAACGCATATTCCAACTTTTTGAGGGCATCGTCATTGGGTGCTAGGGATCTTGCAAAGGCAAGATTTGCTAGGGTATATTCGTGGCCGCAGTAGACTTTTGTCTCATCAGGAAGAGACATAAGGCGTGAAAGAGAGTGCCACATTGCCTCAGGTGTTCCTTCAAAAAGACGACCGCAGCCTAAAGAAAAAAGGGTGTCCCCTGTAAAGAGCATACTTTCTGACTCGAAATAATAAGCAATGTGACCCAGTGTGTGACCTGGAATATGGAGAATCTGTGCCCATGAATTTCCAAGCTTAAAAAGGTCCTGATCGCGCAACAAAATGTATTGTCCGGGAATGCGGTCGCTATCTCCTTGAAACCCTGCAATGATGGCACCTGTTTCTTGGCTAAGCTCAAGATTTCCACCCACATGGTCTGCGTGATGATGGGTATTTAGGATGTAATGAAGGGGTTTACCGTGTGCTTGCAAAAAAGCTAAGACGGGTTCTGCGGCCGATGGGTCAATGATGGCTGTGGTGCCATCTTCTGCTTCCAAAAAGTAGGAATAATTGTCTTGAAGGACAGGTAAAATTGTAACACGAACCATGGGTTAATCCTCTACCTATGTTTTCCTCATTGTCACTGTGAACAAAATTAAGTCCTTTGTCGAGATGCAATTGTAAAAAAAGAAATTTTATTTAATAGTGATTCCTAAGATACAGTCAAAAGAGGAAAGATGGATGACCCTAAGAATTGTGATGGTCATAGGGTTGCTTTTTTTGGGTCAGCTAGCGGAGGCTGCAAAAGATGAGGATCTAAAAAAACTTGAGGACATCCTTGAAAAAAAAAGAAGAAAAACAGACAACTTTGGATCTACAAGACGCGGATATGCGCTCCTTCAACTTGGATCATCCCAAGGATAATGGAAGGATCTTCAAGGGTGCCATCATGAAAAAGGCTAACTTTTCAGGGATGGCCCTTAAAGATATGATCTTTGAAAGCGTAGATCTGGAAGGCGCCAATTTTGAGAATACACACCTGATCAGCGTCAAATTTGTGGACTGCCATTTGAAAGACGCCACTTTTAAAGGGACGACATATCGCTATGGGTCTTTTAAGGGATCGAACTTGCAAGGGGTGAGTTTTGAGAGAGCAGAGCTTGAGTCCTTGAGTTATTCAGGGGCGATTTTGATTTATACACGGTTCGCCGACGCAAAATTATTTAGGGTCAGTTTTGAGCACACTAAAGAGAAAGAAAATGTTTCCTTTGAGAGTGCGGATTTAAAAGACTGTAGCGGCACCGGGTTTCGCCTTTTTTAGACAAGGTTATCTTTTTGAAGGGATTCAAATAAAAGCAAGAGCGCACAAAAAGAGCCCCTATGAGGTTGGTGAGGCCTATTTCGTTCCAATCGTGGACGCCGGCATGTTTTTGTCTGCGTAGTGCCTAGAAGGCGTCAAAAACGGGCAAGAGGTGAGGAGCTGCGACGAGACCTTCCAAAGTCAGCCAAAAACATGGCAAATCAAGATCTAGAGCAGGCGCTTCCCAAGTACATAATGACACCCATAAGTGGTTCGAAGGACGACCACCCTTGGAATCTTATGGGATAAAATTACGATAATAATCCAGGGACACAGGGATTGTTTTAGGCCCCATCTTTGCATCCCTTACTTTGCTAACCGGATCTTTTATTAGACAAATAACCTCAAAACGCCTGGCCAGTACAGTAACCGCTATTGAATGAGATAATTCAATGTGTAACTATAAATATGTTATAAAAAATAGGTGAGGAAAAAATGAAAAAATATCTTATCTGCGTTGCCATATCTGTCTTATCCTTGAGCTCATCCTTTGGTTCAGCAAGCGAGCCGAGTGTGAGTTCTGGTTCCGGTGGTGTGACGCTGCAAAGTAAGCTTGAGAATTTTCAAAGAGCGCGTGCGCACCTTGAGGCGCAGATTTTGGCCCTTATGCCACAGGTTCAAAAAGAGCTCACAGATTTCTATCAATTGTCTTCGCTTAGTCCGGCTTGCGCTGAAAAAATTATCCAAGCTGGCCAAAGACCAGAAAATGTGACAGATAAAACATGTTTAAAAGAGTGGTTGCAGCATTTAGAGGCAGGAAAATCCCTGATCTCAAAAGAAACGCCGACTATAAAGCGAGTGAAATATCTGGCCCAAGGACTCAATAATGCTAATATAAATATGATCAAATTACTTTTAGAAAGCCCAGCACGCGAGTAACCATCAAGGGCTTGTGAAAAACGTGTTTCGCAAGCCTTTTCTTGAAGATCCGCTTATCACCATAAAACTATCCTTTGTTTACGGGACGTACGCCCAGGGAAGCCATCAATCAAGAAGATGGCCTTCTTCTTCAAAAAAGGCTTTTAACGTCATAGGTGAAGGAACTCCTTCCTTGCATCATAATGATGCAAAGAGAACGAACATCAAAGATCCTGAAATAATTTTGTAACTATCCAATGCGCCTTTTTAAGGCATGTATGTAGATTTTAGGGACCCCTATTAAGTCAAGTGAAAAAAGAAGACCTGATCTTTTAAAGGGTGGTGAGAGGCGTGAATCTCACCAAAGTTCATAGCACAAAGTTGACATTACATCTTGTTGAAGGAATTCAGATAAAACCAAAAGTCTGCTTAAAAGAGCGCGCTCTTGGCCGTGATCCTTTACAAAAGCGCCCTTTTGGCTGATAACTGAAGAGATCAATTTAAAAATTTAAACACTTGAGGAGAGGACTATGAAAGTTTCGTTTTCATCAACCCAGGCGTGCGCAACCGACCCTGTGGTTGTGTTTTCTTTTGAAAAGACCCTAACGGCGCCGGCCAAGGAAATAGACACAGCCCTCCACGGGGCCCTGACGAAAGCCCTTGAAAAAAGCCGATTCAAAGGAAAAGTTGGTCAAACCCTTGAGCTGAATGCACCTGTGGGATTTGAAGCTTCCCGCGTATTGCTGGTGGGACTTGGCGCTGAAGATAAATTGACCGTTCAAGAAGCGGCCAAGGCAGGGGGAAGCGCCTACGCTGCGCTGGCGTCAACGCCTGAAAAAGGATTTTGTGTTAAAATTGAGGGCATAAAAACAAACTCGGTGTTTGAAGACACGCTCGCTGCTGCTGTCGCCCAGGGCATTCTTTTACGTTCGTGGCGTTGTGACCAATTCAAAACCAAGCAAAAGCCTGAAGAAAAGCCAGCTCTTGAAAGCGTGTGTGTGTGCGTGTCCGACGCGTCGGCGGCACAAAAAGCGTTTGCGCCTCTGGAAGCTGTGACAAAGGGCGCCTTTTTTACGCGCGACGTTGTGACCCTTCCGCCCAACATTCTCTATCCTGAAAGTTATGCAAAGCGCATCCAAGAAGACCTTTCTCCTTTGGGCATCAAAGTGGAGATCCTGTCCTTGGAGACTCTTAAAAAGCTTGGCATGGGGGCCCTTATTGGCGTAGGTCAAGGAAGCGAAAAAGATTCCTGTGTGGTCGTCATGGAGTGGCAAGGCGGTCAAAAAGACGCGGCTCCCGTTGCCTTTGTGGGTAAGGGTGTTACCTTTGACACGGGCGGGATCAGTCTCAAGCCAGCCCAAAGCATGGACGAGATGAAGTACGACATGGCGGGATCCGCAGCCGTGGTAGGGGTGCTAAAGTCCCTTGCACTTCGTAAGGCTTCGGTGAACGCGGTGGGTGTGGTGGGGCTTGTGGAAAACATGCCCTCAGGCAGCGCCCAGCGCCCCGGTGATATTGTCACCACCATGTCAGGCCAAACCGTTGAGGTCCTCAATACAGACGCCGAAGGGCGCCTTGTCCTAGCAGACGCCCTTTGGTATACCCAAGACCGCTTTAAGCCGCAATTCATGGTGAACCTTGCAACGCTGACGGGCGCCATAGTGGTGGCCCTTGGCGATCAGTTTGCGGGACTTTTTTCCAATAATGACGAGCTTTGTGATCGCCTTACAAGTGCGGGCCAAAAGACAGGTGAGAAACTGTGGCGCCTGCCTTTAGATGAGGCTTATGATAAAGATATTAACTCTCCCATCGCCGATATGCAAAATATCAGCGAGGGGCGCAAGGCCGGCAGCATTACAGCCGCTCAGTTTTTGCAACGCTTTGTAAATGATACGCCTTGGGCACACCTTGATATTGCAGGCATGGCGTGGGCGCACAAAGACATGGCTCTTTGCGCCAAGGGCGCGACCGGCTTTGGGGTCAGGCTTTTGGATCAACTCGTCAAAGATCACTATGAAGGATAGTCATGGAAGTTCGCTTCTATCACTTTGAAAAAACATCCCTGGAAAAAGGATGCGCACGACTTCTCGAGCGCGTCCTGGGGGCGGGGCAACGCGCCGTCCTTTACTGCGCGGATAAAGAGCGTCTTGCCCACCTTGATACGGTTCTTTGGACCTATTCATCGGCGGCTTTTCTTCCCCACGGCACCGAAAAAGACGGTTATGCCAAGGATCAACCCATTTGGCTGACGGATAAGTGGGAAAATCCCAACGGCGCCGATTTAGTCGTCATTTTGGACGCAGATGAGGTACAAGACGACCGCGTTTTCACGAGGTGTCTTGATATTTTTGACGGAAGCCACGATAGTGCCCTTGAAAAGGCTCGGACGCGGTGGCGACTTTACCGTGAGCGCGGATATCACCTTGCCTATTGGAAACAAAACGCACAGGGCGAGTGGGAAACACCCCAAGCCCGTGTGCAAACAACGTAAGAACTTTTAAAGGAGACAGTTAAATGTCAACACAACGCACACTTTCTTTGATCAAGCCCGATGCCACACGACGTAATTTGACAGGTGCGATTAACGCGCGCATCGAAGGGTCTGGACTTCGCATCATTGCTCAAAAAAGACTATCTTTATCCAAGGAACAAGCACAGGCTTTTTACGCTGTTCACAAGGAAAGAGCGTTTTTTGATGATCTCTGTACCTTCATGTCATCGGGCCCTATCGTGGCTCAAGTCCTGGAAGGCCAAGACGCTGTAACACGTTACCGTGACGTAATGGGCGCAACAAACCCTGCCAATGCGGCAGAAGGCACCATTCGTAAAGAGTTTGCTGAGTCCATCGAAGGAAACTCTGTTCATGGATCAGACTCTTTGGAAAACGCTGCTCAAGAAATTGCCTTTTTCTTTTCAGGCCTAGAAATTACAGGCTAACACCCCAATAAAGGAGAGAGCCAACATGAAAACTCTTGATTTTCTTGGGCGCTGGTTACCCTGTCTGGCTCTCTTTTTTGCTGTTTCGGGGAAGGCGTCCTTCGACGATCTTCTCCTTGATGATTTTGAAATTCAAGGCGTTGAGGTAGATGTAACAGCGGCGTCCGCTAGTGAGGCGCGCTTGAAGGCCTTTGATACGGCACAAACCCAAGCTTTTCAAAAGCTCGTCGACCGCGTGGTGCCTGAATCCGAGCGCAGCGCGTGGCTTGCGCTAAAACCTTCTCGCATTGAAGCTCTTGTGCAAGACATCGAGGTGACCAAAGAAAAAAACTCGGCCGTGCGCTATATCGCGACTTTTACTGTGAGATTTAAAGATATCGCCGTCAAAGATCTTCTTACCCAGCATCTGCAAAGTGGTGATCTTCCAAGAGCAAAAACGCAAGAAGAAGACCCTGACGCATTGGAAAAAGCGCCCCTTTTGCCTGCCAAGAAAACCCTTGTTTTGCCCCTCTATCTTTTGCACGGGACGCCAATCCTTTGGGAAGAGAATAATACCTGGTTTGCGTTTGTGGCGAACGGTAGTCGAGATGATCTGCTTGTCATTCCGGCGGGAGACCTTGAGGATGTGGCTGATATAAGCCCCAAGCAGCTTCTCGCCCAAGATACCGCGTCCTTTGCAAAACTCATGGACCGTTACGGTGTTGCCCAACTGGTGGTCGCGGCCCTTAAGGAGGAAAAAGTTGGAGAACCTCGTTTGGCGCTTAGTCTTTACAACAAAGAAGGCTCAGTCTTGGCGCGTCAAGAAAAGCCCCTTCTTCCCCAGATTGACTCTGCCCGCTCTTTTAAGCCGGCCCTTCAAATGATAGAGGGCTTTGTCAAGGAGCCGTCATCATCGAGCGCAGCGTCTGATCAGGAGGAAGGGCCCTCGCCCGTTATGGGGGCCGGCGTAGATGTGGTCGCGACCTTTGACACCTTGAAAGAATGGCACGAGATTAAGAAACGTCTTGAGCATATGCCTCTTCTTAAGCTTGTGCTTGTAAAGCAACTTGCCAGATACAATGCGACCCTACGTGTACGTCCCACAAATAAGCAAGACGATGTGAAAAGGCTTCTTGAACAAGAAGGGTTTCAAGTATCCCGCGGGCGCCTCGGCAAAAGCCTAGAGATCAGCTTAAAAACGCCAGAAACAAGCGCGGCGCCCTTAGAAGGTCCGTCTCAAGGGGAGGTCGATGAATTATCCCAACTTGATTAGCATGGCGCGCCTTCTCAGTGTGCCTGTTCTTATCTGGCTATTACTCTCACGGCACCTGGTCGCAGCGTTTTGGGTTTTTTGCGGGGCTGGGGCGTCTGATTTTCTTGATGGCCTGCTGGCGCGTCTCTTAAAAGAACGGACAGAGCTTGGGGCTTATCTTGATCCTTTGGCTGACAAAGCCCTTCTTGTGGGAACCTTTGTGACGCTGGGGGTCCTGGGATTTATTCCCCTTTGGCTTGTGATTATGGTCGTCTCAAGGGATGTACTCATTATTGCGGGATCCCTTCTCATGATTCTTTTTGATCGGCCGCTGCGCGTTGAGCCTCTTTTTATTAGTAAAATCAATACGGCCGTTCAGATCTTACTCGTATGCGTGCTCTTAGGGCTTGCCGCCCTTGACCGGTCTGCTCCACTTTTATCTGAAGGCCTTTTTTGGTTGACCGGGGCGACGACCCTTCTTTCAGGGGCGTCCTACGTAAAACTCTGGCTTGAAATGATGGGAGGAAACGCCCATGAGCGCCTCTAAAAACCAATGGATTCTTGTGGGTGTTCTTGCGGCGATGGCGGTGTTTCTATACGAAGTCAAAGGGATTCTTCTGCCCTTTGTGGCGGGCTTAATGCTGGCTTACTTTTTGAATCCTTTGGCGACCCGTCTTGAGAAGAAACGCATCTCAAGAGGATTTGGGGCAGGTCTTTTGATCTTAAGCTTTTTCGTGCTTTTTGTGGGTGGCTTTCTCAGCACTTTGCCGTTTCTCAAAAGCGAACTCACACGCCTTGCCATTGCTCTTCCGGGATACGGTAAAACTCTGTACGCGACGTTTGCGCCGTGGATCGATAAAATAGCGGCCCTGACCAATGATGGGTCAGCCGCGTCCTTGTATGAATCTTTTCATGAGCAGCTCAGTAACATTGCGACCTGGAGTTTGCGCGTGATCGTTGGACTGTTAACCAATACACTGGCGCTGGCAAATTTGATCTCTCTTGTGGTATTAACACCCATCGTTGCCTTTTATGTGTTAAGGGATTGGCCTTTGATGACCCAACACCTCGAGAATCTTTTACCCCGCTCAAATGCCTCCACTGTGAAGACTCTTTTCAGCCGTGTGAATACGGTCTTGGCGGGGTACGTCAGGGGGCAAACCCTTGTCTGCCTAAGTCTTGCCTTTTATTACTGTGTGGCCCTTAGTCTTGTGGGATTAAATTATTCCTTGACCATCGGCCTTGTGGCAGGCCTTTTTGCCTTTGTGCCCTATTTTGGCTTTTTGGTCGCGGTGTGTGCGGCTTTTGGCGTTGCGCTGACCCAACATCCAGGGTGGATGATGCCAGGATGCCTTGCGGTGGTTTTTGGGATCGGCCAGCTTATTGAGTCCTATTTTCTGGTGCCTCGCCTTGTGGGAGACAGGATTGGCCTTCATCCCGTATGGATTATCTTTGCTCTTTTGGCGGGCGGCGTTCTTTTTGGATTTGTGGGGCTTCTTTTCGCACTTCCCGTGGCGGCGGCTGTGGGGGTCTTTGTGCGCTTTGGCGTTGAGGCCTATAAAAAAAGCGCGCTTTATAAAAAAGCGTAACCTTCCTATGTCGTTTGCCCAACTTACCCTTCCCCTTGAGACTGAAGCGTCCTACGGGCCTGAGTCGTTCTTTGTGGCGGATCACAACCGACACGCTCACGCCGCCTTGCAAAAGGCGGCCCGTGAGCCTGCCAAGACCCTATACATTTGGGGGGAGAGAGCATGTGGTAAAACGCACCTTGCGCATATATTTTCTTTTCATACAGGCGCTCTTTTTCTTTCTCCAAAAGAACTTGTCCTACAAGATTTTTGGGAAAAGGGGGCGACGCACTCGGCCTTTGTCTTAGAAAACATCGAGATCGTTCAAAGTGAAGCCTCCCTTTTTCATCTCTTGAACAGCGTCAAAGAAGGAGGGAAATCCCTTCTTCTCACGTCAAGAACTGCGCCGAGCGCGCTTCCCTTCACGCTTCCTGATCTTTGCTCAAGGCTGAGAGGGCTTGAGGCTTATGAGATTCAAGCTCCCGACGACCTCAGTGCAATGGCCTTTATTTATAAAAGATTTTCAGACTGCTCCATGAAGGCTTCACCCCTTCTTGTCACATATCTTTTAACCCACAGCGCCCGTTCCTACACGGCCCTTGATAAGGTCATCACACGCTTTTGGCAGGCCTCCCTCAAAGAAAAGCGCCGCCCCACCGTCCAACTCCTGAAAGAAGTCCTTGAACAAACACCGCTCCTCACGGCATAATTGAGGTAACTCTTATAATCTGATATGTCTTAGGGTGCCATATCTTCTTGATGTAAAGAAAAGGATCTAACGTCTGTGAGCGGTTTCAATAGAAATATTCTTCTGTGGGTGATTATTGGTCTTGTTCTTTTTGGGTTGTTCAACCTGTTCCAAGGGGGTCGTGATCAGGCACGCTTCGAGGATATTCCCTACTCGAGCTTTAAATCTCAGCTGGGCGAAGGTCAAGTAGAAGAAGTCCTCATTCGCGGGCAAACAATTCAGGGCAAGCTTGCAGGCGGGCGCCCTTTCGTCACCTACGCGCCCATTCAAGATTTTAAAATTATCGAACAGCTGGAGGCCCACAAAGTACGATACTCAGTGCAACCTCCAGAAGACGGCAACTCGTTTATGCAGCATTTGATTTCATGGCTGCCCATGCTCCTCCTTGCGGGTGTGTGGATTTTCTTTATCCGGCAAATGCAGTCAGGCAATAACAAGGCCATGGGATTTGGAAAATCGCGCGCGCGCCTTTTGAATGAGCAGCAAACCAAGGTTACTTTTGCAGATGTGGCCGGCGTTGAAGAGGCCAAGCAAGAGGTCGAAGAAATCGTCGAATTCTTAAAAGATCCCCGAAAGTTTCAAAAACTTGGCGGTAAAATCCCCAAAGGCGTCTTGATGCTAGGCCAACCGGGTACGGGTAAAACCCTTCTTGCGCGGGCCATCGCGGGCGAAGCAAACGTTCCCTTTTTTTCTATCTCGGGCTCTGACTTTGTGGAAATGTTTGTGGGTGTGGGGGCAAGCCGCGTGCGGGATCTTTTCGAGCAAGGAAAAAAGAACGCCCCTTGCATTATCTTCATTGATGAAATTGACGCCGTCGGACGTCACCGCGGGGCAGGCCTTGGAGGCGGTAATGACGAACGCGAGCAAACGCTGAACCAACTCCTTGTGGAAATGGATGGATTTGAGGCGAACCAAGGGGTGATCTTGGTCGCGGCTACCAACAGGCCCGACGTTTTGGATCCTGCCCTTCTTCGCCCGGGCCGCTTTGACCGACAGGTCGTGGTCCCTCTACCCGATGTGCGAGGACGCACCCAAATTCTAGAGGTACACATGCGCCATGTACCCTTAGGCTCGGATGTGGACGCCGGCGTTCTTGCCCGCGGGACCCCTGGGTTTTCGGGTGCTGATCTTATGAACCTTGTGAACGAGGCGGCCCTCATCGCGGCGCGTCAAAACAAACGCGTGGTGACCATGGCGGACTTTGAAAACGCCAAAGATAAAGTGATTATGGGGGCTGAGCGCCGGTCCATGGTCATGGGCGATGAAGAAAAGCGATTGACAGCCTACCACGAAGGGGGCCACGCTATTGTCGGCCTTAATGTAGATGGGTCTGATCCCATTCACAAGGCGACGATTATCCCCCGGGGGCGGGCCCTTGGGATGGTGGTGCGCCTTCCAGAAGGGGACCGGGTGTCGGTTTCAAGGAAAAAGCTCCATGCGGACCTTGCTGTTGCCATGGGCGGGCGCGTGGCCGAAGAGATGATCTTTGGGTATGACCGTGTGACAACAGGGGCATCGTCAGATATTCAGCACGCCACAGAACTTGCCCGCAACATGGTGACAAGATGGGGTCTTAGCGATGCTTTAGGGCCAATCATGTACGGCGATTCTGGCCAGCAAGAGGTGTTCCTAGGGCACTCAGTCACACAGACAAAGAACCTATCCGAGGCAACGGCCCAAAAGGTAGACGCTGAAGTTGTGCGCATTGTGCAAGAAGCGTACGCGCGCGCCAAGCAAATTTTGACGGACAAGCGCCAAGACCTAGAAACCCTTGCCTTAGCGCTTTTGGAATATGAGACCTTGACGGGAGCTGAAATTCAAGATCTGTTGGATGGAAAACCCCCCGTTCGTACAACCGTCTCACCCCTCAAAGGAAAAAGCACGCTTCCCAAACGCGGACAAGGAAAAGAAACAGAGTCTGCTGCGTCCAAGGATGAGGCCGCGCCCAAGAAAAAACCTACGCCCAAAAAGACCGTGAAAAAAGAAACACCTCCGTCGGATACGACCCAAGAGTAGCGTTTTTATGGCAAAGCTTTTTGGAACGGATGGGGTGAGAGGGCGCGCGAACTGTTACCCCATGACGCCCGATGTGATGACAAAACTTGCCATCGCAACGGCGCGCCATTTAAAGCGCAAAGATCACCGACACCTTGTGGTCATGGGAAAGGACACAAGGCTTTCGGGCTACATGATTGAGCCAGCACTGACAGCTGGGTTTATTTCCATGGGGCTTGATGTGATGCTTTTGGGGCCGGTGCCGACCCCAGCCGTGTCCATGCTCGTGCCGTCTCTTCGCGCCGACATTGGCGTGATGATCAGTGCCTCCCACAATCCCCACGCCGATAACGGAATTAAAATGTTTGATGCGACGGGCAAGAAGATTTCCCTTGAGGACGAGTCCGCCATTGAATCTTTGATGGATGAGCCCTTTCATAACGCCTTGCCGGATGCAAGCCACCTGGGGAAAGCAAGGCGCCTTGATGACGCGCTGGGGCGCTATATCGAGGCAGTCAAACGCACCTTTCCCGATGACTTGCGCTTAGAAGGCCTTCGCATTGTGGTGGACTGCGCCAATGGGGCTGCCTACCGCGTGGCGCCCGCCGTATTTTGGGAACTTGGCGCTGAGGTCATTCCCGTCGGCATTACGCCCAACGGTTTTAACATCAATCAAAATGTGGGTGCGACCGCTACGCGTACCATGCAGGATACGGTGGTGCAAACACGTGCGGATCTTGGGATTTCTCTTGATGGGGATGCGGACCGTCTTATGATGGCTGATGAAAAAGGGAATCTTATTGACGGCGATCAATTGCTGGGGCTTATTGCCTCGTCCTGGCAGCGAGAAGGGCGCCTGACAAGTCCTCAGGTTGTGGGAACTGTCATGGCAAACTTGGGCCTTGAGCGGTATCTTGAAAAGCAGGGGCTTTCTCTTCTACGGGCGCCCGTGGGTGACAAATATGTGGCAGCCTGGATGGAAGAGCGCGGCGCGAATTTAGGGGGCGAGCAGTCAGGTCACATTATCCTAAGCGACTATGCCCATACGGGTGACGGCATCATTGCAGCCCTTCAGGTGCTGGCTGTTTTGTGTCGCACTAAATCGCCCCTGTCCCAGGTTGCCCATGTTTTTGACCCTGTCCCCCAGGTGCTACGGAACGTGCCCCTTTTGGACCGCCAGATTCTCGATCATCAAAGTATCAAGGACGCGGTCAAGGACGCCGAGGCCCGTCTTGAAGGAAAAGGGCACCTGTTGGTGCGCCCTTCTGGCACAGAGCCCCTTGTACGGATCATGGGCCAGGCTGACGACAAAGGGCTTCTAGACGAGGTCATAGGCGCCCTTACCAAGAAATTCGAAGCCCCGTAACTATCCTTCCTTTACCTCAAGAACCTGGGCATCAGTGATGTGCACGAGATCCTGCGGGCGAATGCAAAAAACCGTGTTGTGGGTGCCGGCCGCTGCCCACACAAGATCATGGAGTAAGAGGTCTTCGTGAAAAAGAATAAAGGGCAAGGCGCGCGTGTGCCCGACGGGACTGACGCCCCCAATGCTAAAGCCTGTTGCCTCTTTGACAAAGGCGGCGTCTGCTTTTTTCGTTTTTTGACCCAGATGCGCGCTGATTTTTTCCTCGTCCACTCGGTTGGGGCCAGAGGTCAAGACAAGAACGGCCTTGTCTGTTTTTTTTGTTTTAAACAGAAGCGACTTCACGATTTGGTGCGCCGTGCATCCAATGGCGGTGGCAGCGTCCTCGGCCGTGTGGGTGATTTGAGAAAAAGTGCGCAGTTCATAAGAAACTTGATGGAGATCTAGCGCCTCTGTAACGCACCGCGTGGGGTCTACAGGTTTGTCTGACATGGGTATATAGATCCTTTAAATCCTTGGATGTCTCTAGCATGACAAATGGACTTGTGGCAAGAAGATGGAACTTAAGTGACACAGTTAAAGGATAGAGCGGTGATGATGTACCATTTTGACGCGCAAGAAGAGCTAGGCCAAAAACAAACGTGCCTGATCCTAAGGACAAAAGAAAATGTGCTTGGTCAAATCGTGCTGCGTCTGGAGGAGTCTGAGATTGCAGAAATCGCTTCGCTTTCACTAAATACACCAGACAATACAATGGGGGCCGTTCTTTTGCTGCAGCGCGCGGGGCTTCAGGCCCTGCTTCAAGGGAAAAAGTTCTTAAAAGTTGACAGCGCGCACATGAAACCTTTTGAAGTACTTTACCAAAAAGCAGGCTTTGTGAAAGTCACGCCGTCTTTTTCCCTGAAAGCGTTGCATCCTCTTGAAAGTCTCATGGATCTTGATCACGCCGCAAGGGCCCTTGGTTTTGTGTGGGAAGATCCGCAGATGGCCCTTGCAAAAGTACGTGAGGAAACCGACGAAGTGGCCCTAGAGCTTGACCAATCTCCTTATAACGTCGCGGCCCTCGAGGCTGAACTTGGCGATTTGATTTTTGCCACTCTTTCTTTAGGTGACTTTCTTGGATACGAAGCCCCGAAGGTCGTCCTCAAGACTGCCCTCAAGTTTGCGTCCCGCATGGACGCCCTGCGCCTCATTGGTGACGAAAACGGTGCGGCGACGTTCAAAGGCCAAGAGGCCAAGACACTCCTTTCGTGGTGGGGCGAGGCGCGGGTGCGGGCTAGCGTTGGGGCATCTCTTTAAGGATTTGTATGCGCAGGGCATGAAGCCCCTGATCCCACGCTTCTTTGGCGGCGTCATTGACGCGTCTGTGGGCCTCTACCCGTGAAAGAGCGGTCAGGCTCGGTGCGTAAAGACTGACGAAAAAATGAGACGATCCTGTTTGGGGGGACGAGGTGTGTCCTTGATGAAGGGCAGATTCGTTTTGAATCTCAAGATAAAGGGGGGAAAGGGCGTTCGTCAGCGCTTTTCTTAAAAGATCTTCCATCATCGGTCCTGTTTCGGCGGGGTAATGCGCAAAAGCACAAGCTGATTTTTAACGCGCTTCACAACCCCGATTCGAAATCCCCTAATCAAAAAAACTTGCCCTGCTTTGGGAATGGTGCGCGATTCGTGAATCAAAAGGCCGGCAAGGGTGGCGGCGTTTTCATCGGGAAAGTCCCAAGAGAATTGCCGATTAAGATCGCGCAGGGTTGTTTTTCCGCTAACGAGTAGATCACCGTTGGGGCTTCTTGCAATGCCGGCCAGGGGCTCGTCATGCTCGTCCATAATTTCACCCACGATTTCCTCCATGACGTCTTCAAGGGTCACAATACCCAAAAATGAGCCATATTCGTCCACCACTAACGCAAAATGTTCTTTTTTACGACGAAAGGCTTGGAGTTGTTCACGCAGGGGGGCGGTATTGGGAATAAACCAAGGCTTTGTTAAGAGTTTAGTTAAATCAAATGCTTTCTTACGCTGTGCATGGAGGGCTCGCAGCAGGTCTTTGGTGTGGAGGACGCCGATAATATTATCAGGGTTATCCTTCCAGACAGGAAAACGAGTATAGGGGCTTTGTACCACCTTGGCCATGAGTTCGGCTGCTGGCAAACTTGCATCCAGCATGGAAACACTTTGGCGGTGAATCATGATCTCATCGACGTCGACCTCACGCAAATCAAGGATACTGTGGAGCATGGCACGCTCTTCGGATTTTGAGTGGCCTCCTTCGGGAAGAAGATCAATGGCCCCACGCAGTTCATCAAGGGGGCTTGAAAGATGGGTGTCAGGGTCAATACGCACGCCGATGAGGGCAAGGCTTCGTTTGGCGATCCACTCAATGGCGCGGGTAATAGGCGAGATAACTTTAACAAGAAGACTAATCAAAGGCTCCATAAAGCGCGTCACGCGGTCGCCTTTATTGATGGCGATAAGCTTTGGGACGACTTCTGCGTATATGACGATAAGGATTGTTACCACGAAGGTGGCATACACGACGCCTGCTTCACCCAAGAGATCTGTTAAAAGGGCTGTTGTAAGAGACGCTGCCAGTGTATTCACTAAGGTGTTGCAGATCAAAATGGTTCCAATGAGGGTTTCGAGGCGGTCCACAAGCTTTTTAATGGCGACTGCTTTTTTGTTTCCCTTGCGGATTTGAGCAATAAGACGCGCCTTAGAAGTGGCGACAAACGCTGTTTCCGATGCAGAAAAGAATGCAGATAATCCAATTAGGGCGATTACACAAAAAGATAAAAACAAAATCATCGGGACGGAGACGTCCATGCCACACTCTCATCAAATAGTAAGCCGTAGGTGGGATTATAAGACTCTTTTGCCATTTGAGTAGTAATTTTTTCCTGCAAATCTTTGGCAAGGATAGGTTGCGTGACCTCAAGTCCCAGCTCATGTAAGCAAAGGGGACCGACAACCAAAAGACTGTCGTATCCCATGGCCCTTGCCCCTTTAATATCGGTGTCAAAAGCGTCTCCCACGCAAAGGGTCTTTTGCTCGTCCAGCTCCGGCCATTTTTTTTCTAAATACCGATAAATGCCTTCATAGGGCTTGCCGTGATAACGCACAAGGCCACCAAGTTTTTCATAAAAAACTGCAAAGCTGCCAGCACGCAGGTGCTGAGTTGTTCCTTCAAAAACATAAAGGTCAGGATTTGTGCAGATCAGGGGTAGTTTTAGATGAATGGCATCTTCAAAGAGATCTTGATAATCATGAAGAACGTCTTCTGTCTGGTCAGGGGCTGCTAGCAGAATAAAATCAGCCTCTTGAACAGAAGACACTTTCTTATATGGAGGGTGGAGAAGGCTTTGAGCCATTTTACTTTCACCAATGAAATAGCAAGATTTGCCTAACTGTGCGTGCCATGGATCTTGTTGGTCGTAAAGGTGACGATAAGCTTCGTCACCGGCCGTCAGCAAGTCTTGATAAAGATTCTTACCAACACCGTATTTAAGCAGTGTTTTGCTCACACTGTCCGACAAAAGGGGAGAGTTGCTCACAAATAAAACGCGCTTTTTTTTCTCACGAAGTTTTTCAAGCCATGGCCCTGTAACTGGAAATGATGTGAGCCCATTGTGGACAAATCCAAAAATGTCCAGGATAAAAGCGTCATAGGAATCGATAATTTCATTAAGAGTTGATAACCACCGCATGTTCAAGGACATCTTTTTGACTCGTCTCTTGTATTAAACATCGCTTTACATTAAGTTTAAATTAACAGGGATTACAAAAATACACTTCATGAACGATTCACAAGCGCTACGCTTTTACATGAGTACGGATGATGTTGTGGCCAAGGCCACACCAGAGGCGCGTGCACGTCTTTTATCCCATGCAGAAGTTGTCACGTTGGACGCGGATCTTATTGTGTTTGAGCCCTCTACAGACGCAGGATATTCTTACTACGTTGTAGAAGGATCTGTTTATCTTTACACGCGGGATAGGCAGCTTCCAGTCCTTGTCACAAAGGGGCATTATTTTGGCCAAGAGGCGGGTGTAAACGCTGTCACCTATGCCACTCGCGCAGTGGTCAAAGAGCCCGTAACGCTGATCAAAATCCCTAATAACGCCATGGAAGGCATGTTTAGGGAGAACATGCTGTGTGAAAATGTATTTGTGAACAGTCTTTTTAAAACGTATTTCGGGAAAGAGCTAATGCCGCGCCCTCGACGTATGACCTATGAAGAACGCGCGCGTCAGACACTTCCCTTTTCAGAGGTTTTGGGATGGCTTTATACGATTATTGTGCCTCTGTGCATCATGGTTTTCCTCGAAAATGCCCTTCCTGATAAATCGTCGCGCATTTTTTTGGCTCTTCTTTCCATTGCCTTGTGTATGTGGGTCTTTGAAACCGTTAGTGCCTATATTCCCGGTATATTCTTAATTGTCTCCGTACTCGCCTTGGGGATTGCCCCCTCAAAATTAATATTAGGAGGGTTTGCCTCCGAGACATTTATTACAGCGCTTAGCATCTATGGGCTTGGAAGCGTAATTATACACTCCGGAATCATTTATCGCTCGTTTCTATCCATTCTGAAATATATCCCTGAAAACCAGTTTTGGCTTAATATCACGGCATTTGTGATGGGTCTGTTTTTGACGCCTACGGTCCCAGCCGCCGTGCACCGTGCTTCGATTATGGGCTCTGTTGTCAGCGATTTTGTCTTTCATGCAAAGTTAGTTCCCGGTGGTCACGGCGCCACACGTCTTGCCATTTCAGCATACAGCGGTACCATGCTCTTTAGCGCCATATTTTTGAGTAGCTCGCTTCATAACTTTATCATCTTAGGGCTTTTGTGGGCACAAGATCAGGAACGATTTCAATGGCTTGGTTGGCTTCAGGCGGCGGCCGTTCCAGGACTTGTCATGACATTTTTTTTTGGGGTTTGCATCCTCTTTTGGGGAGGCGTGTCCGAGAAGATCTCCATAAACCGAGACAGGATACAGGAGCAAGCGGCTCTTTTGGGAAAGAAGAACATTCGGGAGCAAATGGCCCTGGTTTGTTATTTGATGTTCACGGTAGGAGTCATGACCTCTAGTTTTCATCGTCTTAGCCCCATGTCCATCGGTCTTATGGTTTTATTTGCCTTGACAAGCTTTAACGTTTTAAGCCGAGACCACTTTCAAAAAACCATTGATTGGCCTTCCTTAATCCTCTTAGGAGGGCTTATTGGGGTGATGGCAGTCGTGGATTATTTGGGGATTGGTGTTTTTCTTCTGAAGCATATTGAGTGGTCAGGACAATATTTGAAACAAGATTTTCGTATTTTTGCGTTTGTTCTTTTAGTGATTGTCCTAGTGGTGCGACTGATTGTTCCCTATGGTCCTGCCGTAATTATCTTAGCCACCCTCTTCATGCCCATTGCGCAGCAATACGAAGTGAACTCATGGGTCGTCAGTTTTATTATCCTTTTTTGGGGAAAAATGTGGTTTTTTCCACGCCAATATCCACCATATGGGACATTTATTGATCACTGCGGGGTAGAGGAACTTTTTGATAAGGAATCATTTATAAGATTCAACCTGCTCATGAATGTGGCACGTGTGATTGCGGTTTTTGTGGCGATTCCCCATTGGAAAAGCATAGGGCTTGTCTGATGGATCTATCTTCACGTGGCTCGATCTTTTTAAAATTTTTGTTCGTGATGAGCGTCATTTTTTACTTTGTTTTTTTTAATACGCAAAAACCTCGGGTGCTCATTCTGCATAGCTACGCAACTGATTATACCTGGGTGACGAACATCAATGATGGTCTTGCCAGGGCCTTTGGGAACCGCACGGATTTTTCCCTGCACTGGCAATACATGAATACAAAAAATCACCCCACAGTCAGTTACAAACAAAAAATGGGCGTGCTGGTGAGGCGTTTGATTGCCCGACTTCAGCCCTCAATTATTATTGCAATGGATGATGACGCCCAGGAGTTTGTTGCAAAATTCTACGTGGATGATCCCAGAATTACCGTTATTTTTGGGGGTGTTAACGGCGAACTCAACGACTATGGGTATATTAACACGAGAAATGTGACAGGCATCTTAGAGCGCGTACCCTTTGCAGCAGTGAGAGATACATTTATCTATTTGATCGGCGCGAAAAAGAAGCCTGAGGAGATTAAATTTATTAACCTTGGCGATCAGTCAAGCACCGTCAGACTTGATGAAAAGCAGCTCCTAGGCTTTAACTGGTCCCCAGTTAACCTGATGGACTCTGTTCTTGTGGAAGATTTTCAAGAATGGAAAGAGGCCGTGAAAGAAATTGAAAATAGGGCTGACATCTTATTCATCACAAACTATAGGCAGCTTGTGCGCAAAAAAGGAGACGAGCGGTTTATTTCCCCAAGAGAAGTGATGGAGTGGACCGTGAAAAACTCGAAAATTCCCGTTGTCGGAGGTAACGGGTTCGTAACTGAAGACGGCGCGTATATCTCCGTGGGAGCATCACCTTACGAGCAAGGAAACGTCGTTGGGGAGATGGCGCTTAAAGTTCTTGCGGGCACGCCCGCCTACAAAATCCCCATACAAACAACACAACAGTTTTTGGTCTACATGAGAAAAGACATAGCTGGGGGAACAGAAAAGAAGCTACCTCTTATTTATGAAGCCTTTGCTCGAGGCATCGGCAAATTCTATGGTCGCACTGTTGAAATAAAATAGAGATTTGCCTTTTTACCTAAAGCCTACCTGAATGAGCAGCTGAATATCTTAAGATAAGGTCATAAGCACTGTTTGATTTTTAGCGGGCTCCTACTTTTTAGTCATAAAGATACCAGCTTAGGGAGCAATATGGCACAAATGAGCGCTTTTTTACGCGTCATTGCTCATATGGCAAAAAATGCATTAAATTGTTGCACAAGAGTCACATTCTGGGTATAAGGGTTCAGGTCATTACATAAATTTTAATTAAATGCAAAATATATGGATAGCACGCGTTCTCATGATAGGAATGCTCTTCACCGTTAACGTTGTATTTGCAAGCCAAGAAGAAGAGAAACTCTCTCGGTTCCCTTCTGTGGGCTTACGCACAGATCAGGCGCTCGGGCAGCTGCTCGACAAAGTCCCTCATTTGAAAACGTCCACATACCCGGATGGCATTCCCTTAGTGAGCGATGAAGATCTTACGAATTTGGAAAAAACGCTACCTTGCATGTTGCCAGAAGTGGTCAAGGATTTTTTCAAAGAATGCGCGCATCTTCGATGGGAGATTGTGGAGCTAGCTCACCCGAAAGGGCGCTATCCCGCTATTTGGCGTGCCTTTTACAGGGGGCAAAAAAGCGCTTTGTGCGAAAAACCTCAGCAATCTTTTGGACACTTGACCCCCTTGATGGAAGTGCCAGACACGCTTGCCCACTATTGCTACGACCGTCACACGAAAGGCGTTTATTGTGTTTACCGGGCTGGAGTCACGGGTCAGCCTGAGTCATGGCCATCGCTTACTGACTTTGTAAAAGATCAGTTGAGGCTTTTTGTTCAATAGGCACCCTATTGGTGGGACAGACGCTTTTCGATAAAATCAGCCACAGCAGGATAGATTTCTTTTTTGGCGTGCCCAAAGAGGTTTCTGTCCACCGGGGCTTTTGGCATCCAGTAATGGGTGTCTGTAAAATGGAGCCCGCTATGATGAGATTCGTGCTCTGCGTGACTCATGGCGATTAAATAGCTGGTCGTATGATGTGTTTTCTTATCGTAAAGGGTCGCATGATGAAGGTGGGTCGAGTCACCATGGGGATCAAAGGGCGCAAGAAAACGTCTCATTCTGTCTAATCCACTTTCTCCTGTGAAGGCATCCTTAGTCGTGTAATCAAAAAATGTCGGCATGAAAATAACGTAGCCAGAAATCTCAAGCCGCCAATAGGTCGCTTGGTTTTCCTCAAGATCTGGGGCGTTTTCATCTTTGAATAAGTCGTCTACAACGTCTTCAATTTCTGCTTTGCGAATGAGGGTGTCTCGCAAGTTGTCGGGGTCCACTTTTTGCTTTCGCAAAGATAAATAGCAAATGTACAGGGAAATTTGTGCGCTCTCCTTGGAGACCGCGTCGGGATTCGTAAGGGCAAACTGGTGCTGTCGCGCCTGCTTTATAAGCTTTGTTTGTTGTTTCTCACGGGCGATGCGCGCTTCGCGGGTTTCGCGAGGCTCTTGCACGACGCTCACCTGATGGGTCAAAACATGGGCTGGGCGTCTCTTTCCGTGAACCACGATATCCGAGGGTGTTTGGCTGCGTAACTTGTGGCCATTTCCAGCCTCGATGAGGGCTTGCTGATAAAAGAATTTTTTTTGCAAAAGGGCTTGTTGTATTTTCTCATTGCGCACAGTTGGCAACGTGTGAGGTATAGACAAAGGCCTGCGTTGGGGAGACTGAAAAAGGCAAAGAACGGCTTCTTTATAAGTTTCGGGATCTATGCGCTTTCTTTTGAAATCACTAAGGGTTTTTGGCGTGAAAGGGCTAAAGCATGTAACGGGTTGCGGGCGAAGAGGAGAGAAGGTCGGCAGTGAAGCGAGATTAAAATCAACGGGTATATTCTCTTCATCTTGTGAGCTAGAGGAAGAGCCTGTCGCGGCGTCCAAGGAAGACATCGATGATTCAGAGTCGTCCCCCTCTTCTGTATTTTCCTGCATTAAGAGAGATTTATGCTTTTTACCAAGACGTGGCTTTTTGTATCGCTCCCTTTGAGGGCCATACTCATCAAATTGACCGGCACTTGAAGAAGCATGCATCACAGGGGACTCGCTAGGGAGTGCGGGTTTTGGGAGCGTAAGCGGCTGCGTTAATGTCAACTCGTCGCTCTGGTTAAAGAGCGAAGCCTGGACCAGGGGTCCTAGCGCCAATGAAAACAAAAAATAAGCTGCGAAATTATTTAATTTTAACAACAGGTTAATTTTCTTCATGGGGCACTTTCTAAAGGCAAAAAACAATAAAAGAACAGCATAGTCCCATGGGTATAGGTATTTTTGACAAAAAAAGCAATGCCCTTTTGTCAAAAAAATACGTGCAAAAAGGCGTCAAGCTTTATCCTGAAATCCGGTTAAGGATGTATAGATGTGATGATAAGACTATGTCTGGGGCGCGATGCCCCAGACATAAATGAAGTATTTTATTGATTTAGAGAGTTTTTTGACGCTGAAACCACCACTTCCTGTGTGACCACTTAGTGTAAATGGCTTGAAATCGGTTTGCTGTTTGCGTTGCAAGGGACGAGAGCTCTTGGATTAAATCGAATTCGTCCTCAAACTCCTCGGGATCAGCGTCAGAAAATGATGACGGCGTCCTTGCTTCCTCAGTGTCAAGATTCGGTGCGTCACTCAGACCAAACTGTGTCAAAGAGTCGTCTGCCCCATGGCTGTTTAAAGGAAGGGAGGGGGCGACGTCTGAAAGAGCTGGACAAACTTCGTGGTGTGGACGAGTGCCATTTAACGCGCATTGTGTCAAAGGATCAAAGGTTAAAACCGCGCTGGTCGTCCCATGGTTGTTCAAAGGAAGGGCGCGGACATTGCTATCAGGAAGAGCCATGCAAACTTCGTGGTATGGACGAGTACCATTTAATGCGCATTGTGTTAGGGGATCAAAAATCGGAAGCTGCACCGTCGGCGCTCTTCCGTCATCGGGGTGGATATCAATCCCACTTTTGCGGCTTGGAATAATCACCCGAAATGCAGGAGAGCCGTCATCGGGAAAGATCAGGGAGGTGTCTGCAGGTACTTCCTTTACCGTCATCACTTCTGGTCTTGCTGGGTCAACACAAAGTTGAGTCACAGGCCCCCCTGTTTCTGTGGCACTTTTAAAACAAAGGGGTTGTTTCCCTAGGTCATAGGTGGTTTGCGCTTTATTAAAAAGACCACATCCATAACCGCCATGACGAATGCCAAGGTGCCGTGCGCTTTCACCAGATTCTAACCCTTCATGCCCCTGACTTAACGTCAGGTCATTAAGGCGCGTGACTTTGAAGGCTGACGTTGGGATAAGTTCCCCTTTATAGCAAATTTGTGTAACAGGAGTATTAGGGCTAAGAGCAGACTGGATACAGGTCTGATTCAAATCAAGACGTGTCACGGAGACGGGATCAAGGGAGGGGTTTGTGACATGCGGGTGGCGTGTAAAAACATAGAGATCTTTTTCAAGTCCTGGATAGTTTGGCAGTCTTGTTTGGCATATTTCCAATGTGCTTCCAGGCTCTGCCAAGCAGCGTCCCACATCGGTTGCATCTGAAACAATTTGTTGATCAATGGGACACCCATACCCGCTATAAGTACGTCTTGCGTCTGCGTAACTATTAAAAGAAGCAGCCTCAGCCCCCATGGGGAGTTGTGAGACTAGATAAAGGGTGACCGAATAGGCGCTTGCTTCCAACAAGCGTGGCAGCCATTTGCGAGCGTCCTGCGAGGGAAGATCATTAAAAACGGCCGCAACAGGTCTTGCGATCCCGAGGGTTTGGTAAGCCGTTAAAAGCTGAGGATAGGTGGCTGCAATATTGGTGTGACCAAGAATAACGGCACCGGATAAACTCACCGTATCCAGGACCGCGTCCATGGGATGGTCTTTGGCCCACTGTGCTTGGGTCATCACAAGGTCTTTCCCATATCCCAAAACCCCTTGATGTTGCATAGCCTCCAATTGTGTATGGTAAAAAGCCTGCGCTTGATCATCAATGAACGGTTCAAAAAGGCTTGTAAAAAACAGTTTGATCCCGCCCATTACCCCTAGAGAAGATTGAGAGGTGGCGGGCAGCGCTGTTAACTCTTCGGGAAGAGGCGCAGCGCTCACGGATCTTAACAAACCTGACGGTGTTTTTGATTCTGGGCCGTCATTTTGATCCCCGTTAAGGCTTGCAAGACAAAGTGCCGGTGTGGAAAGAAGGTAGACAAACAAAATCACGGGTCTCATGAAAAAACGCATAAATCACTCCTTTAATCGCCAATGGGGCATACATTTCTAGGGGCTAAAAAGCCCATAAGTCAATCACAATTCTCTGTAAACAAATATTTATCTTCATAAATGAAATTTAGCTGGTGTATGCATAGGCAAACACCAGATCAGCATATGTTTGAAGAGTTGTGGTCGGGCAAGAGGGCAGATGAGGTCTTCGCCCAAAAAAAAAGAGGTGATCTTCAGGCGCTGAGACTTAGAGCGGTTTATTGGCTCTAAAATGATGACCGTATTGCTTGGGCGTGATGGTTTCCCGGTGGGGTTCTTCTAGCCGGTAAGAAAGACCGTTTTTTTGAGCATAGGCCAGCGCTGACGCGCGATCGGAAAACGTGATCTTTTTTGTTTTAAAGGGAGCTGTTGTTTTTTGCCATCCCATTAAAGGGTCTTCACCAATGGAGGCAAGATTTAGAAATTCTATCACCCAAAAGGACGCTTTTCCCCGCCCTGATTGCATGGCACTTTTAGCAGGCTGATAAATACGCACATCAAAAGACATGGGACTTTTTCCTTTGTCAAGACACGACTAGTGTCTCATGTTGCTCGTCAAATCACAACGTTTACTTGAGGAAAGCCTGCTTAAGGCGCTCAAACCGTTCAATATGGGCAAGGCGTTTTGGCACGACAAAATATATTTCGATTTCCATGGCTGGCAGGTCTGGGAAAAGGTCTATGAGGGCATCCGCGCCTGGCATCTTGGTGGATAAAACGCCGATCCCCACACCGGATGACACAAGATACATAAGACTTGTGGAAGTAAACGTCTCGATCAAGGGACGGCGTAGCTGCTGGGAGCTGTCTTCATCTTGAAACAGCAGACGGTCTACCCGATTAAAAGGATTATGAGAGTCTTCAGGAAAGGCAATCAGTGTGTGCTGGCTTAGTTCTTGAAATGTTTGAGGCCGGCCGTGTTTTTCTATATAGGAGGGGGCTGCACATAGTTTAAAAGGAAAACGTTCAATGGGAGTTTGGACAAGTTCAGGCTTATCAAAGATATACGGACAAATAAACACATCGGCCGCGCTATTGTCGATATCATGGGTGTGCATTTCCACAATGCGAACAGGGGCGTCTGGGTAAGTTTGGCAGTATCCAACGACTCTGCTCGGTACATAGGTGGCCGCAAGCCCAACGGTGGTGCCAATGGTGATGCTCTCTTGGTAAAGGCCGCTGCGTTCTCGCATAATGTTCTCTGCGACTTCAATATGGGAGAATGCTTCCCTTGCGGCTTTGAAGAGGATATCACCCTCTTCTGTCAGGGTCATCCCCCGCGCATGACGGTGAAAAAGGCGGCACCCTAAATCCTCTTCAAGAGCTTTAATGCTTTGGCTGATGGCGGACTGCTTAAGCTCTAGGCCCCTGGCGGCAGCGCTCACCCCGCGACATTTTGCCACGTGATAAAAAACTCTTAGTTTGCTTAAGTCCATCGTAAAAATCCTATTCTCTTTGCCCGTGCGTTTCTTTTGTGATGAATTTGACAGCGCCTAGGCTTAGTACAAACAATGGGATCACCCCTAAAGCATACCATCCAAGGTTTGTGAAAAACCACTCATAAATGGGCAGGCTCTCTTGGGGCGGAAGTGGGCCTGGTAGGGCTGCCAGTTGGGCGAGATAACTGCCAATAAGTTGGGAAAAGGCCATGGCAAAAACCATAAGACCCATGGTTTGGGCGCGCCACTTTTCAGGGCTGACACGCGAACATTCAGACAGCGCAACCGGAAAAATAAGCAAATCTGAAAAGGCCGAAATGCCAAGGGCGACCATCACCCATAGGGGAGAAACAAGGCCTTCCATGTGATCAGCGCACACGTGTTTTAGTAAAAAGAAAGCCCCAGCAATCACAAGAAACCCAAGAATATATTTGATAAAAGCGTTCAGTGTGATGCCGCCCTTTGAAAGCGCGCGCCACAAAAAAGACATCAAAGCCCCAAAAATGATAATCACAACGGGATTAATCATCTGAAAATGAACAGGAAGGATTTCAAAATTGCCCAGGAAAAGGTGCACATTCCTTTTGGCAAAAAGGCTGATGGCATCGGCGCCGTGTCCAATGAGGGCGCCTGAGATGGCAATGGCCAAAGTGCCTGCAAAAAGAACAACAACTGTTTGGAGATTAAAAATTCTCTGAATCATCACATAGGTGAAAAAACAAATGAGCACACCCACGCATAAAATCGTCAAAAGATCGCGACTCCAAAGAGATTCTTTGATGAGCCATAAAAGAGGCAGCACCATCACCATATACCCACAACTAATCAAAAGTTTTGTATGGGTATAGGCAAGATGAAAGAGAGAGCGTTTGGAAAAAGAACGAAACAAACAGCATAAAAACCCTGCAACTGAAAGAAAACCGGCTGTCATATACCCCTGCTCCCACCCCCAGACTTGACCGAGAGTCCCGCACAAAAAGGGCGCCAAAAGTGCGCCAATATTCTGAAAAACATAGTAAATAGTATAAGCAGATTCTTTTTCGTGCGGCGTGTCATCAAAACTGCGCCCAGCAAGCGACACAAGGCTTGGTTTGATGAATCCCACAGATAGCGCCATAAACCCAAGACCGGTCCAGAGGCACATTCCCCAACCAGTATAAAACGTTAAAAGAAAACACGAGATGATTTGTAGAAAAAAGCCCCAAAGAATGGTCCAGGGCTCACCCAATTTGTGGTCGCTAAGCATGCCTCCTAACATGGGCATCAAATAGCAAAGGGTCGTAAATACACCATAAACCATATAAGACTTCCAGTCGGAAAGACCGTGATCCACCATGGAAAGCACTAAAATGGAGACAACGCCGTAGAAGGAGAAACGCTCTAAAAAGTTTAAAACGCATGCCCACCAAAAATCACGGGACTGAGACAAAGACATCTAAGTAGACTCCTTTTGACGCAGACGCAAAGCCTCTAGAACACTCGGATGAAGGGCTTGGCGGTCACCTTTGCCAAGGGCAACGTACAAAAGAGGTAAATCCGCATCAGACCGTAAGTGCAAAAAAGACACGAGTTCTGTATCACGAAAGTAAGCGGTGATCCAGGTATTCCACTCAAGGGATGTGGCTAAAAGAAGAAGCGTTTGCGACAGGTGGCCGCCATCAAGAAACACATCCCGGTAGGCACGAGAGTGAGGATATTTGGTCCATACTTGATCAAGACGTGACACAAAAAAGATGCCGCACGCAGCATTCTCTCCAAAAAACTGGTCGCCGCAGAGTCTTGTGACGTGGGTGTCAAGTTCGGCTGCTGTGTAGCTCGCCCTCAAGACAAGTTGATGGGACACGTCATCATAGCCATATAGGCCAGGCGCAAGCCCTTCAACGTGAAAGGCGACAATATAAGGGATGACAGAATGAAGCCCCCCTGCAGACGGGCTTGTGCGCCGCTTGCCAAGAAAGGTTACTTTGTGGATATCTGCTTCTGGCCAGGGGTTTTCTTTTTGGGCAAAGGTCATGCCAAGGCACGCACTTAAGTCATGAAGAGAGATAGATTCGCCATTAAAGACGCGACTGGTCATCCGTGCCTCAAGGGCTTTGCCCAGATTCAAATCAAAGTGATCTGAACGCCAATCTGGTAAATCGATGCGGGGGAGTCCGATGAAAGGATCAGGCGTCCCTGTTTGCAACTGTCTTTTCTCAAAGGCGCTACAGGCATTCAGAAAATCAGTGGCACGCGCGAGTGTGGATCTTTGTTCAGGTTCGTCAAGATCTCTTGTGCCAAAATGATAAATTTGCCCAAGAAGATCCCAACCCCACTGATGACGAGGAAAGGGCGTTTCAGAAAGAATACCTTCTTCTAAGAAAATATTGTCCAAAGGCGAAGATGAAAGGGGCGGAGACGTTAGGTGTGCAATCAGACGATCAAGATGGGGAGCATCAAGAATAAACTGTTGATGGTGAAAGTAATCCCACACACAAATCTCTTCCCCCACACTGTGAAGGAAGAGATAAGGATTCACATAAAGCGGCTTAGGCTGTGATGGCGACGCTACGCTCTTGTCCGGGCATTCTTTTTTCAAGGTTAACCTTGGTCATGTACTCTCTCCTGTTGTTTATTTTCTTTTTCACAAGAAATATCAAGCCAAAATTATGAGTCTGTGTCAACAAAAATATATAAATATTAGACGCTTATAATTATTAATTAGTATTTAATTTTGAATTTTTGAAACATCGATATTTGTGTCATTTAAGTAAAGAAATACACTTTATTATTTGTAATAATTAAAAATTTTTAGGAATTTTTTTAATTTCATAAAGGTTTTTCCCACTCCCATGTTTAAAGGTGTTTATCTTTACTTATGCAAGTGAAAGAAAATTACTTGAAAGACCCGGAGGAATAGACGAAGACAGACGGCCTAAAAGACGGACAGGATGAATGGATCTGGCAAATCCTGTTGTGTCATCTATGTCCAGAAACGTTCCACACAAAGATGCTTCCCCTAGGGCAGGGGAAAGACGCGGGGTAGGAATCCTTTTTTTAAAGCGCGCGATGGCCGCTTCTTTTTCCATGCCGATTACCGAGTCATAATCCCCGCACATCCCCGCATCGCTTTGATAAGCGGTTCCTTTTGGTAAAAGCTGGCAGTCGGCCGTGGGGACATGAGTGTGGGTTCCAATCACCGCCGTGACCCGCCCATCAAGAACGTGGCCGAGGGCCATCTTCTCGCTGGTGGCCTCGCCATGGACATCCACCAAGATGGCGCCAATGGATGGATGGGATAAACGGTAAGGTTGCAGGGCTTTTTCGATGGCAACAAAAGGATCATCCAAAGGTTCCATAAAAAGACGACCCATGAGTTGGGCAACGACCAATTGCCCGCGACAGGTGGGTTTAGACAGGACACATAAACCATTTCCTGGCGTGCCTTCAGGATAGTTCAGGGGGCGAATAAGACGCGGCTGTTTGGCGATGTAAGGGATGATGTCCTTTTGATCCCATGTATGATTGCCGCACACAATAATGTCTACCCCTAAAGCAAAAAGATCATCACAAATTTGAGGAGTAACCCCAAATCCAGATGCGGCGTTTTCGGCGTTCACAACGACCCAGTCGAGAGCCCAATGTTGAATGAGCAGAGGGATAAGTTTTTGAACCACTTCTCGTCCAGGCCGTCCCACCACATCTCCGCAATATAAAAGGCGCATCTATTGTCCGTTTCTAAAATCGTAAAGGGTTGTTGGGGTGATAACATAATCCAAGGGATAGTCTTGCGTGTCTTGGGGGATAAAGTCAACGTATTGACAGTCAAAGGCATAACCAACGACGGTGAAGGCGTATGTTTGCTTTGCAAAACGGTGAAACGTGCGATCGTAAAACCCGCCACCTTGTCCCAGGCGCGCGCCTTTTTTGTCAAAGGCCACAAGGGGTGTAATGATGTAGTCGGGCATAAGAATCGGTGCTTTGGCCGTGGGCTGCGAGGTACCAAGGGGGCCGGGTTCAAGGCGCGCACTTGGGGCCCACGGCACAAAAATCAGATGATTTCTTTCAATGCGGGGAAGGACAACATTTTTATGGCTACGCGCAAGACACTGCAACAAAGGCGTCGGGTCACATTCGTTGGAAAGGGGCCAGTACCCTGCAATCACACAAGAATCTTCCAAGGGAAAAGTGCGCTCAAAAAGGGCTGCCTGCTGTAAAGAAAGACAGTCTAGTTCATCGGCTGTGCAGGTGCTCACAAAATGAGCACGCCGTTGGCGCAGAAGTCGCCGTAAACCTTCCTTGGTCAAAGATCACTCCAAAAAAGTGGGCCGCAGCAATCGTTGGATGATTATATCCTCACGTGGCCCGCAAATGCAGGTGGGCGCCATATACCATAACCCGCAAGTCATGGCAGGGACAGCTCCCTTAAGGATGAGTATCGGCCCCAGGGAAAATCGCCCTGACGTAATGCCGCAGCACCACTTATCATACTAGTCAAAAACGGTCAAAAAATCAATTATTTTGATGAAAAAAGGACCGTGTGCACAACCTTATGACCATTTCGCGCGCAAAGACCCAGGCTACTCTGATCCTTTCTTTTTTTCTTCTTTTTTCTCAACGGCGTCGGTGGCATCCTGCATGGCTTGGACGACCACACCAATCAAAAGGTTCAAAACAGAAAAGGCCGTCAAAGCCAGGAAGACAAGAAAGAAAAGTCCTGAATAAGGATACACCTTCATGATGGGGTTCATGATGTCGCCTAAGTTATCAAAGGTCATAAGCCTAAAAAGCGTGAAAAGCGAGGTGCCTATGCTGCCAAAAGTATCCGGCGCCGTCTTTCCATAAAGATAGGTCGCCGACACAGAAAAAATATAGAAGATGATACCAAGAAGAAGGCCTGTATTAATAATTCCAAGGGCGGCCCGCTTAATGGCGTCGATGACCCTGCGCATATCAGGGCTAAATTCAATAATACGAAATAAAAGCATAACCCGGATAATTTCCAAGGATTGAAAATTTAGCCAAAGAGCCCCCACAGAGGTGGCAATAATAATCGTGTCGAAGATATTCCACCCGCGCTTAAAAAAGCGTTCTTTGGTCGCAGCAAATCGAATCAAGAGCTCGAGAACAAACATACCGATGATGACGTTATCAATTGTTTGCAAGAGGGCGCCGTGGGAGGCAGAAATGTCATGATCCGTGAGAAGACCCAGTAAAACCCCGTTAAGCAGCACCAGCGCAATGATGACACCATGCATGATTTTTCCATGCAAAAAAATCTCAAGAGAGGAGAGGGAGGATGGCATGTGCATGATGTCCCTTTATGGTTTATACAGTCTTTATGTAAATCTTATCTAAAAATAATTAAAAAGACGTCAACGCGTGGACATAAGTGTAAAAAAAATCAAAAAATGTATGCGTTAAAGCAGGGGCACAAAAAATTAGAGGACAACGTTCTTCCTGATTAGCTTAAGAGGCCATAGCGGTTATGATCTTGATGCCATGACATATCGCTCGCCCCAAGCGTCAATGAGTCTTGCAATATAAAGGGCGTCGTCTTTTTTAGTTACCAAATGATCCATTTGATCAAGGCTGATAAAGCTTTTTGGGTGCGCGGCCGTCGAAAAAATATAGCTAGCATTTTTGATGTTCACACTTGTGTCCGTGGGAGAGTGCAATACTAAAAGTGCGGCGCCCAGTTGGGGGAGAATTTGGTTCATGTCGTGGCCCTGCAGATCATCAAAAAAATGTTTTTGAATCCGAAAGTCACGTCCTTCGATCTTAACGTCCGCTTCACCCTTCCAGGAAAGTTCTTCTTCAAGGCCAGGAAAGTGCCTGGCCACGTGTTTAGGATGGCACGGCGAGTTAATGCTCACAACGGCCTTAATGTCGGGTGACTTTGACGTTGCCACAAGGCACGTCGTCCCACCAAGGCTGTGACCGATCATTAGTTGTGGCGCCTCAAAATGCGCCTTAAGATAAGCGCTTGCGGCAAGTAAGTCCTCGACGTTACTGGAAAAGTTTGCTTCTGCAAAGGAGCCTGCACTTTCGCCAAGCCCCGTAAAGTCGACACGCAAAACGCCAATGCCAAGGGCGGCCAAAGTTTCGCTAATACGTTTGGCGACCAGAATATCTTTGGTGCACGTAAAACAAGGGCCATAAACCGCAAAAAACCGGGGGTTTTTAACGGGCCTATCAAGGCGTGCGGCTAAAAGATGTCCAAGACTTCCGGGAAAAAAAATCTTTTCTGAAACAATATCCATGGTGTCCTCAATGTTCGGGAGCGTGTTTAGCCAAAAGTTGACGACAATCCTTTTCAAAAAGTTGTTCGTCGTCTGGAGTCAAAGCTTGGCCTTCAAACGTTAGTTTTCCATCTGGGTTTATGGTTATACGTCCTAGTGCCATTTTGTCAAAGAAAACAGGTGGTCTTGAATGATCTAAAGTGTTGTCTCCGTCAAAAATATTTGAATTTCTGTATTTTTTTAAATCGAAGTAGATAGGGAAAGAAAGTGTCTCACGCGTTATTAGGGCAGGCGCGTCTTGAAGATCTGCGGGCGTAAGAGGATTGCCGTCGGCGTCTACTGCCTCAGATTTATCTTGGGTTGGCAGATCTGCAGGCGCTACTTCATGCCCCTCTTGATCAAAGGATGAGGAGAGATTAGCAGAAGCGCTTGCATCGATTTTTTCAAGATATGCTTCACAAAAAGGACGGCTGAGGCCTGAATAGGGGGTTGCTCGTATTTGGTTAGTGATGATCACACAAGCAAAGAGTTCAAAAGAAATAAAAAAAAGATTTTTCATTATTTGAGAGGGTGCCTATACATACTTAATTATAGATTTTATGAGGTTACTCGTAAAAGGAAAAGATAATCGTCATTAACTCTAAAAATGACATAAGAAAACAGCAGGGGGCGAAAAGACATTATTTTGTTGACAAGCCATCACTTCAGATATTAAAAAAAATAATATATAAAAAACGATTTTCCAACAAGGTGGCTATGTTCACGGTTGTGACCCCTCAAAATAGAAAAATGCATCAAAGGCTTTTGGATGAAATGTTCATACGCCGTGATGCGCTGTTTACTAATGGCCATAAAAGCGCATTTGATCATGAGCACGCGGTTTATCTGATTTATGAGGATAAGGTACGGGGTTTTTTTGGGAGTGCGCGCCTTAGTCCCACCACAACACCGACCCAGTCAGGAGAGCTATTGACAAAGCGCGGTGCAAAGTTTCACGACAAAAGTGTGTGGGAGTGTAGCTTTGTGTTTTTAAGCCGAGATCAAAAACCACACAACCACACGCCTCAACATGATTATTGGTTTTATGGTTTACTGCGAGATGAGCTTGCCAAGGCATCGGATCTTTTTGATATTGCTGTCTATTTAACGCTTAGTGAAGAAGGAAGTGATCAAAAAATCTGCCTGCAAGAAAAATGGCAGTTTGATCATAGTTATCACTTCTCGCAAGGGGAGCGGGCAGAGAAAACCCTTCACCTTGGAGTGTTGAACAAGCAATCCTTTGGGACGCTTCTCAAACCCTTTTAAGGGTTCTTTTTCTCTCACTTGGTGTATGAAAGAAGCGTGAGATTTTTGGGAGCGCGCAGTGAGTCACCGGGTTCTTATCATTGGCAATAGTGGCGCTGGCAAAACATGGCTTGGGAAGGCCCTTGCCCGCACGGCTCAGATCCCTTTCTATCCCATGGACACGCTGTTTTGGCAACCAGGACACTTTGCACAAAAACACCCTAAAAATGAGATAGAAGCTGCGTGCGCGCAATTAATTCAAGAAAGTAACTGGGTGATAGAGGGTGTCTTTGGGTGGATGGCAGACCTTTGCGCCCCTCGCGCGACCCATCTTGTGTGGCTGGATATACCGCTCGCGCAGTGTCTTGAGAATCTCACGCAAAGGGGGCCACAATTTGACGAGGTCCTGACAGAAATTCACGTAAGGGAAAAGGCCCTTGAGGATCTTAAAACATGGGCGGCCGCCTATGAAACACGCGAGGGGTCCACGGCACGTGGGTATCATCTTGGGTTGTTTGAGAAGTTTCAGGGTAAAAAAAATCGCCTAACTTCTCGTCATGAAGTGGCGTCCTTTTGTCAGTTGTGGAAGAAACTAGACTAAGGGGAAAGTATTTTCCCCTTAGTCTAGGAAAAGCGTTTACTTTTTTTCTTCGGCTTTCATATGGTCAGACTTATGCTCTGGATCTACGTGCTTCATCGTGTGGTCAGACTTATGCTCTGGATCTGCGTGCTTCATCTTATGATGGGCACTGCCAACACCTTTGTGTTCATGGGGGCCGCGCTCAACGGAGTCTGGAGTTTCGTTGATGGTGGCACCGTCTTCTGTGGGAAAGGGACCCCTTGGATCATATTGACCGGAAAGTTCGCTTGTATGTTCATCATGACCGCGGCGACCTTCGCCGTCAAGAGAAGCGCTGACACCGGATGCTAAAATTCCTGCGCCAATAAATGTTAAAAGTACGCGATAGTTCATTTTTATTCCTCCCATATGGAACTAATCTAGTAACCCGTAAACTTTATCTTTTTTCAAGAGGTGAGTCCAATGGAAAATCTTGAGTCAAATGGTCCCGTTTAGTTATTCTCAGTGAAAGGATATAAAAAGCGCCCATGGATTGTTTGTGTGACGTGAAAAACAGCGATAAGGGGGAGGCGCGCTATTTTTACATTGACGGGGGCGCCCTGGAAGGTTAATGAATAGGGACAGGCCCCTGTGGCGGAATTGGTAGACGCGGCAGACTCAAAATCTGTTGGTTTTTGACTGTGGGAGTTCGAGTCTCCCCGGGGGCACCAAAATCCCACCTCATCTTTTTGTGACAAATTACTTGACAAATGTCCGTTCGTATATGATATCTTTTTTGTGTGTGAACGATAACTCTTTTGTACTTTGGACCAGCATCAAGTTTCCTTGCTGATTTCTCTTCGCGGTCTCCTTCTCCTCCGCTAAGGCGGAGCATTCTTAATTTTTTCCTTTGTTGTTTTTTGAAACCTCCCGTTAAGGGCGGTGTTTTTATGATCTTTTTTATAAGGTGACCTATGTCTAGAGTAAGGTTAGTGGCATGGATTATGTGGATGACGGCGTCTATTTTCTATGCCTATCAATATGTTTTGCGTGTGATGCCCAACATTATGTTAACGGACATCATGGAATCGTTTCAGATGGACGCGGCTGTTTTCGGGCAGTTTGCCAGTTTTTATTATATGGGTTATGCGTTTCTTCATTTGCCCATTGGGTTGATGCTGGACCGATTTGGGCCCAGAAAAGTCATGACGGGCTGCATCCTTTTGACCGTTGTGGGGATGTCGCCGCTATTGTGGGCAGAGCACGCCGCCTTTCCCATTGTGGGCAGACTATTCATCGGCATTGGTTCATCAGCGGCGATCTTGGGAACCTTCAAAATTATCCGCATGGTCTTTCAAGAAAAGCAATTCACACGCATGCTAAGCCTTTCGGTCACCATTGGGTTAATGGGGGCGATATACGGTGGTGGTCCTGTCAAAAGCTTGTGTGACAGCATGGGATATCAAAACGTGATTGAAATCTTATGCGTCATGGGAATTGGGTTAGCCTTGATCACCTACCTTGTGGTGCCAGAACAACCAAAGTCAGTGCAGCCTCCTGTCATGAAGCAAATCAAAACGGTCATGACCAACCGCAAAGTTTGGGTTGTTTGTTTGTGTGCAGGCATTATGTTGGGTCCTTTGGAAGGTTTTGCTGATGTATGGGGCGCTGAATTTTTGAAAAAAATCTATAACCTGGACGCCACCACGGCCAGTTATTTGACCTCACTTGTTTATGTCGGCATGTGTTTTGGTGCGCCTGTCTTAAGCTTTATTGCAGAAAAGTCAGGTCGTTATATGGCAGCTATTTGCGGTTCAGGTGTGGTAATGTTTGCGGCCTTTTCTTGGTTAATGTCGGGGCATATGGAGATGAGCACCATGGCCATCAGCTTTACCATGGTGGGGGTCTGCTGTGCTTATCAAATTATTGCCATCTATAAAGCCTCGACCTATGTACCTGAAAGTGTAGCTGGTCTTACAACGGCGGTTGCCAATATGATTATCATGTTGTTTGGTTCAGCTTTCCACAGTGTGATTGGGATGGTGGTGAACGCCTTTGGCGGTGTTGCCTCACAAGAAGCCTTTTTGTACGGTATGGGGGTTATTCCGGCTACACTTGCCGTAGGCGCTGTAGGCTTTGCGGTGATGACCTATGAAGAAGCAAAAAAGATGAAATCACAAAAGGAGACCTTAGATGTCGTTTACGTATAAACTTGTGGCCGTTCTCAATAAAGAGATCGATACAGGAGTCGCCATGAATGCCCTTGCACACATGACATTGGGTCTTGGAAGTCAGGTCGAAAAAGAGATGTTGAGATTTGACACCTATGAGACCCGGGACGGCGTGAGTTTCCCCTACATTTCACAGATGCCTTTCATGATATTGCGAGGAAAAAGCAGCGAAATTCGTAAAGCTGTCAAGGGGGCAAGAGAACAACAGATGGTTTACGATGTGTTTGTCGAGACAATGACAGGAGGCACGTATCTCGAGCAGCTTGCGCGAACAAAAGAACAAGAGGAAAGTAACCTTACTTATTACGGCGCCGTGATTTTTGGCCCATGGGATGAGGTAAGTCTTTTGACGAAAAGATTTTCTTTATACAAGTAAGTCATTTAAATGAGGGGGGTGCCCCCTTCATTTTTTTATTTGGATGCCCTAAAATAGAAAAAAGTATAAATGGAAAAAGTAATGTGGCAGGGCCTTTTTTCTTTTCCTTTGCATGGTGGGAGAGGTCTTCTCTCATAGCCAAGGAAGTGTGACCCTCAAAGGGGGAGGATCACGAGTCTTTGAGAATTTGATGCACGAATGGCTCAAAGAATTCAAGGGGCATTCTGATTTAAAGATTACCTACGAACCATCTGGATCTGGTGCGGGGATTATTCAGCTTCAAAAGGGGGACTTTGATTATGCTGTCACGGATTTACCTCTAACGTCAGACCAAGTTCAAAAAAGCCACGTTGTCCAGTTTCCCATGGCCCTTACAGGAATCATGGTTGTGGCGAATTTAAAGCAGGTGAGTGATTTAAAGCTGTCTGCAAACGTGTTGACGGAGATTTATTTGGGCAAGGTTACGAAATGGAACGACCAAAAAATCTTGGACCTGAATCCCACACAGACTCTTCCCAACTTGGAGATCACCGTGATGTATAGAGAAGATTCATCGGGGAGCACAAAGTACTTTGCGTCATATTTGGCCAAAGCAAGTAGGCAGTGGCAACAAACAATTGGCTCAGAAGTTATGGTTAAGTGGCCAGTGGGTCAAGGGGTCAAGGGTAAAGCTGAATTGTTGGATCGTTTTTCTCGTACCCCGGGAGCCATTACCTACGCAGATTACGCGAGTGCAAAAAAAAGGATCGCTTTTTATGGTCAGCCTCGATAATGGTGACAGCAAATTCATCTCACCAAAATATCAAGTGTTTAGTCAATCACTTGTTCACCATACCCTCGACGAAGAAAAAATCCCCGAGCATGCCCACGATACAGAATGGCCAATCATCATGGTTTTTTATGGGCTATATGAAAAAAAGCACCCACGCGGTCAAGAGATTACCCAACTTTTTAAGTGGATGATTCTTGAGGGTGATGAGACAGCGAAAAGGTTAGGCTACGTGCCAGTGGATGAAAAGATTGAAAAAAAAAATCATCCCTCTTCTTAATAACTAAATAAAAGGGCTATTGGTCATACTGATCCTCAAATAGGAGGATGACCATGGACTTTGATAGTCAAAAAAAAGAACTAAGAGAAATGATTCGCCAAGAATATTTGCGTCGCCGCATGGCAGAGCAAGACTACAACTGGCACCGGACCGCCCGGCCGAATCAGAGGATCCCAGAGGGACCCTGGAAAGTATGGCTCATTCTAGCGGGGCGTGGGTTTGGAAAAACAAGAACAGGAGCGGAAACCGTAAGAGAGTGGGTGATGTCAGGACAAGCAAAACATGTCGCCCTGATCGGTCACACATTAAATGACGTCAGACGTGTGATGTTAGAAGGTGAAAGTGGCCTACTTGAAGTTCATCCCGCTCACCAAGCCCCCCGCTTCTATCCATCACGAGGTCTTGTCATATGGAAAAATGGCGCTAAAGCAAGCCTTTTTAGTGGGGAGCGGCCTGCCCAACTGCGTGGTCCACAGTTTGATGCAGCTTGGGTGGATGAGCTTGCGAAGTGTACAAGACCTCAAGAGGTTTGGGATCAACTCATGTTCTCTTTAAGAAAAGGACCTCATCCACGGGTGATTGTCACGACCACACCAAGACCAACGCCGCTAATAAAAGATCTTTTGGCAAGTAAGACAAAAGATATTTTAATTACAAGAGGATCAACTTTTGATAATGCCGCGCACTTATCGGGAAGCTTTCTCACAGAAATTAAAAAAAGATATGCTCATACACGGCTTGGGGCCCAGGAACTGTACGGAGAGCTTGTGGAGGACTCTCAAGACAGCTTATGGACAGCGTCAACCCTTCGTCGGTGTTATCAAGAAGTGCCGCCTGCCCTTGTCAGAGTGGTCGTGGCTGTGGATCCAGCGGTGACAAGTCACAAAAATAGCGACGAGACCGGGATCATTGTTGCGGGCAAAGATGCGCAGGGACGCGCCTATGTTCTTGATGATGTCAGTGGCCGCTACAAACCCCACGAGTGGGCCACTAAGGCAATTGCTGCCTTTCATCACTACGGGGCGGACCACCTCATTGCAGAGGTGAATCAGGGGGGAGATTTGGTCGAGCAGATGCTGCGCAGCCATGATCATACAATCCCCTACAAGGCTGTCCGTGCCACACGGGGCAAACTCACGCGGGCAGAACCTGTTGCAAATCTATATATCCAGGGCCGTGTTTTTCACACGGGGCGGTCACTGGGTCAGCTTGAGCGTCAACTGTGTGAGTACCAACCGGGTGATCCCTCACCTGATCGTCTGGACGCTTTGGTTTGGGCGGTGACTGAGCTGCTGTTAAAGGAGAGGTACGCCCCTAAAACAGCGTGGTCTTTATAGAAAGGGCTTGAAAACAAAAAAGGGTCTCGAAACGGAGACCCTTTTTTCTGCAAAGACAGAGCTTACTTGGCAGCAGGCGCTGCTGGGACAGGAGCGGTTGCTTCAGCAGCTGCAACAGCAGCAGCTGTGGCAGGTGCTGGAACAGGGGCCGCCGTGTCGGGCTTTCCTTGCTCATCAAAGAGTGCAATCTTTGCACCGGCCTTGAGTTTTTCAATGAGGGCCTTGGCTGCTTCGTCTTGCAGTTTTGCCCCTAACTCAGGCTTCATTTCATCAAAGCTTTTTGGGCGTTGCGTGCGGCGATCTTCCACACGGATTACGTGATAGCCAAATTCAGTTTTTACAGGCTCTTTAGAAAATTCACCTGGCTTGAGTTTATCTGAAGCCTCTGAAAAAGCAGGCAGCATGGTTTCAGCAGTAAAAAATCCAAGGTCTCCTCCATCATTTTTGGAACCTGGGTCAATGGAATTTTCCCGCGCCAGTTTCAAAAAGTCAGCCCCACCTTGCAGCTGCTTGATAAGGTTCTTAGCTGCAGCCTCATCTTTTACAAGAATATGACGCGCCCTTGTTTCCTTAAGATCTTTAGGGAAATCCTTTACATATTTGTCGTAAGCAGCTTTGAGCGCAGCCTCAGTAATTTGTGGGGCAATTTGCTTAGATAAATAAGCTTGGAACAAAAGGCCCTCCTTCAAACGAGTCAATTGTTTTTGAACGTCTGGGTCCTTTTCAATGCCTGCCTTATTAGCTTCTTGAACAAGAAGGCGCACAATCACGAGTTGATCACGCAGACCTTCAAAGAGCTTCTTCTTATCTTTTGCTTGTTGAATGATTTGAGGGGGGAGGGCTTTTTGAACGTCACTCACATCTGCATTAGTAATTTGTTCGTCGTTTACTTTTGCCACAACAGTTTTTGGATCTGCTGAGGCAAGTGCAAGAGAAGAGCTAGCTACCAAAAGGCCTCCCAACATGAGTCCTTTTAACGAGGATTTAACCATGACTTTTTATCCTTTCAAGTTCTTTAAGGCACGTACCTTCGACATCCTAACGATTCCTTGCTTGAACGCAATCAAAATCTTGGAAAATGGGCAAAGAAACAAAAAAGAAAGATAGATTTTTGTAGTATTGGAACATGCCTTTTCCAAAAAGAAAAAAACATGAAAGCCAAAGTCTTAGCTTACAAAATCACCGTCATGCCTTGACGTGCCACAAAAGCGCCAGGAAACAAGGATTGTGCTTTTAACTCGATGGCGTCCATGACCGTATCTGTGTGGGAGGGGTCATGGTGATAAAGCGCCATGCGTTTGACGCCCGCATCTAGACAAAGACGCACGCCTTCTTGCCACGTTGAGTGACCCCACCCTTGAAAATGAACATATTCCTCGTCGGTAAAACTGGTGTCGTAGACAATCAAATCTGCATCTTTGATCGCGTTAAGAATCGTCTTACTAGGCCCTTTGGTGGGCTCATGCTCAGTATCGCTGACATAACACATCACCTTTTTATTTACTTGAAGACGAAAACCGCTGGCACCACCGGGATGGTTCAAAGGAAAAACATCCACGCCAACGTGGGGAAGAATCGTCAAATGATCTCCATCACTGATGTCGTGAAAGGTGAAAGTTGCTTGAAGTTGAGAAAGTTGAACGGGAAAAAATGGTGGTTGAAATAAATGGTGTTGAAAAAAGTGATGAATCCCCCCCATTGGCCCCATGATGGTTGTGTAAATGTTCAGGTGAACTGATGGGTCCCAAATGGGACCAAAGAAAGGAAAACCAATAATATGGTCGTAATGTGCGTGGGATAAAAATAAATGGATCGTTTTTATGTGGGGTTTTTCATTTTTGAGCCACAGTCCCAAATCACGCATACCTGTGCCAGCATCAAAAATCACAAGGGTGTTGTCAAAAGAGGCGGAAACGCAACTTGTGTGACCGCCTACGCGGCGGTAATCGGGTCCAGAACAAGGGATCGATCCCCTGACCCCCCAGAATGTGACTTCCATCCTAAATGCTCGGCCAACAAAAACTTCTAAATTAGGGTAGTATGAGGTTGCGTTGAGTGTAAAGAACAAAAGACCCGCGGCCCTGATTCAGACTCGAGTGAATATATGCTGTCATTAGGGATCATCCTAAAAATTCCAGAATAATATCGACAAAAACGGCATAGCACTCGAAAAGAAACAACACTTTTTCATCTATAATAAAGTAAGTCAATTTTTGTGACTTATTCACAGTCATGGGGATAACGCTTAAGATTACGGATCAGGTGCAAAGATTATAAAAAAAAATACCTCCAGAGGTCTTTACAATATTTTAATCCTTAAATATCAACATATTACAAAGGTGGTCAAAAAATGATCAATCGCAAAAGAGCTCAATGATCTCCTTGAAAAAGGGGTTTTGCTCAGTTCTTATCCTCAAAGTTATCCACATAATCCGTGGATAGATGCGTTTTTATAGGAGTTTGTTAAGGAAAGAGCGCGTATTTTTTATCTTTTAATCTTAATCTTGGTTACAGGGGTGGCTATGTGGGGCATCATACTAGGCCCTTATCATCCAAGGATCGCATCATTTTTCTTTTGTCCTAACGTTCCATTTTATTAGTCCTTTCTTAGTAAGCCTCAATTTATTCGTGACTGTTTAGATTTCCATGATGATGTGATACGGTCTTGCATTAAGTTATATAAGGGTGTGACAGTATGTCTTCATGTAAAATATCTCCTTCTCTTTTGTCTGCAGATTTTTCTAAATTGGGACAAGAAGTTGAGGCGCTTACAAAGGCAGGAGCCGACTATTTACACCTGGACGTCATGGACGGTCACTTTGTGCCAAATATCACCTTTGGGCCTGGCCTCATTAAGGCGATTCGTTCCTACTCACCGCTGCCCTTTGATGTTCATTTAATGATTGCGCCTGTGGACGCTCATCTTGAAGCCTTTTGTGAAGCAGGTGCAAATATCGTGACGGTACATCCTGAGGCGACCATTCATCTACAAAGAACCCTTGCCCAAATACGAAAGCTGGGGGCAAAGGCAGGGGTAGCCCTTAATCCCAGTACACCCACTGATTTCTTGCCGTGGATTGTAGAGGACCTTGATCTCATCCTTGTGATGTCGGTGAATCCCGGATTTGGGGGGCAGGCCTTCTTGCCGTCCCAGATAAAAAAGATAGAGGCGATCAAAAAGCTTATTGGACATCTTCCCATCGAACTTCAGGTGGATGGAGGCATCCAACCAGAGACGGCAAAACTTGTGCGGGCAGCCGGCGCTGACGTGTTGGTGGCGGGGACAGCTGTCTTTAAGTCGAAAGATTACGCAGGCAACATTGCGGCCCTTCGATGAAACAAAATAAACCGTATCTCTTGGGCTTAACGGGTTCCATCGGTACGGGAAAAAGCACAACGGCGAGGATGTTTGGGCGCTTAAAAATTCCTGTCCATGACGCCGACGCCGAAGTACACCACTTGCTAGAACATGACAAAGACGTTTTAACTATTGTGGGGATGCTCTTTCCTGAATGTTTAGAGCAAGGAAAACTAAACCGAATGAGGCTTGGTCTTCGCGTTTTTCATGACCGTCTGGCCTTATCGCAACTTGAAGAGATACTCCATCCTAGAGTCAGGCACTTATGTGAAGTGTTTATCGAAAAACATGCAAAGCTTGGTACCCCCCTTGCGGTTCTAGATATTCCCCTTTTGTTTGAAGCGGGTTATGCGCCTCTTTGCGATAAGATTATTGTGACAACGTGCGAGCCAACGGTGCAGCGAGAGCGCGTCCTTGCAAGGCCCGGGATGGTGCTTGAGAAATTCCAAAAAATTCTCGAAAATCAAATGCCTGCAGCAGAAAAGGAAAAACGTGCTGATTTTTTGGTGGATACGACCCACGGGCGACTTGATACTTTCCGCCAATTAAGACACATTTTAGACCATGTTTGTTTGGAGGTGAGACCCCATGCGCGCCGTCGTCCTTGATACCGAAAGCACAGGCCTTGATCCTAAGGCAGGGCACCGTCTTGTGGAAATTGGCTGCGTGGAACTGCACCACGGTATTCCGACGGGTGAAATTTACCATGTCTACTTGAATCCTGAGCGCTCTATGCCCCAGGAAGCTTTTAACATTCACGGGCTCTCGGAAGAGTTCTTATCGAATAAACCCCTTTTCAAAGACGTCGCAGACGATTTCTTAGCGTTTATTGGGGATGATCCTCTCATTATTCACAACGCGCGCTTTGACATGAAGTTTTTGAACGCAGAACTAGCGGCCCTCGGCAAGGCATTGATTCCCTTTGAGCGCGCTGTGGATACCCTTCTGATCGCCAAGCAAAAGTTTCCAGGCTCGCCCGTGAATTTGGACGCCTTATGTAAGCGGTTTCAGGTGGATAACTCAGGACGCCTCAAGCACGGGGCCCTTCTTGACGCCGAGCTTTTGGCCGAGGTTTACGTCGAACTTATGGGGGGGCGTCAAACCAGTATTTCCTTAGGTGCTGCCAGTCAAACGAACGCCCAAGCGCCCCAAGGAGTGCGCGCCAACCGCATTCCGAGGGCAGAGCGCTTTTTTCCCGCCTCATCTGATGATGTCGCACGACATAAAACTTTCTTAGAAAAAGTCAAAGAGCCACTATGGGGTCAAGAAAAGTCAACGTAAATAAAGTCCCAGGATCATGAGGTGTGACCCTGGGAAAGAAGATACCTATGCGTCAAGCTTGTGGGGCGCGCTGTCATGGGCGCCGCCTTGTTGCATTTGCTCCATTTGTTGACGGTAAAGCGTCACAAAATCAATGGGAACAAGGCTTAAAGGCGGATAGCCGCCTTCGCGGGTCACATCGGCAATCAAAGCCCTGGCGAAGGGAAAGAGGAGCCTTGGGCATTCAATCATCAAAATGGGATGATGGTTCTCTTGTGGCAGGTCCTTGGCCAGCGTGAAAATGCCCGCGTAATCCACTTCTACGACGTAAAGAGACTTATCCCCCTGGGTGGCGTTGGCATTAATTTTCAAGGCGACTTCAAAGATATTTTCTTCCAGGGGCGTTGCTTGAATATCTACAGCTACGCTGACTTCTGGGGCACCTTCCAAATTTTGAAAGCTCTCAAGTGGATTTGGATTCTCAAAGGAAAGGTCTTTCAGGTATTGGCCATTAACGGTCAACGCAGGTTCTTGGGTGTGTTGGGCGCCGTTTGATTTTTCGTCACTCATAATCTCTTATTTCCTTTAAGGTTAAGAAGGCTGGGATAGACAACTAGGGATGAAAAATCCTCATGACACACTAGCCGTCGAACTTTCGGTAGTATAAACTAGGCTGCAAACGTGTCAAACGGTGTTACACATGGATTCTCATTCTGATTTTCTAGAAATTCTTATTTTAGGGGCTATCGCGGTCTTTTTGATTTACCGTCTTGTTTCAACCCTAGGTCAACGCTCAGGGTACGAACAACCGCGGTCTAAAACAATCTTTGATATGCCTGAAGAGGCGACACCAGAGGGTCCCAAAGAGTCACTTCTTATGAATGAAGACCAAAAGAACGAAGAAGTCCCTGACGCCTTTAAAAAAGAGATTGATCAACTTAAGAAAATAGATCGCGACTTTTCTTGGACGGGCTTTATGGAAGGGGCAACGGCTGCCTACGAAATGGTCATTGAAGCCTTTGCCAAGGGGGACACGGATACCCTTAGCCATCTTTTGTCCAAAGACGTTTATTCAGATTTCGCAGAAGCCATTAAAGCCCGAGAGACAGAAGGAAAAACCCTCCAAACAACGCTGATCCGTATCGTGTCCGTAGAGTGTGAAAAAATCGAGATTAACGGTGCAGAGGTTTCGGTACAGCTTCGGTATGTGAGCGAACAAACCCATGTAATGCGTAATAACAAAGGGGTTGTGATAGAAGGAAGCTCCCAGCAAGTCGAAGAAATTATCGATGTGTGGACCTTTGCAAGACATATGCGGGCGGCTAACCCTAACTGGACGCTGGTTGCCATCGAGGTTTAAAGGGTATGTCACAGACCCCCAGATTTCTCTCGCAGCGTTTTAAAGAATCATTGCACTTTTTGCCTGTTTCCTTTGAGGCGCTGCCAGGATGGGGAGTTGATCCCTTTGACGGTGTAAGAGAGGGCCTGGAGGGAAGCGCCCACTTTTTTGAGGTGGGCGCAAAAAGCTGGTCTAAGGCAGCGCCCCTTTCACCCAAAGTGCTCAAGGGATGGCAAGAAGTTTTTGAGGCAAGGTCAAAATATGATCTCACGGGGCCTGAGGGTCTTAGGGCGTATTTAGAAGCCTACTTTCAGTGCTTTAGGCTAGAAACACCAGCCCAGGAGCCAGGCCTTTTAACAGGGTATTACCATCCCCATGTGGCGGCCTCACCTATACAAAAACCAGGGTACGAGATCCCCCTTTATAAGCGCCCGCCTGAGCTTGTCATCATCGAAGACGGCGGCCTGTTCTCGCCAAAAATCGAAGGACAGCGCCTTGCGGGTATGGTGAAAAACGGAAACCTTGTGCCGTACTTTACAAGGCAAGAAATCGAAGAAGGCGCTCTTTCAGGGCGCGGCCTTGAGATCGCCTGGTTGAAGGATCCCACGGACGCATTTTTCATGATGATCCAGGGATCTGGCACGCTCATGTTTGAAGATGGCCCTTGTCTTACCCTTCATTACGCCGGTGCCAATGGGTATCCCTACACCTCACTTGGGCGCCTTCTCATTGAACGGGGTCTGCTTACAGAAAATAACGCCTCTGCCATGGCCGTTAAAACCTGGCTTCAGCAAAACGGCGACGACGCTAGGCGTCTTATGTGGGAGAACAAATCCTATATTTTCTTTGAGGCTTCTCCTGCCACACATAAGCCTTTGGGGGCGTGCGGGGTGCCGTTGGTCTGCATGCGCAGCCTTGCGTGCGATCCCTACGCGCTCCCCCTGGGGGCACCCCTTTGGGTGGACGCATCGGTCCCTTGGCAAAAAGATCCCTATCAGCGTTTGATGTTTGCCCATGATGTGGGAAGCGCCATCAAAGGGGAGATTCGGGCAGATTTGTATTGTGGCCAGGGTGACGAAGCCTTTGTGAAGGCCGGCAGCCTCAAACATCCCGGCACCCTTTATCTTTTGTGGCCGAAGGGTCTCTTAGGTGATGTATATGGGGCATAGGAGGAAAAAGCCTCCTCGACTTCATGACCGTCAAGGAAGCCTTCAAGATGACCTTCATGTGTGGCAGGAATGGACAAAGGATATGACCCCTTTGGTTCAAAAAACCGTAGTCACGCTGCCTAAGGTCGTGGCACCCCTTCCCAAAGATGTGAGTTGGCAAGTCATGGAAGGATGGCACGCCCCCGTTCCCCAGGGACCTGTCAGCCCCAAAAGACTGACAAAAAAAGTCATCGTCGAGGCGCGTGTCGATTTACATGGTCTTACAAAAAAAGAGGCCTTTGAGGTCGTATGTCAAAGCGTCATGAAAGGGATCGCCAAACGTTGCCGCGTTCTACTGGTGATTACGGGCAAAGGCCCGCTTTCAACGGTTTGCGAGGGAGGCGGCGTTTTAAAAAGATCACTTCCTGAATGGCTTGAGGATCCGCTTCTTCGTCCGTTTATTGCCTCCTACGCACCGGCCAGGCCTTGTGACGGTGGCGGCGGGGCCTTTTACGTGTTTCTTAAGTCGTTGGAAAAGAGTTCTAAAGTAGCAGCATTTAACTCTGAGGCACTTTAAGCCATAAATGACTTTCCTTTAAATATGAGTAACCGATTGTTTTTTGTCATTATTTGGAAAAGAACATGAGACATTGATACGATAAAGGTTTGTCTTCTATGGTTCTCGTGCTATAAGGGGGGTGAGTTTTTTAAGACCTAAAAACACTTCGATAGGAGTATTTTTTTCATGACCCAAGAAGCATCCTTTAAGGGGGATTTGGTTCGTCAGCTAGCTGAAATTCTAAACGATACACATTTAACAGAAATCGAATACGAAGTGGATGGATGCCGTGTCCGTGTGGCGCGTCAAGTCTCCATGGCGGTATCCGTGCCAACTGCCGCGCCTGGCATGGCCATGCCAGCCATGGCATCGCCGGCCGCGCCTACCCCAGAAGTGGCTCCAGCACCCGCTCCAGCGGCTGACCCAGCATCGAACCCCAATGTACTCAAGGCCCCCATGGTGGGAACAGCCTATATGGCGTCTGCCCCAGGTGACCCTGCCTTTGTGAAAGAAGGGGACGTTGTGAAAGAAGGACAAACCCTTCTTATCATCGAAGCCATGAAAGTGATGAACCAAATCAAATCACCCCGCGCCGGTGTGGTGAAGCAAATTTTTGTCAAAGACACAGATCCCATTGAATATGGGCAACCTCTCATCTTAGTAGAAGCCTAAGAGAAGGAAGACGCTGATGTTTAAAAAAGTCCTCATCGCCAATCGCGGCGAAATTGCGCTTCGTATCCACCGTGCTTGTCGTGAGATGGGCATCCAAACGGTGGGTGTTCACTCAACGGCTGATAGCGATGCCATGCACATCCGCCTGGCCGATGAAAGTATCTGCATTGGGGGCCCCTATGCGCGGGAAAGCTACTTAAACATGCCGGCGCTTATTTCGGCTGCGACCATTGCAGGGGTAGACGCCATTCACCCGGGCGTGGGCTTTTTGTCCGAGAATACGGAATTTGCCCAGATGGTGAATGATCACGGTTTTGCCTTCATCGGCCCCAGCCCCGAGCATATCCGCATCATGGGCGACAAAATCCTTGCCAAGCAAGCAGTAGAAGAACTGGGTATTCCCGTGGTGCCAGGCACGCAAAAACCCGTTTCCCCGCAAGACGCAAACATTATGGAACTCGCTGAGGAAATCGGCTTTCCCATTTTGGTCAAAGCGGCGGGAGGAGGCGGCGGAAAAGGCATGCAAGTGGTGCACGAGCCAGAGCGCTTGAAAGAGGCTCTTAAGATTGCAAGTGCTGAAGCCAAGGCAAACTTCGGCAATGATGCTGTTTTCATGGAGCGTTATTTGTCACAGCCTCGTCACATCGAAATTCAGGTACTGGCGGATCACCACGGTAACGTCGTGCATTTGGGTGAGCGTGATTGCTCTCTTCAACGACGTCACCAAAAAATTTGGGAAGAAGCGCCCTCGCCGGCAATCTCCCTTGCCCAGCGCATGGAACTTGGAAACAAGGCGGCAGAAGCAACACGCCGCATGGGATACCGCGGTGCCGGCACTTTTGAGTTCCTCTATGAAAACGGTCAATTCTTCTTTATCGAGATGAATACCCGTATTCAGGTGGAGCATCCCATTTCAGAAATGATCACAGGCATTGACCTTGTGCGCGAACAAATCAGAGTGGCGGCCGGCGAGCCCTTGGGCTTTACCCAGGACGATGTTACCTTTAAGGGGCATGCCATCGAGTGCCGCATCAACGCCGAGCATCCTGAAACGTTCTTGCCAAGCCCTGGAAAAATCACAACCTATCACCCGCCTGGGGGCCCCAACGTACGTGTAGACAGCGCCCTTTACACAGGGTACGCCATTCCGCCATACTATGACAGCTTGATTTCAAAACTGATTGTATGGGGCCGTGACCGGCACGAGTGCCTCATGAGGCTGCGCCGCGCCTTGGACGAATATGTTATTGCAGGCGTTGATTGCTTAATCCCCCTCCATAGGGCACTCAGCGACCATCCCGATGTCATCGCGGGCAATTATGATATCCGATGGCTTGAAAAGTATTTAGCGGATCTTGCAAGGAGCACATCCTAGAACAAAAAGACGTCCCTTGAAAATGGGGCGTCTTGTTTATCCTTACTGATAAACAACCCGCGCCAACACCAGCACATTGACCTCACGCGCACCTGCCTTCAAAAGGGCTTTGGTACAAGCCTCGGTCGTGGCCCCTGTTGTGTATACGTCATCAATTAAAAGAACGTTTTTTCCTGTGATCAAAGTCTTTTGAGAAGACGGGACGTCAAAGGCGGTTGCCACATTGGCCACGCGCTCGCGCCGGGGCTTGGTTCCTTGGCTTGGGGTGCGGCGCGTGCGTTTAAGAATTTTGGGATCCCAGGCAACGCCTGTTTGAAAAAAGACCTCGCGCGCCAGAAGCCCTGCCTGATTATAGCGTCTTTTTAAAAGGCGCGTCCAATGAAGGGGAACGGGAATGAGAAGATCTGTGGCGTCAAAAAAATCCTTCCCAATAAGAGCAAGCCATTTAGCGAGCATGGGTGCAAGATAGGTTCCGTCCCCGTGCTTGAAACGCATCAAAAGGGGTTTGCTGGCGTCATCATATTTAAAGACGGCGCGTAGCTGGTTAAAGGACGGTTTCTCAGTAAGACATCCGCCACAGTGCGTGTTTTCCTCGACGACGTATTCAAAGGGAAGACCACAACACGTGCACTGGGGATCGCTGATGAACTGAATCTCGGCCCAGCAAGGGCCACACAAATTATGGGGATCAAGGGTATCACTAAAACAAAGAGGGCACCGAGGAGGCAAGGCAAAATCTAAAAGAGGACGCCCGAGGCGTTTCATATCTTTTAGAAGATTCATGAGGCGAGATCCTGGGTTAGGGGTTCTTTTACCCAGTTACCGTAGCGCGCACTGACGGCGTCTTCAATAATGAATTGGGGTTTTTCTTGTCCCTGCCATGTGTTCTTTTTCAAGGAACCCAAAAGATGATAGGGCTCAGTCCCTTTTAAAAGCTGCACACCAAGGGCCGTGTCAAGGCAGCGAAAGGCGACCCCTTCAAGTTCTTTGCCGTGTTGATTTACAAGGGTGCATTTCAGGTGGTTCTGCCCCATGGGAAAGGCTTTTTTGATGAAAACATCGGTGATGACAAAGCGCGGAGACGGGTTTCCTTGGCCGTAGGGCTCTAAAAGGGCAAGTGTCTCAAGAAGAGATAAATGCGCGCCTTCTAGGGGTAAAAACCCGTCATAGGTCAGGGTTGGAATTTGTTCATCCCCAAGGGCCACAAGACGTTCTTCGAGAAAGGCCTGAAAAGGGGCAAGCTGCGCCTCGGTCAGGGAGAGCCCTGCCGCCATGGCGTGCCCACCCCCCCCTAAGATCAATCCTTTTTGTTTGGCGGCGTGCACAAGGCTGCCAAGGCAAATCCCAGGAACCGAGCGGCCCGATCCCTTGCCGTCCTCGGGGGATGACCAGAAACTAAGGGCAAAGACAGGTTTGTGAAACTGTTCTTTGAGGCGGCCTGCCACAATGCCAATAATACCGGGATGCCAGTGGGGGGACGCCACCACAAGGCATCTTTTATCGCTTTGGGTGTAGGCTTGGGTCAGCGCGTCGGCAAGGGCCTCTTCCTCAAGGGCTTGACGCTCCTTATTCAGCTGATCCAGACGCAGGGCCAGGGTTTTGGCGGTAGCAGGGTCCTGGGTCGTCAAAAGCCTTGTGCCAAGATTTGCCTCTCCGACGCGTCCGCCTGCATTGATGCGGGGCCCCAGAACAAACCCCAAATGATAGGCAGACGGCTTTTCCCTAAGGCCGCCCACGTCCATAAGGGCGCAAAGTCCTATATTTTGGCGCGCGGCCATAACTTTGAGTCCTTGGGCCACAAAGGCGCGGTTAAGACCTTGAAGGCGCATGACGTCGCAAACGGTGCCAAGGGCCACAAGGTCAAGCCAGTTCAAAAGGGACGGCAAGGGCCTTGCAAACCCTTCGGTTCTTAAATGGGAAAAAAGCGCGACAAGGGTGATGAAACACACGCCCACCGCCGCTAAGTGGCAAAGGTCTGATTTTTCCATATCAAGACGGTTGGGGTTAATGATCCCAACGGCTTCGGGCAAAAGAGGTTCGGCCTCGTGATGGTCAATGACAATGACGTCCATACCCAGTTCTTTTGCGCGTAAAAGAGGGGCAAACGCATTGGTGCCACAATCAAGCGTAATAATAAGATCAACGCCTTGGGTGTGGAAGGCTTCCATGGCAGGCACGTTGGGCCCGTACCCTTCCTTCAGGCGGTTGGGAATATACACGTCTACTTTGGCGCCAAGGCTTTTTAAGACTTGGGATAAAAGGGCAGATGAGGTGGCGCCGTCCACGTCATAATCAGCAAAAATCATGACGTGCTCGCCCGTGCGAAGCGCTTTCTCTAGGCGCCTGACCACCACGTCCATGTCCTTCAGCACAAAGGGATCGGGCATGGCGTCACGCAGCTTAGGATCAAGAAAGGCGGGTGCTTCGTCAGGGCCAATGCCTCTGGTTGTCAAGATTGATGCCACGAGGGGATCAAGATTCAGGCGCTGAGCCAAGGCAAGGCTTGGCAGGGTTGCGGCCGCGCGCCGGGTCCAGGTTTTTCCTAAAAGGCTTAAGGTTGGTACCGACGCTTGGGGTGAAAAGGGGGACATGGGCGCTTACCTTATGCGGCCTCGGCGTGCTCGAGGCCTAGCTCTTGCCAAAGGTGGGCAAGGGCGTCCGCGAGATCCTCTACCATGGTGGGCGTATGCAAGGCCGAGGGCGTCAGGCGCAGCCGCTCGGTTCCAACGGGCACCGTGGGATAGTTAATGGGCTGTACATAAATATGGTGATTGCTGAGCAGCAAATCAGTGATTTTTTTACAAAGGGCGGCGTTCCCCACGGGGACTGGCACAATGTGCGAATCGCTTTTTAGGGTGGGAATGCGGCGTTTGCTGAGGGCACTTTTAAGATGCCAGGCGTTGATTTGATGCTGACGGCGTTCCTCGGTGTTTCTCCTCAGGTATTTGACGCTGGCAAGGGCGCCTGCTGCGATATAAGGGGGTAGGGACGTTGTAAAAATAAAGCCCGCAGCAAAACTACGCACCACGTCCACAAGGTCTTTTGTTCCCGTGATATAGCCCCCCACGAGGCCAAATGCTTTGCCTAAAGTTCCTTGAATGATGTCAATGTGGGCTGCAATGCCGCGCTCTTCGGCAACGCCGCCGCCGGTGGGCCCGTACATGCCGACGCCGTGCACCTCGTCAAGAAAGGTCAGAGCATTAAAGTCTTTGGCAATCTGACAGAAATCTTCGAGGGGCCCGATATCGCCGTTCATGGAATACACGGACTCAAAGGCAATGAGTTTTGGGCGCGCCGGATCCACCTCTTTGAGGCAAGCCCTTAAGTGGTCCACGTCATTATGACGAAAGATAACTTTTTCGGCCTTGCTGTAGCGAATGCCCTGGATCATGGACGCGTGGTTATCGGCATCGGAAAAAATGACGCAGTTCGGTAGGATCGAGCCAAGGGTTGACAGAGTCGCCTCGTTGGAGACGTAACCTGAGGTAAAAAGAAGGCCTGCCTCTTTTTCGTGGAGGTCTGCCAGTTCTGCTTCGAGCGCTTCATGGAAGGGGTTTGTCCCCGAAATATTGCGCGTCCCACCAGCCCCAGCACCCGAGCGGCGCAAGCACTCTTCCATGGCGCTCAGAACGTCGGGATGTTGCCCCATGCCCAGATAATCATTGCCACACCACACGGTAATGCGTTCTTTTTCACCGTCTTTGTGAAGAACGCCGTAAGGAAAATCCCCTCTTAAACGCTCGATGGTTGCAAAAACACGGTATCGTCCCTGGTTTTTAAGATCAGCAAGGCGCGCGGCAAAAAATGACTGATAATCCATGGAGTCAAATAGGGTCTAGGGTTGCCATTTAACCCAAAATACCATTTAATCGGGGCGCGTGGGTGAAAAACTTTTGAAAGACCCTAAAACATGAACGAACCCCTGTTGCAGCCGCCTGAGCCTTTGAGTGTCAGTGATCTTTCCTATCAGCTGAAAAGCTTAGTCGAGGGGCAGTTTGCAAGCGTTTATGTTAAGGGCGAGATCTCGGGGCTTAAGCGTCATACCTCGGGCCATGTGTATTTTGCGCTTAAAGATGACCAAAGTGTTTTGGACGCTGTGTGTTGGCGCGGCACGGCCACCCGCTTGGAGACAAATCCCCAGGACGGGATGGAAGTCATCTGCCGGGGAAAGCTCACGACCTATCCAGGACGCTCGAAATATCAAATGGTGGTGGAGAGTATGACGCTCTCGGGCGAAGGCGCCCTTTTAAAGCTCTTAGAAGAGCGGCGCCGGCGTCTTTCTGAAGAAGGGCTTTTTGACGACGGGCGTAAAAAGCCGCTTCCCTTGTTGCCGGGGTGTATCGGCATTATTACCTCTCCCACGGGGGCGGTGATTCAGGATATTTTGCACCGCCTCCATGATAGGTGTCCAAGAAACGTCCTCCTTTGGCCGGTGACGGTTCAAGGCGAGAACGCCGCCCCTCAAATCATCAAGGCCATCGAAGGCTTTAATGACCCCGGGTTTCCCTTTACCAGGCCTGATGTCTTGATTGTGGCGCGGGGCGGGGGAAGCCTTGAAGATTTATGGGCCTTTAACGATGAGGCGCTGGTGCGTGCGGTCGCGGCGTCCCAGATCCCTGTGATTTCAGGCGTCGGGCACGAGCCGGATGTGACCCTCATTGATTACGTGGCCGACTGGCGAGCGCCCACCCCCACGGCGGCGGCCGAGCGCGCCGTGCCTGTGCGGGGAGATCTTTTAAGATTTCTCGACGGACAAAGAAATCGTCTCACCCAAGCGCTTTGGCGCCAAACCCAGGAAACGCAGCAGCGCCTTGATGATCGTAGCGAGCGTCTTCATAGCTGTGTACCGCGATTTCTAGGACGCGTGTCCCAAGAGGTGGCATTCCTGTCCCAGCGCCTTCGCCATCCAAAACAACTTCTTGATCAACATCAATTGGCGCTTTCGACCCTTTCAGCCAGGCGTGAGGGAGCTTGGTCCCAGTACTTTTATAGAAAAGAGATGGCCCTTAAAGGGATTGGTGATTTGTTAAAAAGCTATTCATATACCGCAACTCTCGAGCGCGGCTTTACCATTGTGCAAAAAGTGGGGGGCGGCTATCTCAAGTCCGCTAAAGTTGCGACGCCTGGTCTTAATGTGCAAATCATCTTCAAGGACGGCTCGCGTACGGCTGTGATTGCTGGGGCGAGCACGCCTCGGAAAAAAGAAAAAAAACAAGATGGCTCAGCCCAAGCCTCACTCTGGTAACGCAGGATTTGGTGACGGGGCGATCTCTAGCAGCGCCTCAAGATCAGCCATGGAGAGCTCTTCCAAGGTTTTTGGCTTAGGGGCGGCCTTGACCCCCGCAAAAAGGCCGAGCTCCTTTCCCAGAAGCTCAATGCCCTTTAAGGCGATCGTGTAATTGCCTTCATCCAAGGCGCCGTAAGTGAGTTTGGAAAGGAGCAAGAGGATTTCTTCCTTGTGAGGAAGTTTTTTAGCTGAAGTATTCTTTTTTGAAAAAGGCGATGACGTGGGCATTAAAGCACTCAGACCTCAAAGGTGACTTTGGTTACTAAGATCTCTTTGCCCGTCGGTGTACAAGACTCTAGATAATAAAAAAGGCCCCGCGACGCGAGGCCTTTTTTAGAAATCAAGAACCAAAAAACTAGTTCTTAGCTTCTGCGTCAGCAGCAGGAGCTTGGTCTTGTGCTGGCGCTTGCTCTGTAGTTGTTGCATCCTTAGCAGCTTCGTCGTTTGCCATTGCTACTGGTGCAGCCAAAATGGCGAGTGCGAGAACGATGTTCTTCATGGGTCTATCTCCAAATTTTTACTTTACCAATCCTAGTTTGTCACAATGACAAGCTCTGGATGAGTCACTTTTTATGAACTCAGGATAAACTATGTAAGATGTTTGATGAAAATGCAAGGGGGGAAAAATGAAAACTCTAAATGTGTTATAAATGCCTCTGTTGGGACTTTGTGCTGTAAGAATTAAGAGGATTTTTCGCGCTACGCTTTCCTGCGTCAAAAAAGAGTCTGAAAGAGGAAAATCGGCGTCACTATTCGTGGCCGACTTCCTCATCAAGGGAAAAAGGTGTGTCAGGAGAGTATCCTACTCTTCATAGGGAATTCTACCAAAAGACATATCCTGCCTTTTTTGATATCCCTTTGCCCCCTCATCCACTAAATTCTGATGTTTTTTCTTTGCTCGCTCTTCTGAAAAACCTGTGTCTTCGAAGGATTTAATAAAAGTTTTGATTGCGTGTGTCATTTTGATGTGAAATATTGCTCGGCCGATTGAGGTCCTGTATGCAGGTTCGCGCAAGGGCTCAAGGGGTATGTTTAGATCTTTTGCGCGGTCTTGCATTAGCTCTAGGTGAACTTCTTTCGAAGGCGTCCACCCGCCATAATCACCAACGTATGTAATAGGAATTTTGTGTTCGTACGCATAATCCAGGACAAGCCAATAGTCGTCAACTGTTCCAGGACGTTGAAGGCCCAGCTGGTCAAATATTCTATAAAAAACTGAAAGAGAGATGCTGCCAATGGTGGAATAATATAAAGAAATAACTTCTGAAAGGGGCCTTTTCGGCGGATCAATTTTAAGGGGATAGATGTAAGAATAGACATCCTCGCCAGTCTTGCTTGTGACAACTAAGCGCCAAAAATAGGGAATAAAAGGATAATTTTGACCACTGCTTTTATTGAGCAGGAAGCTTTCGAAGGGCATCAAACTATTCTTGAGCACATTCAAGGCATCCACTCTCATGGATATTTGCTTCCAGGTATCTTGATCGTCCTTTGTAATAGGACCCACGGCTTCCATAACTTTTTTCCGCCATCTGTCATCATCGTGACTTTGCGCGTTAAGGCTTTTGTTAACTTTGGCAACGCTGGCCAAATCTCTATCAGAAAGTTGGCTTAAAATGTTCTTTCTGACCTCAGGAGGTAGGGCGGAGAGATGATCTGTGCCATCTGGCTTGGCGGCGGGATGTGTTTCAGAGGCAGGGGCGCTCTCACTGCCGAAAAGAAAAGGCGCGAGCCCAAGGGACATGAGCGCCGTTGACAGCGCGAGAGTCGTTCTTATTTTCTTCATCAAATACTCCTTGTATATTAGTAAATGGAAAGGCCCATCAACAGATCTCAAAATACATTTGAAAAAATTAATAAAATATTAGAAAAATCTAGAAAAAAAGAGAAAAATTCTTCTGCTTGCATGTGGTCCAATGTCCTGTCATGAAAATGCAAGGGAGGAAAATGAAAATTCTAAATGTGTTATAAATGACTCAATTCTGGGTATGGGGGCGCAGCAGCAGGAAGACGCCATGCCTAAGTCAGGAGGAAAATAGGGCCAACCTCCCCTGAGGCGGCGATGGAGGGGTCACAAGATTATTATTTTTACACGCCATATTTTTGCACGCCGCCCATGCGCATCACGGGGTCTATTGCACATAAAGCACGCTCTTTTGCTGGGGCGTCACTAGGTGTGCGGTAATGGACTTATCTTCTTGCGTCATGTAGGCCTTTGATCCAGATCGGCGTGAAGATCTTCTCTTGTTTTGCTATTTTTGTGAATTTAGACATTTTAGGACAAAGAGAGGAGGTAGTGTAGAGAGCCAAGCGCCCGGTCCAACTTCCCCGCAAGTCTGTGACATTTTTTCTGAAATTGTTAAAAGTTTCAATCTTTTGAGCAACTTGCGTCCGTGGATCACGAGGGTTATTTTTCAAGGGCTCACAGCTTGGCTGACTTACTCTTTTCAAAATTCTCCCTGTTTGCCTCTCGATTGAGCTCTTTGCTGGCATGGGCAACGCGCCCAAGATATTCTTTACTTAAGGTTCCTTTGGCAGAGCTGAGTCATGGTCTTTGTTGTCTGGTTTGGGGGCGGGACGTGGTCAAGTGCTGAGGCCCGCTGGCAAAAAGAAAAGGTGTGAAAGGAAGGGACATGAGGACCATTGCACGTTTGAATGGCTGCGACTTTTTTCATTAAAAACCCCCTAAAGGCCGCGCTACAGAAACATCATAGCCATTTATACTTGCCTTAAAAAAATCTCTTAAGGACGGAAAAGAAAAGATAAATCCTTTGTTTGAGAGGTATCTAACTCTTAGCAATGATTGTCTTTTGCTTCAGTGCGGGGTATTAAGACCCCGCTCTTTCTTCATTAAATCCTGTTTTTTCATAGGACTGAATAAAAGTATACATGGCCCGACTGAGGGATATAACAAATTTGGCTTTAGCGATGGTCTCTTTGTAGTAACTGGGTAAGGTCGTTCGTTTTCTATCTTCGCGATGAGCATACCGGCCGTCGTTGGGGTTTTGTGGTTTTTTATACATAATGGGAATTTTATGGTCGAAAGCATAAGAGAGCACGGTCCAATAATCTTCCCGCGTGCCAGGACGCTTTAACTTTAATTGATCAAAGATTTGATAGAAAGTCGGATATGAAATAAGGGCGGCAAGGCCGTATAAGGAGCCCAAAAGGAGATCGATGTTGTCTTTTTCATGGGGGATAATCTTTTAAAGGAGTGTATGAGGGTGTAGACATCTTCCCCGGTTTTGCTTCCTTTCATGGTTGCAACGACGTCCATCATCGAGACCCTGGTTCCTTTTGGGAGTCCTATGTCCAGGTAGGCGTTTGGGTCACGAAAATAGGACTCAAAGGCTTTCCTTAACGTGGTCAAAGCATCAATCCTTTGATAGACCTGTTTCCACGTATCACGAGGGTCTTTTTTTATGGGGCCTACCGCTTGGGTGACTTTTTCCTTCCAAAGGAGGTCGTCGTTGGCGTGGGCGTTGAGATTTTTGTTCACCTGGGCGACCCGTGCAAGATCTTGAGCGCTCAAGTGTCCAAAGATTCTTTGCGTTAGTTCGTCAGGGAGGGCTGAAAGACGGTCTCTTCCGTCTGATTTGGTGGCGGGACTTTCATAATCTAAGGGGACGCACTTGGGTCACTGGCATTCACAAGTTGCGTGGCACAAAGCGCCAGGAACGCTGCCGAACAAGCCAGAATCATTTTACTTTCTGTCATCATACACCCCTTGTAAAAGGACATCATTTACTTAGATTACAGCTCAAAGCTTAAAAAAAGCAAAAGGGTGTCCCAAAAAATGAAATCTACAAAAAAATCCAGAGCTCTCATCAAAGGGAAGGGTCCAGGCATGGCGTCCCTTGATGGTGGGGCACAAGGTCTTTTGTGCCCCATGCGGGCATGCTGCTTATCACTGCCGTGTCTGCTGACAAAGTCATAGGGGGAGGGGCCAGAGTCAACCCCCCCTGGCAGGCTGATATTAAGGCTGTCCCCTTAGATTATGAAAGTCCCGCATATAAGCGAAATAGGGGTTCTTTGCCGCGTAAGTTTTTAAGGCATCTGCCCTATATGCTTCACCCTTGACAGCCGTGACGTTTTTGACAAAGGTCGCAAAGGCATGGTTGACATCGACGATCATCTTTTTAGTTATTAACCAGTCTTTTGCAGTTCCAGGAATGGGAGCAAGACCTCCACTCCTTAGGAGGATAGGAATCTTGTGTTCAAAGGCATACGAAATTGCCTTCCAATAATTGACGGGTACGGTGTGGTCTTGAAGGTTGAGAATTTGAAAGACTTTGGCGAGCTCTTTTGGGACAATTGAGTTAATCGGATGGGTAAGGGGATCGAGATCATGAAACAGGGTAAACTTCGTGTTATTTTGGGGATCGTTGATCAAAACAGCCGCTTCGAAAATCTCTTCTTCTGTCTTATTTTCCTCGACGAGTTTCAATGCGTTGGCGTAGGGAGTAAGAGACCCGTAGCGCGCTTTATAAGAGAGCAACCAAGGACTGAATTCGTTCTTAATTTTAGCCAGATCCGTCTTTAAAACATTTAAAGGATGAGCTACTCTTCGATAGACGTCTTTCCAAGATTCATCCTCTTTTTTTGTGACGGGGCCGACGGCGTCATAGACTTTCTTCTTTCAAAGAAGGTCGTCATTGGCGTGGTTGTGGAGGTCTTTGTTGACCTGTGCCAGGGTGCCCAGCTCTTTGGGCGGTACGTTGTGAAGAATCGCTTGCTTTGCTTCATCGGGCAGGGTGGAAAAATGATCCTTTCCGTCCTTATCACTGCCAAAAGCGGAAGGGGGGCAAAGCACCAACCCTATGGCCATTGAAGAAGTAATCAAAAAAAATCTAGGATTAAGTCGTTTCGTTGTCATGATCTGCCCCCACTGATTTGTTATTTGTAAAATAATAAAAACTATGGATTAAAAAGAACTTAATTCCTATGAAGAAAAATAAGATGTGTCAGATGAGGGCTCGGTGATTTGCCCTTGTTGATCATATGCACGTCCATCTTTGGGGCTTTATATGATCTCACGGGCGTTTTTTTGGGAAGAGACTTGATTTCTTGTCCCGGAACGATTAAAGAGATAAGCAAAATTGTGTTGTTTGGAAGTGGGGCAAGTCATCGCGCTTCGGCGCCTCAGTCAGTCCCCTTTTTGGGAACAACTGAGGCTAATTTGTTACCTCATTGAACGCAGTCAAAGCCAACAAATAAGCCACCTAGTTTTTATTCAACGACTTGTTCATGCACGGCGTAGACTTTGACAAACGTTGCTCTATATCGCTCTATTGCTTACTTCGTAAAACCCGTTGCTTCGTAAGCTTTTAAAAACTCAGCCAAGATTTTTCTAAAATATTCAGCAAGCTTTGCGCGCCCGATATCTTCTAGAAAGGGCGTCGATATTTACTAAAATGCAGACGCCCGAATTTTGAATCCTACACAGTATATGCCAAGGAAAGTTGAATTAAAACTCCTTGATGGGCAGAATTTTTTCTAATGGTAAGCGTCTTATTAAGGGTTTTTTGCGGCGGCGTTTTTAAGGACATTTGCCCTGTATCCCGATCCTTTGATGGCCTCCATATGTTTAATAAAAGCCTTTATGGCTTCAAAAAATTCTGCCCTCAATTTATTCTCTAAAATATAGTCTTTGATGGGTGTAAAAATTTTTACCAATGGGCCTGTGTCTTTGTGGCGTTCATCAACAAAAACAGAGTGCATCATCGTGTAAGCAAAAAAGACACCGAACCAGTAATTAGCGGGCGTATTTGGCTCTGGATAGCGATACCCTTCCAGGATTTTGGTAAGCTCTTTGAGTGACGCAACGTATGTTACCTCATGACTAGTCCCAGGATTCTCAGTCACTCTGAACTCACCAGGGGCGGCAAGTTTTGAAATAATGGCTTTTTCATAAATCTCCTCCTCGGTCTTATTTTCTTCAACCATGTTTATTATTGCAAAGGTTTCAGGATCTGACTCCTTTAGTTTGTTGAAAATTCGAGCATATTGGGATCCGGTTTGGCGGTCATTTTTTATCTTACTCAGGCTCGTTTTCAATAAGTTTAAGGGGCGGTCTATCCGTTTGTAGACGTCTTTCCAAGACTCGTTCTCCCCCTTTGATGTGGGACCGATCGTATCAAAGACTTTCTTTTTCCAGAGAAGATCATCGCTAGTTTGGTTATGGAGGTCCTTGTTGACCTGTGCCAGGGCGCCCAGCTCTTTGGGCGGTACATGGTGAAGAATCGCTTGCTTTGCTTCCTCGGGCAGGTTGGAAAAATGATCCTTTCCGTCCTTATCACTGCCAAAAGTGGAAGGAGGGCAAATCACCAACCCTATGGCCATTGAAGAAGTAATCAAAAAAAATCTAGGATTAAATCGTTTCGTTGTCATGATTTGTCTCCAATGACTTACTATTTCTAACAACAATAAAAACTTTGTATTAAAAAAAGTTAATTCCTAGAATCTTATGGAGATAAATAATAAGCAGATGTGTCACGTGAGGGCTCGGTGATTTGCGCTTGTTGATCATGTGCACGCCTATCTTTGGGGCTTTATATGATCTCACGGGCGTTTTTTTGGGAAGAGACTTGATTTCTTGTCTCGGAACGATTAAAGAGATAAGCAAAATTGTGTTGTTTGGAAGTGGGGCAAGGTCGGTTCGCTAAGGCTCTGCGTGCCTTCCATGTCTTATAAGGAGTTGAAAATGGCTGAATCTTTGCAGGTGCGCGTCAGCGACCGTGGAACCACAGGTGGCGGTGCATCACGCGCCCTTCGTCGTCAGGGGCTGATCCCGGGCGTGCTTTACGGTGAAAATGCCGAGACCGTTTCTTTGAGCGTTGATCCTCGTGACATCGTAAAAGGTCTTAATACCCCAGGATTTTTTACAACCATTTTTGATGTTCAAGTGGGGGGCAAGAAAGAGCGTGCCCTTGTAAAGGATATCCAGTTTCATCCCGTAACGGACGCACCGATGCATGTGGACTTTTTGCGTGTGGGGAAAAAGTCTAAGGTTAAGGTTTTCATTCCCATTGCTTTTGAAAACAAAGCCAAGTGCCCAGGCCTCAAACAAGGCGGCACCCTAAGCCCTGCCATGCGTGGTCTTGACATTGTGTGTACCTCTGATGCGATCCCCCATCGTCTTGAAGTTGATTTGGCGGACAAGGAAGTCAATGCGCGTATGACCACCAACGACATCAAACTTCCCGAAGGCGTTCGTTTAGCCGACCCTCGCCAAGCTGGACATACCGTTGCTAACATCATGCCACCAAAGGTTCGCAGAGGTGCGGCAGCTGCGTCCGAATAACCTTTGGTTTGATCCAAACCATTTTCCATGTCCTTGCGAGCAGTGCCCATGTTTGTGCTGCTCGTAGGTCTTGGAAATCCTGGGCCTGAATACGCCCTGAATCGTCACAATGTGGGATACATGGTTGTTGATGATCTGGCTTATACTTTCAATGCTTCTCATGAAAAAAAACAAGGTAGAACCCTCGTGCGTGAGGCCAAGATTGGGGATACGCGGGTGCTTCTTGTTAAAACCCTTTCTTATATGAATGTGTCAGGCCCTCCTGTGGCAGAGCTTGCCTCCTTTTACAAAATTCCTTTAGACGATGTGATTGTCTTCCACGACGAGCTCGATTTGGAATTCGGGCGCCTGCGCGTGAAGCAAGGCGGGGGGTCGGGCGGACATAATGGTCTTAAAAGTCTTGATTCCAGCCTCGGTCAAAACTACTGGCGGGTAAGAATTGGTATCGGTCACCCTGGTGATAAAAACCGGGTTGCTGGATATGTTTTGCAAAATTTTACAAAAGCCGAGCAAGAAGAAGTGGGCGATCTTTTGGATGATATTTCCCAAGAAATCACGGGCCTCTTCTTAAAAGACAAAAGCGCCTTTGCTTCTAAAATGGCGACACGGCGCGCGGCGCGAACACAAAAGGAAAAATAACCATGGGCTTTCAATGTGGTATTCTCGGGCTTCCCAATGTGGGAAAGTCCACTCTTTTCAACGCGCTGACCCAAACAGCCGCAGCGCAAGCAGCTAACTATCCCTTTTGTACCATCGAGCCCAACGTGGGGCGCGTGGCGGTTCCTGACGAGCGTCTTGATCGGCTGGCGACCTTGGCCTCTTCTCAAAAAGTGCTCGCTACCCAAATCGATATCGTCGATATTGCGGGCCTTGTGCGAGGAGCCTCACGCGGCGAAGGTCTTGGGAACAAGTTTTTGGGAAACATCCGGGAGGTGGACGCCCTGATCCATGTGCTGCGCTGCTTTGAAGATGGCGACGTGACCCACGTGGAGGGCTCTGTTGATCCCTTGCGCGATCTCGAGATTATTGAAACAGAGCTCATGCTTGCTGACTATGAAAGTCTTGAGCGTCGTCAGGCAGCACTTTCCAAAAAGGCCAAAGGCGGGGATAAAGAAAGCAAAGAAGTCCTTGCACTTGTGGAGCGCCTTTTGCCGGTGCTCCACGAGGGAAAGCCCGCGCGCTCTCAAAAAGACCTCATGGACCAGCCCCTTTTTAAGCAACTGCAGCTTTTGACAAGCAAGCCCATTCTTTATGTCTGCAACGTGTCAGAGGGTGACATTCTCTCGGGTAACGCACACGTCGAAAAGGTTAAAGCCTACGCGGCTTCGGAAGGCAGTAAGTGCGTCGTGATTTCCGCGGCCATCGAATCTGAGATTGCGACGTTGCCAAGCGCTGCGGATCAACGTGAGTTTTTGGCAAGTCTGGGGCTTTCCGAAACCGGTCTTTCTCAAGTGATTCGACAAGGGTATGAGCTTTTGGGGCTTTTGACGTTTTTTACCGTCGGCCCCAAAGAGGCGCGCGCCTGGACTGTGCGAAACGGAGCCAAAGCACCAGAGGCGGCCGGTGTCATTCACTCGGATTTTGAACGCGGCTTTATTTGCGCGGAGACTATTGCGTGTGCGGATTTCTTTGAGAGTGGCAGCGAGCAAGCCGCCAAAGCGGCAGGAAAAGTGCGCCTGGAAGGAAAGGATTACCTTGTTCAAGACGGGGACGTCTTTCATTTTAGATTCAACGTATAAGAAGGTATTTTCAAAAAATTAACATTTTGCTCATTGCCTTGTTGACATGGGATTATATAGGGCATATAAGGGGTGAGTTGTTGCGGTTGACGGGCTTTGAAGCGGCGTTGACGCGGCGTTGGGTGGGTTTAGAACCTGACTCAGGGTTGCGAAAAAAGCGAAGAAAGTGGTTGACAGCGG
>JAJTHL010000021.1 GCA_021298595.1 Alphaproteobacteria bacterium | reverse complement strand
TCTATGCCCTGGCCCTTCTTCGGAGTACCATGAGAGGGAAAAACCATCAGACTTTAAGGTCAGGGAGAAAGACAATGGATTATATCAAAGGCTTAGAAATATTTTTAGCCCAAACTTACGGGCTTTCCCTTAAGGCGCAAGTGTACCACTGGAATGCGGTGGGGTCACATTTTTTAGAAGATCACCGGTTTTATGAAGAACAATACGATAACTTAAGTGAGGCTGTGGACGGTATTGCTGAGCGCCTCCGGATGCTTGGAAAAACGGTTCCTGTTACTTTGAAAAGTCTGGCGTCTGCCAATACCCTGGGTGACCCTTTAACAGATTATGACAGGCGCGGCCTTTTGTCAGATTTACTCAAAGATCACCAAGCTCTTGTAAAGGAAGTGAATGCGTTGATTAAAGTTGCTGATGATAAATCTGATGAGGTGACTGTTGATTTTCTCATTGACCGCCTTGCTTTTCATGAAAAGTCAGTCTGGATGATTGGGGTGACTCTGAACTAGGCTTATCCAAAAAGGAACAATGATGACGCTGACTCAAGAACAAGTCCTGGGTCTTGCCTTCGAGCAAGCAAGGACTCACTATGCGTGGCAAGAAAAACCTGTGGAAGACGCGCTTTTGCATCGGCTTTATGACATCTTCAAGTGGGGGCCCACCAGCGTGAATGCGTGTCCTGCTCGCTTTGTCTTTGTGAAGAGTATTGAAGAAAAAGAAAAACTCAAGCCCGCTCTGTCACCTGGCAACGTGGAACAAACCATGACGGCACCTGTGACGGTGATTATGGCCTATGACACGCGGTTTTATGATCACTTGGACCGACTGTTTCCAGCTTATCCCGTGAAGGCCTTATTTGAAGGGCCAGAAAAGGAAGGATACGCCAAGAATTCAGCTGTTCAAAATGCCACCCTTCAGCATGCTTACCTTATTTTGGCGGCGCGCCTTTTAGGGTTAGATGCTGGGCCCATGGCAGGGTTTAATGCGCTGGTAGTGGACACCGCTTTTTTTAAAGGGAGCACTTGGAAAACGACCTTGCTATGTAACCTTGGTTATGGGGAGGCGTCAAAACTGTATCCTCGAGGACCGCGCTTTGCCTTTGAGGAGGTCTGTAAGATCCTTTAAAGGGTTTAGGCTAAGGTTAATTCTTGTCAGGGGGCGACTGTACAGCTGCCCCCTTTCACGTTAGAGTGTCCCGCAAAGTCAAAAGAGGAGAGTCAGTGATGACGTCGGGTGCTTCCCCCCACTTATTTCTTGTGGACGGTTCAGGGTTTATCTTTAGGGCGTTTCATGCATTGCCTTCGCTGACAAGGTCCGACGGCACACCTGTTAACGCGGTGCTTGGTTTTTCCAACATGCTTTTTAAACTCTTGACGGATAAAGAGGTTGATCACTTGGTGGTGGTGTTTGACCATGGTCGGGTCAGTTTTCGCCATGACCTTTATCCCGACTACAAAGCCAACAGAAGCGCCACTCCCGACGAACTTATCCCTCAATTTTCTTTGATCAGAGAGGCCTGTGCAGCTTTTAATGTGCCGAGCATCGAAAAAGAAGGGTATGAGGCCGATGATCTGATCGCGACCCTTTCAAAACAGGCGTGTGCAGAAGGCTTTGAGGTGACCCTTGTATCGTCGGACAAAGACTTGATGCAGCTTGTGTCACCCCGCGTAAATATCTGGGATCCCATCAAAAACCGTTTGCTCGGAGAAGACGCCGTGCGGGAGAAATTCGGGGTAGCGCCCGCGCAAGTCGTGGACGTGCAAGCCCTTGTGGGGGATTCCTCTGACAATATTCCAGGGGTACCTGGCATCGGTATTAAAACCGCAAGCCAACTTATTCAAGAGTTTGGCCACCTGGACGCCCTTTTGGAAAGGGTTGCGCAAATTCCGCAACCCAAGAGGCGTCAGTCTTTGATTGACCACCGGGAAGACGCCCTTTTATCCCGAAAGCTTGCGACTCTTGAGCAGTCTGTGCCGTTGGACGCCTCTTTGTCTGATTATAAAAGAAGGCCTTTTCCGGCACCCGGCCTTGAGGCGTTCATTTTAAAGAACGAGTTTAAGACGCTTCTCGCGCGTCTTCGAAGTGCTGGCGCTTTGGTGGAAGGGGAGGCAGGCGTTTCCCCTGAGCGCGACCCGCAAAAACCAGTAATGCAGCATCAAGAGATCACAACCATCGAGGCACTCGAGTTGTGGCTTAAGGAGGCAAGGCGTACGGGAAGCCTTGCTCTTTTTATGGATCAGCTGACTCAAAAAGACTTTTTTACTTTTGAGTTGCAGGGGCTTAGCCTTGCGTGCGGTGACGCGCAAAGCGCGTATGTCCCATTTAAAGGCATGGGCCCCAAGGCAACTCTTTTTGAAACAGAACCGGCTGACGAAAAAGGATTGGGCGTGCGTGAGGTCATGACGTGCTTGAAGCCCCTTCTTGAAGAGACCTCTCTTTTAAAAGTATGCCACGATGCCAAGCTCTTTTTGGAATATGCCCATACCCAGGGGGTGTTGCCTGTTTGGATCGAGGATACCCTTGTGATGTCGTACTGCTTGGACGGGGCAAAGCATGATCATACCCTGGAGGCGCTCAGCGTCATTCATTTGGGGCAGGAGCTGGAAAAGAACGCGCCCACCACCGCCCATACGGTCATGTGTCTTTACGCACACTTGTCGCTGCGGCTTTTTGAGGAGAAATCCCTCACATTATATAAAAGCACAGACCATCCTTTGGTTGCGATCTTAGCCGCCATGGAAGAGGCCGGCGTGCGTCTTGATATTCCTCAAATGCAAGCGCTTTCAGGCGATTTTGGGGGACGCCTTCAGGCCCTTGAAAAGGAAATTCACAACCTTGCAGGCAAAACGTTTAATGTTGCATCCTCGCAGCAACTGGCCGAAGTCCTTTTTAGGGAACAAGGTCTTGCCACAGGTAAGAAAGGAAAGACGGGTGCCTTTAGTACAAGCGCGGACGAACTTGAGCGCCTTGCCGCAGAAGGCAGCGTCCTTGCCGAAAAAGTGCTTGTGTGGCGCCAACTTGCCAAGCTGAAAAGCACCTATACGGACGCGTTAACAGGACAAGTGCATCCAAAGTCAGGGCGCATTCATTCGCGCTTTTCCATGACCTCCACCAGCACGGGCCGCCTTGCCTCCAGCCAGCCAAACCTTCAAAATATTCCCATACGTACCCAAGAAGGGCGCAAAATCAGACAGGCCTTTATTCCTGAAGAAGGCTACACCCTGGTTTGCCTGGATTACTCGCAAATTGAATTGCGTCTTTTGGCTCATATGGCAGAAATTCCGTCCTTGCGGGATGCCTTTTTGCGTGGGGAGGACATCCACGCCCGCACGGCCAGTGACGTTTTCCATGTGTCCTTGGATCAAATGACCTCAGAGATCAGAAGACGCGCCAAAGCCATTAACTTTGGGATTATCTATGGTATCAGTGCTTTTGGCCTTTCGCGCCAGCTCGGCATTCCTCAGTCAGAGGCCAGTGCCTATATCAAGGCTTATTACGAGAAGTATCCAGGGATTGTTGCCTTTATGGAGCAGATTAAAGAAGAGGCGCGCGCGCACGGCTTCGTTACGACCCTTGCGGGTAGGAAGTGTTTTATCACAGGCATTAAGGACGCGAATCCCACAAGGCGCGCCTTTGCCGAACGTCAGGCCATTAATGCGCCCTTGCAAGGGAGCGCGGCGGATCTTATTAAAAAAGCCATGATTAAAGCGCACGCCGCCCTGCCAGAACTTTGTACCAGTGCAAGGCTTATCCTTCAGGTGCACGACGAGTTGGTCTTTGAAGTGCCAAAGGAAGAGGCGCGCCGCGTGGGGCTTTCCCTCAAGGACGTGATGGAAAAGGTCAGCGCCCTTGCGGTTCCCCTTGTGGTGGATCTTGGCATGGGTCAAACCTGGGACGACGCCCACGGCTGATCCATAGGTTTTGAAATTTCAATAGTTTGATCAATTTACTTAAATATAGATTGTAAAAGGTGTTTGTGATAGGGTCACACCAACAAAAACTAGATGCTGAGGTTAAAATGAGTGCTACGTACATGCCCATTGGGAGGGCTACTGCCCTATTTGTCAAAACAAAACAGCTTTTGTTGCGTACGACCCATGGTTTTGTGATCATCTTCACTGTGTGAAATGTGAGGGGGGCTCCATTCCAAGAGAGCGGGCCGTCGCTCTTGTTTTGAAAAGGTTAGTACCTGAATGGCAGCACGTGCGGATCCATGAGTCTTCTCCCTCACCAAGGGGCGTGTCTGAACTATTGAGAAAGTACTGCAAAAATCTCATTCAAACGCAATACTACCCAGACGTACGATCCGGAGAATTTAAGGATGGTTTTAGATGCGAAAATCTAGAGAAGACAAGTTTTCCCGATGAGCATTTTGATGTGGTAATAAGTCAACATGTTATGGAGCATGTTTTCGATCCTGCGGCTGTGTACCGTGATGTATGGAGAACACTAAGGCCTGGTGGGTTATATATTCATTCTGTTCCCATTTACAAGACAATGGTACACACTGTTCAAAGAACGGCTTTAGATCCCGTCACAAAAGAACTTATTTATATCAAGGAGCCCGTTTATCACCACAACCCAGCAAGCGAAGAAGGGGCTATTGTGACGTTTGACTACGGCTATGAATACCATGATCAAGTGGCGAGTTGGGCAGATTTTAGTGTAGAGATCTTAAGATTCAATGATCGATACCATGGCATTGTAGCAGAATTTAGTGAAGTTGTAGTCTGCAGAAAATTTTAGGGTTTAGGGGGTTGATTGACAGGCTCAAGCCATGTAATTTTGCCCTGTGCCCGCTTGGTGGAATGGTAGACACAACAGACTTAAAATCTGTCGACCTTTGGTCGTGCCAGTTCGAGTCTGGCAGCGGGCACCACCTTCCTTGTTTAGGCCTTTCCCCTTATTTCCAAGCAATCAGATGTGCTTGCCTAATGGCAAGGGACGCGCCTTCTTGTTCTTCAGGAAGGTCTAAGATATTTTTTCTCAACTTCTCGAGCTCATAGCCTTTAATAACACCCGCTCGAATGGCCTTAGGGCCCCACTCGGCAAGTCCCATGAGGAGGAGCTGCTTGGCGAGCGCCAGATCTTCTAAGGGCTGTTGGTGGTAAGCGATTTTGATGCGAGAAAAACCAGCCTCTTCAAACAGACGCTCAAGGCGCCGGCCGATGTTGTAATCAACCCCAAGAAAAGCGGCAAGGGCCATGAGGGTTTCGCCGTACTGTCTAATGGCGGGGTAGGGTGAACTTGCATGGACCTCTTCTAAGATGGATTCCTGGGAAACGCAGACACCACCCGGTTTTAAAAGGGATTTCATGACGTGGATCGCTTTTTCTGGAGTTTGGATGTGCATCAACAGAAAGCGCGCATAAACCAGATCGAGGCTTTCACGCTCCAGGTGACAAGGCAGGGTAATGTCTTCTTGGATAAAGGTAATATTACGCAGGGGAAGACGGCTTGCCTTTTTTTGGGCAAGGATCAGTTGAGCTTGGCTGACGTCAAGGGCATAAACATGCCCTGTGGGACCAACGGTTTGGGAAAGATGGGCCAGAATCGTGCCTGTGCCACATCCCACATCACAAACGGTTTGTCCTTGGCTCAGACCCGCGTTAGCCAAGTGTTTTTGAGACGCGTGCTCATAAAGGCTGTGTTGCAACTCAAGACGTTTCGAGGCTTGTTGACCGCGCGCAAGCGCATAAGTGTCCGCAATAAACTCGCGGTCCTCAAACCTGGCTTTCAAGCTCATACTCCCTCCCAAAACATGCCAATCGCACTTTAGCTATGCGTTAATTGCAGGGCTATGATACTAATGCCCTGACTTGGCCCATCTTGCAAGTTCCTATATGCGTGTTTTGAGTCTCCCGCAAAATAAAGGACGTCGCCTTTTTCCACGATGAACTCTTCTCCCTCAACACTGATAAGAATTTTGCCCAAAGTCGTCGTAAAGGACTCCCTTGTGCCTTTGGTGTGGGGGGTGCCAACGTGCCAGCCGCCTGCTTCAAATTCAAGACGCTGAACTTGTAGACCTGGAATATGTTTGGGTAAGAGCTCAATTTTGGTGGCTGCCTCCATGGATCCTGCGCTTCTTACCAAGTCGTCAGATTTTGTGAGAAGACAAGGCGGCCTCGTTGTGAGGAGCAGTTCTTCATAAGAAACGCCAAGGGCAAAGGCGAGTTTACTTAAAGTCTTTAAAGACGGATTGGCGTTTCCCGATTCAATATGGGACAGGGTGGTTCGGGGAAGCCCCGCAACCTGCGCCAATTGATCTTGGCTTAGACCCCTAATTTTACGTAAGTAGCTTAAATTGCGAGCAAGATTTTTGCTCATTTCGCACATCATATGAGAATTCTTACAATATATTGTCCATTTAGACATTATATGGGGTGGTTTGTGCTTAAGATAGGGCAAATCGAAAGAGTATGGAGAAAACATGAAAAAACAATCATTCATCGTAAAGTCCCCTCTTGTGTTTAAAGGAGAACACGTTAAGAGGACCCCTCCCGTTTTCGAGGGGGTGATCCTTCGTAGTTATCTCCATCCAGATGGCACCTTTAATGATGGGTTTGACAGCACTTTAAAGGGCACACCTCATGTAGGGTACAGTTTTGCTCATTTTTCCATTGAGCCAGGGCATTTTTGGCCAAAAACAAAATTCAGCGCAGTTGAGGTAAATTATATCCTTCATGGAAAGGCAGAGGTTGAGATTTGTGAGGAAACGTATTGTCTTGAGGCGGGTGATGTGATCTATGTGCCTGCTGACACGGCAAGAAGTATTCGTGTGATAGGGGTCGAGCGTTTTGAGTTTTTGTCCATTATGGATCCTGCTTGGCGTCCTGAATATGAAGAAGTGGTCGCGTGAGATAGTTTGAGGTTGGAATACTTTTGACAAAAGATATTTGAAAAATATAGAAAAATACCCCTTTAGGTTTTGGGAGTCCTTTGCACGCAAGAGTCTCTTTTCTTTATCCTTTGTTTAGGGCGATAGATCTGGTAAAAGTGATCATATAAGGAAAATACAACAGGGGTTGATAATGGCAGTCGTAATGTTTGAAGGCGTCAGCTTGAAGTACGACAGGCAAACGCCCATTCTCAAGGACATATCTTTTGGCCTGCCAGCGGGCTCATTTCACTATTTGATGGGCGCCAGTGGTTCCGGAAAAACATCTCTTATCCGTCTCATTTATGGTGGCAATTTTGAGTATGAGGGGACTATCTCTGTTTTTGGTCGAAATCTTGCGTATTTAAAGGCCGAAGAACTTCCCATGATGCGCCAGCAAATGGGGGTCATTTTTCAAGATTTTTATCTCTTGGACCACCTAACGGCAATCGATAACGTAGCCCTTCCCCTGCGCATTCAAGGACAAAGCTGGTCAAGTGCCAGAAAGATGGCTGCCGAGGTGATGGATTGGATTGGCCTTTCCGACTGCCTCCATTCATTTCCGACAAGCCTGTCTGGTGGTCAGCGACAACGCATCGTGACGGCAAGGGCCATCATTAACCGGCCCCGTATTTTGATAGCAGACGAGCCTACAGGAAACCTAGATGACGAGAATGCCCTGAAGCTTTTGTATTTGTTTGAGGAACTTAACAAACAGGGGACCACTGTCCTATTTGCAACCCACAGCCGCGAGCTTGTGAAAGCCTTTCCCCATGATGTTCTTAACTTGAAAAAAGGAGAGCTTTCACTTCAACCAGAATCAAGCATTTTTGCTGAGGTGAAGGTTGTGCGCCATGCATAACCTGCCAAAGCGTATTGAAGAAGTGCCCTTTGGCCAGGTTTCTTCGACTAAAATTGTGCCCTGGATTGTCGCAGCCATGGTGTATTTGATTATTTTGGCCCTAGGCGCGTCGGCTTACCTTGGCGTTTTTATTGACCGTTTTCAAAAGGGGCTGGATGGGGGATTAACCGTCGAAGTTCTTGCTGGGGATCCGGGCCTTGGTCAGCGAGAGATTGCTCAAAAAACCATCATGGATCGCCACAAGAAAATTCTGGAGGCTTTGCCGCGGTTTCCGGGCGTCATGAGCGCGCAAATGCTGGGAACGACGTATCTTGAGAGCCTTGTATCACCGTGGACTGAGCGCATGCGTGATCCCCTTTTTGTCAAACCACAGATGATTCATGTAACGGTAACACCAGGCAAGAAAATAGACACCAAAGCGCTTCAAAAGTACCTGCATCAAGTGGCATCCGGTGTGGTTGTATATGAAGTGCATCCTTGGAAAGAAAAACTTCTCACAATGGCATGGAATCTGTTTTTCATGACCATGGCCTTTGGGGGATTGATTTGCGTGGCAGCCATGGGCACCATCGCTTTTGTGACCCACTCAGGCCTTGTGATTCACGAGCGCATTATCCATATTTTGCGCTTGATTGGCGCAACTAATCGTTATATTTCAAAACATTTTGAAGTGTATGCCCTTTCTTTGTCCTTACGGGGCAGTTTGTGGGGCACGCTCCCGGCAGCGCTCACCTTTTGGGCCGTGCTTGGACCTCCTACTGACGCACACTTAGGGGATACCCTCAATGTGTGGGGCGTGTTATTGTTATCTCCCTTGGTCATGTCTATGCTTACGCTCGTCTGTGCCAGGGTGTCAGTAACATGGACGTTATCAAAAGGAGCCCTTTAAAGAGCCATGCCTTTAATTCTGTTAGATCGTGACGGCGTCATTAATGTGGACCGGCCCGAAAGTGTGCGAAGCCTTCAAGCCTTTGAATTTCTTCCCCGTGTTTTGGACGCCTTTCGTTTGTTGAGTCAAACAAGTTGGCCTATTGTCATTATCACGAACCAAGCAGTGGTTGGCAGAGGGGAGCTAAGCCATCAAGGACTTGAAGAGATTCATGATTTTCTCAAGAAAGAAGTTGTTGCTGCTGGGGGCAGAATTGACGAGATTTTGGTATGTACCGATACCCAAATAGAGCCCCATGGGCGTCGCAAGCCGGCCCCAGGCATGTTGCTTGAGGCGATGGAAAAATACGGGGTTCCGTGTCACGAAACCGTCATGGTGGGAGACGCCGCAAGAGATATTGAGGCTGCCCACAGGGCACAGACCCGTGCCATTGTCGTGCGTACGGGCAAAGGCGAGGAAACGCTTAGTGCCTGGGATCATCGTTGGGGAAGTCCTGTGGTATGCCACGACTTATTTGATGCTGCCCTAAAACTGTCACAAAAAGACTTCTTTTTTGATCTAAACGCTCGTTGCTAATGAAATCCTTTCGCTTTTTGATGACAACGTTACTTGGGTTTGCCATTGTGTGGATCAGTGGTTTTGCTGCCTTTAGCGTTGATGCCCTTAAACTATCGCCAAAGCTTCCTCTTCAAGGGACGGCCGATGGCATTGTTGTTCTCACAGGTGGGGCCCAGCGCGTTTCCACAGGACTTGATCTTCTCACCCAAGGAAGAGGAAAGCGTCTTTTGATTAGCGGTGTTCATAAAGACGTCAAGCCCCATGAACTACTCCCAGAGCCGTCCCGCCCCATTGATTTAGGATACGATGCCCAAAATACCATTCAAAATGCCCAAGAAACAAGGGGTTGGGTCATATCTCATGGATACCAAAGTATTATCATTGTCACATCGAGGTACCATATGCGAAGGGCCCTTTTAGAATTTGCTCAGCGCCTTCCAAATGTAAAACTTTTTGCTTATCCCGTGAGTAGTCTTACTTATGCTCACCAAGAAGAACTCTTGCTGCGGATCTTGTGGAGAGAATACAACAAATATATTCTGGCATTAGTACGCGCGGTGGTGCGGTACGGGGCCCTTCAAATAAGGCTTACATAATATGTTGATTTTAAAATCTTTGGTTTTTAACGTCCTCTTTTTTATCTGGACAGGACTTGTGGTCGCTTGCGCGGTGCCGGGCCTATTAATTGGACAGCGGTACATTATTTGCTGCGCGTATTTTTGGGGTCTTGGGACGCATGCCCTTCTCAAGTCCATTGTCGGGGTGGAGTACGAAATCAGGGGACACGATCACTGGCAGGGAGAGGCTGCTCTTTTTGCCTGCAAGCACCAATCCACCCTTGAAACCGCGATGATTCAAGTGCTGGCTTATAACAGCGCCATTATTTTAAAGCGTGAACTCTTGTGGATTCCTTTTTTTGGCCAAGTAGTCCTCAGGGCGGGCGTTATTGCCATTGACCGTTCCAAAGGACGCGGCGTAATGACACAGCTCATTGACGGCGCTAAGAAATTTATTGAAGAAGGTCGGCCCATCTTTATTTTCCCTGAAGGAACACGAAAGCCCCTTGAGGCTCCTACAGAGCTCAAGGCAGGCATTGGCGCTCTTTACGAAGCATTGGGCGTCCCTGTGTACCCCATTGCCATTAACACGGGCGCGGTGTGGACGAGGCGCGGCTTTATTAAAAAGCCAGGCAAGGTGATTTACGAGATTTCACCCCCCATCGCGCCGAACTTGCCCAAAGATAAGTTTTTGGAAACACTGGGTCACATCTTAGAAGAACGCACAAGGGCGATATGCGCTGAAACAAAAGACTGGCAGCCGGCTCAGACGTCTTTCTTTAAAAAGAATGCATTGATTTTATGTCTTGGTGGGTTTGGGCTCGTCTTAGGGCTTTACACGTTGGCCTGGCAGATGGGAGCCATGCGCCTTGAAAGTCTTGTGCGTAGCTTTAAAGAAAAATCACAAGAAAAAGGATTTGCTTTTTCCTATGAATCTTTTGTTGTACATGGTTTTCCTTTTCATTTAAGAGGCACCTTATCACGGCCGCGTTTAGAAAGCACACAGTGGGGTACCCTTACTTTTGGTGAAGATGTAGAAACAGAGATCGCTCTTTTTTCACCCAAGCTTGTGCGTATTACGACCAAAGGAACCCTGACCTTGGAAGGTTCTATTTTAAAGACTGGGTTTGAGGGGCGTGCGCTCGCGTCACACGTGTCACTCCGTGAGCCTTTGATTGTACAAGGCGTGATCGCAAGTCCAAAATTTCACGGACTTTTGGAAGGCGCGCGGGCCGACAATCTACAAGTCACGCTTACCTACCCTCAAGGAGCTCAAAAAACACAGGAAAGGCACGTGACGCTACATTTTCAGGGTGTTGGAGCGCCCTTCCTACCAGTGGATCAGGTGGACGAGGTGCATCTCAAGGCTAGTCTAACCGAACCCCTTGGCGCGCTTACAAAGGACGGCGTCGCCGTTTGGGCCAAGAACGGAGGAACGCTTGAAATTGAAGAGTTTTCTTTGAAAGCGCCTCCGTTAAACGTAAAGGCTGACGCAACCTTTAGTTTAACGGAAAGGGGACGACCCGAAGGAGCGGCCTCCCTTTATGTAAGTGGGGTCAATCCTTTCGTAGACGTCCTTGTACGTAAGGGAAAGTTAGCAGCTGCTGAAGCACAAACCTATAAACTTGCCTTTCAACTGGCAGGTGTTTTTGCAAGTTCCCAAGGCGTACAACCAAAGGACGGCCAGATAGCCATAAGCCTTACCCTTCAAGACGGCGAGCTCTCTTTGGGGGGGATGCCCTTATTGAAATTGTCTTTGGAGACCAATGATCTGTTGGGGGGCCATGCGCGGGGGGAATAATGGGTGAGTGACGTAAACTCTTGTGTGTCAGTACGCTTCCTGAAACCCTCGGATATTCCTTTGTTGGTAGCAGCCTTTGACGCCCAAGGATGGCGCAAGCCAACCTCTTTGTTTGATGCGTACGTTCAAGAAAGCACACAAGGCGCAAGAACGGCCCTTGCTGCCCTTTGGGGGGACATTGTTGTGGGGTATGTGACCATAAAATGGCATCCCACCTACGCCCCGTTTCAAGAAAAGAGGATCCCTGAAATCTCAGATTTAAATGTGCTGAAAGTTTATCACAGGAAAGGCATAGCCAGTGCGTTGATGGAGGCGGCGGAAACATTGGTATTTCAAACGTACCAGTGCGTGGGCCTTGGGGTAGGACTTTTGAGTGATTATGGGCCGGCACAGCGTCTTTATATCAAAAGGGGGTATAAACCTGATGGCATGGGTCTCACCTATCAAGAAACTCTTTGTAGGCACGGAGACCGAGTCACGGCAGATGATGATCTTTTGCTGTGGTGTGTGAAAGAAAAGATATAGAAGCCCCTTCAAAGAGAGATTAAAGAGGCTTCTATACGGCTATCTATTGCGCTCTCGAAACTCGCGGCGCACTTCTGCGCGGTCGCGCTCAAATTCGCGATGCAACTCATGTTGCGCGGCGCGTTCTTCACGATGCAACTCGCGGTTCACCATATGGGCCCGGCGGCCCAGTTCATGCCCCAGAATGCGCTCGTCGTGACGAAGCTCCCGACCTAGTATTCGCTCTTCTCGGCGCAGTTCACGCCGGTGATGCCACCGAAGACGCTCTTCTTCCCAGTGATGACGGCGTCTTTCCCAGTCCCACCCAATAATGCGTCGCACATCACTTACGAGCCAATCGTGGTAGTGTGGACGAGCGCCCTCATAGGCGACGAAATCTTCTTCGGGAAAAATAGTAAACCACCTCACGTAAGGATAGTCATCGGTTTTAACAGGATAGGCACAATAAAAAATATCATTTAAAGGTCTGAAAATGGGATCTCCAATACGCCGACCTCCAAACGGCGGGGTAGAAAAAACATCTTTGACAAGAAATTCGTCTTCGACGATCCGCCAGGGACGATCATGAAACCAAAGGGGGTGACGGTGATGTCCTCTATTGATGTAACCGTCCACAACCACACGGTCAGTGTCTGTGATCACCGGGCACGAAGCATGCACTTGGGGGCAGGCAAGCATTCCAGAAACAAGAAACCCAAGCGTAAGGCCTTTAGCAAAGTATTTTTTCATTTATTTCTCCCTATCATAAAAACACATTATTTTAGGAAGATAAACTTTCAGTCGTCAAAGGAAAAAGATTGAATGTGGAATCATAAATGAGATCATCACTTTATCATTTATTTTATATAGTGTACGCTTGTGATTTCATCGAAAGACTTTTGATCTAGAAAGTCAGTTTGACGTACGAAACCCTCTAGTGACATTTGTAAAAATCCCCTCGAGGGTATTACCAATAGACGAAACTGCAACCACAATGATGACAGCTACGAGCGAAGCCAAAATGGCATACTCAATGGACGTTGCGCCACTGTCATCTTTTATTAAATTCATGGACATGTGTCCCTGCGTTCAGTCGCCTCTTAAGAGGAATAATACCCCTCTTAAGAGGCGAACCCAACTTTAAGTTGTGCTAAGGGCTGTGCCTATTCTGGTGAAAACAGCAGTTAGATTTTGACCTACTGTTGTGACGGCCAAAATAATGACCACTGAGATAAGCGCTGCAATCAGGCCATATTCAATGGCTGTCGCACCGTCTTCATCACGTAGAAAAGAAAGAACTGAGTTTTTCATTTTTAGATCCTCCTGTTATGGTTTTATCAAGTTAATTATATCCTATCATTTTTTTTATTAACAGTCTCTAAATATGATAAGAAATTTCTTTAACCATTTGAATAAAATACTTTCTTTTTTCCTGTCCATTTTTACGAGCGCATGCGTTCTACAGATTGGACAAAAACACTGGCCCTGAGAGACGCAAGGATATTACTCAGATGATCTGAACTACTGACTTCAATGTCTAAAATCATTTCATAGAACTCTTCTGCGCGACTATGAAAGCGTAGATTGACAATATTAGCCTTATGGGCGCTGATGAGGGTGGTGACCTGGGCCAGAGCGCCCGTTTTATTGGCAAGCAGCACAAAAAGGCGGCCTATGTGGGCGTGTGTGGCTTCTTCCTCATCCCACGAGACATCAATCCAGCGATCTGGTTCATGGGCGTAGTTTTGAAGATTAGGGCAATCAAAGGTATGAATGGTGACGCCGCGACCAGTCATTACAATCCCCACAATTTTGTCTCCGGGTAAAGGATGGCAACATCCGGCATAATGAACCGCCATGCCAGGAATGAGTCCCTTGATGGGAAGAGCCGTTTCTTTAGTGCCGCGCTCTTTGTGGGGTTTTTTGGTGGGAATTATAAGGGTATCGGGTGAAAGTTCCTCATGGGAAGAAGCTTCCGGCATGACGGCGCGCACCACGGCGCTCGTCGTGAGTAAGTTTTCACCGACATGTGCGTAAAGATCTTCAAGGGTTTCAAGATTAAAGGAAGATAAAACGGCTGTCAGCGCCTTGTCTGAAAAATCAGCGTGTGCCGTATAAAAGGCTTTTTGTAATAGGGAGCGTCCCAAGGTCACATACTGGGTGCGTTGTTGTGTCCTAATAAAACGCCTAATGTGGGCGCGCGCTTTTCCTGTTTGGACGATGCGCTCCCAAGAAGGCGAGGGAACCTGGCTTTTCGACGTCCTAATTTCTACTTGGTCACCGTTTTGAAGGACCGTACGAAGGGGGACCATGCGTCCATTAATGATGGCACCTGTGCAGTGATTGCCCACTTCAGAGTGAATGGCATAGGCAAAATCAAGGGGGGTTGCACCGCGAGGCAAGGAAATCAAATCACCTTGGGGCGTAAAGGCAAAGACTTGATCTTGGAAAATCTCAAGCTTTGTGTGTTCAAGGAACTCCTCAGGATTTTCCGCGTGCTCGATAATTTCCAAAAGGCTTCGAAGCCATTTATAGTCATCACTTCCCTTTTGTGGTGCCCCTTGTTTGTATTGCCAGTGGGCGGCAACCCCGAGCTCCGCAATGTCGTGCATGGCGTAGGTGCGAATTTGAATTTCAATCTTTTTATTCTCAGGACCCAAGACAGTCGTGTGAAGAGATTGATACCGGTTGACCTTGGGCGTACTGATAAAGTCCTTAAAACGCCCTGGCATGACGTGATAGTGGCTGTGCAGAATGCCAAGGACTTGATAACACTCTCCCACGGAATTTACGAGGACGCGAAAGGCCATAATGTCAGAGAGTTGGTCGATGGAAATGTTTTGGTCGCGCATCTTGCGCCATATGGAATAAGGCTTTTTTAGCCGTCCAAAAATCTTCGCCTCAACTCCTTCGACCGTTAAAAGATCATTGAGGGATTGGACAATGCGCTCCACAAGGGCCTTGCCCCCTTCCTGCTCAAGAAAGCTAAGGCGATTTAAAATGCTTTGCCTGGCGTCGGGATTCAGGATTTCAAAAGAGAGATCCTCCAACTCGTCCTTTAGGTGGTGAATCCCGATGCGCTCCGCAAGGGGGGCGTAAATCTCGAGGGTTTCTCGCGCAATGCGGCGTTTCTTTTCTTCGGATCCTACGAAATGAAGGGTGCGCATGTTATGGAGGCGATCCGCAAGCTTCACAAGAAGCACGCGGATGTCATTGGACATGGCAAGCACGAGCTTGCGCAGATTTTCGGCTTGCTTGGTGTTAGCGGACTGGAGTTCAATTTTGGTTAGTTTTGTGACCCCGTCCACAAGAACGGCAATCTCCTTACCAAACAGGGATTCAATCTCTTCTAAGGTCGCGTGGGTATCTTCAACGGTATCGTGAAGGAGAGCCGTAATGATGGTCGAGCCATCCAGGTGCATATCACTTAATATGCCAGCAACTTCAAGGGGATGGGAAAAATAAGGATCACCAGAAGCACGTTTTTGGGTGCCGTGCGCTTTCATGGCAAAAACGTAGGCTTTGTTAAGCAAGTCTTCGTCAAGCTTTGGATCGTAAGCTTTAACTTTTTCAATAAGCTCAAATTGACGGATCATGCCCCAAAACCACGGGGAGCAAGACCCCCCTTACTTAGACTTCACTTTCTTCAATTATATCAGCATCCTCATAGAGGGGGGAAGCAAGATCTGCAATTTCTTCTTCTTCGTCTTCAGTCAGGTCTGATTCTTCTTCTTGGAAGCCAGCGCCCGCCATCAAAAGGGCCTCAGATGACTCGGTCATCATGAGAGCACTTTCAAGTTCTTGCTCGAGCAGATTTTCAAGCTCTTCCTCGTGGGGTTCGCTCGGGGCGTATTGGCGGTAAGAGGAAATGAGACCTTCTTCAAGGGCTGATACCTCTACGGCGTCTGCAGCAATTTCGCGCAGGGCGAGTACGGAATTTTTATCATTCTCGCGCTCTACAAAGGGCATGGCCCCAGAGGTGATTTGACGTGCGCGCCTAGCGGCCAATACGACAAGCTCAAACCTGCTGGGAACTTTACGTACGCAATCTTCTACGGTAACTCGAGCCATGGGACGCCCCTCTATAAAATTAGCCTTGACGCGCCTTGAAGCGAGGATTTGTTTTATTGATCACATACACACGACCACGACGACGAATAATGCGACAATCTTTGTGGCGTGATTTCATTGACTTAAGGGAGTTAACGACCTTCATTTGATGATCTCCTTATAAAAATAGATAGGGTGCTTTTAACTCTTTTTTCCAACCTTGTCAAGGGAGAGCGTCAGGAAAAGGGTGGGATTTCTTCGTCGTCATCTTAAAAACTACTATAGATTTTTTTTGGCGCACATCATAAAAAACTTGTGCCCCAAGGGGGCTTGTCTTATTTATGCCAGCATGATGAATGTGGTGGGTCCAGGAAGGAAACCACAGTGTTAGTGATCCAAAAATTTGGCGGCACGTCCGTTGCAACACCTGAGATGATCCATAAAAGTGCCGCCCACGTAGCGGAGGCCTACCGACAAGGCCATCAAGTGGTGGTTGTCGTTTCAGCCATGGCGGGCATGACCGATCAACTGGACCGCTATGTGCATGATGTGTCTCTTGCCCCTGATCTGCGGGAATATGATGTGGTGGTGTCATCGGGCGAGCAAGTGACATGCGGTCTTATGGCCCTTGCCCTTAAAAGTATGGGATTGCCAGCGTCTTCCTGGCTCTCGTGGCAGGTGCCCGTGCGCGCGTCTGCCGACTTTAGTCAAAGCCGGGTCAAGGACATTGAGCCCGCACGCCTTCAAGAAGCGCTCCAGCGCGGCATGATTCCTGTTGTGGCAGGCTTTCAAGGGGTGACAGATACCCATGACCTGACGACCTTTGGACGCGGCGGCTCGGACATTACAGCGGTGGCGCTGGCGGTCAGCCTCAAGGCCGATCGCTGTGATCTTTATAAAGATGTGCCGGGCGTGTTGACGGCGGATCCGCGTATTGTCAACACTGCCCGTTTGATCCCCTTTATGACAGGTCAAGAAATGCTTGAGCTTGCGTCCTTGGGCGCAAAAGTTCTACAACCACGCGCAGCCGAGCTTGCCCTCTCCCAAGGTGTCAGCCTTCGCCTTCTTTCGACCTTCGAGCCCGGTGACGGGACCCATATTTTGCTACAGGAGAACGCCGTGGAACAACCCCTTGTACGCAGCCTTGTCTGCCAAAAACACCAAGCGCAGCTAAGCCTTGAATACCAGGATGATTTTTCCTTATTGTTAAAAGAGCTCGAGCGCGCCCATGTGAGCCTCGATATGATGTCCTTTTTGAATGGACGCATGTCGTTTTCTCTGCCCCAAGAAAAAGCCGATCAAACAAAGTCATTGATCCAACAGATTCAAGGAAAAGAAAAAGACGTTTCGATCCAAAGAGATCTTGCCAAGATTTCCCTTGTAGGTGTAGGGCTTCGGGGACACCCGCGGATTTTGCGTGCCCTTTTTGATGTGCTTTCAGAAAAGAAAATCACCCTTGAGGGGTCGTCTTTATCTGAAACGCGCATGAGTATTTTAGTAACGGAAGAATACGCCGAACTTGTCGTCCGGCTTCTTCACAAGGCCTATGATTTAGGAGGAGAGCAACCCCATGACCAAGAGCTTAGATCAGCTTAATCGCCTGTGGGCGCGCGGCTGTGACTTTTTAGGACGTCCCACAGCCATCATGGGGGGCGCCATGAGTTGGGTATCCGATGCCTCGCTCGTGGCAGCCATTTCCAACGCTGGCGGCTTTGGGGTGCTTGCTTGCGGCTCCATGGGACCAGACCTGTTGGAAAAAGAAATTACGGCGACCCAGGAAAAAACGTCCCATCCGTTTGGGGTGAATCTGATTACCCTGCACCCAGAGCTAGAGGCGCTTGCCAGGATATGCGTTAAAAAAGGCGTGTCCCATGTGGTGCTGGCAGGAGGCTTGCCGCCGCGCTTTGCCATTGACCTTCTTAAAGGCGCTGGCATCAAAGTTATGTGCTTTGCGCCAACCGTGGCTCTGGCCAAGAGACTAGTGCGCGCGGGCGTTGACGCTCTTATTATCGAAGGGCACGAGGCGGGTGGGCACATTGGCCCTGTAGCCACGGGGGTCTTAGCCCAAGAAATGCTGCCCGAAATCACCGACGTCCCTGTTTTTGTGGCGGGCGGTATTGGTCGGGGCGAAAGCATTCTGGCTTATCTTGAAATGGGGGCGTCTGGATGTCAGCTTGGAACACGTTTTGTGTGCGCCCATGAGTCACGGGCGCATCCTAACTTCAAGCAAGCCTTTATGAGGGCGGCTGCCCGCGACGCTGTCGTGTCCGTGCAGCTTGATAGCCGCTTTCCGGTGATTCCCGTGCGAGCGCTTGCCAACGAAGGCATGCAGACTTTCCTGGAGGCCCAGCGCGCGCTCATTGCCAAAGTTGATCAGGGTGAGATGCTGCTTAAGGACGCACAGCTTGAGATCGAGCATTTTTGGGCAGGTGCTCTTCGGCGTGCGGTCGTGGAAGGCGACGTCGTCCACGGCTCTGTCATGGCGGGTCAAAGTGTGGGGATGGTGACAAAAGAAGAGTCTTTACAAGAAATCATCGAAAGCCTTGTCGGGCAAGCGTGTCATGCCCTTGAAAAACGAGCCCTTGAAATGGCAGGATTTGCTGCGTAGACTGCCCTTAAGAACACGCCCAAAAAGGGCGACGAGGCTAAGGGGGGCAGAAACTGTGTCTGGAGTGAGCGCTGTCAATATATCTCATCACCTGCTCAGGCGTCTGCGCGAGATCGTCTCGGGCTCGACCGTGTCGGCCCAGGAAAAGCTTGACCGGATCGTTCAGTTGATCGCTCAAGATTTTGAAGCTGACATGTGCTCGGTCTATATTCTGCGTGGCGGGGCCGCCCTCGAGCTTTTTGCAACCCACGGTCTAAAACCCCAAGCAGTGCACCGTTCATTCATTAAAGTCGGACAAGGGGTCGTGGGAGATGTTGTAGAAAACGGGCGACCCCTTGTGCTATCAGATATCAAAGCGCACCCTCGTTTTTATTTGGATCCGCAGATTGGCGAAGAAGAGCTTTGCTCGTTTCTGGGAACACCGCTCTCAAGAGGTGGGCGGGTTCTGGGCGCCCTTGTGGTGCAAGATAAGAAAAAGCGCCTCTATCACCATGACGATGTAGAAACACTCCAAACTGTTGCCATGGTCTTAAGTGAGATGATTGTGGCAGGTGAGCTTGTTAAGCCTGATGAACTTGCCAACAATCAAGGAGCAGACCCCTTAGTGACAACGATTAAAGGAATTTCCTTGAATGGTGGCCTTGCCCTGGGACGCGCGGTCCTTCATCATCCCTTTGTTTCGGTTAAGCGTCTCATTAGTGACGATAGCGAGCGTGAGCTGCACCGACTCTATGAGGCTATTGCTAAAATGCGCGCTTCTCTCAAGATTATGTTTTCTGAAAGTGATCTGTCTGATCACGAAGAATCAAGAGAAGTTCTTGAGACTTATCAGATGTTTGCCCAAGATCGGGGGTGGCTGACGCGCATCCAAAAAGCCATCGAGGGCGGGCTGACGGCCGAGGCAGCTGCCCAAAAAACCTTGACGGATCTGCGTTTTCGGATCTCCCAATCTAAGGATAACTACTTTAAAGAACGCTTGTGGGATTTTGAAGATCTTACTAACAGGCTTTTGCAACTGCTCATTGGTAATGACAACAGCCAGATTCCTAGAACCCAAGAAGGGGTCATTGTGGTTGCACGCAATTTGGGGCCTGCTGAACTTTTGGATTACGAGAAGTACCATATCAATGGTCTCATCCTTGAAGAGGGGGTTCATAATGCCCATGTTTCCATTGTCGCAAGGGCTTTGCGCATCCCTGTCATTAGCCGCGTTATGGACGCTCTTGTCAAAGTCGAGCAAGGCGATCTGATCCTTCTTGATGGGGCAAAGGCTGAGGCGATTGTTTCACCGAGTGAAGAACAGGTAGAAACTTTTTTCATAAAGCAAAAAAAGCATGCAGCACGTCTCCAGGAAGCACGTGCCCAGGCAGATCTCCCAAGCCAAACCCAAGACGGGGTGGAGGTGAAGCTGAGTGTAAACGCTGGCACTCTTTTGGACGTCCAAAGCCTTAAGGAAGAACGTCTTGATAGTATTGGTCTTTACCGTACGGAAATCCCCTTCATGATGGAGTCTTCATTTCCTGATATCAAAGCACAAGAGCGTTTGTACCAAGAGATTTTTCAGGCCGCCGGTGAGGCGCTCATTACCTTTAGAACTTTGGATATTGGGGGAGATAAGATCTTGCCTTACTGGCGGGTACCCGAAGACACAAATCCCCTTTTGGGGTGGCGCGCTATTCGCATAGGTCTTGATCGTCCTATGCTGCTTCGAGGGCAAATCCGGGCAATGCTTCATGCCTCTCAAGAGCGCCCGTTTAGGCTTATGTTTCCTATGCTCGCCAGTGGGGAAGAATTTGTGCAAGCAAAGGAGATTTTTCTTACTGAAAAGGAAAAAGCCGCGGCGCAGGGGTACGCGTTATCTAATCACATAGAGGTGGGGGCCATGGTGGAAGTGCCTTCTTTTGCCTGGGATTTGGAAATGGTGCTTCCTTATGTTGATTTTGTCTCCATCGGAAGTAACGACTTGTTTCAGTTCTTTTTTGCAGCCGACAGAACAAACCCCTACATGGTGGGTAGATATGACAATATGGCACGTTCTTTTGTGACTGTTTTAAAGAGAATTTTTGAACAATGCCAAAAGGCAAAAGTTCCTTTTTCTGTGTGCGGGGAAATGGCGGCTAAGCCTCTTGAAGCGCTTTTGCTCGTGGCTTTGGGGCTTCGCCATTTGTCTATTTCTCCCCACGCGATTTCTCTTGTAAAAAGAGCCGTACGCAGTGTTCACTTAGGTCAGTTTTGCCAGTTTGTGGAATATCTTTTGGATCAAAGAGTATCTAATTTGAGGTTTTCTTTAAATAGCTATATGCGCGACCATGGTATATTACTTGAGGATTATTAAGAACTCTGCTACGGTTTTTGAAAATCAACAAATGAGAGGATGTTTTAGGAATGGGTGCCAAGCCTGAGCGTGTTAACGAATTGTTTGAATCAGAGACCTTTTCCGACAAAAAAGCCACATCAGAGACCTCTCTTGATATTGGCAGCTTTTTAAAGCAAGAAAGAATTAAGCAAAACAAAAAAATACCCTCTATCTCAAGAGAGCTTAGAATTTCAGAGCATTACATCCATGCCTTGGAAGAAGGAAATATTGAGGCCCTTCCTGAACGCGTCTATACCTTAGGCTTTGTGCGCACCTATGCCTTGTACTTGGGACTTGATGCTGCTTTTGTAGTTGAGCGGTTTAAGAAAGAATCGCTCGGTTTGGAAGTCTCCCCTAAAACTTATGTGTTGCCAGAGGCGTATCTTCCCCAAAAAGGTCCTTCAAGGCGTGTGCTTCGGCTAAGCTTTTTATTTGGCCTAACGTTGATCGGTGGATGGCTCTTCTATCATTTTTATGGCCAACATGAAATGAAGGTGACAGGTGAAAGTGATATTGAAACGCCTCCGGTGATGGCAGCGTCGCAAGAACCCTCTTTGCAAACGGAACCCACAACGCCTCAGATCCCTATGGTTGAGAAAGAGCATCCAAATTATTCTCAGGAGGCAGAGGATTTTGCCCTTGGTCTACTTCAAAGTCCTGCACCGGGTGTGAGGGTGATGTCCCCACAAAACGGAACCCAAGAGGCGACTCCTTTGGTTGAGCAATCGCCTCCCCAGGCCTTTGAAGCACAAACGCCTCAAGAGGTGCCTGCCTCCCAACCACCTGTGGCGCAAAACGCGCCTTCTATTGCTCCACAAGTGAGCAATACAAAGCCCAGCCTTGTTTTTACCGATTCTAGTTGGGTCCAAATTTTAGATGCTGATGGGCGTCAGTACATGCAAAAGCTTTTTAAGCCTGGCGAGCGCTACGTGATTCCCCAAGGCGGGCGTTTTGCCATGCGTGTGGGTAATGGAGGGGGCGTTTTTATCGCGCAAGGTGATAAAAAATCTCCTCCTCTTGGTCAAAAAGGTCAAGTTTTGTCACACGTTGTGCTGGACCAAAAGAGTGTAGAAGAGTATCTTAACCGTCAATAACGCTTTTCACAGACCATAGGAGAATTGCTCGTGTTACAGCCTGTGCGCGGGACCCATGACTTGTTGCCTCCAGAAATGCGCCGTCACCGTTTTGTATGCGAGACAGCAAGGCGACTTGCAACCCTTTATAACTATGAAGAAATGGCGACCCCTATTTTTGAGTTTTCTCAAGTTTTTCATAGACTTGGAGAATCATCAGACGTGATCGCTAAAGAAACATACAGTTTTACAGACCGGGGCGGAGAAGGATTGACCCTGCGTCCCGAAGGGACAGCGTCCGTCATGCGCGCCATTGTGTCCAACGGCCTTACCCAAAGCCTTCCTTTGAAGTTTTTATACATGGGACCCATGTTTCGCTATGACCGCCCCCAAAAAGGACGGTACCGCCAGTTTGATCAGGTGGGCGTTGAATGTGTGGGACCCTTTTCTCCTCAAACAGATGTGGAAGTATTAGCCCTTGCCCGTCATTTACTGGAAGAGCTTCACATCAGTGATCAAGTAGTCCTGCGCCTTAATACCTTAGGTGATCAAGAAAGCCGGACCAAGTATCGTAAAGCCCTTGTTGATTATTTCACCCCTTATACGTCTGACTTGTCCGAAGACAGTCGACGCCGCCTTGCCCAAAATCCCTTGCGTATTTTGGATTCCAAAGAAGCGTGCGACAAACGCCTTGTGGTGGACGCACCGTCTTATGGGGCTTACCTTAATAAAGAGTCCGAAGCCTTCTTTGAAGCGGTTTGTAAAGGTCTTGAAGATCTGGGGATTCCCTATTTGGTAGACCGAGCGCTGGTGCGGGGTCTGGATTACTATTGCCATACAGCCTTTGAGTTTGTGTGTGATACCTTGGGCGCCCAGGGAACAGTCCTTGCAGGCGGACGGTATGAGGGCCTCACGGCTGCCATGGGCGGGGTTGACCTGCCGGGCGTGGGATGGGCGGCCGGCGTTGAGCGCTTGTGGGATCTAAGTCCCCTGGCAACCCCGAAGCAAACGCTTTTTTACCTGATTCCCATGGATGACCAAGCGGCGTCTAAAGCCCTTTCCTTGTGCAATACCCTGCGCCGACAAGATCTGTGCGTTGATACGGATCAGGGCGGCGGGAACCTTGCCAAAAAGCTCAAGCGCGCCGATAAAAAAGGGGCCAGAGCCGCTTTGATTTTAGGGGAAGATGAGCTGCAAAAAGGTCAGATTATCGTCAAAGACTTAGTGGCAGGTACGCAAACAAGTCTTGAACATGCACGCCTTCCCGCGTATCTAAAAGAGACATTTTAACGACGTAAGGAGCTCTCGTGAGTTTTAGTGAAACACTGGACCGTGTCATCACGCGGTATGAAGAAGTCCACGGGCTTTTGTCCCAAGAAGGGACCGTAGATCCTAAGGTCTTTGCCAAGCTATCCAAAGAGTATTCGGATATGGCCGACGTAGTGGCTGCGATCAAAGAACTAAAGGCGGCCTCCCAAGAGCTTAAAGATCTTGAAGAGATGCTGTCGGATGAGGGGCTTGACCGAGACCTGAAGGAAATGGCCGAAGGCGATTTCCTTAGCCTGAAAAAGCGCCTGCCAGAGCTAGAGCATCAAGTAAAAATCCTGTTGCTCCCTAAGGACGCCGACGACGAGCGTAACGCGATTTTGGAAATTCGCGCGGGCACAGGAGGGGACGAGGCCGCTCTTTTTGCCAGGGACTTGCTGCGCATGTACCAGCGTTACGCTGAAATCAAAGGGTGGCGCACCGAGGTCATGGGACTTAGCGAAAACGAGCTTGGCGGCGTGAAAGATGTGTCCTTGACCATGTCGGGGCGCGGTGTGTTCTCGCGTCTTAAGTTCGAGTCCGGCGTTCACCGCGTCCAGCGCGTTCCCGCCACCGAGGGAAGCGGGCGTATTCACACCTCAGCCGCCACCGTGGCCGTGCTTCCTGAAGCTGAAGAAGTGGATATCGAAGTCAACGAAAACGATCTTCGTATTGACGTGTTCCGCTCAAGTGGTCCTGGGGGCCAGTCCGTGAACACGACCGACAGCGCCGTGCGCATTACCCACATTCCCACAGGTCTTGTGGTTCAACAACAAGACGAGAAGTCTCAGCACAAAAACAAGGCAAAAGCCCTCAAGATCTTGCGTGCTAGGCTTTATGATCTGGAACGTCAAAAGAAGGACGCCGAACGCGCGGCCGCCAGAAAAGGCCAAATCGGATCGGGCGACAGGTCCGAGCGCATTCGCACCTATAACTATCCCCAAGGACGTGTGAGTGATCACCGTATTGGCCTCACCCTTTATAAGCTTGATCAGATTATGGACGGAATCGCCCTTGAGGAAATCATTGAGGCCCTGATCACCGAAGATCAAGCTCAAAGGCTAAGTGCCGTTGAGTCCTAAGACGACGTCAGAAGAAGACGCCCTTTTATGGGGCGCGCGCGCCCTTAAAGAAATTGCGAATACCCGCGCCCGTCACGAGGCGCGCCTTCTTTTGGGAGGTGTCTTAAAAAAAGATCCCACAACCCTTGGGTTCGATGGGGGTGCCATGCTAACGACGTCTGCGTGGGAGGCTTACCAAGAGGTGGTTGCAAGACGTCTGAGGCACGAGCCCATCTCGCGCATTTTAGGATACAGGGAATTTTGGAGCCTCTCGTTCGAGATCTCACCCGATACCTTGGATCCCAGACCCGACAGCGAAATTCTCATTGAAACTGTCCTTTCCTTTCTCAAAAACCATCCCCAAAGGCCTTGGGGAACAAGCGCTGCACCGTGTCTTTTAGATTTTGGGACAGGATCTGGCTGTCTTCTTGTGGCGCTTCTCACAGAGCTTCCTCAGTTTTGGGGGGTGGGAATCGACAAAAGTATCAACGCTCTTGAAATGGCGCAAAGGAACGCCGCGCGTCATGAACTTTCTAAACGTGCCTTTTTTGTGGCAAGCAACTGGGCGGACGCCCTTTTGGGCTCTGTGGACCTGCTCATCAGTAATCCGCCTTATATCCCTGCGTGTGATGTGGAGACGCTTGATTTGGACGTGCGGGATTATGATCCGCGCTCGGCCCTGACACCTGGCGTGACAGGCCTTGAGGCCTACGAAATTCTCGCGCGTCAAAGCGTGTCCCTTCTTAAAGCTGAGGGTATTTGCGCCCTAGAAATTGGGGCCGGGCAAGAAGAAGACGTGAGAGCTCTTTTTGAAAAGGCGGGTCTTCACTTTATCTCGCAACACAAAGACCTCCAAAGCCATGTGCGCTGCCTTCTTTTTCAGCGATAAGGCGTCCGAAACGAATTATTGCTTCAAAGAAGCGGCCTAGAATTCGGTAGCGACTCTTCACCCCCACGGCACCAGAGAAGTGCGATGGGGTGAAGGCTTTCTTAACTTTCTTATTTGTACCGACGGTAGTCACGCTTTCGGTGACGCAGATAATGTTTGCCAGCATACTCTTCTATGGCCTCAGGTGTCGCATTTCCTTCCTGAAGAGCCAAAGCAAAAGCGTCTTTGTTATAGTGATAATAAAGAAGCGCTTCAAAATCCTCTGGTAAAACACCTAAGTAAGAGAGCTTGAGCGCGCGCCCCACGCGGTTATAGTGATCATAACCAAAAGACATGAGTTGACCCGGCGACCGACACTTGGTTTTGGCGATGCTTAATACATCTGGATTAGAGTCAAGATAAATTAGCGGATCGAAGTCATCCGGTAGATCAACGAGATAAGGACGTCCTTCATCATAGCCACAGGTGTAATAGTGATTATACCCGAAGGAGGCCATTTTTCCTTGGGTACTGTCGCCATTCTGAATGGCGGCATTCACAATATCTGGGTTTAGGTCGAGGTAATTGGCTACCAAAAACCCATGAGGCAAGGTTGCGAGGTACGGCCGCCCTTCATCGCGACCACTTAGAAAATAGTGATTATGTGCATATGTTCTTTGATGACCTATGGTTGTCAGGCCTTGTTTTGAGGCATCTTCTCTTAGGTCAGGGTTAAGGGCGAGGTAGTTGTCAGGGCTAAAACCATCTGGAGCAGGGGCAAGGTAAGGGCGCCCTTCCTCGCGACCGTGACGGTAGTAGTGGTCGTAAGCAAAGGATTTCAATTTTCCACTACCGCTGGCCCTGCTTCTGCTAAGCCTTATGAGATCTGGATTGGCGTTGATATACGTGAGGGCATCAAAACCAGGGGGAAGATCCACAAGGTAGGGGCGCCCTTCATCATACCCACAGGTGTAGTAATGATCATAGCCAAATGAATGCATTTTGCCTTGGGTGGTATCCCCATTTTGGATTGCAGCTTTCACAACGTCTTGGTTCAAATGAAGGTAATTGGCGATCAAAAAACCGGCTGGGAGGCATGTCAGATAAGGACGCCCCTCGCTGCGACCACTAAGATAGTAATGTGTGTGAGCGTACGTTCGTTGTTGACCTGCAGCAGTAAGGCCCTGGCTTAAGGCAAAATTCTTCACATCTGGGTTGAGGGCCAAGTAGTCGTCAGGAATGAACCCCTTTGGTGCAGGAGCAAGACAGGGCCGTCCTTCCTCGCGGCCATGACGGTGGTAATGATCGTAGGCGTATGACTTTAATAATCCTTCAGTCTTGCATGTTTTTTGCGCCTCTCTTAGCAAGTCGGGGTTTGCATCGAGATATTTGAGCGGATCAAATCCCTCTGGCAGCTCTGTAAGGTAAGCGCGCCCTTCAGCGCGTCCATTGAAGCAATAGTGTTCGTAGGCAAAAGAATGTAAATCTCCTTGGGTCAGGACCCCTTGGCGCTGGGCCGCACTCACGACATCCTTATTGAGATGCAAATATACGGCAGGATTGAAGCCACTGGGAAGACCGTCAAAGTAATTGCGTCCTTCATTCTTGCCAAAGGTCAAGTAATGTCCCATAAGCCATAGGTGTTGATGTCCTCTTGTAACATAAAACTTTGCCAAAGAGAGTAAATCGGGATTGTTATTGAGGTAGCCATCGGCGTTAAATCCGCGGGGTAAAATAATATAGTGTCGACCTTCAGAGCGCCCAAAATCTCTGAAGTGATTTGCGGCCCACGCCTGCCGCTGGGAGGGATCTTTTCCTTTTACATCAGGCAGATTCTCAAAGCCCTGGAGAGCGATATAGCGTTCTGCGTCAAAATCTCTTGGAAGCACTGGGTATTGAGGGGGGAGCAAAAATGTTTGAAAAGCAGCATTGATTGCCGTGTGAAACGTACGGTAAGTGAAGAGATCACCCGGAAAGCTATACATAGTTTTATTTCTAGCCTCGGTGTAACTGAGATCACTCAAATAAAAATCTCTGATGCTTGCCCTTTTATCCTGGGCATGCCCGGCGAAATAACCCAGAAAAACGTGGTGAATGAATCCGTCCATTCTTTGTTTTTGAACTGAGGGTGAAAGCGCTTTGTAGCCGCTAAAGGTTGGCAAAAACGCTTGTAACTTCATCAAAAAGTAAATCATATCAACGGATATGGGTTTACGTTTTGTGGAATAGCTTCCATCCAGCACCTCCGCGCAATCAATGAGCGCCACGGCGCCAGGCGTGCCGTGTTCGGGTCTTGACATGGGAAAAATATTTCTCAGATTCAAATCGATGTGCGCGGCGGCTGAATAATAGTCATCCCACCAAGCTTTTGTTAGATTTTTGGCTTGAAATTCAGCAAGGCGATACCCAAAAGAATAGCCTAGATCTAGATCCTCTTGAGAACCGGTGGAGAGGGCGTCACGAGCAACCGATTCCATGGCTTTGGCAGGCCTTAAGCGTTCAGCAATATAGACGTGTTGTGTGGAGGTGCGCGTTTTGTAGTACGTACCACTTTCGAAATAAGGGGTGCAGATTACTCTTGGTAAACTTAGACGAAATCCTGCTACAGGAGTAGATTTTTGAGACGTTTTTAAGTTTCTTAAATTTCTTGTTTCTGTTGAATAATCGGTGCTCAGAGTAATTTTGATGGCGTAACTTTTTGTAAAGTAAACCTCGCCAAATCCCCCCACAGCCGCCGGCGTGCTTTCAAGAGGTTCAGTAATGTTAAGCGCAGTAAGGATTTCTTGAATGCCCGCCCGATTGGGCGTGTACTTAGTGGGCCAACCTGCTTTTTGATCCACGCTGGTACTTTTGAGTGCCACTTCTCTCGTGGTATCCTCATCGGGCAAGCTTGCAAGGGTCAGGTGGCTAGAGCACAGAAACAAAAAAGGAAAAAGGCGAAGATTCATGACGTTATCCAGTGAATTTTAAATAGAAAGCAAATCTATAAAACGCACTCATTATTTATATATTTCTTTACGATTTGTCAACATAAACATTGTAACGATCTGCCTGTGAGGTCATGGACGGGGTTGCCAAAAATGCCCTCTGACTAGATTTCCAAATTGACACATCAAATAAGGAAGTGTACGAATTTTCGGTTTGTCAAAAATGTTTTATTGAGGAAACATGAAAATACTAGTTAAGAACTTTTCAATGATCATTGGAAGCGTCTGGTGTGTGTTAAGCGCAACGGCCACCGCTGGTTAGGCCTGTGATGGCCAGGGCAGGAATGCGTTAGAGTCCTTAGAAGACCAAAGCCGCCATGCAAGCGTACAGTTTTCTGATTTCGCGGGGCTTTCGTGCGCTGATGCCGTCGACAAAGCCGTTGAAGATGTGAGATCGCGTGTGCGGGCTAAACTGGTTTTGCGGCTTTTGCCCCAAGATCCCCAGGCCATTCTCGAGGATGACGGCGGTATTTCTCGGGACGGTGTGGGAAAAATTAAGAGTGAAGCCGGCTATAGTTTTCCCCCATCTGCCACAGTCCTTGGCCCTTTTGCTTCGTTGTGTATGAAGTCCGACGCCGATGAAATTCTTGATATTGGTCCGGGTATGGGTCCCGATACCCTTGTGGCTCTTGCCCTTGGGAAAAAAGTGACCACCATCGATATTCACAGAAAGCAGATTGGCGCATTTAAGCAAGAAGTTGCCAGAGTATGCGGTAAACTAAACCTGACGCCCCAGATTTCTTATAGAAAAGGCAATTTGGCGGATCCCGAACTGAAGATCCCAGAGGATTGGCACAGCCGTTTTTCCCTTGTGAACGCCAATAAAGTATTGCACTTTTTGGACCCTCAAGAAACAAGCACCATGATCAAGAATATGGCGTTGGCGACAAAACCTGGCGGTTATGCGACCCTGACATTTTTGACGCCCACGCCAGGAGAGCCAGAGTGGGAAGCCTTTCAAAAAAGAACATGTGAAGAGATTCAAAACCCGGGTTTGATTTTCTAAGATACGAAAAGTGATATTAGTCTTGGCTTTGCGATCCCTGTGGGTGTTTCCATTGTTCCGGATGAAGTGCGCGCTACTGAGATACCTGACCTTATAAAGCCCTCTCAAAAAGTTGAATTTATGAACTCCGAAGGGCAACATGTCCTCCGTCAAGGTCGCTTCTATCACACCTTAGAGACTTTTGTGCCTTATCTTGGCAATTTGTTCACTTTGATTGATCACACAGTGATCAAGGATGACCCCACCATGTGGTACTTGTCTGTGATTTTGCGTAAAAAGTAATCCCCTCTCTAAAACGTCGCCCTTTGCCCCGCGCGTGCAAAGGGCGACGTTCAATAAAGTGCGAAATTCTTAAAAATAAGGTGGTGCCGCAGAAGGGATTCGAACCCCCGACCTACGCATTACGAATGCGTTGCTCTACCAGCTGAGCTACTGCGGCAGTGGCTGACGACAGATGATGATGGCACTCTAACGCGGTGTTTTTTTAAGGTCAAGGGCGCTTGTAGCGACAGAAATCTTTCGTTAGGGTTAAAGAAAGTCAAAGAAAGGAATCAAGATGGAATTTTTTATTGATAGCGCCAATGTGTTCGAGGTCGAGCAGTGGGCCAGCACTGGTATGATCATGGGTGTGACAACGAACCCGACCCTTATCGCCCAAAGCGGTCGGGCCATCAAGGACGTGCTGGCCCAAATCTGCTCGTTGGTTGAAGGCCCCATCAGCGCTGAGGTAACTCTGCCTGACGTCAGCGGTATGCTGGCAGAAGCTGAAGTCCTCAGCGCCATTGCCGACAACATTATTATTAAGGTGCCGCTGACCAAGGACGGCCTTAAGGCCTGTGACCGTTTGACCAAGCAAGGCATTGGTGTGAACGTAACCCTTTGTTTTTCAGCGGCCCAAGCACTTCTTGCGGCAAACTCGGGCGCGACCTTTATATCACCCTTTATGGGACGGCTTGATGACATTGGTGAAAGCGGTGTTGGGCTTATTGCTGACATCCGTGAAATCTATGAAAAGGGTGGCTATGAAACCGCGATTTTGGCGGCGTCTGTACGTAACGCCGATCATGTGGTCGCAGCCGCTAAGGCAGGTGCCCACGTTGCGACTTTGCCGCCCAAGGTCCTCGAGGGACTTTATGCCCATCCGCTGACCACAAAGGGCCTCGAGCTTTTTGAAAAGGACTGGCAAGCAACGGGCCAAACGATCCTGGACAAATAAGTGGCAGATCTGACCTTTTTGGGGGATGCTCTTTCAGGGCTTTTGGAGGCGTGGCAAACAAGCCTTGTGGTCGAAAAAGACGCAAGCCCCCATACGGTTTTGAATTATGGCAAGGACTTGCAAGATTTCCTTACTTTCCTACAAGACTTTCGGGGAGAGGGCATTCTTTCTCCCGCGGCTCTTGGGCACCTGACGCCCCAAGAGGTGCGCAGTTTTCTTGCCACACGCCTTACGCGCGGCGTGGGCGCGCGCTCCAATGCCCGTGCTCTGTCAGCGCTCCGCACGTTTTACCACTTTTTACATCTGCGTTACGGGATTGAAAACAACGCGCTAGACGCGTTGAAATCGCCAAGACTCTCGACCATTTTGCCCCGTCCCTTAAGCGAAGAGGACGCAAGCACCCTGACCGCCAGCGCCCCCCAAGAAAACACCGAAGTGTGGATGGACAAGCGTGATCAATGTCTTCTCACCCTTCTTTACGGCGCGGGCCTTCGTCTGAGTGAGGCGCTTTCTCTTAACGTTGAAGACGTCGTGCCTGCGCGCGCGCAGCTGCGCCTTATGGGAAAGGGGCGTAAAGAGCGCCTGGTGCCGCTCTTGCCCGTGGTTCAAAAAGCCATTGAGGCGTGCGTGCACGTGCATCCCCAAAAAGAAAATTCCAAAGCGCCCCTTTTCCTAGGGGCCAGAGGCGCTCGGCTCGCCCCCGGCGTTGCCCAGCGGCAAGTACGCCGCCTGCGGGTAGAGCTTTGTTTGCCCACTCACACAACGCCCCACAGCCTGCGTCACAGTTATGCCTCGCATCTTTTAGCGTCCGGGGGAGAGCTTCGCACCATTCAAGAGCTTTTGGGCCACGCAAGCCTTTCCACCACCCAGCGTTACACAGAAGTGCAGACCTCGCACCTGAAAGCAGTATATGAAAAGGCGCACCCAAGTGCCCTTCCTCAAAGAAAGAAATCACCTTGATTGACCTGCCACCCCTTTTATATCAACGCTTGAAAAAGCTTTGTGATGACACGTCGTTATCTATTCTGCAGCAAGAGCGCGCGGCCTTAACGGCCCGGTATCATGGGCATGGGGATGTGCGCATGCACACGCGTGCCCAGCGTCTGTCGTACCTTGCAACCCGAATGCCCAGCACCTACGCGGCCTTGCGCTCGGTCCTGGGCTTTGTGCCAGATATGGATAAGATAACAAGTCTTTTGGATCTGGGGGCGGGTCCGGGGACGGTAATATGGGCTCTTAAGGGGCTTGCGCCCCTTCAAAAAGCCACCTTGGTTGAGCAAGATGCAGAGCTTTTGTCCCTTGCGAAAGAGTTGTGGAAAGAAGACGACGCCCTTGCGATTATACATCAAAAGGAAAATCTTCTGTCGTACCAAGGCGCCGAGCCTGCTGATTTGGTGGTCTTAAGCTATGTGTGGGCAGAGCTTGATCCCGCGCGCCGTTTTGAGGTGCTGGCGCGTGGGTATGCGTGTGCGGCGCGTTATCTTATCATGGTGGAACCCGGGACGCCGAGCCACGCCAAAGGACTTCTTGAGGCAAGGGATTTTCTGTTGCAAAAGGGCGCGCATATGGTGGCCCCTTGCCCCCACGCGGCTCCCTGTCCCTTAAGGGCGCCGGACTGGTGCCACTTTAATGTGCCCGTTAAGCGAGAGGCCCTTCACCGTCAGGTTAAAGACGTTACCCACCCTTTTGAGTTTGAAAAATACAGTTATCTGGTTGTGTCTCCCCAGGAAACAGCCCTTCCCCACGGCAGACTTGTGCGCCCCCCCTTAAAGCGTTCCGGGCACATAATCCTGGACGCGTGCGAGGCAGAAGGGGCGCTGGTGCGCCGGACGATCTCGAAAAAGCAGAAAGCGCTTTATCATGATTACAAGAAAAAGGAATGGGGTGACGCCCTGTAAGACATGCCAGCAAAGAAAAGATAATCCGATGATAAAACAAAGCCTCGCGTTGATGTTGGTAGGATTTTGGAGCGTGAGCCTTCACGCCCAAGACCGCCTGAAAGATAAAGTCGTTTTGATCACAGGCGGCAGTCAAGGGATTGGCCGTGGCATTGCCGACGTTTTTGTGGGGGAAGGCGCGCGCGTGACCATCATCAGCCGGACCGAAACAAAGCTGAAAAAGGTGACAAACGATCTTAAAGCCAAGGGAGGAGACATCAGGTATTCGGTCGCCGACATCACCAAGGAAGAAGACATGAGGCGCGTTGTGGAGGAGATTCTTAAAATACACGGACGCCTTGATGTTTTGATCCATAACGCCGCTGGCCTTTTTCCCTTCACTAAGGCCGAAGACATGACCTATGCCCAGTGGCGCGAGGCCCTTGAAACCAATTTAGACGGTGTGTTCTTGGTGACCAAAGCCGTTCTTCCCCAAATGAAAAAACAAAAATATGGCCGCATTGTGTATACGTCTTCGATTTCCGGACCACGCGTGGGACTTCCTGGAAAGTCCCACTATACGGCGGCGAAGGCGGGGCTGACGGGTTTTATGAAAACCATCGCGGTTGAGCTTGCCCGGGACGGCATAACGGTGAACGCCGTCGAGCCTGGCAATATTGAAACAGAAGGGCTTTTCGAGAAAAATTCCCCACAGGCGATCAAAGAGCGCGTCGCCCCCATCCCCATGGGTCGCCTTGGCACCCCCCATGAGGTTGCCCACGCGCACCTGTTTTTGGCCAGTGACGAGGCGCACTATATCACGGGACAGTCGTTAGTTGTGGACGGCGGACAAACCTTGCCCGAAACCCAGTTTGGGTATTAACGTCCTTAACCGACACGCTTTTTTTGCGTTTTTGTGTGTCGTTCTTCCACCTCTTTTCTGAACCGCTCGATTTTCTTCTTTGAGTCATCATTGAGGTTTGTGGCGTGGTGAAGAAAGGTCTCATCAAGTTTGACGACACCGGTAAGTCCCCTCGGGTCAAAAGAGACAAGAGAGACGCCGCCTTCGGCAAAGTGCTCGAATACTTGCCTAAGCGCGCTCCAGTCTTTTATATCAAGGGAGATAAGATCTGGTGCGAGTGAGAACTTTCCCACGAGGGCGGCTTCATGATGGGGGTTTGACACCCTAAGATGGCGCACGCCGCTCAAAAGCCCTTCCCTCAAGGCAAGGCAGCCTATGGGCTCGGAGGATGGAAAAGAGGGACTCCTTATCACTATGTTACGTGGCACTTCTGTCACTAAGTGAACACATTGATCTGGGTGCGCTCCAAAAAGATCCTTGAGCCTTCTTTGATAATGCTTCAGCTCTTGATTGGTTAAAACCAGAGTGTGGGGGGTATTTTGCACTATTTCACGCGTTAGAGCCTGTGAAAAGCGAATAAGTGATGGGTTACCCTTAAGGTCAAGGAGGACGTTTAAGGCCTTTGCTTTCATCCCCTCTTTTTGTAGATCCACCACCACACGTGACCAAGGAAGGACTGCCTTTAGGCACAAGAGATCTTGGGATGAAAGGGCTTCTTTTTTCTCGCTAAACGCTTTTTCATAGAGTTGCGACAGGAAAGGGGCGACGTCCTCATCACAAAGCGCGGTGCTGTGTTCTGGAAAATAGTAGGGGCCAAAGGGTACAAAGACAAAGCCGTCTTCGTCAAGGGTCAGAGCAAGAGCCCTATTTGCGGCCAAAAGCGACCAGTCCCGAAACGGTGTAGGGACGTCATAGAGCATCTGATCGCATTCAAGGCGCAAGGGCGCTGTTAAATGTTCTTGAGCACCTTGGTGCCAGAGGTTGCAATCGGTGGCGACGCGGCCTTCTTCTTCAGGGGTGAGTTTTTCTAAAATGATCCATTGAAGTTTCACGGGAAGGCGACTGAGGGAAGACGGATTTTCTGTATCGTCAAGAGGGGTGGCAGACGCCTGACATACAGGGCTGACAGCAAGACTGGCGCCGACCAAGAGAAGACTGAAAAGAGAGAGAAATTGTTTCATGTAAAATCCTTTTTTTGATTTGTATGTTTCTACATAGGATCATTAAAAAAAAATTGTCAAATTTATTTTGTATTTTCCTTTGAGTGCAAGAGGGAGAGTGCTTATGGTTTAAGTCGTTAGGTATTTTGCGTGACGAAAGAAAAAGAGGGTTATCCCCGTCGCCACGGGGGCGCGCCCTTGCCGAGCCCACGAAAAAACCAATGATGACTTTTTATCCATGGACCAAAGGAAAATGAACCATGTGCGGAATTGCAGGGCTTGTGATGTTGGCGCCAGAGGCCCCTTGCAGATTCCGAAGGGCTTGTGCGCGTCATGGTGGAAAGTCTTTGCCACCGAGGTCCCAACCATGTGGGTGTTTTCAAAGAAGGCAATGTGTACTTTGGTCATGCACGTTTTTGTCCATCATCGATGTGGAGGGAGGTCATCAACGCAACCTTCAAGAGGAGCATAGGCAGCATTTCTTAAAGGGCGTCAAAGGATAAGTAAGGTGAAACGGCAAAGGCTCACCTGAGAACCCAGGTATCCTAAAGCTTTTTACGTCGCGTTAAAGGCTAAAAACATCCCTTTTGACTTCTTTGATCAAAAAGCCAAAAGGGATGCTGACAAGTAAAGGTGGGTGTCCTTATTTTTCTATGGGGATTCTAAAGGGCGCCGCTCGACAAATAAGCTACGGGGTTAAAATCAGGGTGCAAAGCTGGCCTTCCTTTGGCCACTTCATCTTTAAACTGCTGAATCTTCTTCTTTGACTGCTCACAAAGGGACGTTGCGTTTTTCAAGAAGCCCGGCTGAAGGGTTTGCACCTTGTTAAAACCTTTTATATCAACGGAAAGAAGATCTTTTGCATCCATCAAGAAGCGTGACCCCATACCGGTGACCATATGGTGGGGGTCGGACAAGATGAGGTGGCGCACCGTTGAAAGACTTTTTGCAGGCAAATCAAGAATTTTTTCGCTTGGAATAAACGCAAAATGCCAGTTAGAGGTATTATACTTTTGCGCAAAATACGCGTCATCTGCGACTAAATGCACCTGTTGATCGGGGTGAGCCGCGAAAAAGGGGGGTAAAAAGTCTTGATGCTGGGTTAGTTCTGAGAATGTTAGAACCAAAGTTCGTGGCTCGCTTTTTAAAAGCTGTAAAGGCAGCTCTTTTGAAAAACGGACAAGACGTGGGTTACCCTCAAGACCAAGAAGGCTTTCCAGCGCTTTCTCTTTAGAGGTTTCTTGATTCGTCGAGGTGAGTGCGATCCGTGACCAGGGCATCACAGCCTTAAGGCACGCGACATCTTCAGGAGAGAGAGGATCCTCTTTCGTGCCAAAAGCCTTGGCGTAAAGATGAGGCAGAAGAGGGATTACATCCTGATCACTTATTACGTTCAGATTTTTAAGGAACGCCTCGTGACCAAAGGGAACAAAGACAAAGCCGTCTTGTTCAAGGGTAAGGGTAAGACTTTTTTCGGCTTCAACAGGTGTAAAGTGCTGAAACGGTGTCACGGGGTCATGCAACATTTGGCCTCGCTCAGAGCGCAAAGGGTTTGCGAGATGCTCTTGAAAGCTTTGATGCCATAGCTTGCATGTGGGGGCAACTTTTGCGTGTTCGGTAGGGGTGAGATGGCCAAAAGTCTGCCATTGAACTTCTTGAGGAAGGAGGGTGAAGGGGAAGATGTTATCCTCTTTCATGTCGGTGTCAGGGGACGCACCACAAGTTGGGGTCATGGCAAGAGCAATTCCCATCAACAGAAGACGGAAAAGAGAACATGAGTTTTTCATAATAAATCCTTTGTATTAAGATTAGAGCTTGAGTGATTTAATCGATTTATTCATAAATCAAAATTTTTTTAAAGGTTTTTTCATTTTTTGTCAATATTTTTATAAATCCTTGCCAAGGGTATATTGAATTTATTATGAAGGGTGGGAAGCCGTTTATAAGCAGGAAGTTAATTTTAGGCCCTAAGAAACGGGCGAGCCGCTGGGAATCGCCCGTTTGTGAGGAGTAACCTAGCTGTTATTTATGTTCTATGAGGCCCGCTTTGGGGGCCGCTTTGGCGGTTTCAATCATCACCTGACGAGGTTTAAGGGCCTCGGGGATCTCACGCTCGAGAAGAATGCGAAGGATCCCATCTTCAAGGCTCGCGCGGCCGACCTTAATAAAGTCAGCCAGTTGAAAGTGGCGCTCGAACGCGCGTCCGGCAATGCCGCGGTAAAGGTACTCGATGCCTTCTTCCTCAGGGCGCGCGCGTCCTGACACAGTCAAGGTGTTGTCTTGAACAGTGATGCTCAGGTCATGATCTTTAAAGCCTGCAACGGCCATGGTCAGGCGGTATGTTTGTTCATCTAGCCGTTCAATGTTATAGGGGGGATAACCGCCCCCACCCATGCCTTCTTCTGCGCGAAGGGCAGAGTCCACCAAACGGGACAAACGGTCAAATCCAATGCTGGAACGGAAAAGGGGTGTTAAGTCAAGTGCTCTCATCATCATATCCTCCTTTTGAGCGATACTCGTCTTCATCTCAGGGCCTATAAAGCACCCCAAGTATTCTTATGATAATCGATTGCTTTCTTTTTTTCAAGAGGAAAGAGTCGGTGGTTTTGAAGCGTGAGCAGCGTATCGACGTCTTTAGTCTCTTCGATGTTGTGCGTTGTGAACAAAACCGTGCGACCTTGCGTGGAAAGATCTGCCATCATCTTCAGGACCTTGTCTATGCTCTCTGGATCAAGGCCCGTTGTTGGCTCGTCAAGGAGGTAGAGTTCCTTTTCAGCCGTCAGACAAATGCTGAGGAGGATTTTTTGATAACTTCCCTTCGAAAGATCTCTCAAGGATTTGTCATAAAGCCCGTTGCTAAACTCCAGTGTTTTTAGAAAGTCACCTGCACGCGCACGGTGATCAGGGCTTGTGGTCAAGGTCCTTAAAAGATCTTTGGCGGCAAGGGACGGAAAAAAAAAGAGTTTCTCGGGCAGGTAACTGACGCGGATGCGCGCCCGTGCGGGCGCTCCTCCAAGGAGGGTGCACACACCTTTTTGGGGCGCCACAAGTCCCATGGCCACGTGCAAAAGAGATGACTTTCCGCTTCCGTTTGGTCCCATAAGGGCATAACGTTTTCCGTGGTCGAATCTATAGCAAAGATCTTCAAAGACGAGATTTTGTTTGCGGTGCAACTGGATATGCTCAAAAGTAAGACAGGAATGAGTCATGGTGAACCTTTGTTATGGGGAAAACTATGGGACGGGGCAAGCGTAAAGCTGTGGGTGATACCCTGATCCTGCCACGAAAAGGTTGCGTGGGTTGCCGTGACCCGCACAACGGTTAGGTTTGGAAACACCCGTTTGTCGTAGGGTTTACCATTAATCCATAAGCGCCAAGACGTGGGACCAAAGTACATAAGGCCGTCCAGACGAACGTGCGCGGGTCGGGCGTTGGATGTCGTGTGATGAGAGGGAATGGGGCCGGCGGCGCGCAGACGCATAACCTTTTGAATATGCTCGGGGGTGTGAAAAAGGGATAAAGGCCGCTCATTGTGTGCGACAGCGTTGCCGGTGACCATCAGAGCCAACAAAAATGAATGATATTTAAGGCGCATGATTCATTAAGTCCCCATGTACTTCTCCTTGAAGGTGGCCATCAGCAGTTTCAAAAAGGGACAAGAACGTCCATTGGACAACAGCCGGCAGATGTGTTTCAAGGCGTGTTAGAAACCCATAAAGGTCGGTATCTAGCGCAGTTTGAAAATACAGGATAACAGGGCGGTGGTGGAGATTTTCAAGACGCCGAGGCGGAGCGCTTTCTACACGAATTTTCTCAAAATGACAGGCTTTTGCATCAAGAAGGATAAGATCTTTAAGTTCGGGATAGGACGGCGGCGGGTCACAGACAAATTTTTGCTTTGCCATCTGCGATAAAAGCCCCTTTTTTTCATTGAAAAAGGCGCGGTCTTTGAGAAATGCGTTTTGTTGTGCGGTCAGTCCTCTTACTGCTTCAAGTTTTTCTTCATAAACGCTCTCTGTCTGTTGCCGATACCAAAAAAGCGAGCCGCATACAAACCCAAGGACCAGACAAAGGATCCAAAGGTGACGCAGATGAGTCATAAGAAAAATCATGGACGCCCCCTGTGAGGTGATTGAAGCGCGATGCAGGGATGACTGGGTGGGAGGGCCTCCTCTAAGTGAATGACGGGTGTGGCTTCTTCGGCAAGGGCGAGAGGAACAGAGCGCGGGATGCTTTTTTGTTGTGTCACCACAAGAGCTTCAAAAGCCTGATGGGTGAGGGGGGTGCGTGCACAAACTTGTACTTCTAAGGCCGCTTTGTTTCTTTGTATTTTTTTCCAAGAAAGGGCCTGGATGCCCATGGTCTTTGTATTAAAAGAGGCCAGCGCCTTTAGGTCATGGAGCGGGTGGGGCGCTGTTTTAAGGCGCTCAAAAGCGAAAAGAGGGGCATAAGAAGTGGCAGCGGCGTTTGTAACGCCTTTGACAGTTTGGCTTAGGGAGTTCAATTTAAGGTCAAGATTTTGAATTGCTTCACGCTTTTTGAAAAGATCTGTGCCTTGGTAGGCGGTAAGGCTTGCCAATACGATATTGGCAGCACACGCCCCGACCAACGTTATGCGCTTTCGTCGGAGTCGTACACATGTTTTTACCAGAGGATGGCTAAACGCAAGACGGGCGCGCCGTTGCTTTTGAAGAAAGGAAAGGAGGTCCGAGGCGTCCCAGGATATGGTGGCAATATGATTGCTTGGCACTTGAAAGGAGCGCTCGACATGATAAAGCGTTGCGTCAATATCATCTTGAAGAGCATGATCACTGGAAGTCAGCGTGCGGCTAAAAAGAGGTGCTCCATCCTTGAACAGGTAAAGGCGTCGACTTTGTAATGGAAGGGTGAGGTAGAGCAAGGTCGGCTCCTCAAACGCAGGTCCTAAATGCCAGGCAAGCAAACTTACCCCTTTTAAAAAACTGTGGGGAGAAACGTTTAAAGCGTCGGCGTTAAACGTGGTGCTAGCGCTTTGTAAGATGTTTGCGTGTGCGCGCATAAAGTGTACGTTTAAGGCGCTATGCGTCGTCAGTGTACGGTTTTTGGCGTATGAGTTTTTCTCATGCCACGAGAGGACCGGCCATGGTTCTTGCAAAAAAGCCTCATCAAATCCATCAAGAAGCAAGGTGTAAGCATGAGGAGGGTGCAAAGGTGCTTTTCGGCACTCAATGTCCTCCATGTGGCCGTCTTTAATCCAGGCGCCGCCTTGGGGGGTGTAAAGGAGAAACGTTTCGCTCATGACGTGCGCTCTAAGAGGGTGATATGCTCGTAAAGGGGCACAAAAACCGATGAAACAATCCACACCAAAAGCCCGCCAACAAAAACAAGACTGCAGGGTTCAAGCAGCGCTAAAAACTTTTGTGTTTTGTGTTGAAATCGGTGGCTGATTAAGGAGGACGCACGGCTTAAATAGCGCTCAAGGGATCCAGCTTTTTCACCAAGGGCGCAAAGGCGCACAGCTTCTTTAGGGAAGAGCCGCGACTGTTCCATGGCATGGGCGAGTGAGGATCCTTGAGAAACCTTGTGAATGAGCGCCTGCATATCCTTTTGAAAAGCAGTTTTTTGAGAAGTTGTTGCTTCTTTAAGCGCGTCAAGAAGAGAAACGCCCGCACGTAACATTAAGCAAAGGCTGTGCAAGAAAACTCGCACCTGATTTTCATGCCAGAGGGCTCCGACAACGGGAATTTGCCGAACTGCTCGCTCGGTCCTCATCCTGATGTCTGGAACATAACGTACACCTACAATCAGTACTACGATTATAAATGAAATGATCCCCAAAAAATGACCGCCAAATTGTTCTATAACCGTACAAACTTCTTTTAAAATCTGGGCGGATAACGCAGGTTCAGTGCCGCTCAGAGCCAAAAACTGTTCCATTTGGGGGACAACCTGGGTCATCAAGAAGCCGATCAAGAACGTGACCACACTTAAAAGGCACAAAGGGTAGATCAAAGACTTTACAACCTCTTGTTTGGTGCGCGTGCGCCACTCGAAATGCTCGGCTAAATGGGTCAGGGCATCCGACATTTGTGTAGGGGTTTGAGCTGCACTAAGAATGCAAAAACACGTGCGATCAAACATGTCTGAAAAAGGCGTTAGGGCGGCTGTGAGCGTGTGCCCTTGGCACAGGGACCTTGCGATTTCACGGCACAACCATACAGTGTAAGGGGAGCCTTGATAGTGCTCAAAGGCTTCTTCTAAAGGAAATCCCGCATGATGAAGGGCTGCAAGATGTGCAAAAAGCTCTTGACGATCTGTGTCTTTGACACGCCTTCCCTGGCACCACTGTGGCAGGGCGTGCCAATGACGAATAAGGGTCAGGTTTTGGTCTGAGAGCACACGCCGTAAAGACGTTTCATCCTGAACGGTGGCCCATCCCTTTTGCTTGATCCCTTCCTTGGTCAGGGCGTAATAACCAAAGTTAGGCATATAGGCCTCTTGAAAAATAAGGGAAATGATTATCCTTCCGCACGACGATACCCCTTTTCGTTTTGTTGTAAATCGGCAGGGGCGCTCTCCCAACCGTGGCGCCTGACCACACGACAAAGTTCCTGATAGCTGGTGGCGCCGCTTCGGACATGCCCAAGGCCCCGATCCCACAGGGTTTCAAACCCTTTGGCCTGAAGATCTTGAAGAAGAGCGCTTTTTGCGTGTCCTTGCACCATTTTATGTTCAAGGTCCAGGGTGAGGGGCAAAACTTCTGCAATGGCAAAACGTCCCTTGTAACCGGTCCAATGGCAAGCGGTGCATCCTTTGGGGGTGTTGCCTTGGGCGCTGCTTTCCATACATTCAGGGCAAAGGCGACGCAAAAGACGCTGGGCCACAAGGCATAGGAGATTCCCTTCAATAAGGTGGGCTGGCACCCCCAGATCTTTGAGGCGTTGCACCACCGATAGGGTATCGTTGGTGTGAAGGGTTGAAAGAACCAGATGCCCCGTCATGGACGCACGAAGGGCCATGGACGCTGTTTCCTCATCACGAATTTCACCGATGAAAATCACGTCCGGGTCCTGCCGCAGGAGAGAGCGGACACCCTCGCCAAAGCGCACTCCTCCCAAATCCTTGATTTCGCTTTGTCGAAGACCCTTTAGGCTATATTCAATGGGCTCTTCTAGGGTCATAATATTACGTGCTTGTGCGTCGAGGTGGGCCAGCATCGAATAAAGCGTCGTTGTTTTTCCAGCACCCGTCGGTCCTGTCAAAAGGATAAGACCGTCAGAGCTTTTTAAAACACTTTTCAAGATATCCACTTGCCTGTCACAAAATCCCAAATCTTTGAGGGGCATCAGTCCGTAAAGGCGATCCAGAAGGCGCAAAACAATATTCTCACCGTGCTGGGTTGGATGAATCGAGACACGAAAATCAACAGGCCTGCCCGCGACGACGTAGTGAAAGCGACCGCCCTGGGGTTGCCTTGTTTGTGCAATATTGAGGCCCGCCATGATTTTCAGACACACACAAACAGCTGACCAGTGATCTTTGTGAAAGATGACCGTTTGGCGCAGAACCCCGTCCACGCGGTTACGAACCCGTACAAAAAATTGATCAGGCTCCATGTGAATGTCCGAGGCCCTTTCCCTCACGGCGCGAAGAAAAAGGGCGTCCAAAAAGCGCTGCGCCCCGCTTTTGGCGTGGGAAGAGTCGTGGCTGAGGCTTTCAAGAAAAAACGATAAATCCACCCTTTGATCATAAACGTGATCAAGTTTTTCTTGAAAGGCGTCGGGGCGAATAAGATAGGCTGTCACGCGGGTGCATTGGGGAAAGGCCTTTTTAAGCGCGTCTTGGGCGATTACGTCGTGCACGTCCACAAAAACACCGTGCAGGGTGTCGCCCTCTTGAAAGAGCGGTAAAGTTTTATGGCGAAGAGCCTCATGGTAGCCAAAAGACTCTGTAAGAAGGGGATCCACGTGATGTATCTCGGGGTCATAAAGGCGGACCTTGTTTTGATCCTCAAGAAAGGCATGCAGGATCTGGGTTTCCAAAAACCCAAAAGAAACAATAAGGGTTTCAAGGGGTTTTCCGGTGGCGCGCTGTTCTTGCAATAAAACGAGCGCCTGATCAGCGCCAAGAAGCCCCGCTTTTGTGAGCTCCCCTGCAAGGCCTGGAATGACCGGCTTCATATACTGCTTCCCTGTTTTTTGCGTATTTTAGCATGGAATGAGGCGCTGTACAGAGAGAGAAAATCTTGTGCATTCTTGAATGACGTCCTTAACCCTGCTAACTCTATGCCCATGATAAAGGATCAAGGAGACACCATGGACGCCTTCGTTTTTCCCGGCCAGGGATCACAATTTATCGGAATGGGTAAAGACCTTTACGACACCTTTGCGGTGGCACGGGAGGTTTTTCAAGAAGTGGATGACGCGTTATCCCAAAAGCTGAGCACCCTCATGTTCGGGGGCGATGAAAAAGAGCTGATGTTGACCCAAAATACCCAGCCAGCTCTCATGGCCGTCAGCACGGCAGTGGTGCGCGTTTTGGAAAAAGAGGGCGGCGTAATCATCGCCGCGCCGCGCGCTGCCTGTGTGGCGGGGCATTCCCTTGGCGAATACACAGCGCTTGTGGCGGCGGGCGCCCTTTCTTTACGGGACGCAGCACAAGTGCTACGGATCAGGGGGCTTGCCATGCAGGACGCGGTTCCCGTGGGGATTGGCGCCATGGCAGCCCTTTTAGGCGTGGACCTTGAGACAACCGAGGCCATCGTGACGGCAGCGGCAAGGGGACAAGTCTGTGACATTGCCAACGATAATGGTGGGGGACAGGTTGTGATCAGCGGGCACGCGGATGCCATCGAGCGCGCTTTGGAAGAAGCCAAAACCCGGGGTGTCAAGCGCGCAGTCAAGCTACCGGTCAGTGCGCCTTTTCACTCGTCCCTCATGGCGCCTGCAGCCAAAGTCATGGCGGAAGCCTTGTCCAAGATACCCCTTTCACCCTTGAACCTACCTTTGATTGCCAACGTGACGGCCCATGAGGCAAAAGTAGAAGAAGTCCGGGATCTTCTTGTGTCCCAGGTGACGGGACGCGTGCGCTGGCGCGAGACGGTGGAAGGGTTTGACGCGCGCGGCGTGACACGCGTTGTGGAAGTGGGGGCCGGCAAAGTGTTGACGGGCCTGGCTAGGCGCATTGCGCCCACCCTTGAAACCGTGACCCTTGGCACGCCTGCAGACATTGACGCTTATTTGGGATAAGGAGAAAAAGCATGTTTTCATTAGACGGAAAGAAAGTCCTTTTGACAGGGGCGGCGGGCGGTCTTGGTATGGAGATTGCGCGCGCGCTGTCAACCCAGGGAGCGACCCTGGTGCTAAGCGGCACACGCAAAGAGGCCCTTGAGGCTTTGGCAAGTGAGCTTCCCCGCGCCCACACCGCCCTGTGCCGCTTGGATCAAGCGGAGGAAGTGAACAACCTTGTGGCAAACGCAGAAACCCTTGTGGGCGAGATTGATATTCTCGTGAATAATGCCGGCATCACCCGGGATGGTCTTGCGCTTCGCATGAAAGATGAAGACTTTCAAGCGGTCTTGGATGTCAACCTCAAGGCCGCGTTCATGTTGATTCGCGCCTCTCTCAAGGGAATGATGAAGCGCCGGTGGGGGCGTATCATCAATATTTCCTCTGTGGTGGGTGTAACGGGTAACCCAGGACAAGCCAATTACTGCGCGGCCAAGGCGGGTCTCATTGGTATGAGCAAATCTTTGGCCCAAGAAGTCGCCACGCGCGGGATTACCGTTAACTGTGTGGCACCTGGGTTTATGACCTCTGCCATGACAGAAGTGTTGCCAGACGCCCAAAAGGAAGCGCTTTTAAAATCGATTCCCATGGGTGCCATGGGAAGCGGCCAAGATATTGGAGCGGCTGTTTGTTTTCTTGCCAGTCAAGAGGCCGGTTATATCACGGGGCAAACGCTTCATGTCAATGGTGGACTTGCCATGATTTAAAAAAGCTATTTTCCCCTTCCGATCAGATCAAAAGCACGCTAAGATCGGGCCCAGGTTACCCCCCCTGGGTCTGGAGGGGGTTTGAAGGGGCCAAGACCCCTTTATTTTAGTAACAGACGTATACATAAGGATAGAATTCATGAGTGACATTTTTGCACGCGTTAAGAAGATCGTCGTAGAGCACCTCGGCGTGGACGAATCCAAGGTGACGGAAGCCGCAAGCTTTGTGGATGATCTTGGTGCAGATAGTTTAGGAACCGTTGAGTTAATCATGGCCTTTGAAGAAGAATTCGGCGTTGAGATTCCCGATGAAGCAGCTGAAAAGATTCTGACAGTCCAAGCTGCCATCGACTATATTCAAGAGCAACAAGCCCTTTCTGCCTAAGAACCTTGAGGATTAGCGTATGCGCCGAGTCGTTGTGACGGGAATTGGTCTTGTAACCCCCTTAGGAGGGGACGCTAAGACCACGTGGGCCAATCTTTTGGCCGGACGTTCTGGGATTGGGCGCATCACGCGCTTTGACACGAAAGACATTCCCGTTAATATCGGGGGCCTTGTGCCTGAGGGAGAAGGCGTTGAGGGGGCGTTTAAGGCAGATCTTTATATGCCGCCTCAAGACCAGCGCAAAGTTGACCGCTTTATTGTATATGGGGTAGGGGCTGCAAGCCAAGCCATGGAAGATTCTGGATGGGCGCCTCAAACCGATGAAGAGCGTTTTCGCACAGGCGTCATGATTGGTGCCGGTATTGGAGGCCTTCCTCGTATTGAGGAAACGGTTTTGACCCTCCATCAAAAAGGATTTCGCCGGGTATCCCCGTTCTTTATCCCAGCCTCTCTCATTAACCTGGTGTCAGGGCATGTGTCCATCAAGTACGGTCTTAAGGGGCCAAACCATGCTTGTGTGACGGCGTGTGCCACAGGAAACCACGCCATTGGGGACGCAGCGCGCATGATCCAATACGGCGACGCTGACGTGATGGTGGCAGGGGGCGCAGAGGCTGCTATTTGCCCTGTGGGTATGGCGGGATTCGCGGCTGCGCGCGCGCTGTCAACACGCATTGACGAGCCTGAAAAGGCTTCCCGCCCTTGGGACCGCGACCGTGACGGGTTCGTCATGGGAGAAGGAGCTGGCGTTGTGGTGCTTGAAGAATACGAACACGCAAAAAAGCGCGGCGCGCGTATTTACGCCGAATTCCTTGGGTACGGTATATCAGGAGATGCGTATCACGTGACGGCGCCGACCCCTGACGGTGCGGGCGCCTTTCGCGCCATGGAAGGGGCCTTTAGGACCGCCAAAATTGCCCCAGAAGAGATTGATTATGTCAACGCCCACGGGACCTCGACCCCCCTTGGGGATGAGATCGAGTTTGGCGCCGTAAAACGTCTTTTTGGATCTGCGTGCGAAAATCTGTCCATGTCCTCAACAAAGTCGGCCATTGGTCATCTTCTGGGGGCTGCGGGCGGTGTGGAGGCCATCTTCTCGATTTTGTCCATCCGGGACGGGGTCATGCCCCCAACGCTTAATCTGGAAAACCCCTCGGAAAGTTGTCAAGGTATCGACCTTATTCCCTTAAAAGCAAAAGAAAAAAAGGTGCGCCGGGCCCTTTCCAACGCGTTTGGGTTTGGGGGGACCAATGCGTCTCTTATTTTTGGTCGTCTTGATTAAACGAGGAATCCGTCCTTTTGTCGAGCTCATCTCCATCATTTTGTTGGGGATGAGCCTTTTTTGTGCCATTTTTCTTTACAAGGCAAAGGAGTCTTTCCGGCAAATTATGATCCTGCCTAAGGAAAAAATTGTTTTCTTTGAACGGGGGGCGTCTTTAAAGAAAATCAGCCAAACTCTCTTCCAAGAGGGCCTCATCCCCTCATCCTTGAAGTTTCGGGTGGGCGTGCGTCTTTTTCATCAGGGTGTCGTTCTTCAGGCTGGCGAGTACGCGTTTCAGGGTCAGGTGACGCCTGCCTACATCTTGGATCAGCTGCAGATGGGGCGCGTTCTTCGTCACAAAATAACCCTGCCGGAAGGGTGGGAAACACCCCTTTTGATCAGGGCCTTAGAGGGGAAAAAAGACCTTTTTTCCAAGGAACCTATCCCCTCCATTGAAGAAGGGTCGTTACTGCCCGAAACCTACGAATTTGTACGGGGTGAAAGCATAGAGGCTCTTATTATGCGTATGAAAAAAGCCCAAGAAAAATGGCTTATGCCCCTTTGGGAAGGACGTGCACCGTCTTTGCCGCTTGCCACGCCTAAAGACGCCCTTATCCTTGCCTCTCTCGTCGAGAAAGAAACAGCCATCGCGAGGGAGCGTCCTTACGTTGCGGCTGTTTTTTTTAACCGCCTGCGCAAAGGCATCCCCCTTCAGTGTGACGCAACGGTTAGGTACGGTCTGTGGCTTAAAAGAGGAGCGCCCCTTAGTGGGGCCCTTTCAAAAGAAGATCTCAAAGAGGAAACGCCGTTTAATACGTATGTGCACGCGGGGCTTCCCCCCACTCCCATTTGTCATCCGGGGCGCGCCGCCCTTCAAGCGGTTATGATGCCTGCCAAGACAGAAGACCTTTATTTTGTGGCGGATGGGAAAGGCGGGCATGTTTTCTCGGCAACCTACGAGGCGCATAAAAAACACCACGGCGCGTGGCGCAAAATCTATCAATCACAAAAAAAGGCAAGAGAGGCACCCCTAGAACCGTTACAGTCTCACGAAAGGAATTAACCCATGCGTATCTGCGCGACTCTTTACAGCCTTATGGCTATTTTTTTTACCACCTCTTTTTGCCAGGCAGACGAAGAAATAAGAGAGGACGTTATTCTTTCTAAGCACGCAGCCACCGCGCAAGAGGCAAACTTTGACCATTTTGACGACGTCAATGAAAGACGCCAATATCTTGAGAAAGTCGATGAAGTACTGACTTTGTGGATGGACCGACTCTCTTACCTTGCCAGAATGTGTGACCGTCTTCAGGCAGAGTTTGAATGGGATCTCACACATCCCTTGATGAGGTATGTCCGGGATCCCTTGTTACAGAAGGAACATTTAGTATTTAATTTAAGGGAAGATCTTCGTTACGCGCCTCCTTCTCAGACAAAATCACAGGTGGAGGACCTTGTAGATGCTCAAAAAATAGATCCCTTTATGGTAACAAAGGTCTTATTTGGAGATGCTTTTCTGTCTCTTGAGACGTCTGCATCTTTTTCAAAGCAGGATCTCGATATAAGGATTTCAAAGTGGATCCATGGGTTAGAAGAAAGAAATAAAGCAATTCGATTAAACTTTTTGAGAGGGGCGACAAGCTGCTCAAAAAAAGACCGGCTCGTGCTCATCGACACTCTACACGGTCTGTGGCTCTTTAGGGATGACGTCCGCTATGCAGGTCCTAAGTTTCCCTTTCCATTTCTCAGCGAATCAAATCAAGAATAAGCTTTTGCTAAAGCAAAGGAACGGCAGGCCCACCGAAGTGGGTCAGCCATTCCTTTATTCAACGGTGACGGACTTGGCAAGGTTGCGTGGTTGATCGACGTCCGCGCCCAAATGAAGACCCGCTTCATAGGCAAAAAGCTGCAAGGGCAGGGCATAAAGGATGGGAGCTGTGAGGTACGTCGTGCGCGGCACTTCAAAAACCGATAGGCGCTCGGCCTCGGGGGCTCGACCTCCCAGGCGCGCTTTGGTCACACCGCCCGCATCGGACAAAAGAATAAGGCGGGCACCCCTCGCCAGCGCTTCTTGCATGTTAGAATAGGTCTTATCAAAAAGTTCGTCTTGGGGCGCCAAGGTCACAACGGGAACATTATCCGCAAGCAGGGCGATGGGCCCGTGTTTTAGCTCGCCGGCCGCGTATCCTTCGGCGTGTAAATAAGAAATCTCCTTAAGTTTCAGGGCCCCTTCCAAAGCCATGGCGTACGACCCCCCGCGTCCCAAATACAAAACATCCCGGGAGGTTGTCAGAATCTCGGCAAGGGCGCGAAGCTCTGCCCTGTGGGTCAGGACCTCTTCCATCAGGACTGGTAGGCGCCTTAAGTCTTCGAGATGGGCGTCACACTCCTCCTGTGTCAGACGCCCCTTTTCCTTGGCTATACGCAAAAGCAAAAGGGCCAAGACCGCAATCATGGCCGTGAAGGCCTTGGTTGAGGCCACGCCAATTTCGGGCCCCGCCTTTAAGGGGAGCACTTGGTGGGCGGCGCGCGCCATGGAGCTGCTTTCCACGTTGAGAAGTGCCATGCAGTATTGGCCATGGCTTTTGGCGTATTCCAGGGCCGCCAGTGTGTCTGCCGTCTCGCCGGACTGTGAGATAAAAAGGGCGACACCCTTCTCAGGCAGGGGCGGCTGGCGGTAGCGGAATTCTGAGGCAATATCAATATCAACCGTGATGCCGCCAAAACGCTCGAACCAGTATTTGGCAACCATCCCGGCATAATAGGCGGTCCCGCACGCAACGATGGTCAGGCGCGGGACGTTCTGCCAGGAAAAGGGAAAGGTCAGCGCGTCTGGTGACTCGGTGTAGTGCTGTAAAAGATGACGCAGCACGTCGGGTTGTTCGTAAATTTCCTTAAGCATAAAGTGGGGATAGCCCCCTTTGCTGATAAGGTCTGCTGTCAGGGTTGTCTCGACGATCTCGCGCGTGACTGGTGCCAAGGTATCATCATACAGGGTAATCCCCGCTGGGGTAAGGACTGCAATGTCCCCTTCTTCAAGGAAGGTAATGGTTTGGGTGAGAGCTGCAAGAGAAAGGGCGTCAGAGCCTAAAAAGAACTCGTCCTTTCCGTACCCCACAGCTAAAGGAGAGGCGCGCCTGACGCCGACCAGGGTATCTGGATCTTGGGACGAAAGGACTGCCAAGGAAAAAGCACCTTTAAGGCGGTGGGACGCCTCGTGGACGGCTTTAAGAAGGCTACCAGTTTGCGCGCGCAGCTGCTCGATCAAATGGACAGCGACCTCGGTGTCGGTCTCGCTGACAAAGGTAAAGCCGTCACGCATGAGCGATTCGCGCAGCTCCGCGTGGTTTTCAATCACGCCGTTATGGACTAAGGTGATGGTTTCGCTTTGGTGGGGATGGGCGTTTATTTGCGTGGGGGCGCCGTGGGTCGCCCATCTTGTGTGGGCAATGCCAAGGGTGCCGGCCTCAAGGCAGGGGTCATCCGCGCGAAGGCGCTCAAGGGCGGCGATTTTACCAGATGCGCGAAGGCGTTGAATCTCAGTTCCTTCTAAGACTGCAATTCCTGCAGAGTCATACCCTCGGTACTCAAGACGCCTTAGCCCGTCAATCAGGCGTTGGACAACGGGACGGGTGCTAAGAATGCCAAGAATGCCGCACATGGATTAAGAAGACTCCTTTTTTGAAGATAAACGAGCTTGAAGACGAAGGGCAGCCCCAGGGATTTCCTTTTGGGGCGTGCGGGAAAGAGCAAGGGCGCCCGGCGCAACATTCTGGGTGAGGGTGCTGCCAGCCCCCACGTAAGCGCCGCGCCCCAGATGCAAAGGCGCGATCAGCGTGCTGTTGGAGCCCACAAAGACATCGTCCTCGATATGGGTTTTATGCTTGTTCTGCCCGTCATAATTGCAGGTAATGGTGCCAGCGCCGATATTGCAGTTGTCGCCAACGGTGCTGTCACCGAGATACGTTAGGTGATTGACCTTTGAATGCGCCCCGAGGGTTGTCGCCTTAAGTTCGACAAAGTTGCCGACGCGCGCCCCTTCCTTAAGATGCGTGCCAGGGCGAAGGCGGGCATAGGGGCCCACACTCACCCCTTTTTCAAGGATTGCCCCTTCCAGATGAGAAAAACTGTGGACCTGGGTTTCATCCCCAAGGGTGACGCCTCGCCCAAAATACACGTGGGGATAAAGGATCACGTCCCTTCCAAAGGTTGTATCAAGGGACAGGTACGTCGTTGTGACATCCACCATCATAACACCTTGGTCCAAGGCTTTTTCGCGCAGGCGCCCTTGCATGATGATCTCGGCGGTGGCGAGGTCTTTTCGTGTGTTGATGCCCATGGCGTCGGTAAAGTCAGCCTTTTCCCATCCGACGAAAAGACCAGCTTTTCTTGCAAGGGCGATAATGTCCGTTAAATACAACTCTTTGGTTAGGACGTTTGGGGTGACCTGAGAGAGGAGCTCAAAAAGATATTCACACCTGACCGCCATGAGGCCCGCATTACAAAGGGAGAGGGCCTCTTCTTCTGGTGTTGCATTCTTGACCTCTACAATGCGTGTGACGCGCTCGGGATGGTCAGGGTCTAAGATCACTCGGCCGTAATGGGGGTGATTCGGGGCCTCTAGGGCAAGGATCGTCAGGGCGCGCTTGGGGTCTGCCAGGAGCGTTGACACAAGGGCGCTCAGGACCTGGGGTCGCACAAGGGGTGTGTCGGCAAAAAGAATAAGGGCAACCCCCTGGGCATGGGACAAGATATCCTTGGTTGCAAGGACCGCACCAGCCGTGCCGTTCGCGTCTTGCTGCACCGCAACATTAAGAGCGCTGTCTTTTTCTTGAAGGGGCGCCACGCTGGGTAAAAGGGACGGTGACACGACCAAAGTCGTACTGGTGGCCTTTAGGTTTTTTGCGGCGAGGAGCGCGTGCTCTACCAAAGGAAACCCTGAAAGGGTGTGCATGACCTTAGGTATTTCTGAGCGCATCCGCGTGCCGTGTCCTGCGGCCAGCACGATGACGTGAAGGGAAACGTTGTGACTCATAACCAGTAAAATCCTTGATGTTCGCCATCTTAAAGTGCCATAGGGGGGGGCAGGTGCCAATATGCTTTTTATAACTAAAAATTACAGCCCTTGCCTTGCTGAAGGGCCAAGACCTGTATATAACAAAAGAGAGATTTAACGCCGTGAGCTCAAGTGTTCACAAATGAAAGGACGCACCGTGGCCAAGAAAAAACAACCAGAAACCTTAGGACAGCAAATCGTGTCTCTTTTTTGGGCGCTTGTGCTCGTGCTAGGGATCCATACCTTTCTTTTCAAACCTTACGTGATTCCCTCTGACTCCATGAAGCCAGGGCTTCTGATTGGCGACTTCCTCTTTGTTTCAAAATATCAGTACGGCTATAGCAAGTACTCGATTCCTTTTGCCCCGCCTCTGTTTTCAGGGCGTATTACAGGTTTTTTTAGCAGTGAACCCAAGCGCGGCGAGGTTGTGGTCTTTACGCCTCCCCACCAACAGGATGAAGTCTGGATCAAGCGTCTTATTGGCCTTCCGGGCGACCGCATACAGATGAAAGAAGGGGTCTTGTACATCAACGGTCATCCTTGCCCCCTTACCCGCGAAGAAGACTTTGTGGATCACCTCAAGCTTGTGGGGTCCTCTCGTCAGGAAAACCGTGTCTTTAATGAGGCGGGCGAAAAGGTGCCGCAGTATGTGGAAACCCTTCCAGGTGACTTAAAGCACACCATGCTAAAACACGAACCTTTTGGTCAGGGACGTCTTGATAACACGAGGGAATTTTTGGTGCCAGAAGGACATTACTTTATGATGGGGGATAACCGCGATCATTCGGGTGACAGCCGCCTCGAGGAAACCGTGGGCTTTATTCCGGCTGAAAATCTAGTGGGCCGGGCTGAGCTTATTTTCTTTTCCACTACAGCCAGGTGGTGGGAAGTATGGAAATGGCCCACAGCCATTCGCTACAAGCGCCTTTTTAAACTTATTAAATAAAACAAAAGCCCGGCTCAAACCGGGCTTTTTAGTTTCATGTCTTTTTTATGGTATTTCTTAATTGGTGAGAGGGTCACTTATGCGGTAATCCTCAATCACACCCTGGGTTCGTGCTCGCTCAACCACCTCTTCGGAATCAGAAGGTGGAGCCTTTTCCTTATTCTGCTGCAAGGACAAAGGGGGGCACGGAACCGTTTTTGTATTCCAACTCGTTTGAGCCGCACACGCGCCCTTCTGGGAGGCCATAGGCGGGCGAGTCACACTTTGCGTTCCTGGGTGGGAAAGTGTCTGGGGATGACTCAGCAAGTCACGGCCCTCTTTTAAATCCCACGGAGTGGGGTCCGAGGCCTTAAGAGGGAATCCAAAAGTCATTACTAAAGGTGTGAGAAGCAATAAAAAAGAATGACGCATAAAAGCCCCCGCCTGACAACAATCATAAGATGATCATATAGGGTCTTTCTTTATAAATGATTAATTATAAGCAAAAAAGCCTGGCATCAAGCCAGGCTTTTTTGGGGGGCTTAGGCTCTACCAGCAGAGGTAAGGGCAAGATATCGACGCGTGTATTCTTCTAGATTCAACCTATATTGGTGCGCCTGGATAATCAGTTCAGGGGTTTCTAATAAAACAGAGATCAGATCCTCTGGAAAACCATCGGGTATGCCAAGGGCTGGTTGGTCAGCAGACGTGCTATGTGGGAGTATTATTGATGTCTCCATGCCGACTTTATAGGGCAAATGCTCTAAAGGACCGCCATAGTTTTTATAGTGAGTGACAGCAAATTCATGCGCTTCCTCTGCTGTCATATTTTTTTCATCTGTATATTTTTTTAGATGTTCATGGAGGGCTAAGTAGACATTTGGGTCAAAATCATCGGGCATGGAAAATTGTGCCCGCAAAACAGCATAAAGCTGTTCTTCCAATAAACTAATTTTTTGAAGGTAGGCCGTCTCTTTTTTGAGGTAAGCACGCTTGAGGACGGATATTTCTTTCTCATGGGATTTCTCTAAAGCGCTGATTTTAGAAACAGCCTCTTTAAGTTCCTGTTGGCACAACTCAAATTTTTCCTCGGGGGACAACTTCTGTGGGTTGACCCAATGAGGATCTGTATCGGCCCCGATCACCCTTCTGTTCTTTTGCTGCTCTTCGATGGCGTCTTTAAGCATTTCCACAGTTTGGTCAGAGTCTGTCTGAGTGCTTTGGGGGGGAGTGAAATCTCTTAGAAAGGTTTCTTTTTCCAGGGGATGAGGGAGCCAAATGAAATGGCTCGATGCCCATTTATCTTGCCTGAGCTCCGTCAAAAGAGAAGAGGGGAGGGCATGCCAGTAGGGATTTCTCGCTTTGTAGTGTGCAAAGCCCATGAAGGGGCTTTGATGAGAGCTATTATCTGCAAGACGCAACCGTGTGGCAACTGAGCGGCATGATTTACTGATCGCGGCAAAAAAGTTATCCATGGCAAAATGGAGCGCGTCACTTACCGACGACGTCACAGAGGAGATGTAAGAAACGGGACGAGCAGATTGCTCAAGGTCAAACTCGGGCGAACTTGCGTGACAAAATGTTGTCGATACGGCAATAAAAACAACGCACGAAAATAAACGTGCACGGCGATGCATCATTATCTTAAACTCCAAAACTAGAAGGCTAATCTCACGGATTAGAACGAAGCGATTCTATAAAGGTAAGGACTCATTGTCAATATTAAGTCAAAATTAAGAAATATTTAAGATTTCAAAATTGTTCTTTTTATTTCAAGGGGTTGATCACTTTTCATAGGGGCTTTGTATAACGAAAGCATGGGGATCTGAAAGCGGGTGGATCACTGAAAGGTCCAAAATGATCTCTCATGGCATGGTCATATGAAAAATTTTTGATGAACGAAGAATGTGCCACTCATTTGTCAGAGAATCCGCATGGTTACCTGGCCTTTTATTTGTATGATCTCTGTTCATGGGGGTGATGGAGATAATGCCAAACGGCAAAGGCTTGGGGGTCTTTTTCGAGCCCCGCCACCGCCGCCACGTCAGGATTTAAAGCAAGGTAGCGTTCTGGATTAAAGTCCTGGGGCAGGGACTGTGTGAAAATCCTATTTTCCAAATGTCCAGATTCTGCGTAGTGGCGCGCAGCAAAGGCCTCTGGATCCAGATTGTTCTCCTTTGCGTGTTGAGCCACATCGGGATTTAAAGCCAGATAGTTTTGCGAAGAAAAATCATGGGGGAGATTAAAAAGAACTTGTTTGGCGGGTGCCTGCTTGAAGAGGCGTACATAAGCCTCAATGGTTCCTTTTTCCTTTGGTAGCATTAGATCGAGGAGGGGGATCGTTTGCTGAATAAGTCCTTCACTTGCCAAAATTGTGACAGAATCTGGTTTTTGGTCAATCATCAGATTTTTATTTTGCATAACTGGCTGCAAAAGCATCATAACAGCGGGATTTTGGAGATGTATATTAAGTTTTTGGTGTTTGATGGGATCTGTGATGGTCACTTTTGCGCGCACGCTGTGGGTTTTAGGATCCTCTTGTTTTTCTACAAAAACGCCTTTTAAATCAAGTTCACTGGCCCTGATTGAAGGGCTATGAAACCAGGCAATGGTTATGGCGAGGAAAAAAAGTAAGGGGCGCATGATCGCTCTTTGGCTATCCATTTATCTCAAATTGTACAAACAAAATTATTTCCATCAGATTAAAAATTGGATTACGAGCTTTATTTTCTAAATTAGATCTGTTGGTAGATGCCTTTCTGGCGTGCCAGGCCCTGCAAGACGCACAAATGCCTAAGCGCCCATTGAGGAGCTGGGGGAACTCACGAAGGATTTTTTTGCCTAATGAGATAAAAGGCTCTATGGCAAAATAATGCCTGTTTGGTAAGAGCTAAGACGCTCTTTTCTGGTTCAATCGCTTGGGGCAAGCGTGTTCCCATTCCCCCTTAGGAAGACGCATCTGTCGAAAATAATTTTTGAAGAACCCACGAAGCGAGACCGCGCAGGTAAAACGCCTTGGTCTTTGATGGAGCGCGGTGCAGGCAAAAGACGCGCGACGCGCGCCCCTGAGGCGCATGCACTAAAAGAGGTAGTTATCCAAGCATCGTAACGCTTGCAATGTCAGGCAATAAAAATCCCCTGCAACTTGAGGGGCAGGGGTCACAAAAGCGAAAGAAAAAGATATAAAAAATGATTACAACAACGCCGCCTCACTTGGGGCGGCCTTGTTGTAAGGGGTCTTCGTTATTTATAAATTCTTGTTTCGCGATGCCCATTTTTCATGTAGTGCACCCTTGCATGGGCATTCCAAGCAGCGATGGGAACGTTATTTTTTTCTAAATAGTTTTGAACGTCGGGATTTTTGTAGCGGTACGTGAAAGGATCAAAATCTGCGGGGACGTCAGCCTTGTAAGCCCTTCCTTCTGCAAACCCATGCTTGAGGTAATGTTCTTTTGCAAACTTTTCTTGTTCCCAAGAAAATTGAGGGGCGGCCTTTGCCACATCAGGATTCAAGGCAAAGTACTCATTGGCATCGAAATCAGTAGGAAGGGTCGGCACGTACGCCCTTTTTTCATCACGTCCGTTTTGTATATAATGGCTAATGGCAAAGAAGTTTGGGTCTGGCTGGGCATAGGCTGCGCTGGCAAGATCAGGATTAAGCTTTAAATAATTGGCTGATGAAAAGTCATCGGGCAACTTGTAGGAACGATTTTCACGAAGCCTATGGTTAAAAAAGTGCGCCTTCATGAAGTTCTCGTATGCGCCGTCTCTTGTGGGGTTGTAAGCCGCCTTTACGTCCGGGTTATAAAGCCCATAAATGTAGGGATTGAAGGCTGGAGGTGTCTCAAACAAGACAGAGCGCGCCGGCGCGCGGTCAAACTGGGGTAAGTACTTGGCCAGGTTATCTTCAAAAAGATCGCTTAGTTCAGGAAGGTGAAGATCAAAAACCGATCGAAGAATTGTCATGTGAATGGCGTTTCCTAGATCTTGATAGGTCACGTCTCCTGCCTCAAGGTGCGGCTTTAGCTCGCTCATGAGATCCTTTCGTTGGAGACCGTATCGAATCTCCGCCAAATCTTGACTATCTGTGATAATAACTTTCACACGCACAGCGCGAGAGGCAGAATCCTGCTCTTTGATGATTTCAACGCCGTCAATCACCCGAGAAGACGCTGTGACCATGGAAGAGGCGCCCATGAAAAGGGTCGCCCCTAGGATCATGCTAGAAAGAATTTTTTTCATCAATACAACTCCAAAAGTGAATATATTTTTCATATGGTACCTTTTTACCATGAAGTCAAGTAAGTTTCAATGAAAAGTTAACAAGTGTTTTTCAAATTAAGAAAAGCTCAATATTTAAATAAGCAAAGTGAGGAGGTGGAGGAAACGACACCGGCCGGGAAGGGTGTAGATCAAAAAGTGTAAGGAGGGGGCGATGTCAGCAAAAAGAAAAGCGCCCTACGCCTTGAGGGAGGTTAAAGAAATGAAAGGAAGGAACGAAAAGTGATCGCAACAAGGCCACCCGGTAAAGGGGCGGCTTTATTGTGAGTGAGTTCAATTATCTATAAAGTCTTTTTTCATGTTGCCCATGGTGCATGTAGTGCGCCCTTGCATATGCATCTTGAGCAAAAAAGTCAACGCCTCTGTCTCGCACGTGTTGTGCAACATCTTGATTTTTAAGTAAGTAGCCCCAAGTGCTAAAATCTGCGGGGACGTCAGCCTTGTAAGCCCTTCCCTCCGCGAACCCATGCTTGAGGTAATGTTCTTTTGCAAACTCGGCGTCTTTACCCCCGATAAACTCTCTGACGGGGGCGTTCTTTGCCACATCAGGATTCAAGGCAAAGTACTCGTTGGCATCGAAATCAGCGGGAAGGGTCGGCGCGTACGCCCTTTTTTCGCCCCGTCCATGTTGCACATAATGGCTTATGGCAAAGAAGTTTGGATCTGCGTCTGTGTACGCTGCGCTGGCAACGTCGGGATTAAGCTTTAAATAATTGGCTGACGAAAAGTCATCGGGCAATTTGTAGGAACGGTTTTCACGAACCCTAAAGTTAAAAAAGTGTGCCCTCATGAAATTTTCATACGCGCCGTCCTTCGCTGGGTTGTAAGCTGCTTGGACGTCAGGGTTATAAAGCCCATAAAGATAGGGATTGAAGGCTCGGGGTGTGTCAAACAAAACAGCGCTTGCCGGCGCGCGGTCATATTCGGGCAAGTACTTGGCGACATCATTGCCAAAAAAACGTCTCAGTTCAGGCAGATGACGATCAAAAAGCGAGCGAAGAATTGTCACGTGCACGCTGCGTCCTAGATCTTGATAGGTCACGTCTCCTGCTTCAAGGCGCGGCTTGAGCTCGGCGATGAAGTCTGGGTTTTGAAACTTGGCTCGAGCCTTGAACACATTCACTGCATCGGTGATTACAGCCTTTACACGCAGAGCGCCAGAGGCAGAATCCTGTTCTTTGATGTATTCAACGGGGCCAACCATGAGAGAAGATGACGCCGTAGCCAGGGAAGAGCCGCCTATGCAAAGAGTTGCGCCCAAGAGCAGGCTGGAAAGAATTTGTTTCATCATTAACATTCCGAAAGTGAATACATCTGTTATGTGGTATCTGTTTACCAAACGGTCAAGTAATGATAATCAACAATTTGATATGTAGCTTTAAATCAAGAAGGGTTCTGGACCTAATTTACAAAGTAAGGGGGGGGGGTGACTTGCAAAGGGGCCCGTTACGACCCGCCTCATGGGGGGCTTGGGGCTGGGTAAAGAACACCGGCCTGGCAGGGCGTTGATCAAAAAAGCGCAAGTAGGGGGCAATGTCACACTCAAAGATATGGGTTAAAAAAGGGGTCAGGTGTGTTAGGCTTTCCCGGGGAACGGTCATGACAAAGTGGTCGCCGTGATCACCGTACGTCACGTGGTGGGTTGCTAAAAACGTTTTCAAGGGGGGTGAAAACGCTGGGTCTTGAAGGATTTCGCGAAAATCCGCAAGGTCATCTGCCTCCTTAAATAAGAGTTTCATACGAATGGCTTTTGTGTCCATGTCTTGCTCTTTAATAATGTCCACCCCGTCAAGGGTATAGGAAGAGGCAAAACAAATCGCAGCGTCATAGTCCTGTCCTATCTTGTCTAGGAAAAGTATAAAAGCGCGCGCCCGTGGCTGCAAATGTAAAATGATACGAAGAAGAAACAGGCGGGCCCCAAGAAACGGAAAAAGGCCCCCGAGGGAGCCTTTTTCCGGATTGGGTCGGCGTAAAAGCTAGGCTTTATAAGCCCGGCCTTCACCCTTACCTGACGTGAGGTAGTGATGCATGGCAAAGATCTTTGGATCATGCTTGTTGCTCACTGCTGCTGCTGCGATATCCCCGTTGATGGCAAGATAACCTTCAACATCGAAATCAGCGGGCAGGGCATTGGCGTAAGAGCGTCCTTCACCTTGGCCAAAGGAATTATAGTGGCTTTCGGCAAAGGCCAAGGGGTCTTGACCCAGGCTGAGGGCGGCTTCGTAGATGTCATAGTTGTTGACCAAATACAGCGTCGCATCAAAGGGGCCTGCCACAACCGTTGTGGTGGTGTCTGAAGAAGACCCATCGCCCTTGGCAGCGGGTTCATAGGCCGCAAGCTTGAGTTGAAGATCAAAAATTTGACGCTCCAAGGCATCCTTTTGTCGCGCCATTGCTTCTTGTGCTTCACGCAAAAGCGCGGCTTGATTGTCGAGGGCTTCCCTCAGTGCAGCTTTTTCTTCTTCTTTCTTGGCGGCTTCCTTAGCAAGAGCCTCTGCTTGCTCCTTGAAAGAGAGGGCGGCCGTAAGCTCTAGCTCTTTTGCTGCGATCACTTCGCCTAAACGCTTAACCTCAGCTGTGAGGTCGGTCGCTTGTTCCGCGGCTTGTTGGTGGAGGGATTTTGTTGAGTTGATCTCAGCTGCGTGACGCGCAAGCTCCTCGTTCAACTTCTGAAGCGCTTCTTCCTTTTGTGCGATGGTGTTGCGCGCTGCCACAAGATTAGCTTCCAACTCGTTCGTTGCTTTTTCGAGCTCCGCAACGCGGGCGACTGCCTCTTCTGCAGCCTTTTTCTGGGCTTCTGCGTCTTTTAGGGCCTCGGCTTTTTGTGCCTCAAGCTCTTTTACTTGCTCTTGTAACCCTGCCATGGCTGAAGGGTCTGCTGCCTTGGCAAGGTTTTCGTTTGCCACGCGAAGCTCTTCGGTAAGCTGCTCGATTTGGCTATTTTGTGCTTCTAGGGTTTCATGCCTTTGTCGAGAAAGTTCTTGTGCCTCACTAAGCTGACGCTGTACCTCGCGCAAAGATTCTGTTGCCTTTTGAGAATGTGCTTCGGCCTGATCCTTGGCTTCGATGGCTTCTCTCAGCGCTTCTTGCACTTTTCCGTGCCGCTCCGTCAACGTATCCAGATCGCCTTTGAGTTCTTTTGCAAGGGCTTCTTGTTCCTCCCTCGCGCGGGAAACTTGTTGAAGCAACATCTCTTTTAGGTTTGCAGCTTGTTGGTTTTCCCTCGCAGCTTTTTCAGCGGCCGCCTTTTGCTGTGTAAGGTTGATGAGTTGTGCTTGGAGTTCACGGACTCTTTCAGCGTCACCGCTGGAGGAAGACCCCCCTGACGACGGGGACGAAAGTTTTGCCTGTGCTTCGCGCAGTTGCTCTGCAGCCGCCTCTATTTCTTTGTCTTTTGCTTCTGTCAGAGCAGCCAACTGCGCCTGAAATTCTTTCTCTTTTTCTGCTACAGCAGCAGACCCTTGATTCAGGGCATGCATAAAAAGTTTTTTGGCGTCTTCGATAAAGGTAAGGTGATCGGACTTACCAGTGACGCGCATGTTTGTGCTTTTGGAGGCCTCCTGAAAGGGATCGCTTGCAAAGACAGGGCTTGCAAGGCTGGAAAGGGCGGTCGCCACGAGAAGGGAACGAAGGAAGTTTTTTTGCATGTACTGCTCCTTGGGGTTGGTTTGCAAAAGATGTCTGGCGCTGGGTACTACTTACCATTTGGCACAGATTAGGAAAGATAAAACATGACCCGCTGGCACTTGTCAACAAAAAACCGGAAAGAAATCTTGTCATTTTTGAAGATCTCGCAAAAATGACCCCAATCAATCAGAGGCCAAGGCGTGTGTTAATCTGAAAAGTCAAAGGGGAATCATGAAGATAGGGGCGCGCGGCAGGGGGGCTTTTTCCAGCCCCCCAACCCTTTTAATGATACGCGCGGCCTTCGTTGACCCCAAAGGTCACGAAATGGGCGGTCAAGAAGTCAGTTACATTTTGCCCGTCTTTTTGTGCCGCTTCTTGCACGTCGGGATTTAGCATGCCGTACAGGGCGCTGCTAAAATCATCGGGTGCTTGAAGGGTGTGTTGCAAAGGAGCGGGCAGCGTGCTGGCAAAGGGCGGGGTGGGCTCTTTGGCCTCATCCTTTTTATCCTTGAATAGGTTGCCCACGTCGCGACCGATTTTTTTCGCGCCCTTAGCAGCGCGGTCAAGCTCGTTGCTGGGTTTTTTGGCGCTGGAGGCCGCACCGCCCTGGGCGGCCACTTGCTTCACTTGCGTGCGAAGGGCCGCGACCTCTTGAAGAAAAGCCTCTTTTTCGGCCTCTTTTTTGGCCATCAAATGGGTGAAAAACTCCTGATATTCAGGCGCAAGCCCCGAGGGCGTGATGGCCGGCGCTGTGGGGACGCTTGCGCGGTAGTTGTTCATGGCCTCTTCAAGGGGGTTGGAGGCGAGGGCAAGGGTGCTAAAGGTGAGAGTGGCGACGGCCACGAGGGCGGTACGAGTCAAAAGAAGTTTCATGGGACAGTCCTTTCATCATAAATTTGGTCCAAGATCACAAAAGGTTACGAACATTTGTGATAAGATCAGCCTAGAAAATGGGGGGGAGGGTGTCAATTATCAAGGGGTTGAAAGAAAAGGGTGATTTTAAGCTTTTTGAAAAAATGAAAGTCCCCCTGGGGCAGGGCGCCCCAGGGGAAACTTTTGAACGCTTACTTGTAGGCGCGGCCTTCTTTGATGCCGTGAAAAGCAAAGTGAGCCAGAGCAAATTTTTCGGGGCTCTCGGCTGTTTGCGTGTACGCGGCCTCTTGCACATCGGGGTTCATGGCAAGGTAGCGGTAGACTTCAAAGTCAACGGGCACCAGGAGAAAGGCCCGTAAATAAGGAGGAAGATGGTCAGCGGAGGAAGAGCGACCGCCTTTGCTGCCGTCTCGCTCGTTCAGGGCTTGTCCGATCCCGTTCAAGGCTTTGCTCCAGCGGCCTACCTCGGCGCCGAGTCTGCTCAGTTCATTGCCAGACTTTTTGGGCGTGCTTGGGGTCGCTGGAATGAGGGCGGCAAGCTCTTCTAAGCAGCGATGGCGGAAGGCAATTTCTTTTGTCATGGTCTCTTGGAGTGCGCGTAGCTTTTCTGCTTGCTCTTCTTTCAGGCCAGCAATCTCTGCGGCGCGCAGGGCGATCTCTTTTTCATGGTCTTCACGTGCCGCAGAAAGCGCTGCCGCCTGTAGGGCGAGGTCACGCGCGTGCTGTTCCTCGGCGCTTTTGAATTGTTCTTGCAACGCTCGTGCCTGGGCGGACGCTTGGTCCTTTTCTTTTCGGGCGGCCTCAAGTTCTTCTGAGAGCGTGCTAACGGACATCACAGGGTCAGGAGCTTTGGTGCCTTCGTCAGAAAGGGGCGTGGGGGTGGGCGAGGACACGGGCCCAAAGACAGGGGCAGACATCAGGTCTTCCACTTGCAGGCGAAACCCTTCCTTTTCACTTTTTAGCTCTTGATTGAGTTTCAATAGAGTGGATTTTTCTTTTTTTTCAGCTTCAAGGGCGTCCAAAGCGTCCTTATTACCTTCTTCAAGACTCCTTTTTTCGGACAACATCTTCAAAAGTAAGCCCTTGATGTTTTCTGGAATATACTCAGCATGCAAGGGAGTGCCAGAGCTTGTGCTGTTGTAAGCAGCAATCACCTCGTCCAAGACTTCTTTTGGGTCTGTGGCAAAGGTAGGGGAAGCTGACCCTAAAAGGGTTCCAGCTAAAAGGAGGGTATAAAACGACTGACGGGTCATGGGCGTTTCCTTTCTGTTTGAGCGCGTTAAGGGAAGAATCGGATCATTTGTAACGTGAAAACTATAGAAATGAGCTTTATATTTGTCAACAAGGATAAAAGGGCGTCTTATAAAGACAAAGTATACGGTGGACCATGGGTTTTAAGGGAAAAGCCCCCTCCTTGACAGGGGCCAGCCCTGACCCTATGGTGGCACTTTCAACAAGACAAGGAGGCGCGCGCGTGGCGACCCCAAAGGAACTTGGATTTCTTCATGCAACGGCCCTTGTGATCGGCAATATGGTGGGCGCCGGGATTTTCCTCCTGCCGTCAACGGTGGCTGTGTACGGCTCCATTGGCCTTGTGGGGTGGGGCGTGACAACCGTTGGGGCATTGTGCTTGTCCATGGTTTTTGCAAAGTTAAGCGAGCGCTATCCCAAGACAGGAGGCCCCTACGTCTATAGCCGCAAGGCCTTTGGGGATTTTGTGGGATTTCAAGTAGCGTGGAGTTATTGGGTCTCTATTTGGGTCAGCAATAGTGCCGTTGTCATTGCCCTTGTGGGTTTTTTGACAGCCCTTTTTCCAGGACTTGGCGCGCATCCCTTGTACGCCCTTGCCACCGCGCTTTCCTTTATTTGGGGGTTGACCTTCCTCAATATGCGCAGCATGCGCACCGTCGGTGATGTTCAAATTCTTACCACATTTTTAAAAATTCTTCCCCTTTTGATCATGTGCGCCGTGGGATTTTTTCATGTGAATCTGGCACATTTTTCACCCCTCCTCACCCCAGGGACAGGGATCTTTCAAGGCCTTTCGGGGGCGGCGGCCGTGACTCTTTTTACCTTTATGGGCCTTGAGTCTGCAACGATCCCGGCCGAGAATATCAAAGCCGCCTCCAAAACCATTCCCCGTGCCACCATGCTTGGGACCTTCATCACAGCCCTCCTTTATATTGGCTCCTCTGCCGCGGTCATGGGTATTCTTAGTATCCCAACCACGGCTGCGGATCCCGCCGCCTTCGCCAGCGCAAGCGGTGTGGCGCTGGGCCCATGGGCGCTTACAGCTGTGGCCGTGTGCGGGGCCATCGCAAGCTTTGGGGGGCTTAATGGATGGATTCTCCTTTTGGGGCAAATTCCCCTGGCGGCGGCGCGGGATCATCTCTTTCCCGAGATCTTTGCCAGGGTCTCGAAGCGGGGGCTTCCTGTGGTAGGGCTTTTCATTTCATCCTCTTTGGTATCGATTTTGCTGTTTTTGAATTATGAAGCAGGACTGACAGAGCAATTGAGGTTTCTAGTCACCCTGACGACCTTCGCAGTCCTCTTACCTTATTTCTATTCCAGCGCGGCTGAGCTCTTTTTCTTGCTACGCGATTACCACCGGGGGACTGCACCTTTGGTCGTAAAGCATGTGATGGTGACGTGCCTTGCCCTTCTCTATTCCTTTGGCACCATTGCGGGGGCAGGCGAGGAAATCGTCTTTTTTGGCTCGTTTCTTGTCATGGGTGGAATCCCCGTTTACGTCTGGATGAAAAGTAGAAAATTGCCTTTTCACGCCGCGCGTGATGAAGAAGCATGAAGGGGCTCTTTTCTAGAGGACAGGCGATTTTGAAAAACCGCAACGCCGCGAATGGGTTATAGGCAACGATACATTATCTGCTAAGAACGAGAAAAATATTGAGTAAGAATAGCCCCGTAAAGAGCTGTTAAGTCATGGAGGTCTTGGAGGGGTACATGTTCATCAACTTGATGCATAGTGTGATTTTGAAGGCCCAGTTCGATGACGGAGGCGATGTGGCGAATAAAACGGGCATCAGAGGTCGCCCCTTTTGTGGAAAGGCAAGGCCTTAGACCCGTGGAACTTTCTACGGTATCTTGAAGGAAGTCTGTTAAGGGACCGGGGGTAAGACTTTCCGCAACGCCGCTAAGGCAAAGTGTTAGCTCATGGGATCCGGCATGGAGCTGACACGTTTCCTTTAGCCACGCCCCTAAGCTGTCCGGCGTTTGGGCGTCACTAAAGCGAATGTTAAAACGGGCAGTTGCTTTCGCGGGGATCAGATTCACCGTGGGGTTTCCCACATCTATGGACGTAATTTCAAGACGCGTAGGTTCAAAGAGTGTGCTGGGTGCTTCTGTGGGGCCCGCTCCTAAGTGAAAAAGTGTCTCCACAAGCCGTGGCAATGGGTTATCGGCCTTTTGAGGAAAGGCCACATGCCCTTGCATGCCATGGACAACAAGGATCCCATTTAGACTTCCCCGCCTGCCAATTTTAAGGGTGTCACCTATATGTGTGCATGATGTGGGTTCTCCGACTAAACACAAGTCTATGCTCTCGCCGCGCCCTTTTAACCACTCAAGGATTTTGGGGGTGCCGTTCACTCCCGTGCCTTCTTCATCTCCCGTGATCATAAGGCTGAGGGTTCCCCTTGTGAAAGGATTTTTAAGAAAAGTTCCCAGGGCGCAAAGGTAAGCGCCGATCGCGCCCTTCATATCAACGGCACCCCGCCCCCAAAGATAAGTCCCGTCTGACACGCCCGCAAAGGGGGGGTGACGCCACGCGTCTTCGGCACCAGCAGGCACGACGTCCGTATGACCCGCAAAACAAAAATGCGGGGCGCCCTCACCACGCTTGGCAAACAAGTTGCGTGTGCGGGGGCCACCGCCTCCTTCAAAGGTCAGATCGTGCACCTCAAAGCCAAGAGGGATTAGGGCGGCCGCCACCACATCGAGGGCGCCTGCATCTTGGGGTGTGATACTGGGGCAACGAATGAGCGCCGATGTCAAAGCTACAGGATCCCAAACATCGGCGCTTAAAGGTATTGTCATGGAGGGCTTAAGCCACTTTTCCGTGACAGTGCTTATAGCGAAGTCCTGACCCGCAAGGACAAAGGGCATTACGGCTGGCAGGAGGAGCAATGGAGCTTACTTTAACTGAAAAGTGTTCCTTTGCCGTGTGATCGGCTTTTTGTGAAGAGATCTCTTGCGGAGCAAAAGCAGACGCGCCCTCAAGCTGGGGGTCGGTGTGGGGCATCTCACGGGCGCTGGTGGCATGAGCTGTCAAATGTAAGGGCGCTGCCGCGCTGGAAGGTGCTAAATCCTCAAAGGTATCTTCATAAACGCCGCCTTGAAAACTCTCCTCAAACTGAAGGTGTGTCAGGGCGCTGACGACCATTTCGCGCACGCGTGCGAGCATCTCTTGGAATTGCAAGAAGGCTTCATGCTTGTACTCGTTTAAGGGGTCCCTTTGGGCATAGGCACGCAGGTTAATGCCTTGGCGTAGGTGATCAAGGGATAGGAGGTGGTCTTTCCAGACTTGATCTAAGACACGCAGAAGAATGCTTTTTTCGGCCGCCCGCATGACGGAAGCGCCGTAGTTTCGTTCTTTGCCTTCCATCTTTTTTTCAAGAGCGTTCATGAGGCGTTCTTGAATTTCGCCTTCGGCAATCCCTTCTTCTTGGGCCCAGGTGGCGATGGGCAGATCAAGATTGAGAACGCGCAAACACTCTTCATGGAGGGTGTCCGTATCCCACTGCTCAGCGTAGGTGCCCTCAGGAATGCAGCGCGCCACAAGGCTTTCGACGACCTCTTCCATCATATCTTGAATCATGTCGCTGGCATCGTCGTTGTCCATAAGTTCACGGCGTTGGCCGTAAATGACCTTTCGTTGATCGTTCATGACGTCGTCGTATTTCAAGAGATGTTTGCGGACCTCGTAGTTACGGGCCTCGACTTTCTTTTGAGCGCGCTCAAGGGCTTTGTTAATCCACGAGTGTACTATGGCTTCGCCTTCTTCAAGGCCTAGCTTTTGCAGCATGCTGTCCAAACGGTCAGAGCCAAAGATACGCATGAGATCATCTTCTAAAGACAAGAAAAAGCGCGATTGACCAGGGTCACCTTGACGGCCCGAACGACCGCGCAACTGGTTGTCGATACGCCGGCTTTCGTGGCGCTCGGTTCCCAGGACAAAAAGACCGCCGGCTGCTTTAACCTGCGCCTCGGCTTCTTTAAGTTGTGCGCGAATTTTTATTTCGATCTCTTGGCGTTTGCTTGGATCATCGACCCCCACAAAGGCCTCCTCAAGGAGAGCGTCTAAGTTTCCTCCAAGTTTGATATCGGTCCCACGTCCTGCCATGTTGGTGGCAACGGTGACAGCGCCTGGTGCGCCTGCCTGGGCGATAATACGGGCTTCTTGTTCGTGGTATCTGGCGTTTAGCACTTGGTGAGGGATCTTGGCCTTACTCAAAAGGCTAGAGACAAGCTCTGACTTTTCAATGCTGGTTGTGCCCACGAGGACCGGTTGGTTGCGCGCACGACATTCTTCAATCAGTTTAATAATGGCTTCATACTTTTCGCGCGCGGTGCGGTAGACTTCGTCGTCTTCGTCCTTACGGGCAAGGGGCAAGTTTGTAGGGATTTGTACGACTTCAAGCTTGTAGATATCACCAAGCTCAGCGGCCTCTGTCATGGCCGTTCCCGTCATCCCCGAAAGCTTTTCATACAAACGAAAATAGTTTTGGAAGGTGATGGAGGCGAGCGTCTGGTTTTCCATTTGGATTTCCACATGCTCTTTTGCTTCAAGGGCTTGGTGGAGGCCTTCGGAATAACGACGCCCGTCCATCATACGACCAGTGAATTCGTCGATGATGATAACTTTGTTATCCTTCACGATATAGTCAACGTCCTTAGTAAAAAGAGTATGAGCCTTAAGTGCTTGGTTCACGTGATGGACCAACGACACGTTTTGAGGTTCGTAAAGGGATTTGCCTTTGACAAGACCCATATCGGCAAGGATACCTTCGATTTTCTCGGCGCCGGCCTCGGTCAAGGTCACAGAGCGGGCCTTTTCATCCTTTTCATAGTGCTCAGGCGCAAGCTGTGGGATGACCGTGTTGATGACGCGGTAAAGCTCGGAGGAATCTTCGGCTGGGCCAGAAATAATAAGAGGGGTGCGCGCTTCGTCAATAAGAATGCTGTCAACCTCGTCCACAACGGCATAGAAAAAGTCACGCTGCACCATATCAGAGCGTCGGAATTTCATGTTGTCGCGCAGGTAGTCAAACCCAAGCTCGTTGTTGGTGCCGTAAGTGATATCACATCCATAGGCACGCCGGCGCTCGTCGTCGCTTAGATCATGGACAATACACCCCACACTCAGCCCCAAAAAGCTGTGGATCTTGCCCATGGAAGAGGCGTCACGCTTGGCCAAGTAGTCGTTGACGGTCACGATATGCACGCCGCGCCCCGTAAGCGCGTTGAGGTATGAGGGCAAGGTCGCCACAAGGGTTTTACCTTCACCGGTCATCATTTCGGCGGCCATTCCCTTGTGCAGGATAATACCGCCCATCATTTGAACGTCAAAATGACGCATGCCAAGCACACGCTTGGACGCCTCACGCACGACGGCAAAGGCCTCGGGCAAAATGTCATCAAGGGACGCCCCTTGGGATAGACGTTCTTTGAAGTAAGGAGTCTTTGCTTGAAGTTCTTCGTCACTTAAACCCTCAAGGGAAGCCTCGTACTTATTGATTTCTTTCACCAGGGGATGAAGCTTTTTAATGGCGCGGTCATTGGCGCTGCCAAACAACTTCTTCAAAAGATCTTGAAACATTAATTACCCTCTAACACGTTACAAAGGACAGAATTCTAAGCGCCACTTTACCACAAATCTTAACGCCATGCTGCAACACTTTTAAGGCTTTTAGACAAAAATGCAAGTCGTGCATCGAAGGAAAGGGCTTTTGAAGGGGGGGCTATACGGGGCGTCTTGCTCTTGCCGCGCGCCGTGCGCGCAGGACCAAAAGGATGCCGGCGCCGGCGAACAAGAAAGGTGCTCCCCAAAGAAAGGCGGTTTGGGGTAAGAGCGGCGGATCAAACAGGACGCTGGGGCCAAAGCGCGCCACAAGGGCGTCCAAAATTTCCTGGTCACTGGCGCCCTTCATGACACCTTCGCGCACAAAAAGGCGTAGGTCTTGGGCCATGGCGGCGTTGGAGTCTGCGATACATTGTCCTTTGCACGTGGGGCATTTGACCATGAGACTAAGCGCCTTTGCGCGCGCCTCAAGGGCAGGATCTGAGAGGGTGCCAAGGGGGGTGAAATTGGCCACCGCCCCACAGGAAAAGCCCATACAAATAAGGGTGATTTTGCAAAAGATACTAAGGCGCATGGGAGGGCGTCGGCAAAAGGGGCAGAACATCACGCTCCAGCCGCTCGTGGGTTAAAGAGCCGCTCACTTGATAAATAATAACCCCGTGGGGATCCACGATGAACAGATGCGGTGTGCCAATGACGCCCCATAGCTGAGCGCTCGCACCTTTGGGGTCAAAACCAAGTTTTTCGTAGGGATTTCCCACCTCATCAAACCACTTGGTGACGGCTTCTTTAGTGTCGTGGACATTCACGCCCCATAACCGAAAGTGTCTTTTTTCTTGAAGGCCCCCAAGTTCTTTGAGGGTCTCGTGCTCTCGCCGGCAATACTTACACCAGCTGGCGAAAAAATTAATAACGGTATACTGCCCCTTAAGATCAGCCGATGAAAGTTGTGTGATGCCGGCGGGCGTGGGCATCACAAGGGGCAGGCTAAAGGTGGGGGCGGGTTTTCCTACCTGGTGTCCCGCTTGGGGAAAGGGATCCTTGTGCAGATCAAGCAGCATAAGTCCTAAGACAATGGCCACGACCAAGACCGGAAAAAGATAAAGATAACGCTTATTTTGGGGAAGGTTCTCAGGCGTTGTCATACGTTACTCCTTTTTCGTATAAGCCCTGAGGCACAGGAGGCCTCCCGCAGCCGCGATTATAGCACCAAGCCAAATCCAAATCACCTGGGGATGATGGTAAAGGCGCAGCGCCCACCTATGATCAGGCAAAAGGCCCCCAAGGGCAGTATAAAAAAGAGACATCCCGTCGCGGGTAAGGGACGTTTTTGAGGTTAAAAGCTCCCGGGACGGATAAAAGCGTTTTTCGGGTTTTGACAGGATCCCGCCTGGATTTATCACAAGACGCGCTTGATCGGCCGTATAGGTGGGGCCGTCATAGCGCATAACGTCCTCAAGGGTCACGGCGTACCCTTCGAAAGTGGTGCTTTCGCCAACCCTAAGGGCGACCATGGTTTCCTTTTTGCCATAGCTTTGCAAAGACATGCCCATGGCAAGAAACGCAATGCCTACATGCGCGAGTGCCATACCGTGCTGGCGCACATTTTGCTGGGAGAGGGCGCTTATTAAAGACACTTTTGTGGCACTCTTGTTTAAAAAAAGCCATTTTTTAAGGGTGGTCGCGCCCAGCCAAAAGGAAAGACACAGGCCGCAAAATGTCCGCCAGGCGTAAGGATCCCAAAGATATAAAAGACATGTGCCCAGTAAGGCTGTGAGCCAAAAAGGGGTCGCCAAGCGCTTTTTAAGGGCCTCCCAGGGAAGCGACGCGTACGGCACAAGGGGGGCCGCACCCATGAGAAGAAGCCCAATGAACGCCAGCGGCACAAAGGTTTTCTCGAAATAAGGGGCACCGATGGTCAGCTTCAGATCCCAGATGCTTTCGCTCATTAGGGGATAAAGGGTTGCTAACACCACAATAAAAAGAAGCCCCATCATTAAAAAGGTTTGCCCCTTTAAAAGTGTTGCTCTGTTCAGGTCCCAAGGTTTAGGCGTGTGGGGTGCGGGCGCGCCGGCTTTCACAAGATGAAACCCGCCCCAAAGGACAAGGGCAAGAGTCATGATCGTCAGATACGTGCCGCGAAGGGGATCACTTGCAAAGGCGTGAACCGTGGAAAGAATGCCCGAACGTACAAGGCAAAGCCCTAAAAGCGCAAGGCCGAAGGTCATGACACATAAAACGGCGACCGTTTTGGTGGGGGCAGACGTGTCCTTTTGCCCTGGCCACAGGTGCAACAGGGCCGTTGCCACAAGCCACGGCATAAGGGAGGCGTTTTCAACGGGATCCCAAAACCACCAACCACCCCATCCCAGCTCGTAGTATGCCCACCAGCTGCCAAGGGTGATGCCAAGGGTTAAAAAACTCCATGACCACAGAGTCCAGCGCTGGGCCGTGCGGTGCCACAAGGAATAATCTTTTGCCGCGAGGGCGCAGGAAAACACAAGGGAAAATCCCACATAACCCGTGTAAAGGGTTGGGGGGTGAAACGAAAGGGCGACGTCTTGTAACAGGGGGTTGAGCTCTAGCCCTTGGGACAACGACCCAGAAAGGGCTTCAAAGGGGGAGGAAAAAAAGACCACATACCCTAAGGTCAGGGCCAAGATCACACTTTGGTGCCATGAAACGGCGGCGCGAAAAAGGGCGCTTTTTTTGGGCGCCCGCATCCACGCAAAGACGGTGGTATAGGTCATAAGAAGCCATGTCCACAAAAGGATCGAGCCTTCGTGATTGCCCCACACGCCTGTAATTTTGTACAAGAGCGGCGTGTGGGTATGGCTGTTTTCAAAGACATTTTTAAGGCTGAAATCGCCCGACACATATGCATAGATCAAACCACCAAAGGCGAGGGAGATGAGCCCCCAAGAGAAAAGCAGTGATGCGCGCCACAAGCCAAGAGCTTGTCCTTGAAAAAAATGGCGCATTATGGGGCCAAAGACGCTTTGAAGGCAGGTGATGACAAAGGTGCAAAGAAGGGCGCTTTGCCCAAGGGTTGCAACAGACACCGGAAGGTCAAAGATCATGCGTTTCCCCGCGCCAGGCTTTTACCTAAACGGTCCGCATCAAGGGGGGTGTCCCCTTTTGGCGGGCGGTAGGTTTCATCGTGTTTGGCAAGCACCACACTCGCGCGAAAAAGGCGCGCGGGCTCAGCCTCAAAGCGCCCCTCGACGACGGCCCCTTGTCCTGGGCGAAATAGATCCGGCAAAATCCCTTCATAGATAACGGTAATGGTATGCGCGCCGTCACCAAGCTCAAAGGTCACGTGCGGGATGGTGCCCTTTGTTTGATGGATGATACTGCCCGCTTGGACAAGGCCGCCCACACGTAGCGTTTCGCCCACCTTGGCTTTGACCATACATTCGCTTGGTGTATAGAAAAAGACAATGTTATCCCGAAAGACCAACGTTAAGACAAGGGTCCCGGCTGCAAGACAGGTGAACATCCCTCCCATAAACCACAGGCGTTGGCGTCGGCGTTTGGTCATGAATCGTCTTGGTCTAGCTGACGCTTAAGGGACAAAAGGCGCGCCCGTCTTTGACGGTGCTGGCGCACACACAAAAACCCAAGAAGGCTCAGGCATAAAAAAGACAGCCCATATGATCCTGCAATATAAGGAAGGTAAGGGGTCATGTAGCCTCCTTCAAAGGGCGAATCTCGCCCATAAGAGGCTCAAGGGTGTGAAGCTTTCGTCCCATCAAGACGGCTTCCATGCGCACAAGAAGCAGCGTCATAAAAAGAAACGCGTACGCTCCCGCCATCACAAAAAGGGGAATCAACATACTGGGGTCAATGCTGGGGCCAGCAAGACGTAGAACGCTGGCTGGTTGATGAAGAGTTTGCCACCATTCCACAGAAAACTTGATAATGGGGATATTCACGAACCCTGCCATGATCAAAAGCCCGCCGACGCGTCCCCCTCTAACAGGGTCATCGTGGGCACGAAGGAGGGCCGCATAACCAAGGTACGATAGGAACAAAACAAACATGGAGGTGAGCCTTGCGTCCCACACCCACCAGGTGCCCCACATGGGCTTTCCCCAAAGAGACCCTGTGACAAGACTCATGAAGGTGAAAGTAAGGCCAAGGGGGGCGGCTGCGCGCGTGGCAATGTCGCCAAGGGGGGCTCTAAACACAAAGGCCACAAAACTACACAAGGTCATGAAGGTGTAAACCCCAAGGCTCAGCCACGAGGCAGGCACATGGACGTACATGATGCGCACGGCTTCCCCGTGTTGATAATCTTGGGGTGAGGCCCACAAGGAAAACCAAAGCCCCACACCCAAAAAAAGGAAGGTAAGCGCACCGCATACAGGCTTTAATGTCTTGGAATAACGCCAAAAAGTGGATAAGGACAAGACCATGGCAGCCCCCCTCCTTTGGGCCTTGTAAGATTAATAACAGCCCACTCTAACCCAAACTTCTTTAAACCGCAAACTTAAGAGAAAGGGCGGGATTTTCTTTGATCCTAAAGATTAACAAAAAAATAAATAAAATTTCCATTGGGTGTACCGCTTTGCGGATAAAAAGGCTATAATGTGGCCAATGAGGCTTAAGTTGTACCGGGGACTGTATCTTATGTATCGTTGGCTTTTGATCCTGATGGGACTAGGGGTGGGGGCAGACAGAGCGTGTGCTGACGTGCCGCGTCCATGGCAACTCTATTTTCAAGAAGCTGTAACACCAGTAATGGAAAAAATCGTTCATTTCCATGATATTTTAATGATCATCATCGTCTGTATTGGGGTTTTTGTTTTTGCCCTTCTAGCCTATGTTTTGTACCGCTTTAGCGCTAAGCGCAATCCTGTGCCCTCAAAATTTACCCATAATACAGCTCTCGAAATCGTATGGACAGGCATCCCCGTTTTGATCCTACTGGCGCTTGTTTGGCCCTCCATGCATCTATTGTATTTTATGGACAAAGCGACCAATGCCGAGATGACCATAAAAGTCGCAGGACGGCAGTGGTATTGGCATTATAACTATGAAGGTCAACACATTGAATTCGACAGCGTGATGATCCCAGATAAGGATATCGGGCCTGGTCAACGCCGTCTTTTGGAGGTGGACCACCCGGTTGTGATTCCTGTGGATACAACGGTCAGGCTTTTGTTCACGGCCGATGACGTGTTGCATTCCTGGGCGGTTCCTGCCTTTGGGGTGAAACAAGACACAGTACCGGGTCGGCAGGCCGAGGCGTGGGTGCGCGTGACCAAAGAGGGGACCTATTACGGCCAATGCTCTGAGCTTTGTGGGCAAGGCCACGCCTTTATGCCCATTTGTGTTAAGGTCGTCTCCAAGGAAGCTTACGCCCAGTGGCTGGGACACGCCAAGCAGCAATTTGTGGCCTTTGATGACAAAGCTTCCACACTTCTTGCCCACCTCAAATTAGATACAACTTTGCGAAAGGGATAATATCCATGACCAGCGCAACTTTAGCCGTTCACGATCATCATATGGATCACGCCACCACGGGTTGGCGTCGTTGGGTCTTGTCCACCAACCACAAAGACATCGGCACCATGTACATCATCTTTGCCATTGTTGCTGCTTTGATTGCGGGCGGTATGTCTATGGTCATTAGAGCGCATCTCATGACCCCCGGCGCAGGCATATTGGCTGAACATCATCAACTGTATAACGTTTTGATCACAGGTCACGGCCTTATCATGGTGTTCTTTGTCGTGATGCCGGCCCTGATTGGCGGTTTTGGAAACTGGTTTGTCCCTCTTATGGTGGGGGCACCCGATATGGCGTTTCCGCGCCTCAATAACATCAGTTTCTGGCTCATGATCCCAGCCCTGATCTTAGCAAGTCTTGCTCTTGTAACGGGCTCTGGTGCGGGGACAGGTTGGACTGTGTATCCACCCCTTAGCAGTCTTGCGGGGCATCCTGACGCTTGTGTGGATTTTGCCATTCTCTCTCTTCACGTCGCAGGTGTGTCGTCTATTTTAGGGGCTATCAACTTTATTGTGACGATCTTTAATATGCGGGCGCCCGGTATGACCCTTCACAAGATGCCCTTGTTCGTTTGGTCCATGCTGGTGACTGCGTTTCTTTTGGTTTTGACCCTGCCTGTCTTGGCAGGGGCCATTACCATGCTCCTTACTGACCGTAACTTTGGGACGACTTTCTTTGATCCTGCGGGCGGCGGAGATCCTGTTCTTTTTCAACATCTTTTTTGGTTCTTTGGGCATCCCGAGGTGTATATTATGGTGCTCCCTGCCTTTGGGATTGTCAGCCAAGTGATCTCCACCTTCTCAAGAAAACCTGTTTTTGGCTATCTTGGGATGGTATACGCCATTATTGCCATTGGGGTTGTGGGGCTTGTGGTGTGGGCCCACCATATGTTTACCGTAGGGCTTGATGTGGACGCGCGCGCTTACTTTACCTTAGCAACCATGGTCATTGCGGTCCCCACTGGGATTAAGATTTTCAGCTGGATTGCGACCATGTGGGGCGGGTCCCTGACTTTCCGCACGCCTATGCTTTTTGCCGTGGGCTTCCTTTTTGTGTTTACGCTTGGGGGCCTTACCGGCATCATCCTGGCCAACGGCGGCGTTGATATTGCCCTTCACGACACTTACTATGTGGTGGGCCACTTTCACTATACGTTGTCCCTTGGCGCCCTGTTTGGCATGTTTTCAGGCTTTTATTATTGGATGCCAAAAATGTCCGGTAAGATGTATCCCGAGTCTTTAGGACGCATTCATTTCTGGCTAACCTTTATTGGGGTGAACTTGACTTTCTTTCCCATGCACTTTTTAGGACTTGCCGGGATGCCAAGGCGTTATGTTGACTATCCCGATGCCTTTGCGGGGTGGAACATGGTGTCCAGTATTGGGGCCTTTATTGCGGGGTTCGCCGCCCTTTTCTTTGTTTATATGATCTTCAAGACTTTGAAAAGCGGTGAGCCTGCTGGCAACAATCCATGGGGGGAGGGCGCTGACACCCTCGAGTGGACGGTGTCTTCACCGCCTCCGTTCCACACCTTTGAGGAACAGCCGCAGGTACGTTAATGGCGCTTTCAACCCCTTCTCCTGCAACAGGCCAAAGACCTTATGCTGAAGATTGCCGTGATGCGAGTGTCAGGGATTTTGTGACCCTGCTCAAGCCTGGCGTCTTGTCCCTTGTGGTGTTTACGGCGTTCATCGGCGCCCTTTTGGCGCCAGGCCACCTTCACCCATATGTGCTTTTTATTTCCCTCCTCTCCATTGCCCTTGGAGCCGGAGGGGCGGCTGCCTTTAATATGTGGTACGACCGTGACATTGATATGATCATGACGCGCACCCAGAAAAGACCCATCCCCGCCGGGCGTATCGCGCCCCAGGACGGGCTTTGTTTTTCGGTTTTACTGTGCGTGACGTCGGTGGTGCTTATGGCCCTTGCCACAAACTTTTTGGCAGCTGCCCTTTTGTGTGTCTCGATTCTTTATTATACTTTTTTCTACACCGCCTATCTTAAAAGACGCACGGCCCAAAACATCGTCATTGGGGGCGGGGCAGGTGCGTTTCCTCCCCTTATTGGGTGGGTGAGTGTCACGGGCGACGTCGGGATATTGCCTCTTCTTTTGTTTTGGATTATTTTCATTTGGACGCCCTCTCACTTTTGGGCCCTTTCCCTTTATAGGTGTCAAGACTACACCTTGGCGGGTGTGCCCATGCTGCCTGTCACGCGCGGCATCAAAGTGACAAAACAACATATTGTGGTGTACGCCCTTGCCTTGGCATTAAGCGCCCTTTTACCGTGGGGACTTGGGTATCTCGGGCCCCTTTACGGCGCTGTATCCTTGATCCTCGGCGCGGTTTACCTGGAACTTTCCAGGCGCGTTATTAAGGGCGGCGAAAAAGAAGCCATACGCCTTTTTGTTTTTTCCATTGCGTATTTGTTCATCTTGTTTTTGAGTATGATCGTGGACTATGTCGTGAGAACCTACACATGAAAAAAGACCTACCCGCCACTCTTCGTACCCGCAATGCCGCCCTTGGTCTTGTTTTGTGTGTGCTTGTGATTCTTTTTTACGGTCTTGCCCTTGTGCGTGTGGGCGGATGAGCGCTGCTGACTTAAAAGCCAAAAACCGGCGGGTTGCCATCGTTATAGGAACTCTTTTCTTTGCGATGATTGTCTTGTCTTTCGCCTCTGTTCCTCTTTACCGTATTTTTTGTCAAAAGACGGGCTATGGGGGAACCCCGAAAATTGTGGCCGAGGGCGCGACGCACATTGTGGACCGGGTCTTTAAGGTGCGCTTTAGCGCCAATACCCACCGCGACCTGCCGTGGCATTTTAGACCACTCCAACACGAGATTGAGGTGCGCGCCGGCGAATCTGCCCTTGCCTTCTATCAGGTAAAAAACAAATCCTCCCAGCCCCTTGTTGGCATTGCGACCTATAACGTAACGCCGGAAAAAGCCGGTAAGTACTTTAACAAAATCGATTGTTTTTGTTTTGAAGAGCAAACGCTCCCGCCGGGTCAAGTGATCGATATGCCCGTTCAGTTCTTTGTGGATCCCGAAATTGTGAACGACCCCCGCATGGCAGAGATTGGGACACTCACCTTGTCTTATACCTTTTTCCACGCCAAAGACCCCAATATTCCAGAGATTCTAGGCTTGCCGACCTTGCGCCGCACCCATTAAGTCTTGCTTTGGGGCCGCCATTTGGCGTAGAAAGAAAGGACGTTTGATCCCCTTTTTGTGAGAAGATTCATGTCTGATCTTTCCCCCGCAACCCCTTTTTCGACTGGGCCAAGTATCGTTGTGGCAGCCCTTTATCAGTTTGTGCGTCTTGAGGATTATAAAGACCTGCAGCCGAGGCTCTTAAGCCTATTGCGCCAGCATCACGTGAAAGGCACCTTGCTGCTTGCCAAAGAAGGCATTAACGGCACCGTTGCGGGTACCCGCGCCGGAATCGACGCCCTCAAAGCCTTTCTTGAAGCTGATGGGCGTTTTACAGGCCTTGAGTATAAAGAGTCCTTTTCAGAAGACCAACCGTTCCTAAGAACTAAAGTCCGTCTCAAAAAAGAGATCGTGACCTTAGGGGTCGAGGGTATTGATCCTAACAAAGCCAAAGGCGTTTATGTGGATAGTCGTCAGTGGGACGCCCTGCTGCAAGATCCCGAGGTCGTGGTGATTGATGTGCGCAATGAGTACGAGGTGCGCCTAGGGACCTTTAAAAATGCGAAAAACCCCCATACAGAAACGTTTAGAGCCTTTCCTGACTACGTGAAACAAACCCTGGATCCCACAAAGCACAAGAAAATCGCCATGTGTTGTACGGGCGGCATTCGCTGTGAAAAGGCGTCTGCCTACATGGTCGAGCAAGGCTTTGAAGAGGTTTATCACATCAAGGGCGGCATTCTGAAGTATATCGAGGATACAAAGCCTGAAGAAAGCCTTTGGGAAGGAGAGTGCTTTGTTTTTGATGGCCGCGTGAGTGTAGATCAGGCCCTTGCGCCTGGAAAGTATGAGCTGTGCCACGGGTGCCGCTTTCCCATTTCACAAGAGGACCGGACGTCTTTACAGTTTGTCGAAGGGGTCAGCTGCCCGAAGTGCTATGACACAAGGGATGAGAAAAAACGTGCACGCGCGTCCGAGCGTCAACGCCAAATTTCTCTCGCCAAGGCGCGGGGTATCCCGCATCTTGGTGAAGAGACAAGAGCCGCCCGGCGCTAAAGCCGAATAAGGCGCAAGCCCTCTTTGAAAGAGGGCTTGCGTGCGACCATTAAAGGCCATGCCCATTGTTTCGCCCTTCTGTCACGTGGCGAGTTGGGTTTACCTCAAAGGAATCACAAGAAGCTTCACAGTTGTCATGGACCAGCGCTGTGTGTTCTTTTTGTACAACCATATGGTGATAAGACGGGCTTCCAACGGTGATGGCAACGGACTGCTTTGCCTTTGGCGGGCGATTCTTTTCCCCTGAAGACATGACCGAACCACTTTGTCGACCAAGCTTTGGAGAGCGATCTTTTTTCGCGTTGTATTGCATCTCTTTAAAGTCATCAAAGGGATCCGTCGTTACGTCATCGCGGGATCCGTTGATCGCAATAGGTTGCGAGGGTGACCAAGGTTGGGGGATCGTCATGGGAGCAGAAGGCGTGATAGGGAGTGATGAAGAAAAAGACGTTTCCTCAGTTCTTAGTAATGTCCCGCGCTCAGGCCGTGTCATAAAAGAAAGAGGGCTTGGGGTGATCACGCTGGACGATAACATCGCCGATGAAGAACGCTCGCGAGGGATAACCTTAGGGCGGCTTGCTTTTGGTTTTTTTGGTTCTTCGGAGGATGTTTTTTGGCAAAGGTCTGTAGCGCAGTCTAAAGCGTCTTCTTCAAACATAAAAAATTCTTCTGCCAGGGGATCACGAGGCGAAGGGGGGCTTTGTTCATCGGCGAGCGTTTCAAGGTAGTCAATGGCAGTGTCCAAGGATTCGAGGACCTCTTGAGGAACGGGATGTGAGGTTGAAGTTTTTTTTGCCTTAGATTGTATTTGAAGGTTAGGAAAAACAGGAAGCGTTAAGGCGCCATCTTTTGCATCAGATACCTCGCTTAGGGGGCTTGAAAAAGGTACAGGAAGGGGTGATGAATCCTGCTCAAAGAAAAACAAGTCGTCTGGCTCTTGGTTGTTGTTTCCAGGTAAGGCAGACAGGGGTTGTATCTTGGGCAACTGCAGGGGGACCCGGGGTTGTCTTAGGGTTCTAGGACCAAAAGAGGGGTCATCAAAAAAAGAGCGGTCACAGTAAGTTGTGGCATATGTTACCTCGGAGGCAAAAGCAAGCCCTGACAGTGTCGCGATAAATAAAACAGATTTCATCAGCATTCTCCTTACTTTTTAGAAGGCCAGCGGTTGTGGACCCAGAGCCATTGCTCGGGGCGCTCGCGAATCCACGCTTCGAGGGTGGCATTCACGGTTTTCATGATCGCGTACACTTTTTCTTGGGCTGTTCCTTCTTGGGGGATCTCCAAGGGGGGATAATAGGTGACGCGACAATGAATATCATGAAGTCGTTCAACCCTGACGGGGATAATAGGACAGTCAAACTTTAGGGCAAGATTGGCAAGAGCTTGGGGTGTTTTGGCAGGCCTTCCAAAAAAGGGTACCAGGATTCCCTCACGAAGTTTTTGGTCCACCAACATAGAGAGGTTCCCACCATTTTTCATAAGGCCCAGCATTTTGCGTGCCCCTTGGGGGCCTTTTGTCACTACGTCCGCAGCAATGCTGCCGTGAACTTTTTCAATGAACCAGGCAATGAGAGGATTGTTAAGGGGACGAAAAACCTGTGAAATGGGAAGTCCCAGCTGTAAAGCCGGCAAGGTTGCATATTCCCAATTGGCAAGATGTCCCAAAAAAAGAAGGGCGGGCTTGCCGTCAGTTTTTAGCCCCTCAATGATGTCTTGTCCAACGACCTCTACCGGAGAGGTTGGGGAAAAGAGGGAAAGCTTGCGAAGGGAGGGGTACTCTCCAATGGTGCGCCCTAGATTTTCCCACATGCCTTTGACAGTGGCCTCGATTTGATGGGGGGACCAATCAGGAAAAGCTCTTGTTAGGTTTTGGGTAGCGATTCTAGAAACACTCAACAGGGGGCCAATGGCCCTTGTAAGACGTCCCCCGACCAAGGACGCAAAACGTAAGGGTAACAGGAAGAAGATCGTGGTCATAAGCGCCGCGCCCACAAATTGAAGGGGGTAAAAAATTACGCGCTTAATGAGGTTTTTTAAAGACATGGAATGCGAGCCTTACGAAAAAGATCCGTAAAAAAGTCTTTGTCGGTGGACAGGGTCATGTGTACCACCTGAACATGCTCTTTAAACCACGCAGGCAAGCGAACAAAGTCCTTTTGGGTAGTGACGAGTTGTCCGTGAAAATGTTGGGCTTCTTTAAGGAGTTTTTTAAGGTCACTATCGCTGTAAGGATGGTGGTCAGGAAAGCCAAGAGACTTGCGCACTTGAACACCTTCCCGGTCAAGCATATTAAAAAACTTCTGGGGTCTGGCAAGGCCTGCAAAGGCAACAATAGTCTTGTTTTGCAGGGCCATGATATCTTGCGTGCGGGGCATGACGTGGGCCATGGTCACAGGCAGATAAGGCGAGAAGCGTTTCATGAGGCCATGATTGTCCTTACCAACAAGGACCAGCGCGTGGGCTTTGGATAAGCCCTCCTCTAGGGGTTCTCGAAGAGGGCCTGCGGGGAATACATGTTCGTTCCCAAGGCCGCTGTAGGCATCGATGACCACAAGGCTGAGGTCCTTGTGCAGAGAGGGATTTTGAAGCCCATCATCCAAAAGAAGGACTTTTGCACCGGCGGCCGCCGCTTTTTGGGCAAGGGTGGGTCTGTCGGGGCCAACCCAAGTAGGAGCGTATCCGGCCAAAAGAAGAGGTTCGTCGCCCACGTCCAAAAAGGAATGTTTTTCGGGATCCACCAAAACAGGGGACTTCTCAGCGCGCCCATATCCACGACTGATAATATGCACGCCCGGTAAAAGAGGGGACAAAATTTGCGTGAGTGGGGTCTTCCCCGCACCACCCACAACAAAGTTCCCAATGCACACCACAGGCACACTGGCACGCTGGGGGGTAATTTTATCGCGGTGCTTTTTGGCGAAATATGAATACACTTTGGCGGCCGGTGCTAAGGTTGACGTTTGCCAGCCTGGCTCTTCATACCAAAAGGCGGGGGTGCGAATCATGAAAGCCTCCTTAAGTAAGGACAGATCTTTTGCCATGTGAGGTCAAAAGAGTCTTTTTGTTCTTTTGCCACATATTTTGCTTTTTCTATAGCAGCATGGGTTTGTTGATAAGAAGTTAACAGCGTTATGATTGTTTGTGCAAGATCCGCCACAGATGTGACCATGTGGGAAGCACCTGCGGCCTTAAAGTGACGGGTTAATTCCTCTTGTTTAAACATGTGAGGACCGTGGATCAGGGCGCACCCAATCTGCGCAGGCTCGATAAGATTATGCCCGCCGACGGGCACAAGGGATCCTCCTAAAAAGACAAGGGGGGATAGCCTGAAAAAAAGGCCAAGCTCGCCAAGGGTATCCGCAAGATAGAAATCGGTCGCGGGCGATGGGTCCTCATGAAGGGAGCGTCTGGAAACAGCTCCATAAACAGAAAGTCTCTGGCAAAGGTCTTGGGCGCGGTTGGGGTGGCGCGGAATGATAACGCAAAGGGCGTTTGGGATCTGTTCTTTGATGAGAAGGTGAGCCTTTGCCACAAGGTCTTCTTCGCCTTCGTGAGTACTGGCAGCGATCCAAAGAGGGCGCCCGTCCAGCACCTTTTCAACGCGTTCTTTTTCTAGGGCGTCGTAAGGCAGGGGCGCACTTGCAAATTTAATGTTACCTGTGGTCCAAACATTTGTCGCGCCATGGGTTTTAAAAAAGTCTTCTTGCTCTTTGGTTTGGGTTAGGATCATATCAAAGCAAGATAGAATTTCTTGAAACGTGCCTGAAACGTGTTGCCAGCGTTTTTGAGAAGTCTTGGAGACACGTGCGTTCATCAAAACGAGGGGAATGTTATGTTTTTTTGCGGCAAGAAGCGTATTCGGCCATACTTCCGACTCCATCCAAAGGCCTAGCTCTGGCTTCCAATAACTAAGGAATTTTTCGATCCATGACGGGACGTCCAAGGGCAAGAATTGATGGATGGCGCGCTTGGGCAGACGCTGGCTCATCAGACGCGCAGACGTCACCGTGCCAGACGTTGACAATACCCATAGGTTTGGATCTGCCTCTAAAAGACGCTCGATGAGGGGGAGGCTTGCAAGGCTTTCGCCCACACTGGCGCCGTGAATCCACACAATCCGGGCGCACTCTGGGCGCGAGATCGTGGGGGCTCCATACCGCTCGGACAGGCGCTCCGGCATCTCTTTGCCATGTCTGAGTCGGGTCCTAAAATAGGGACCTATGCCAAGGGGAATAAGGGTTTCACACGCAAAGGAGTAAGCTTTTAAAAGCAATGACACAAACAACCAGTCAACGTTAGGATACAGCTTTAGGAGTATCTCCATCCTTGGCCGAGGTCAAGAAAACTTTGTTGGGGTCACCACAACTACCACCGTTGGGGATGCCTCCGCAGGACTTGCACGCACACCCTGCCAGAAAACATAAGGAGAGTAGGGCCAAAACACGTTGCTTCATTATGCCTCCGTCTTGTTAGTCTTTAATGGGCTCAACACCACATTCAGTATCGCTGTAGTCGCTAAGGGCTGTCAAACGTTCTTGTAAAAGGCTTTGAAATTTCTCTTTGGCGTCTGCGGCTTGCCACTCGGTAAAGGTGATGGGCTCGCCCCAAGCCAACACTCCTTTAGAAAATGGAAGGGCCAGCACAAAGCGGTCCCATGAACCCAAGACTTTGCGCCGAGAGGTCGAATAGCTTAAAGGGAGGATATCAACACCAGAGAGTTTAGCAATGGTGTAGGTTCCATCACTCACACTAAATCTTGGACCGCGAGGACCGTCGGGGGTAATGCCGACAAAACCGCCATCATGGAGCGTTTTGAGGATCGCACGTAGTGCCTGGGTGCCGCCTTTAGAGGTCGAACCCTTTATGGTAAAAACGCCGTAATGCGCGACGGTTTTGGCGATGAGTTGGCCATCGCCATGGGCGGAGATGAGCATATGGATGGGAGGACCTTGCCATGCAAAACAGCTCATGAGCAGCCTATTATGCCAAAAACACAAAATAAACGGTTTTTTTTCACGCCAGTAGGCCTCGGGATGGTGCCAGCCAATCTTGCGCCAGCGGGAGGTGCGGTAAACAAGGCCAATGTAGGCGGCCGCAAGGAACGCGCCCAAAGTCGTCACCCATGGTTTTTTGATGAGCGTTTTAATGGACAGGCTCATCATCATCTTTCGAGGTAGGAGAGGCTTTGTCGTGGCTGAGCTGTGAGGCGCACAGATGCTTGTAAAGAGGACTGTTCGTCAAAAGCTCGTCGTGTGTGCCAAAGGCCACAATGCGTCCCTGGTCCATCACATAAATGGTATCAGCGTCTTTGACGGTTGCAAGACGGTGGGCGATGACCAGGGTTGTGCGTGCGTGCATCAGCTCATCAAGGGCTTGCTGCACCAGACGCTCGGACTCTGAGTCAAGGGCGGAGGTAGGTTCGTCCAGAAGCAGGACCGGCGCATTTTTCAAAAGGGCGCGCGCGATGGACAGACGTTGGCGCTGCCCACCTGAAAGTTTGACCCCTTGTTCACCCACAAGGGTGTCGTATCCTTGGGGGAGGGCCGTAATAAAGTCGTGGGCAGCGGCCCCCATGGCGGCCTTTTGGATCTCTTCAAAAGTCGCGCCCTCGGACCCATACGCAATGTTTGCCCGGATGGTATCGTCAAATAAAGTAACCTCTTGGGAGACAAGGGCAATCTGAGTCCGCAGGTCATGAAGGGCAAAATCCCGAACATCCAGACCATCGATGAGAACGCGGCCCTTTAAGACGTCATAAAAGCGTGGAATCAGATTTATCAGGGTTGATTTACCAGCCCCACTCGATCCCACAAAGGCAACTTTTTGACCGGGACTGACTTGCAACGTAATGTCGGACAGGGTTTCAAAGCGCCCGTCATAAGCAAAGCTTACCTGATCGAAGGTCAGATGCCCTTTGAGAGCGGTGTGGGTGAGGGGCGTCTTGGGAGAGGTGATGAGTGGTGCGTAGTCAAGAACAGCGAAAACCCTGCTTGCGGCACCCAGCTGCTCTTGCAGGTTGCCGTTAAGGGCTGCCAGACGTTTAAGGGGCTCGTAAACCAAAAGCAGGGCGGCAATAAAGGAAAAGAACGCACCTGGTGTTTGGGTCCCCTCGATGACTTGGTTACCGCCATAAAAAATAATGATGGCAGTGGCAAGCCCCCCTAAAAACTCCATGATGGGGTGTGTGGCCGAGCGAATGCGAGACGCCTTGTAAACCTTTTTGAAAATGGCCTCCACAATGCCTTGGATGCGGCTTGCCTCGTAGGCTTCCATACAATAGGACTTGATGAGACGAATGCCTTGAAAAGCTTGGGTTAAGAGGATCACTAGGCTTGCGGTTTCTTCTTGGATATTTGTCGAGGTTTTCCGGATGCGCTTGCCAATGCGTGCCACCGGTAAAATGGCGGCTGGCAGGACAAAAAACGCAATCATGGCCAGGGTAAAATCCTGATAAAACATTAAAATGACAAAAAAAATAAACGTAAGCGTATCTTTGAAAAGGCTTGAAAGCGTGCCCGTCACGGCGTTCCTGAGCTTATCCACATCGTTGGTAAAGCGCGACACAAGTTCACCCGAGGGAACATTGTGAAAAAAGCTAAGATCCGCCTTAATGAGCGCTTTAAACAGATCATGTTGGATGTTTGCAACGATACGTTGGCCCACATAGTCAAGGCACACACTGGAGACATAGTGCGCGCCTCCTTTCAGGAAAAAAGCCGCCACAATCAGGAGGGTGACAGGAAGGAGCATGGCGGCGTCCTTAGCGATAAAGATATCGTTGACGACGTTTTCAATAAGCTTTGCAGGGCCAATAGAAGCAAGGGACAAGACCAACATCGCCGCAAACGACACAAGAAGCCGTTTAATGTGGGGTTTTGCATAAACGGTCAACAGGCGTTTCACATGGCGCTTGGTGCCGACGTCATTGAGAAGTGGAGAAGCAGTCAACGGGCTAAAACATCAAAAATAGACTGACTTTTACATACACGATTTTGGGAAAAAATACAAAGAACTCTTCAAGGGCGTCTGGGTTATGACACAGGGATCGGTGTTTTTTTTCTTTTAAAAAGGCGCTTTGTGAGGCCTTCAAAACCGCGCGCCGCACCCGAGAATTTCAAGTATATGACGGGCGTCGTATAGAGGGTGAGCATCTGACTTAAAATAAGGCCGCCAATAATTGTAATCCCTAAGGGACGCCTGAATTCAGAACCCTCACCAAAGCCCACAGCCAAGGGAACAGCACTCAGGAGCGCTGCCATGGTCGTCATCATGATGGGGCGAAAGCGAAGAAGGCACGCTTCATAAATGGCGTTTGGCGGTGATTTATGGTGGGTGCGCTCGGCCTCCAGGGCAAAATCAATCATCATGATGGCATTCTTTTTTACGATGCCAACCAAAAGTAAAATCCCAATAAGGGCGATAATGCTGAGCTCTGTTCGGGTAACGTAAAGGGCAAGAAGCGCGCCGACACCTGCTGACGGCAGGGTCGAGAGAATGGTGATGGGGTGGACCGTGCTTTCATAAAGCATACCAAGGACCACGTACACGGCCACAAGGGCTGCTAAGATTAAGTAGGGCTGCGAGGACAATGACGCTTGAAACGCCTGGGCTGTGCCTTGGAATGATGCCATCAAAACAGATACGGGAATATTTAGTTTTTTCATTTCTTCGTCGATGGCATCAACGGCTTGGCCCAAAGAGAAGGTTGGCAAAAGGTTAAAGGACAATGTGGCCGCAGGGAGTTGACTTTGATGGGCAACCGTCAACAGGGCGTTTTTATTCTCAAAGGTTGCAAGGGTTGCTAGGGGGACCTGCGTGTTGGTTGAGGACGGCAGATATAGATCGTTTAAATTGTGGGGGCGCTGCCCATAGGGGGGCGCTGCTTCCATAACCACGCGGTATTGGTTTTGGGTTGTGTACATGGTCGAAACTTGTCGCTGTCCAAAGGCATCGTAAAGACCGTTGTCCATGCTGGTGGCAGTAAGCCCAAAACGCGCCGCGTTCTCTCGGTCCAGGGTCACGTATGCTTGAAGCCCTTTATCTAGCTGATCACTGTTCATATCGGCAATGCCAGGAATTTTCTTAAGGTGCTCTAGAACGCGCGGCGTGTATTTTTGCAGGTCGCGCAGATGATAGGCGGACAACGTATACTGATACTGGGCGTTGCCTTGGCGTCCTCCCACCATGATATCCTGGGCGGCGCGCAGATAAAGGGTGGCTCCCGGGACTACGGCTAGTTGGGGGCGCAGCCGGTTGATGATGTCGTCCACACTGGCTTTTCGTTTGCTCAAGGGGCGCAGCATAATGAAAAGCACCCCCGAATTCCCAGTGCCCCGCCCCCCCACATAGCCTGCGACGTGGGCAACGGCTGGATCCTTGCGGACGATGTCGACAAAGGTCGAGAGCTTTTTCTCCATGGCTTGGAACGAGATGTTTTGCTGTGCTTGGATCGTGGCAACAATACGGCCTGTGTCTTGTTGAGGAAAAAAGCCTTTTGGCACCAAAATGAACAAGAAAACGCTTAGGGCTAGAGTAGCAAACATGAGAAAGAGCATGATTCTTTGGTGAGAGAGCGCCCACAAAAGGCTTCTTTTGTAAAAACGCGTGAGCCCTGTCATGAAACGCGCCGAGTGCGCGTCTTTGGGTGTGTCCTTGGCGCGTAAAATGACGGCGCCCATCATGGGCGTGACCGTTAAGGACACCACCATGGACACGAGCACTGCCGAGGAGAGTGTTACGGCAAACTCGCGGAAAAGGCGACCCACAATGCCCCCCATCAAAAGAATGGGAATAAAGACGGCCACCAGGGACAAGCTCATGGAGACAACCGTAAAGCCAACTTCTTTGGCGCCAAGAAGTGCTGCCGCGAGGGGGGGCATGCCTTTTTCAATGTGACGTTCGATGTTTTCAAGGACGACCACCGCGTCGTCCACCACAAAGCCCGTCGCGATGGTCAGCGCCATAAGGGAAAAATTATTTAAACTATAGCCCAAAAAATACATAATCCCAAAAGTGCCGAGCAAAGAAAGAGGAACGGTCACAGCTGGAATAAGGGTCGCGCGCGCATTTCCTAAAAACGCATAGATGACCAAAATCACCAAAATAATGGCAATGATCAGGGTAACTTCCACGTCGTGGAGAGAGGCACGAATGGTTGTTGTGCGGTCCATGAGGATCCCAACATTGATGGCAGCAGGCGTGATGGCGCTAAGCTCAGGCAGGATTTTGTGGACGTTCGTTACAGTCTCGAGGATGTTGGCAGTGGGCTCTTTGAAAATAATCAAAAGAATGGAGGGTTTTCCGTCGGCAAGGCCCGCGTTGCGCACGTCTTCAACGGCGTCTTTGACCTCGGCCACGTCCTGAAGCTTTATGGCATTTCCGTTGTGATACCCAATCAAAAGGGGGGCGTACTCCTTGGCCTTGAAAAGTTGATCGCTGCTGGTGATGTCATAGCTCAGATCGCCATGGGTAATGAACCCTTTGGGTTTGTTGGCGTTGGCGGTCGCAAGGACCGTGCGCACACGCTCGAAAGGGATCCCGTATTTGGCCAGCGCGTCGGGGTTGAGTTCCACACGCACGGCAGGAAGCGAGCCTCCGCCCACAGTGACCTGTCCCACACCGTCCACCTGGGAAAGCTTTTGTTGGAGGACCGTGGAGGCAAGGTCAAACATTTGGCCTTTGGTGTACACGTCAGAGGTAAGGGAGACGATCATGACGGGTGCGTCTGCGGGGTTGATCTTGCGGTAGGTGGGGTTTGAAGGCAAATCGGTGGGCAGTTGACTTCTGGCAGCTGCAATGGCGGCCTGGACTTCCCTCGCAGCCCCGTCAATATTGCGATTCAAATCGAACTGCAGGGTAATAGAGGCCGATCCAAGGTTGCTCGATGACGTCATTTCGGTAATGCCGGCAATGCGGCTAAGTTGGCGCTCAAGGGGGGTAGCCACAGACGTTGCCATGATCTCGGGGCTTGCCCCCGGCAGGCTTGCTTGCACTGAAATGGTGGGAAAATCAACCTGGGGCAAAGGGGCGACCGGCAATACGTTAAAAGCAAGAATCCCTGCAAGGGCAAACCCAATGGCTAGAAGCGTTGTCCCAATGGGGCGGTCAATGAAGGGTTTGGACAGGCTCATGGACGCTTTTCCGGTGAAAGCGTTGGGGGGGTCGCGCGCGTGCGGGACGTGAGGGCGCGCGCCAAGCGATCAAAAGTCAAATAAATCACGGGCGTTGTGTAAAGGGTCAAGAGCTGACTTGTGACAAGCCCGCCGATAATGGCAATACCAAGGGGCGAGCGGAGTTCTGCGCCCATGCCGCTGCCCACAGCCAAGGGAACCGCGCCAAAAAGGGCGGCAAGGGTTGTCATCAAGATGGGGCGAAAGCGCAAAAGGCAGGCTTCATAAATAGCGTCATAAGGCGCTTTGCCTTCTTTGCGCTCAAGATCAAGGGCGAAATCAATCATCATAATGGCGTTTTTCATCACAATGCCGATGAGGAGGATGATCCCAATAAGGGCGACAACGCTTAGGTCCCGTCCCGTGATGAAAAGGGAAAGAAGGGCCCCCATACCGGCTGACGGGAGGGTTGAAAGGATGGTAATAGGATGAATGAAGCTTTCATACAGAACGCCCAGCACAATATAGACCACAAGAACAGCCGCCAGTACCAAAAAGCCTTGGTTGGCAAGGGAGCTTTCAAAAATTTTGGCCGTTCCCTCAAGACTGGTTTGGATTTTGGCCGGAATCTGAAGGGCGTTTTTCGTTTCCTCAAGTTTCGTGACGGCCGCCCCTAGAGAGGCATTTTCTCCCAGGTTAAAGGACACAACCGCCACGGGAAATTGTCCTTGTCGGTTGATGGACAGCAAGTTCTTTTTTTCAGAAATGGTCGCAAAGACGCTCAAGGGAATCGCTTTTTTAGTGCTTGATTGCAGATATAAATGATCAAGAGCCTTAAGACTTTGTTGAAACGCCGGCAACACCTCAAGGATCACATAATACTGATTGAACTGGGTATAAAGGGTTAGGATTTGACGCTGTCCAAAGGCATTGTACAGCATGTTATCAACGTCCGCGGCCGTGATGCCAAGGCGCGCAGCGCTGTCTCTATCAAGGGTAAGATGTGCAGCAAGGCCGTTTTCTTGGATGTCGGTATTAACGTCTTGAAAGGTTTTGTCACGCGAAAGAGCGGCAACCAGGCGTTTGCTCCAGATACTGACATCATCCTGGACGGGAGAGGTAAGGCTGTATTGATACTGGGTGCGGCTCACACGATCATCAAGGGTAATATCTTGAAGAGATTGAAGATAAACCGTTAAAGGAGAGGGCTTTTCAAATTTTTGACGAAGGCGCATGACGACGTCTTGGGCTGTACTGGTGCGGCCGTCTACAGGTTTTAGGGTAATGAGGAACCTTCCGCTATTAAGGGTTGTATTATTGCTGTCAATGCCCACAAAGGAGGAGACATTTTGAATGTCTGGATCCTGTAGAAGGTCTTTGACAAGGCGTTCTTGGGCGCGGGCCATGGCAGGAAAGGAAATACTTTCAGGGCCTTGGCTGACCCCTTGAATGACGCCCGTGTCTTGTTGAGGGAAAAATCCCTTGGGGATCGTCACGACCAAAAAAGCACTCAAAAGAACGGTTCCTAGGGCGCACAAAAGGATAAGCGGCTTGCGCGTAAGAACCCATGCTAGGGTGCGCGCGTAAAAGGCGATCAGACGGTCGATGTGCTGCGTTGTGATCTTTTGAAAACGCGAGACGGTTTTGTGCGCGTCTTCTTTAAGAATGCGCGCGCACATCATGGGGGTAAGGCTTAAGGAAACAAAGGCTGAGATGAGAATGGTGATGGATAAAGTCAGGGCAAATTCACGGAAAAGACGCCCCACCACATCTTCCATGAAAAGAAGAGGGATTAAAACGCCGATAAGGGAAACCGTAAGGGACAAAATGGTAAAACCAATTTGAGACGCCCCTTTAAGGGCTGCGTTCAGGGGATTTTCGCCCTGTTCCAAGTACCTTGAGATATTCTCAATCATGACGATGGCGTCGTCCACGACGAAACCCGTCGCGATGGTCAGCGCCATCAAGGTAAGGTTATTAACACTAAAGCCCAAAAGATACATGGCGCTAAAGGTGCCAATAAGGGACAGGGGGACCGCCACACTGGGGATAAGGGTGGCGCGCGCGTTGCCCAAAAACACATAGATGACGGTGACGACCAAAATGACGGCCAGTATCAAATCAAACTCTGCGTCCTTGGTGGACGCCTTGATGGTCTGGGTGCGATCAGACACAAGGGTGACCTTGATGCTAGCAGGCAGAGACGCCTGTAATTTGGGAAGAAGCGTTTTAATATTGTCAGCCACTTCCAGCACGTTGCTGCCGGGTTGGCGCTGGATATTCAAAATCACAGCCGGCGTTTCATTAAACCAGGCGGCTTGTCGCGTATCTTCCACGCCGTCAATGACGGTCGCAACGTCTTTCAAGCGAAGGGGGCCTTTGTTCAAGTACGCGATCACAAGATTTTCGTATTCTTTGGCTGACAAAAGCTGGTCATTGGCGTTGATGGTGTAAGACAGCTGTGGTCCGTCGAAGTTACCCTTGGGTTGATTTGTGCTGGCACTGATAAGAGTCGTGCGCACGGCGTCCAAGGTCAGGCCGTAAGTGGCAAGGGCTGTAGGATTCAATTGGATACGTACCGCGGGACGCTGACCGCCGCTGATGCTGACTAGGCCCACGCCGCTTACTTGGGATATTTTCTGGGCAAAACGCGTTTCGGCGTAATCACCCACCTGGGTTAAGGGAAGCGTGTCGGACGTAAGGGCCAGCGTCATGATGGGCGCGTCCGCGGGGTTAACCTTGCTGTAAACGGGCGGGTTGGAAAGGTCCGACGGCAAATACGTGTTGGCTGCGTTGATGGCGGCTTGGACTTGCTGTTCGGCCACGTCGAGACTGAGGTTCAAGGAAAATTGGAGCGTAATAAGGCTTGCCCCAGACGAGCTTGACGAGGTCATCTGGGCAAGGCCTGGCATTTGACCAAACTGTTTTTCCAAGGGGGCCGTGATGAGAGAGGTCATGACCTCGGGGCTGGCACCTGGGTAAAAGGTAGCAACCCTGATAATGGGATAATCCACTTGGGGAAGGGAAGACACCGGAAGGAGGCGGTAGGCAAGCGCGCCCACAAACAGGACCGCCAGCATCAAAAGCGTGGTCGCGATGGGTCGCAGGATGAAAAGGCGCGATAAATTCATTAGGAGGCCTTTGGTGTGGGGGCGGACAGCGCACTGACCTGGACGGACGCACCGTCCGTGAGGCGGTCCGTGCCTTCAATGATGACCGTATCGTGGGGCGCGATCCCCTTTGTGATCACGGTGTCATCTTTCCAAGCGGGGCCAAGGGTCACGTTTTGAAGGCGTACTTTTTTCTGATCAGGGGTCAGTACGTAGACATAGGATCCCTGGGCGCCGCGTTGGATCGCGGCCGTAGGCACAGTGGTCGCCCCTTTCAAAGTTTCCACATGCAGGCGGACATTCACAAACTGATTGGGAAAAAGGGTTTCAGGCTCGTTGGTGAACGTAGCCTTAAGTTTCACGGTTCCCGTCGCGAGATCGATTTGGTTGTCAACATTGGTGAGGGTGCCATCAGCTAGCTTTTTATTTTGTCCCCGGTCATAGGCTTCAACGCCAAGCGTTTCTTTGGCTTTTACCTTTTGAAGGACCGTGGGCAAATTATCTTCGGGGATGGAAAAGACAACAGTGATGGGCTGAATGGTATTGATAATGGCAAGCGGGGTCGTATCAGAAGGTTGCACAATGTTCCCAAGATCCACTTGGTTAAAGCCAATACGTCCATCCACGGGGGCGAGAATTTTGCAATGTGAAAGATTAACTTTGGCGTTATCCACAAGGCCCTGGTCTGCCTTGACGGCGCCTTCATACTGGCGAACAAGCCACACTTGAGTATCCAGGGCTTGGGCCGAGGCAAAGCCTTTAGCGTTCAACGTACTGTCGCGCTTTAGATCAAGCTTGGCGTTTTCAAGAAGCGCTTGATCCTTGGCAAGCTCCCCCTCGTATTGCAATAGCTGCGCCTCATAGGGGCGAGGGTCAATCTCGGCCAAAAGATCACCTTTTTTGACAAACTGTCCTTCTTCAAAATGGATTTGAAGAAGCGTGCCTGTGACCTGTACCTTGAGGTTAACTGTTTTTTCTGGCGTCACGGAGCCAAGCGCCTCAAGCATCACAGGGATATCTCGAGAGGTTGCAGATGCAACGCGCACGGTCGTGGTTTGATCCTTTTCAGGGCCTTTTTTGTGTCCGTGCCCCTTGTCCCACTGCCACACCCCGACCCCCACAAAAAGAAGAACGAGACCTAAGAGAAAAGGTTTTTTCAAAGACGGCGCGGTCGTGCGTGTATTGTTCATGGGGTAAGTGCGTCCCTGTAAGACTATTTTAGCTATTGTACCTGAGGGAAAGGGGTGCAGCAATTGCTTCCCTGCATCAGAATCCTTGAGATCTTGCCCATGTCAGGGTAAGGTGTGGCTGCCTGGAGATCGGATGGTCGCTTGAGGCCTGCTTCAAGAGGAAAGTCCGGGCTCCATGGAAGAAGGGTGCTGGATAACGTCCAGCGGGAGTAATCCTAGGGAAAGTGCCACAGAAAGTAAACCGCCGGCGAAAGCCGGTAAGGGTGAAAGGGTGCGGTAAGAGCGCACCGCGCTTCCCGTGAGGGAAGTGGCAGGGTAAACCCCACCCGGAGCAAGACCAAGTAGAAACAGCCGTTGCTTTGGGCAACAGACGGTCTTTCACGTCGCTGTTTGGGTCGGTCGCATGAGGGTCTTGGTAACAAGGCTCCTAGATGAATGGCCATCCCCAAGTAATTGGGACAGAACCCGGCTTATAGATCTCCAGGCAAATAAGTTTTAACCTAAAAGGATGATGAGGATATGACAGCACAGCCCCACCCACACCCTCAAACGGACACCGCTTTGCACTCCTTTGTCAAGATGCATGGTCTTGGGAATGATTTTATCATTTTGGATGGCAGGAACGCCCCCTTTGTGCCGTCCCACGCCGAAATCGTGCGACTAAGTGACAGACGTGCGGGTATTGGCTGTGATCAGCTGATTGTGCTGGCAAGTGATCCTGATCATGACGCCTTTATGCGGATTTTTAATGCCGACGGTGGTGAAGTTGAGGCATGCGGGAACGCGACGCGCTGTGTGGGGGCTTATTTGGCCAAGGACTCAGGAAAGGCGCGCCAGGTGCTGCGTACGGTTGCTGGCCTGTTGGACACGTACACCGAGGGCGACGAGACGACCGTCAATATGGGCCCGCCTCGCCTGACGCCAACGGCCATCGGCCTTGCAAAAGACGTTGACCCTTTATACTTGCCTTTAGGGATCCCTCACCTGCCAGCGCCAGCGGCCATCAGTATGGGCAATCCCCATATGGTCTTTTTTATGGATAGCCTTGAGGACCTTCCCCTCGAGCGCCTTGGAAAGGAGCTTACTCACCACGCCTTGTATCCCCAAGGCACGAACGTCGAGTTTGCCCAGGTGCTTTCCCGTCAAAAGGTGCGTATGCGTGTGTGGGAACGGGGGACGGGCGTGACGCCTGCGTGCGCGACAGGGGCGTGTGCGACGGTTGTGGCGGGCGTCCTTAGAGGTCTTTTGGAATCAGGAAAAGAATGCGAGGTCGTTATGGACGGGGGGATTCTTCTTGTAACCTATGACGGCGAAAAAGTCCTCATGCGCGGTAAGGTCAAGCATGTGTTTCAAGGAACCTTTCACCATGATCTCTTTGACTAAGGAGATACCCCCTCGATCTGACGACATCAAGGTCGTGACGTTGGGGTGTCGCTTGAATACCTACGAATCCGAGGTAATGAAAGGCCTTGCCAAGGACGCCGGCATGTCCCAGGTCGTCATCATTAATACCTGTGCTGTTACGGGCAATGCCGAACGCCAATCAAGGCAAGCCGTCAGGCGCGCGAAAAAAGAAAATCCGAACGCCGCTATTTTTGTCACGGGATGCAGCGTGCAGCTTAACCCCGAGGTTTACGAAAAAATGCCGGGCGTCACGCGGATTCTTGGGAACCACGATAAGTTGCAAGCCGCAAGCTTTGCTAAAGAGCAAACCGAAAAGGTGCTGGTCACCGACATTGCAGAAGTCACAGAAACCGCGCATCACCTAATTCAGGGGTTCGACCACCATGCACGCGCGTTTTTACAAATTCAAAATGGCTGTAATCACCGGTGTACATTTTGCACCATTCCCCATGCGCGGGGGCCTAACCGTAGCGTGCCGGTGGCGGAAATTGTGCGTCAAATTCAAACCCTTGTAGATCAAGGGTGCCAAGAAGTTGTTTTTACGGGCGTTGATATCACCGATTATGGGGGCGACTTGCCGGGGGCGCCGCGCCTTGGCAGCCTTGTCAGGCGCGTTTTAAATAATGTGCCAGGGCTTCCACGTCTGCGTCTATCATCCTTGGATCCGAGCGAGGTGGATGAAGAGCTTTTTGAGCTTTTTGCCCACCCGCGCCTGATGCCCCACCTTCATGTCAGCCTGCAAGCGGGGGATGACATGATTTTAAAACGCATGAAGCGCCGCCATTTGCGAGGGGACGCCATTTCCTTTTGCGCGCGTGCCAAGGAAATTCGCCCAGACGTTGTATTGGGGGCGGATCTGATTGCGGGCTTTCCCACGGAAACTGACGAGATGTTTCAAAACACGTTGGCGTGTATTGAGGCGTGCGACCTGACCTATCTTCATATTTTTCCTTTTTCCCCACGCCCTGGCACGCCGGCCGCGCGTATGCCGCAGCTTCCAAGCGCTTTGATTCAAGAGCGCGCAAAAGTCATGCGCGAGGTGGGAGAGGCGCGTCTTGCGGACTTTTTAAAAACCCAAGAGGGGCGTTTTTGCAAAGTCCTGGTAGAAGAAGGCGCGCGCGGTCACACCGAGCACTATGCGCCTGTCTTTTTTACGGACCCTGAGGAGGTCGCGGGTCTTGTTGGAAAAATCGTTGACGTACAAGTCGTGAAAAGCCACGCTAAAACCCTAGAAGTGGTAAAGGTAGCCAGAGAATGACCCAAGACACGCCCCAAGAAGAACCTAAAAAGGGTTGGTTCAAAAGACTGACGGAAGGCCTTAAAAAAACGTCCACAAAGCTTGGGGACGGCATTGCCAGTCTCATCCGCAAACGGCGCCTGGATCAAGAATTACTGGACGAGCTGGAAGAGCTGTTAATCCAGGCAGATATGGGCGTTGAGGCGGCAGAAAACGCGGTGAAGGCGCTGGCAAAAGACCGCTTTGAAAAAGATGTCAGCGAAGAAGAAGTCAAAGAGTTTTTAGCAAATCACTTGGCAGAAGTTTTGGTGCCCGTGTCCCTACCCTTGGAGATCAATTCCGCACACAAACCCCATGTCGTGTTGGTTGTGGGCGTGAATGGCAGCGGAAAGACCACGACCATCGGCAAAATGGCGGCGCTTTGGGCCGCCAAGGGGCTTCGGGTTCGGGTGGCGGCTGGGGACACCTTTCGCGCTGCCGCCGTTGAGCAGCTTCAAACCTGGGCCGTGCGGGCAGGTGTCCCTCTTGTGACCCCTAAAACCCAGGGCGCGGATCCAGCGGGACTTGTGTACGAGGCCTATGAAACGTCGCGCCAAGCCCAGGATGATATTCTGATCGTTGATACGGCAGGACGCCTTCAAAACAAAGTTGATCTTATGACCGAGCTTGAAAAAATTCGCCGCGTCTTAAAGAAAATAGACGCGGACGCGCCCCACACATGCCTTCTTGTGTTGGACGCAACGGTTGGACAAAACGCCCATTCCCAGGTGGAACTTTTCCAAAAGGCCGCCGGTGTGACGGGCCTTGTCGTCACAAAACTTGATGGTACGGCCAAGGGAGGTGTGGTTGTGGCGTTGACCCAAAAGTTTGGATTGCCGCTCCACCTGATTGGTGTCGGCGAAAAGCTTGAAGACCTGCAACCTTTTGACGCTAAAAGCTTTGCCAGAAGTTTGATGGGTATCAATCCCCTTGAAAACCTTGATTAGGATAGCAAAAAGATCGCGCTCTGCTGCTTTCGCCCTCTTTTCATCGGTCGCCTTTTAAGGATACACTGGGGGACATAAAAGCCAGAAGAGGTGCAAGGTTGAGCTATTCCGTTCCCGATTTTTCCATCAAGGTGAGGCAGCTTAATATTTATTCCGACGTGGACGAGGCGCTTTCGGCCTTGAAGATCATCTACGAAAAAAACAAGCATCAGTTGCAAGAAGCGGTCGCCCGATTTGTGGCAGGAGACCGCACGGAAAGCCATCCCATGTCGGCAACCTATCCCTTTCTTGGGTGCCAACTTCTTAATACCCAGATTACCCAGGCAGACGCGCGCGATGCTTACGGGATCGTCGATCAAAACGGCCTTTATGAAATGACCGTGACAGAGCCCAGTCTTTTTGAGGGGTATCTGCACGAACAGATGAGCCTTTTGAAGAAAAACTACAACGTGCCTTTTTATGTGGGAGAAAGTGATTCACCCATTCCGGTGTCTTTTGTGCTTGACGGCGGCGCGCTTAATATGTCCGAGGGGACTGAGCGCCTCCTCAAGGCAAATTTTATTTATCCCGATCTACAGCGCATCGATGACCGCATCGTGAACCATACGTATCAGTTTTCCCCCCAAGGGCCCCAAGTCATGCCGCTTTCCTTGTTTACGGCAGAGCGCGTCGATTTTTCCTTGCATCGTCTCAAGCACTACACCGGCACACCGGCGAAGGTTTTCCAAAACTTTATTCTTTTGACCAACTACCAGCGCTATGTCAGAGAATTCATCGCTTACGGCCTTGAGCAAGTCACCCAAGAGTCAGAGCTGACCTTTGCCATGCCAGGGGGCACTGTTTATACCCAGAAAAACATCGAAAGTATGGAAGAGGTGCGTCTGGATCATACAAGCTTGTTCCAAATGCCAGCGTACCATTTAACGCGCCCTGATGGAAACGGCGTGACACTCATCAATATTGGTGTGGGACCAACTAACGCCAAGACCATCACGGACCATTTGGCTGTTTTAAGGCCGCACTGTTGGATCATGCTGGGGCACTGCGCAGGGCTCAGGAACACCCAGCGCCTGGGTGACTATGTGTTGGCCCACGGCTATGTCCGCGAAGACCGGGTTTTGGATCAAGATCTGCCCCTGTGGGTCCCGATCCCCCCTGTAGCTGAAATCCAAGTCGCCCTTCAAGAGGCAGTGGCCGAAGTGACAGGCCTTCAAGGCGCACAGCTAAAAACGAGACTTCGTACAGGAACCGTTTTTACCACAGACAACCGCAACTGGGAGCTGCGCGCCCGTGAGCTTTTCGAGCAACTAAATCAAAGTCGCAGTATTGCCGTAGACCTGGAATCGGCGACCATCGCCGCCAACGGTCTTCGCCTGCGCGTACCATATGGAACCCTTTTATGTGTCTCAGACAAACCCATTCACGGAGACATCAAGCTTCCGGGGATGGCCAACGCCTTTTATGAAAGTCAGGTCGCCCAACACTTAAAGGTGGGTCTTATTACCCTCGAGCGCATTAGGCAAAACGGGATCCAGAATTTGCACTCAAGAAAGCTGCGTGGATTCAACGAACCTCCCTTTAGATAGTCTATGTTAAAAGGCCGTACATTTGGACCCTCTTTGCATATAGCCATGAGGCCGATACCATGGAGAAATGGTTTTTTAAGGAGAAAGTTATGAGCGTTCCTTCAAAGCAAAAGGCTCCTCTTTTTACCCCCGATCTTATTTTGCCCGACGGGGCGGACGGAACCGTATCGGTGAACCCCTATACCCACGAAGCAGGGCCTGTGAGAAAAGGAACGGTCGCCGCAACCTTGAATAACATCGCCGTGCTTAACGGGTTTTTTTCATCCCCAGACCCTCAGAATGAGCCTCCTATCATTGAAATGACTGAGGCGATTCAAGCACTGCTTCCGTCCCTTCGGGTGATTGGCGTCTTTGATCTATTTAATGTTGAAGAGTGGCTTCGAACCGACACACAGCAAGGCCGCCTTTATGTGACAGCGCTTTATCTACAGCGCTATCCTCAGGAAATCAATGAAAAGGTCGCAAAGCGCCTTATGGCGTTGAGGGGTGAAAACCTCTCAACCCATGTTCAAAAAGCCATTGAGGTGGCGCTTGCAAAGAAAGTATAAGCGTGGAACCAAACAGAAGCCGCTACTTAAGGGTGGGCCTCATTCCCCTTGAAATCGTTGGGGAGGGTTGGAAAAACGCGTCCTGTTGGTACGGGGGCTGCGTCAAAATGCTTTTCTTTAAACGAAGCCCCCACAAGATCCTGAGCGGCGCTAAAACGCTCAAAGTCTTCCCAAAATCTATTCATATACACCGGTGACTCAGAAAGGAGTTGGTGACGTGCGCCCTCGTAAACTTTGTAAGTACACATCGGCAGCCAAGACAAAAGGGTGGGAGCATTGACATTGCTGACCACACTTTCTTCGCCGGCAAGGAGCACAAAAACCGGAATGTCAATTTTGCCTAGTCGCTCTGGGGTGTTGAGATACGCCATGGATTCAAAGGTTGCATGGGCCCAACTAAAGGTCACACCCCCTACATTGAGGAGTGGATGCTTGCGGTGCAAATCACGGTGCTCGATGAATGATTTTCGATCATGGGTTAAGAGATTTCCTTCAAAGGGTTCTTTGGCGGGATCATAGCGACGATGGCCTGGAACAAAGGAGGTGCTAAACCCAAGCTTGCACGCCGTTTTCACAAAGATTTTTGCAACACTGGGCGCATATCCGCCGGTATTCAACTCAAGCATGGGCGCTGTCAAAAAGGCGCTGTCGAAAATGCCGGGGTGGCGCTCTAGAAAACGAAGGGCAATGTGACACCCCATGGACTGACCCAAAATCATTAAAGGTCCTCTCACCTTAGGCAGAATGATGCTTTGAAGGAGGAGGGTAAAGTCGCTCAGGTACGTTTCATAGCTGTCGATATATCCCTTGCGGGTCTCCTTGATCAGTCTAGAAGAAAGACCTTGCCCTCGCCAATCGAAACTCCACACATGATAGCCACTTTTTTGAAGTTGGTGGATGACACCACTGAATTTTTCCATGAAGGAGGCACGCCCCTGCATAAGAATGACAGTTTTGGGTGTACGCGAGACACTGCTGACATCTGCAGGCCAGAATTTATAGCGCAGGCGTCCCCCATCAGGAGTCAGCATGTATTCGAAGGGTTCTGATAGCATGATGACCCTCTTTATTGATGTGTCATTGTTCTTTAAAAATAAACGATAAGTCTTAGGAAAGCGTAAAAATTATGTATTTTTTTTGAAGAATGAAAAAAGAAAAGACGCGGTGGCCTTTTGAGAAAGGAAAGGGGGTGTGTGACGGGCAAACCTATTTTGGGAGGCCCGTCGTTTTTAAAAAGCACGCGATGTTCTATTGTTCAGCTTTTGAGAGCACAAGGGTCGTTGATAAAAAGTCTTTTCCTACAGTTTGAAGACACCTAAAAGAGGTGAGGTCAAACCTCTCTAGCTTTGCGGCAAGAGCCATGAACTCTGGTCCAATGGTTGTTATATTGCCAAAACCCCGGGTGTTGATTCGGGTCAGGGAAAGAGGGCTGCGCATCAAGCCTGCGCCAATAATTTCAACATAGTCAAAGCCTCTTGTATCAACAAAAGGAAAAGAAAAAGCACACGCTAAAAACCCTTCTCCAATACAAATGGTTTTTGTAAAGGGACGGCAATTAAATCTGGTAAGAGAGGTCGCATTGTAAAAACAGTGATTTCTCATTTCCTTGATGCCACAAAGCCCCTCGGTCCTGAGGTCGATCAGGCGTGGGCAATAAGAAAGAAAATGATCGGGAAGGATTTCCACCTCCTCTAATCCCTTTGTATCACAAGACAAAAGAAACTTATTGTGTGAAAGGAAGTGTGTGCCAAGGGTATGGGTTTGTTTGAAGGGCCAAGCGCGGAAGTTAGACAGCGCACTTCGAATCAGAAAGCGGTCCTTGATCTGGCGCACATTGTATAACGCGTCGAGATTGACGCGCGTCAAAGACGGACAAAATGATGCAAAGTCATCTTCAATGAGCTGTACGTCGCTCACTCCCCTAAAGAAGAGCGTTTGAAACGTGCCGCTTTCGGATAAAAAATCTTTTTCAATGATACGAACGTTACGTGCGGGGTTTGTGATGATCAGGTGCTTTAAAGAACTTGGCAAATCTGCGGCTTTTAAACAAAGAGTGTGATTTTTTGCGGCGCTGACCATTAGAATCACGTGATGCAGAGGGTTTGTGGCAAGCCATAGGTGGAGATAAGGACGATAGCTTAGTGACTTCAGCGTCTTGTCCGTCAAGACGAAGGTATGGGGTTTTTGACGTAGACCCACCTCGTAGGCCTCCAGTTGAGACCAAGGAGAGAGATAAACATTAAAGATCAAGTGAGGGGATGCGCTTTTTTGTGTCTCAAGGACTTGGATCAACGCCTTTTCAAAGGCTTCATTTTCGGTTTGCGTGTTAGTCCGAAAAAGAACCCCTTTAAGGGGAAGCGCTGAGATCAAGGCGTTCAACGACATGTCTTTATCCCCTTCATTGTCGAACGCTTTGCCAAAAAGTGTTTTAAACAGGGTCTGGGTCAGAGGATGGTCCCTATGCAAGTCAGCCATCCATAGGTAGGGCGCCGTTGGCGGCAGACAACGCTCGGGAAAAGCGTGGGGAATAGGCAGGAAAGTCGCTGTGTGACAAAGGACCATGAGATTCCTTTGAACAAGACGAGGCGGATACAGCACATAAAAGGGGGCCACGTCCTGGTAGGGCAGAAACGTCAGGGAAGAATTTAATCGTTTTTGAAGTAATAGATCAATGGCCTTGGCGGTCTATCGATTCACGAGCCGGCAGCTTAGATGATCTTCGACCTCTAAAAAAGACAGAAGGTAATCGGCGATTTTTTTGGCATTTTGTCGGAGAAAAAAGGAGATGGGGTGTCTTCAAAAGTCACAGACTCTTTCACAGAGCGAAAAACGTATCTTGATAAGAATTTTTTTGCCGATTGCAAGAGACTGATGGTCTCTGTATACGCCGTTAAAGGAGGAAAAGCCGTATAGTCATCCTCACTAAGGAAAGGACGCGGGGCCGAAGGGGCATCAGGCCACTGGGCTTCTAGGTCAGGCTCGTGGAGAGAAGGCGTAAAAATCGACGGATTATGCACATCATCGCTAAAGGGGATAAAGGCAAGACTTACGGATGTCTTCCAGCAAAGGAGGCCTAAAAAGAAAAAAAGAAAACGCGTCATCACCTCTAACAAGCAATGGTTTTTGCTTATTAACCCTAACAATCTGGGCCAAAAAGGCAAGAAGTAAGAAGGGATCATAGTGTGGCGTTGTTCTTGACAAAACGCGGCGGCGCTTCAAAAGTTCTATCTTTAGATTTAGCTTCGTAATTTGTTGAGAAAACACCCAATTTCAAAAACAGCGGTTTTTGAGGAAAAAAACCATAAAAAGCACTCTTTAATGTTATGGGTAAGGATTTTTCTTGAGTGCTACTAACATAGATTTTCAAAAATAATTCAGGTAATTTCCTGGTACTTTGTTTTTAAAAGTTCTAAGAATTTTTCTTCATAACATTAAGGTCCTAGCGCACGAAACCCAAAGCCGAGGACAGAGTTTTTCGTGATCAGCCATCCTTTTAAAAGCGCTGGCTAAAATCCTGCTACACCGCTCGTGGTGGAGTGTTCAAAATGAAGGGCTTTATCAGGGAACACAAAGGCGTAAGCTGCGTGGGCTGCCTGGGCAACTTCGGCAAAGCCTGTCATAATGAGCTTGAGTTTATGGGGGTAGGTTGCAACGTCTCCCACGGCGAAGACACCAGGGATGTTGGTAGAAGCCGTCGTAGGATCAATGGTAAGAGTTTGTTTAGTTCCCTCGAGGCCCCACCCTGCAAGTGCCCCAAGGTTAGAGGAAAGGCCAAAAAAGGCCAAAAGCGCGTCTACCTCCAAAAGGCGTTTCTCGCCGTCCAAGGTTTCAACGCCAACCCCTGAAAGGACGCCGTTTTGACCTTGTAGAAAAGAAAGCTGGTAGGGAATGACAAGCTCGATGCGCTCATCTTTTGCCAGTGCATGAAGTTTTTCAACGGAATCAGGTGCCCCTCTGAATTGGGGACGACGATGAACGACATAAACTTTCGAGGCAAGCTCTGCCAAAATAATTGCCCAATCGATGGCAGAGTCGCCCCCCCCTGCAATGACGATCTTCTTGTCTTTGAAAAGATTTTTGCTCGTGACGTAATAGAAAACACCCGATCCTTCGTAAGCCTCAAGATCTCTAAGGGGGGGTTTTTTAGGGCCAAACGCTCCGGATCCTGCCGCTATGATAATCGCTTTGACATGAAAATGTGTGCCACGGGACGTTGTGACCTCAAAGGTGCCGTCATCATTTTTGTGCAGTGTTTCAACCTGTTGCCCTAGATGAAAGACAGGATTAAAGGGCGCTATTTGCCGTTGCAGTTGATCAACAAGTTCTTGACCTGTGAGAGACGGATGGGCCGGAATATCATAGATGGGTTTTTCAGGATAAAGGGCTGTGCATTGTCCCCCTGCCATATCAAGGGCGTCAACCACATGGCAACGCATTTTCAGCATACCGCATTGAAAAACGGCAAAAAGACCCACGGGGCCCGCGCCCACAATCAAAACGTCTGTTATGACTTTCTGTGCTTTTTCAGCAATAATCATGGAAGGTCTCCTTAGTGACGAACGGGCCCTGCGCGCCTGGCAGACCGAATGAGGGGTAGGCACAAAAGGGCGAGAAACGCAAAAATTGAACTAATGACAAACAAGGTTTGAGGTCCGGTGAAAAGAGAAAAAACTTCTTTTAAGTCAAAGAGTTTTCCGGCCAGAAAGTTTGTGGCAAATAGACTTCCCGCAATGGTCAAATAATAGATACCAAAGGCCGTACCGCGCACGCGGGGGACCGTTGCGTCCGCGATCTTGGCAACCAGCAGGCTTTGGGTAATGCCAAGCTGCGCGCCCCATAAAAGAGCGCCAATCAGAACGGTCGTTTGGCCCGTTGCCCATCCCAAAAATAGGTTCGAGACAATCGTTAAAAGAAACCCTACGGCCAAAAGCTTGCGCCGATCGATGCGGTCCGAGAGGCGCCCAATGGGGTAAGCGGCGCACATGGATGCAAGGTTTTGGAAGACCATGGTCAGAGGCGCGATGTGAATGTGATCGGCTACCGCATGGGCTTGTAAGATCATGAATGCGCCCGAATAGTTCGAGAGCATAAAAAGGGACGCCACAAAAACGACGCGCCAATAGGGCCCGCCAAGGAGCCTAAAGTCTTTGAAGGAAAAGCGGTCCTCCAAAGCAGAAAGGGGATTCGAGAGAGGCTTTTCTTTTACTTCTTTGACAAAGAAAAAAAGAATCAACAAGCCCAGAAGTGGTGGGACGGCTGCGCTCCAGAAGATCGACTGATAGGCGCTTACGTCCATATTTTTGCCGGTCCACAGGATAATGATGAGGGCGCCGATGAGAGATCCCGTCACGCCTAAAGTTTGGCGTAGACCATAGCATGCCCCCTTGGATTGAGGCGGGGCAACGTCCCCCACGAGGGCCTCGCGGGGCGTGGCTTGAAGGCCGTTACCAAGACGGTCAAGGGATCTTGCAAAGAAAATCCATCCAAAGCTGGGCGCCAACGCGAAAATAGGTCTTGAAAGCGCCGTCAAGGAGGACGCGAACAGTAATAGCGGCTTTCGCTTGCGCAGATAGTCACTAATGATACCCGAAAAAATACGTGTTGACCAAGCAAGGGCCTCCACAACACCTTCGTAAATCCCAAGGCTTAGGGTGCTAACGCCCAGGACCGCCGTGAGATAAAGGGGGGACAAAGAAAAGATGACGATGGTCGAGAGGTTCATCAAAAGTGTGACGATGCCAATGGCCCACACAGTTCGAGGAAGCGAGAAAACAGAAATAGAAGAAACGGTCGGTGCACTCAAAACACGCCTCGATACAGTCTAAGATAAAACAGAAGAATCTCTCTTCTATCACTTATAAGACGTGTTTACTAGATTTTTTATTTGCTTAAAGACGGGCAGGTGAGGGGAGGCGAGAAATATCCTTTGACTCTTTACTGTATCTAGAGATGTCAAAAGATAGCCTCACTTGATGGGCGCAGGAAGTTAGATACTGTGATGGTGTGTGAGTTCACGTCAAAAAGGGACCCTGTTTGGATGTTGTACAATTCGTTTTTATTAATACAGAATTCCTTGAGGGGTACTCGTCTTTGGAAAGTTAGATTGACAGCTGTGGCTTAATTTTGCCAGTATGACATGAATTTTGAAAATTTAAATGGGCTTTTGTATGTCAAGCTGTTGGTTTCTATGGAAAAAAAGACAACGATTATGGGCGTTTGCCTTTTTGTTTGTCTGCAGCACTTCCTGGGGAAATCCTTTGAGCGCTGAGCAAGTGAAGGAGGCAATGACCCTGGCTAGTGTTCCTCATAAAATGGAACACCTTTGTCAAGAGGTCGAGCGCCCTTCTGCCATGTCTGGATATCTATGTTTGGAAGAGTTTACCTTTACATATAAGGACCGCCCCCAGACTTTTTGGATGGCCAACAGTTGGTCTTATCAAAGCGGATGGGGAGAAGTAGCCCTTTATCCCCATGACATAGACCTGACAAAAATATGCCTAGGATACCCGGGATCCTTTTCTGGAATAGATCCAAAGGGCACAGGTTACTACTCGTGCTTGCGCTACGAGTATCCTCTCAATCAGACGTCCCCTGAACCCTTTGTGGTGTTAGATCAGATGAATACTTACAAAGAGCACCAAGGTCGTGGTTATGCCAAAGCATGTCTTGCCTATTTTTTGGAAAAAGTGGTGCTTGAAAAAACGCAGTGTCACTTGGTGATCGCCGATGCGCGCACACAGGAAATAAAAGACGCTCTCACTAAGGAGCTTTTTGTGGCAGGGGAGGCACCTGATATCACCTATCCTCGCGCACCCGCTGTCCCTGTATATTGCTACGTGAAAGAAAAACCACTTTGATAAAGAGTTTTTCACGTCGCGTGATTTGATGTAAGCAAAAGAAATGTCATGTGGAGAACTTACCCTAACACGTGCGTTGAGGGTGTTTATCCATGGGCGCTTCACACGCGGCGCTGTTAACGCAGGATTGAAGGGGCGGATTCTTTAGGTGACTCGCCCGCCCCACGTGAGGCCAGAGTCAGACATGCGGGTAAAGACCCTTATTTTGAGAACGATTTTGTAGAACATCAGTATAGGGGCGTCAGTCCGGTAAATCTTTTTGTAATGACAAGTTTTGTCGCACAAAAAAAAGCGAACTTACCCGCTATCCCGGGCGCAGGGAATTTTCCATCGTCGCCTAAGAGCGCGCGGTTATTTTAGTGATACGAACCCAAACGCTGCAAAGCCCCTGACGACCCGTGGCTTTGAATATGTGCCATGGTTGGTGATCATGAAGTCTATTGGTTGTAGAGCGGGTGGATACTTTTCCTCAATGCCAGGGGCGCGGTTTTGACCAGCAAGCGTTGTCGTCATGCCTGGGGATCCCCAAAGCGAGCTCGGCTGTGTGTCTCGTGGTCCCAGATTAACGAACTCGGGAAAGTGGTCATCTATTCGCAGCGCTAGGCTTTGCAGAAGGGTTTGACGCCTTTGTGCACGATAAAGAGCCTTTCTTGCTGCCGCAGACGTGGCCCGTTCTTGGCCTTGAAAAAAATAGAAATTAAATTTTAGAGTGATCTATCTCTTATTGACATAAAAGTTAGATCAGGTATGAAGATCTTCTGGCTTTATAGGAGAGATGATAAGTTGATTTTTAATAAAAAGATAATGATTTTTTCGGGGATTGTGGCGTGTCTTGTCCTATCCCAAGCAAATGCCTCATTTCTGTCAGAGTAACAAACTCAACAGGCAAAAGTTCATACGGCCAGTGCGCGCACCATCGAAGACTTCAAAAAGGATGTTCCCCATCCGACGTTTCGAGATGGGTATCTGACCCTTGAGATTAAAACTTTTCCTTATAAAGGCGAGACGAAAACGTTTTTGGTGGCCAATAGCTGGTCTTATTACAACAACGTTGGCAACATCGTGCTTTATCCTCCTGATACCAAGCCCAAGAAAATTGGCTTTTCTTATCCAGGTAACTTCAACGATGCGTCGTCCAAAAGTGTAAGATACAGAAGTTCTTTGAAGTATAAGTATATTGAAGAGATGCCAGACGGTACCCCGCTCATGATCATTGAGAAAGTTGATACGCCTGAGGACTACCAAAGTAGGGGGTACGGGGGGTTCTGTGTGGCCTATTTCATGAACGATTTTTTGCTAAAACGCACACTTTGCAAGACGGTGGCGGCCGATTGCAGAGGAGCCTATATGCAAAATATTGTCCGCAAGCACGGATTTCATCATCAAGCTGTCGCGGGTCTTCAGGAGCCCATGAGGGTTTCCTTTGTGTGGCAAGCGCCTTAACTTTAAAAACGATCGCGCGGTAGCTAAGGGCCTTGAGAGAACTCTCTCAAGGCCCTTTTTTATAAAAGCATCTATGTGTCAGTTCTTAGGACGCGAGGCGTAAATGCACCCCTGGCAGAGTCATGATTTTTTCTTTGACGTTGGGGGTCAGCGAAAATTCATTTCCGGCATTGAGTGTCAGCTCGCCCCCCGATTGAGGCCTTAGAATGAGGTGCAGCTGGCAACGACCACGGGGAAGGGATGTGAGAATTTCTTTCAGATGGGGCAGGGCGCTTGGGTCAGAAAGCTCAAGCTCCCATCTGGTCACGGCGTGTCCCAGGACTTGGTCGAGAGGACGTGCGTCCTGGACCGTTAAGCGCAGGGCTCCTTCTTCAAAACGTCCTTGGATTTGAAGATAAAATAGGGCGCCGGGCTCAAGCTTTTCACGCAGGGACGCGTACAGCTCAGAAAAAAAAGTAACCTCATAGGTGCCTGACGTGTCCGAAAACTGCACAAACGCGTAGCGTGATCCCTTTTTGCTAAGACGCTCTTTTTTTGCCAGCACCACACCCGCCATTTTAAGACCTAGGCTTTCAGTTTGGGGCTCTTTTTCGCTAAGCTCGCGCGAGGGTGTCAGGTTCAGGTGTTGTAAGTTCTCGACATAAGCATCCAAGGGGTGATCGGACAGGTAAAATCCAATGGCGTCAAACTCTTGGGACAGCTTTTCAAAGCGGTCCCAGGGCAGGACAGTGGGCAGGGTCGGCGTTGAAAAGGACGCCTCGCCGCCAAAAAGGCTCGACTGGGAGCTTGTGCGCTTGTTTTTATCCTCGCCTGCAAGACGCGTAATGAGCTCCACCGACGCCATAAGCTGGGCGCGGTTGTCGTGAAGGCTGTCAAAGGCGCCGGCGGCAATGAGCTTTTCCAAAAAGCGCTTGTTGATGATTTTTGTATCAAGGCGCCGTGCAAAATCAAAGATGTCTGAGAAGGGGCCGCGTGCCTCGCGTTCAGTGACAACCTCTGCCATGGCGGCTTCGCCCACGCTTTTGATGGCGCCGAGCGCGTAACGCACGCCCTGGGTACCGTCCTCGGCCGTTTCCACCCGAAAATCTGCGTAGGATTTATTGATATCGGGGGCAAAAACCGCTAGGCGTTTTCGCGCCATATCGGCCCTAAAAAGCATCAACCGGTCTGTATTGTGCATATCATAGGTCATGGAGGCTGCCATGAAGGCAAGGGGATAATTAGCCTTAAGATAAGCCGTTTGATAGGCAATGAGGGCATAGGGCGTTGCGTGACATTTGTTAAAGCCGTAACCCGCGAACTTGGCGGCTTGCTCGAAAATACCTTCGGCCACGGGCGCGCTGATGTTGTTCTTTTTAGCGCCTTTGAGGAAGATATCTTTTTGTTGATCCATTTCGCTTTTGATTTTTTTACCCATGGCGCGGCGCAGCATGTCAGCTTCACCAAGGGTGTAACCAGAAAGGACCTGGGCGATTTGCATGACTTGCTCTTGATACACCATGACCCCGTAGGTTTCTTTTAGGATACCTTCCAGAAGGGGATGGGCATAATGTACTTCTTCCTGGCCGTGCTTACACGCAAGATAGCGCGGTATATCGTCCATGGGGCCTGGGCGGTAGAGAGAGATCAGGGCAATGATCTCTTCAAAGTTGGTGGGGTGCAGACGCTTGAGGACGTCACGCATGCCCGCCCCTTCAAGCTGGAATACCCCCACCGTATCCACGTCTTGTAAGAGGGCAAAAGTTTTCTCATCCTCAAGGGAAATTGTTGTAATATTCAAGGGTTCCTTGTCCTTGCCCGCAAAAGCCGCGGCCTTGTGAATAACGGACAGGGTTTTAAGGCCCAAAAAGTCGAACTTGACAAGTCCGGCCATTTCCACATGCTTCATATGGAACTGGGTTGCGGGCAGGAGGCCTTTTTGATCGTGGTAAAGGGCGACGATGTTATCAATGGGCTCGCCGCCGATGACAACACCCGCTGCGTGGGTGGAGGCGTGCCGGTACAGCCCTTCAAGCTTCATCCCGATATCAAGAAGCCGCTCGACCGCAGGGTCTTCTTTGGCAGCACGCGCAAGGTCCGGCTCTTGTAACAACGCTTCTTCTAGGGTCACGGGGTTTGCAGGGTTGCTCGGGATCATTTTAGACAGACGATCCACCTGGCCGTAAGGCATCCCCAGAACTCGGCCCACGTCACGCACGACCGCACGCGCTTGCAGCTTTCCAAAGGTGATGATGTGGGCTACGTGATCCTCGCCGTACCGGCGCCTGACATAAGCGATGACCTCATCGCGCCGTTCTTGACAAAAGTCCACATCGAAGTCAGGCATGGAGATACGTTCAGGGTTCAAAAAGCGTTCAAAAATAAGGGCAAAACGAATGGGGTCGACGTCCGTGATGGTGAGCGCCCATGCCACAAGCGAGCCAGCACCAGAGCCGCGCCCAGGTCCTACGGGAATATCTTGGGACTTTGCCCACTGAATAAAGTCACCCACGATGAGGAAGTATCCCGAAAAACCCATCTGGTCGATGACGCCAAGCTCGAAGGTCAGACGTTCAAAATACGTCTTTCTGGTCTCGTCGTGAAGGCCTGGATCAAGGCGCGGCAAGACTTCCTCGGCAAGGCGTTTTTCAAGGCCCATGACCGCCTGATCTTTAATTTCTTGGGATTCCCCTTTGGCTGTTGGAAAAGGCGGCAGCATAGGATCTTTGGGTTCGACCATGAAGGCACAGCGCTTGGCGATTTCACGGGTGTTTGTGATGGCTTCTGGCACGTCCTCAAAAAGGGTGATCATTTCTTGAGGCGACTTAAAGCGGTGGTGAAGGGTCACGCGCCGCCGGTCGTCTTGAGCCACATAAGCCCCTTCTGCAATACAGAGGAGTGCGTCATGGGCCTCGTACAGCGATTCGTTTTCAAAAAAGACTTCGTTGGTTGCGACCAGCGGCAGATTGAGGGCGTCGGCAAGCTCAAACAAAAGAGGCTCGGTTTTGATTTCGTGGGGAAGATCTTGACGGCTAAGCTCAAGGTAAAAGCGGTCCCTAAAAAGAGTGCTCAGATAGCGCGCCGTCTCGTGGGCCGCCTCTTTATGGTCTTTTTCAAGGAGCGAGAGAATGGCACCCTTAGGTCCACCAGATAGCGCAATAAGACCCTCATGATAGGTCTCCAAAAGCTCATAGTTGATCTGGGGCAGGTGTCCTGCTTTATTGTCACTCCCGATATAAAGGCGGCTAACGAGCTTGAGAAGATTTTTATAACCCGTTTCCGTTTGTACAAGCAGGACCAGCTCATCAAGGAGCTCGTCCCCGACGCGGCGTTTTTCTTGAAGACGCGGGTCACCCGCGCGAGGGGTCAAAGAAATAAGGCATCCTACGATGGGCTGGATGCCAGCTTTGGCGGCCGCTAGGGAAAATTCCATGGCGCCAAAAAGGTTGTTGGTGTCAGTAAGGGCCACTGCCGGGATTTGGTATTTTTTGCAGAGTTCCACCAACGTGTTGATCTTTAACGCGCCTTCAGCCAAAGAAAACGCCGAGTGTACACGAAGGGGAATAAAGGGGGACAAACTCAAGGCGGCGCTCCAAAAACACTTGTGGTTTGGTTATAGAAGATTTCACTGATTCTGCCAACTGGCCTTTGGAGGAGAAAGGGTGTGGCACAAGGCAGGCACGCCGTCACAAAAAGCACTCCCCTTGAAAGGGTCCCATAAAAAGAAAGTCATGTCGTATGATTCACCTTGAGTTTTACAAGGCTCGACCGTATGGTTCCTTTGGAAACAAAAAACGGTCGCGTTTACACTAGGCCAAAACCTGCAAGCATAGGATAAAAGATGTCGATACTCGCCAGATACCGTGGACTACTGATTCTCATAGGCGCCCTTTTGGGGGTGATGGCAGGACTTCAAGGAAACGTGCTTTGGCAAGAAAGCGCAATAGTGATCTCGGAGCTTTTTGTTAACTTCTTAAAACTTGTGAGCTTGCCGGTGATTTTCCTCTCGATTATGTCGAGCCTTGGGAATCTTGGGACTTTTTCCTCCGTTAAGAAAATGGCGGGACGCGTCGTTTTTTATACGGTTCTAACGACCACGTTGGCCGCTCTTGTGGCGCTTTTTGTTTTTTTGTACGTCAAGCCTGTGCCCGACCTGACGAAGGCAACCCTTACCAGAGCCTGTGAAATTGCCGCGCCCACCTTCAAACCCCTTGATTGCTTCAAGCAATTTGTGCCGTCCAACATTTTCCAAGCTTTTTTGGATAATAACGTGATCGGCATTGTGGTGCTGTCTTTTGCTCTTGGGTTTGCCATGCTCTCGCTGGAAGAAAAGCAGCGCGTCACCCTGCATCAATTTTTCTCCGCTCTGTTTGCGGCGCTCCTGAAAATGGTCGAGGCCGTTTTGTACATCATGCCCTTGGCCGTATGGGCCTTTGCCGTTCTTTTTGTGAAGGAGTGGCAAAAGGGATTCGGGCTTGAGCAGATTGGCCTTTATGTCCTGTGCATTTTGCTTGCAAATCTGATCCAGGGGCTTGTGATTCTTCCGATATTTGCAAAGCTCAAGGGGCTTTCTCCTGTGCGCCTCTTTAAGGGGGTGACGCCTGCCTTAACCCTTGCGTTTCTATCAAAATCATCTAGTGCCACTTTGCCGACGACACTTCGCTGCGTTCAAGAACGTCTGGGGTTTTCCAAAAAGCTCTCCTCCTTCACATTGCCTCTTTGCACCACCATTAATATGAATGGGTGTGCGGCGTTTATTCTGGGGACACTTCTTTTCGTGATTCAAAGCCAGGGCGTGTCATTAAGTGCCTTAGATTTGGCTGGCATGACGGTGCTTGCCGTTATTGGCGCTTTTGGCAATGCGGCCGTGCCCATGGGGTGCTTTTTTGTGGCAAGCGCCTTTTTGGCGGTCCTCGGGATGCCTCTTCATCTTATGGGGCTTATTTTGCCGGCCTACGCGCTGATCGATATGGTCGAGACGGCCCTTAACGTGTGGTCCGATGTCTGTGTGGCGGCGGTGATGCAAAAGGATTACGGCGACACTGACGTAAAGGTGGTCGCTTAGTTAGGCTGATTTATGTCGGTAGGCGTTTTCAGCTTGTACAAGACGAATGACGGCGGGCTCGGCCCGTTCGTCCATGGGGGTTTCAAACCACGCGTCTAGAATTTCCGCGGCCAGGTCTTGGGTCAAAAGGCGCTGGGATAGGGCGAGGACATTAGCGTGATTCCAAACGCGTGCCGCCTCGGCGGTCCGGGCGTCGGTACAAAGGGCGGCGCGCACGTCTGTGACTTTGTTGGCAGCCATGGAAATCCCCGTACCACTCCAGCAAATAAAAATGCCTTCGTCACAAATACCGTCATATATGGCATTGGCAGCTTCAAGTCCTACTTCAGCCCAGCATTCGTCCTTTTGGGAACTAAAGGCGCCAAACTTTTTAAGGTAATGCCCTTGTTCCGTGAGATACGCCTCTATAAACGCGTTGATGGGATAGTCGCTGTCGGCACACAGAGCAATAATCATGATGAGATATGTATTTTGGAAAAACTAGAGTTTACCCTAGCCTTTTATTTTTTTCTTAGCAAGAATGTTTACAAAATAGGTTTACCTTGTTATGGTCCCTCGACTTGTTGCGCTCATTAAGAGAAAACTTTCAAAATAAAAGTAATATGGAGTATAAGATGAAAGTTATTGCAGGTAATAGCAATAAACCCTTGGCACAAGCTGTTTCAGATGTCCTCAACGTTCCTCTCATCGAAGCGCTAATTAAGACCTACTCAGATCACGAGATTTTTGTTGAAATTCAAGAAAATGTCAGAGGTGAGGATGTTTTTGTGATCCAACCCACCTCCTATCCTGCCAACGATCATGTGATGGAGCTGCTTTTGACCATTGACGCCCTGAGACGCAGCTCCGCCAGGCGCATCACAGCCGTTATTCCGTATTATGGGTATTCAAGGCAAGACCGTAAATCAGCCCCTCGCTCTGCCATTGCCGCAAAGCTTGTGGCGAATCTGATCACCCGGGCAGGAGCCGACCGCGTGCTGACCTTTGATTTGCATGCAACTCAAATTCAGGGTTTTTTTGATATTCCCGTTGATAACCTTTTGGCAACACCTGTCTTGTGCCGTGATCTTGAACAGAACGCCAAAGACTGTTTGATTGTGTCCCCTGATATTGGCGGGGTGGTGCGTGCACGTGCCATGGCGAAGCGCATTGGGGCAGAGATCGCCATTGTGGACAAACGCCGCGAACGGGCCGGTGTGTCCGAAGTCATGCACATTGTGGGAAACGTGGAAGGGCGCCACTGTATCCTGGTTGACGATATTGTGGATACAGCGGGAACCCTTTGCAACGCGGCAATGGCTCTTATGAAGGCGGGGGCCCTTTCGGTGAAGGCCTATGTGGTGCACGGCGTGCTTTCGGGTCGCGCCATAGAAACCATTATGAACTCATGCCTGGACGAGCTTGTGATTACCAATAGCATCGCGCCAAGACCCGATATCCTGTCCTGCCCAAAAATCAGAATTATTTCTGTGGCAGAGTATTTGGCCAATGCCATTGCCAGGGTCAGTGAAGAAAAATCTGTTTCTTCTCTTTTTATGGATGAGGGGCATCTCGTCGGCTAGGGAATTTAATCCGTCCCCTTGACAGCGCACAGCGCCCGGCCCACAATCAGGGCATGATTTTAAGAGATGTTCGACGTCGGGCTAAGCTGTTTTTGGGGCCAAGTATTGCGCTTTGTCTCGTGCTATATTTTGCCTACCATTTGATTGAGGGGGGCAGGGGTATCAGAGCCTGGCGTGCCCTTGAAGAAGATCTGGACAGGGTGACCAAAGAACATTTGGTGCTAAAACAGGAAAATGAGGCGTTACAAAAAAAAGTCTCTCTTTTAAAAAATGATATTTGCCCTCATCTCTTGGAAGAAGAAGCGCGCAAACTTGGCTACGTCAAGGAAGAAGAAGTCGTCGTCCTTCCTTGAACGGAGGGCGGACGGTTGTAAGGAGGGAGCATGAATAAACTATGGGTGGCGGCGTTTGTCCTGATGGGAGTCTCTCTTGGCGTTCTTGTATACAAGGGAAAGACAACCCTTGATCTGCCTGTGAGCTTTAATCCAGAGCCAACTGCTGAGATCAAAACAGATGCGTGTACGCCTGAAAAGGGAATTGTCAAAGGGTCGTAACACTTTTTTTACGCGCAAGCCAAGGGAAGGGGCTTTCCCGCCCTCATTCTTTTTTTGGTTTTCACAAAAATGCTTGACCTGAAATGGGCATGGGTTTAATAATTTTAGCACTCCCTTCTGATGAGTGCTAATTGTCAGGCTCTTGGAGTGGGGAGCGTTCTTTGATTAGACTAAAAATGGAGAATGATCATGAAATTTAGA
>JAJTHL010000040.1 GCA_021298595.1 Alphaproteobacteria bacterium | reverse complement strand
CCGCTGTCAACCACTTTCTTCGCTTTTTTCGCAACCCTGAGTCAGGTTCTAAACCCACCCAACGCCGCGTCAACGCCGCTTCAAAGCCCGTCAACCGCAACAACTCACCCCTTATATGCCCTATATAATCCCATGTCAACAGCCTCAGCTGATAATTTTCTTCTTTTTTTCTAAAGTCAGCTAAGTGTAAGAATTTAAAGAATTTATTTTCATTCATCCTCATATTTGATCAAAATATTTTTATTTTCTTTCAAAAAGAATGTTTAATTTTTCACTGGATCTCTTGATCTTCCTTAAAACCCTGTTAATCATAGGAAGCGTTAGGTGTCGTGCTTCTTAGAATTAAGAACCGACTTGTAGAACCATTTTTATTGGGGGTTTATGTCGTGAACAAGAATGAATTTATTACTCAAGTGTCTGAGAAAACTGGATTGAACAAAACGGATGCCTCTAAGGCTGTGGACAGCGTCTTTGAGGTGATCTCTGAAGCCCTCAGTAATAATGACGAAGTACGCCTTGTGGGTTTTGGCACTTTTGCCGTGGCAGAGCGCCCTGCTTCTGAAGGCCGTAACCCCCGCACGGGCGAAAAAATTCAAATTGCCGCTTCCCGCACACCAAAGTTCCGTGCAGGCAAAGGCCTCAAGGACGCCGTTTCCAAGGCTGCCTAAAAAAAGTTAAAAAAGGGCTTTTCAAACTCTTTGAAAAGCGCTAAATAAACGGGGCCAGACATGTACTGGCCCCGTATCCTTAGGAGGGTGGTTAGCTCAGCGGGAGAGCGTCTCGTTTACACCGAGAGGGTCGGGGGTTCAAATCCCTCACCGCCCACCATTTAATTTCCTTGTCTTTTTTTCGTTCATCTTCTATACACGTCTAAGGCTCTTTGGGATTTTTTCCGTGGTGCGAATTTTAAAGCTAACCATTCTCGGCCTCATCGCTGCAGCGACCCTCGCCGCATTGGGGATTTTCTTCACCATCATGCATGATAAAGCAGCAAACCCCTATGTGGCCTACTGGGAAACCCATTTTCATCAACCAACAAGACCTTTTCTTGCAAAAGCCCTGAAGACTATTCCAAGGGCAAACCATGCACAACAAGCACTGATTCTGGCGGCAGACGTCGCACAAAATGACCTTTCACTTGTCCTTGAAAAGGGATACGCCCTGACCCTTGTGGACCAAGGGCTTATTTACTATGACCTGTTCCTGCCAAAGGGCGGTGAGAAAAGCTTCATCCTCAAGGATTTAGATGACCCTGCCCTGCCCCAAGTGTCCCTGGTCATGGCAAGTTTCATTCTGCCTTTTTATGCGCCAAGCGCCTTTCAACAGGCGTGGCAAACACTCGATGGTCATTTAAGTAAAGGCGGCTATTTCATCGGTACTTTTTTGGGCCCCCGCACTACTCTTTTTGGTGCCCCTAAAAAAGACACCATGACCTATCTTACGAAAGATGACGTCGAGGGCCTCTTTCAAGGGTATGAAATCCTTTTGTGGGAAGCGCGCCTCATCCCCTGGGAGAATCCAAAAGGTGTAGAGGAGCGCATTGAGGTATTGGCACGCAAGCTTTCTTAAAACGGCCCGTCGCTTATCTCAAGATGAACATGGTTTTTTGTGGCCACTACACGCGCAAAGCCGCCTATGGGAAAGGTGAAGAAGGGGCACGTGTGACCGAAATCAACGCCCGTGATGATGGGAATCGCCTCTAGGGCTTTTTTGCTCTTCAGAACATGATCCAGTTTTTCAGAGGTCATCTTGAAAGACGTCTCAAAACGTCCAAGCACAAGGGCGCGCACGCCTTTAAAGGTGGGATCCTGGGTTAGGGATTCAAGGCATCTATCAAATTCTTCGACGGCGGCCGCGGCGCCTGTAACCTCTTCAAGTAATAAAACGGCGCCCTCGAGGGATGGCATGTACGGCGTTCCACGAAGCAACTGGAGCGTCCCAAGATTGCCCCCCAGAAGACGACCTTCTGCCCTTCCCTCTTGAAACGCGACCATGCCCTGGTTGGCATGGAATGTGCGATTTTCTTGATCTAGGTACCACGCATCATCGGACCACTGGGGGGACGCCTGAGTCTTGACGGGCGCTGCCTCAAAAAGCATTTTCTGGAAAAACTCTTTTGTGTACCCAAAGCCCTTTTGTTGGGCAAAGGTACTAAAGTGAGGCCCTGAATAGGTCACAAGCCCTGCCTTTGTCCAAAGGGCGTTTTGAAGGGCTGTGATATCCGAAAAGCCGCAAAGAATTTTTGGGTGCTTTTGAACCAGACCATAATCCAAAAACGGGAGCAGTTGGTTGACGTTATACCCCCCAAGAACCGTGAGGATGCCTTTGATTTCTGGCTCTTCAAAGGCGGCGTGCAGATCGCTGACACGCGCCTCTATGGGCGATGAGCCAAAAAGATCGCAGGCCTCAACGTGTTTTCCAAAGGATACTCGAAGCCCCAAGGACTCCAAGGCCCTGATCGCCAAACGTCTATTTTCCTCGGACACAACGCCCAAAGATTTAGACGGGGCAACAATCCGTATGAGATCTCCCTTTTGAAGTTTAGGTGGTATGAGGGGCATAACAAGTCCTTTCCCTTACAAGGGGGCGCCAAGACGCCCAGTTGCTTCAAAAAAGTGTGCGCGGCACAGGGCCACATAGCGGTCATTGCCGCCAACTTCAATGATCGCCCCTTCTTTCACAGCTTTTCCTTGGGCGTCCACTCGCAAGTTCATGGTAGCTTTGCGGCCGCAATGACAAATGGTCTTGATTTCCACAAGCTCTTCGGCCCAGGCTAGAAGATAGCGACTCCCCTCGAAGGGCTCCCCGCGAAAGTCAGTGCGAAGGCCATAACACAATACGGGCACACGAACCACCTGAGTGACCTGACAAAGCTGGGCCACTTGATCCTTGGACAAAAACTGCGCTTCATCCACCAGCACGCAAGCAAGCTTGTGTAAATGGGTACTTTTTTCTTGAATCCACGAGAGGAAATCAAAATCAGAATCAAAGGCATACGCACTAGCCTCGAGGCCAATGCGCGACGCAATAACGCCATGCGCCTTACGATTATCCACGGACGGAATGAATAAAAGCGTTTCCATGCCCCGCTCGCGGTAGTTATAGTCCGACTGAAGCAGCGTTGTTGTTTTTCCCGCATTCATGGCGGAGAAGTAAAAGTAAAGTTTGGCCATGTGCCCCCCTCTTTTTGCCTATTTTCCTAAGCGGAGTCTTTATTTTGTCCCCACAAGAGTTTCATGATCAAAACCGCCCCGGCCAAGACAAAGGTCACGATATTGGCGATGATGATAGACGGAGATTCCCGGAAAAAGCCGTACGCCACCCAGGCGGCAAGTCCGGTCACTAAGACCACATACATTAAAAGGGAAATATCCGCGCAGGAGCGCGTTTTCCAAACTTTAATCACTTGAGGCAAAAAGGCGCAGGTAGTGCACGCTCCCGCCAGCATTCCCACAAGTTCAATTATAAAATTATCCACCTTATCCTCCTACTTCTTAAGGGTTTATCAAAGAGCAGGCGTTCTTTTCTCTAGTGTTAAGAGCAAAAATTCGCTACCCTTTTCATCATTGTGTTTCGTAGAATGACAAATTCTTAGTCCCATGCAAGATAAAAATACATCCTTTGGGTTTGAGGACGTTTCTTTTGAGGAAAAAGTGCGCCGGGTCACCAACGTTTTTAAAAGCGTTGCCCCCCACTATGATCTCATGAACGACCTTATGAGTGGTGGACTGCACCGCTTTTGGAAGGATGAGATGATCAAGGTCGTGCGACCCGCTCCTGCAGGGCGGTATCTAGATGTGGCGGCAGGGACGGGTGATATTGCAAGACGTCTCAAAAAGGCCCTGCCCCAAGATGACACTTCTGAGATTTATCTATGCGACCGAAATCCCGCCATGCTCAGCACCGGACGCGATAATGCCCTTGATCAAGGAGATGTGGACCGCCTCACGTGGGTATGTGGGGACGCAGAAGCCCTTCCCTTTCCTGACGACAGCTTTGATGCCTATACCATTGCTTTTGGCCTGCGAAACGTCTCTCGCCTGGATCTGGCCCTTCAAGAGGCACGCCGCGTTCTGAAACCGGGGGGACTTTTTGTGTGCCTCGAGTTTTCTAAGGTGCGCCACCCTTTGCTGCGCTCCTTTTACCAGGCATACGCGTTCCATATTATTCCCAAAGTGGGGGCCTTAGTCGCAAGTGACGCTGACGCTTATCGTTACTTAGTTGAAAGTATTGAACGTTTTCCAGAACAGTCTTTGCTGTGCGCCCACATGAAAGACGCAGGATTTGGGCGCGTAACCTATAAAAACATGACCTTTGGGATTGTCGCGTTACACTCAGGCGTAAAGATAGAGACGAAATAATCTTTTCGCGACCGCTGGGAGCAAGAAACACACTTGTTAAAAAAAGTGAATGCCCTCCTGGGGATGGTCAAGAGGAGAGAGGGAGAAGCTTGTGTCCTCATTTTTTCTAGACCGCCCACTCCCAACTGTTGAGGCGACCTCATTCCTACGAAACGTCATAGCCGTGCGAACAAGGGCAAAAAGACACATGATAGGTACATAAAAAAGTGAAGACATCTTTTTCTCCTTCATCCTAAGGTCTCTTAAAAACTAAAGAAGTGAGGTAAATAATATCTTAATAAGATCTTTCAGATGGCATTTTATTGATTTTTTTAGCAATTCTCTTGAAAAAGACAGTCTTTTGCACTCTCAAAGAAGCATATCCTAAAACGATCTCATGGATTGATTAAACCAACCCTTGACCCTTTTCAAACACTGCAAGGGGCTGGATGACGCCAAGCCCCCCAACATCTCTTTGACTGTCGTGAGGCAGTGGTGTTGCTGTTTTTCTTATGGCTTTGAAGAGGGTTGACGGGGCGTAGCTTTCATAGGCTTCTTGCAAAAGCGCCATCAAACCTGTCACCAATGGCGCCGCGTAGGATGTGCCGTCTTCATTTTGCGTCAGCGGAGCTGTGACGTATTGTTTTTTAAAAAGGCCTGCTCTGGCGCTATAGGGGGTGATTTTAAGCGCGTTATCCACAGCGCCCACAAAAAGACACGCTTTTTTATGGGGTGAGTCCAACAAGCGGCTTGCGATGGTATTTTGAAGGAGTGCCCGCACATCTGGCGCGAAGGTAGAGTCCCAGTACTCAAGGGGTATATCACTCACCCCCAAAGAAATCGGCGTATTTCCGGCCGACTTGATCAGGACGCCGCCCGTTTTCGCGAAGGTCTCAAACTCGTCAACTGACTCTTGGTGCCACGATCTTGTGAGGGACAAATTAACAATTTTTACTCCTTGATTCATAAAGGATCCTAAAGGTGATAACGCTGTTTTGCCCGGCGTGATTTTCTCTTGCATACGTGGCGTCATGACCACAACGAGGTCCTGCTGCTTGAGATCATCAAAAAGAACGTGATAAAGTTTGTCAAAATGACTCATTTGATAAAGTTCTGGCCACCCGGGAACACACTTTAGTGTCACCGTTTCACATATTTCTAGTGACAAAGACGTAAGATATGTGCGTGGCCCTTTCAAGCAATCCAACATATCGATGGGATGCCGTTTCCTGGACGTTTGTTCAAGGGCGTAAAGAATCAAAGGGGCTCGCGCTTTAATGGTCAGACCTTGTTCTCGATCACCTAATCTTTCAAATACTCTTTGTGAGATACTTTTTATGGCCTTATGTTTTTTGCCAGCTTTTTGTTTAGGTTTCATCACGGCTTGTGTCACAATCTGCGCGTCTGGTGCCACTTTTTTGATCAGGGCACAAACGGCGTCCCCGTGGGATTTTTCTCCATCGAAATCGTCGATTACGCCAATTTTAACGTTCTTACCTGTGTATCCCCTGGCATGAAGAGCCAAGATTTCTGCGTCAAACTCATTTCTTCCGGCGTGGACTGAAATGGACCCCGCCAGAAGCAATAAAGCCATAGATCTTAGGATAAGCCTCAAGGGATATTTAGAAATCATAATAGGTCTTCCTGGTTTTAAGTTCACGGCAAGCTAAAGGTTGAAACTCGTGCTAGACGAGACACAAAAAAGGCAAGATCACGTAAGACTTGCCTTTTTTGATCGTTGTGCATGAAACTAGGCTTTATAGCGCCTTCCTTCATTTTTGCCATTTTGCAAATAATGAACCATGGCAAACTCACGGGGGTTCGTTCCATTGGGGACGGCTTCTGAAACGTCTTTGTTAAGCGCAAGGTAAGCGTCAGCGTTAAAACCAGGAGGTAAGAGCTCTTCTCCGCAAAGACGCATTTCATGACGACCATGCATCACGTAGTGATAAAAGGCCCATTTTTCTGGGTTATCTTGGGCGAAAGGCCGTAGATCACTGTATCCAGCCAAGTAAAGCGTGGCACTAAAGGATGCAGGTAGGAACTGGGACCCATAAAACCTGGACTCTTTCTTGCCATGAAGTAAGTAATGCCGCTGAAGCCATGATTTTCTGCCTTGAGGAGAGCCTTGAGGCACAAAAGGCAAGAGATCGTGATTGCACGCAAGGTACACCTCTTCGTGAAAAGGCGTGGGTAATAAAGCCTCTTGACCTTTTTCACCTAATGGCAGCACTCCTGTCATCTCAAAGACAGCTTTAAAGGCGGTCATGGGGTTGACGCAACCGTTTCCGCCTTCACTCTTCTCTGTGTCGCCCGCCAACGGAGTTGCCGTCGACATCAAGGCCTTGCGAATGGTTTTGAGATCCACAGAAGGATAGGCCTCCTTAAGTAAAGCGAATAATCCTGTGACTTGGGGGGCCGTAAAGGACGTCCCTGTCAAGGCGTTTTCAGGTTTTAAGACGCAGCCCAGATATAAATCATGGGCGCGGCCCGCCATGGCACTACCACAGTAGCGCCGGCCTTTTTCATCGAATTGTCCCACAAGCACGTGTCCAGACCTTGATTCCTGTGAGGTAATAGAATTCCATCTAAGTGAGTCTATTAAAGTATGAGCCACGCCGCCTTCCTCATCGAAGAGTCGCCTGAAATTAATTTTTTCGCTTCCAAGCTCAACAGGCTCATTGCCTGCGGATTGCACAAAGACACCTCCGCTTTGCCAAAAAGCACCTAACACATCCACATAATCCATATTCAGCCCTAAGGAGGCGTTAATAATTGTGGCACCTTGCGTCGTGAGCTTTGAAATTTTTTCTTTTAAAGGCACGAGGTTTGGCATCGTCTTGAGAATAGAAAGTAGCTCTTCGCCCTTAAAGTGCCAATGAAAGTGGCAGACCCCTGAGATAACGCCAACAAGCACCGCATATTCCCGCCCCCCTTTATCAAAGAAAAAAACATCTCCAGCGTCATTGGCCTTAAAAAGAAGCGACTCTCCTTGTGCAAAGGTCACAAGGTCGTATTGGGAAAACCGTGCGGGGGACGCCGCATACAAATCAAAGTTTGGCGTATTCCTGCAAAGGCTCTCACATACCTCCGTTGACAGAAGGTCCGACTTCAAAGCGACCACGCAACTTGGTTGAAAGGAGGTCATATGAAACTCGTGAATGAAATGGCTCAGTACGCTATAAAGGATACTGGATTTTTGGGTGTCATCTCCCGTGAGGATATCCGCGGATTCCGTAATGAGATGGGCGTCTGGGGCAACGGCATGAATAAATTTTGCCACCTCTAGACCGTGAATGAGCCCTGCATCATTGGGTAGGAAGCCGTCTAACACCCCAACCTTGACACCTTTTCCCGTATACCCTAAGTTTTTTAACTCCTGTATATCGTCTTGAATAAGGGGCGTGCTGGCAAAACTAATACTCCCCCCCAAAAAATACATAAACGACACGACATTTATTAGTTTTTTCAATTATCCATTCTCCTAAGGTGCAAACAAGCCGGTCCTTTTAACAAACATTTTCTTGTGAGTCAAGAATAAATAATTTAACAAATAATGAGATCGCTTATTTAGCAAAAATTTG
>JAJTHL010000030.1 GCA_021298595.1 Alphaproteobacteria bacterium | reverse complement strand
CGCTTCTTCCCGTCCTTTCGTGGCAAGAAGCGCAGAAAAGGTTGGCACAAAAGCCGCGTTCATGGCCCCTTCTGCAAAAACTCTTCTTAAAAGAGAGGGAATTTTCACGGCTATGGCAGCCGCATCGGCCATGGGACCGGCGCCTAAAAAGTTTGCCATAAGGGTTGTGCGTAAAAACCCAACGATCCGGCTGCCCATGGTGTAAATTCCCACTGTCACGATGGAACGCAAGAGTTTCATGGTTAATACCCTCCATTTTGCAGGTTACTAAAGTGAAGCATTTGGAGTGACCATTTAATCATAGCGTTTTTGATGTCCACAAAGAGTGTATATCGTTCATGACCAGGGCCCGCAACCAGAAGGAGAGGCCGATGTAAAAAAGTAACCCAAGGATGCTCGCACCCATTAGATTTGTAATTTGCCAAAATAAGGAAGACTGAGAAAGAGGCGTCAAGGTTTTTTGCCACAAAGAAAGAAAGGTAAAAAGAAACATCGAAGTTGCCACAATGCGGATGAATCGATCCTTTAAGCGTTTATCCACAAAAAAGGCCTTTTCCTTGCGAAGTTTGAATCCAAGGAGCAAGAAATTGAGCCAAGAGGATAGGGCGGTCGCAAGGGCAATGCCAACATGTGCATAAAAATGCATTAAGACCAGATTTAGAGCAATATTTGTCACCATACATACAACAGCGATGCGCATTGGGGTCTTTGTGTCATAGCGCGCAAAGAAAGTCGTCGCAAAAATTTTAACGCCTACATACGCTGGAAGACCTGTGGAAAAGGCTGCAAGGACTTGCGCTGTTTGGTCGGCCTCATAAACGCCAAAGTTTTTTCTTTGAAAAAGGACTTCAATGAGGGATGGTGCAAGAACTATGAGTGCTAGAGCCGCTGGAAGTGTCAAGAGTAGGGCATATTCCAAGGCCCGGTTTTGTACCTCATGCGCCTTATCGAACTCTTCTTTTTGGATATGTTTTGATAACAAAGGAAGCAGCGCTGTGCTAAGGGCAATGCCTATCATGGCAAGGGGGAGCTGATTGAAGCGGTCCGCATAAAAAAGAAAGGAGATGGCACCGCTTGGCAAAAATGACGCGAGCATCACATCAAAAAGGAGATTGATTTGCATGACGCCAGCTCCGATGGCGCCTGGCGCCATCGTTTTTAATACATGGGTGACGGCAGGGGTCATGGAGGGTCGTTTAAGACGCAAAGTAAGGTGCTCTTTTCGGGCTGCAGCTTGTAACCAAAAAAGTTGCGCAAAGCCAGCGACAAGGACCCCCCAGGCCAAAAGATACACTGGAGAGAGCGGTGTGTATTGGCTGGCAATAAGGGCCACAATCATGAAAATATTAAGCAAAATGGGGCTTGCAGCCGCTGCCGAAAAACGATTGACCGTATTGAGAAGACCGGCATAAAAGGCCCCAAGGGAAATAAGCAAGATATAGGGAAACATAATGCGGGTAAGGCTTAGAGTGAGCCCAAAAAGGTTCTGATCATCAACAAAACCTGGTGCAATCACATACATAAGCCAAGGAAGGGCAAGCTCCACGATACAAACAAATCCCGTGAGACTTATAAGTAGAATTACAAACACTTGCTCTGCTTCGAGCAGTGCTCTTTGAAGGCCATTTTGAGCAAAAATTCTGGCAAAAAATGGCACAAACGCCGCGTTAAAGGCGCCCTCAGCAAACAGACGCCTAAAAAAGTTTGGTAGTTTCAGCGCGACAAGAAATGCGTCCGAGAGGGGGCCCGCTCCCAAAAAGGCAGCCAAAAGCATGTCACGGATCAAACCCGAAATGCGGCTGATTCCCGTAAGGGAACTGACAGTAAAAGCGGAACGTAGAAACATCATAAGGTCGCAGTGTACAGAGGTGTGGTTTTGATCTCAAGCAGCTTTTTTAAAGTTTTAACTTGGGGTCTTTTATTTTAAGCTAAGCGCATAATGCAAATCTCCTCCTGATTGGGCAAGGAGAACACCTGCAGCATCACACGACAGTCCTTTTTTATTCATCAAAACGGCAACCTTTAAGTCTCCCTTACTTTCTTTTAGGAGATTTTCTGCTGATTCCCTTGGTAGACCGGTCAGCTGCATGATGATATTTCTTTGTCTTTTTCTCAGCTTATCATTGGTTGGGCGAAGATTGATCATAAAACCCTTATAGACATAGCCGAGCTGAGCCATCAATGCTGTTGAAAACGTCGATAAAAAAATCTTTTGCGCTGTTCCAGCTTTCAAGCGTGTTGACCCTTGAAGGGCCTCGGATCCTGTTTTGAGATATATGGCATGGGTGGACTGAGACAAAAGTAAGGATTGCTCGTTGTTGGTTACGCCAATTGTAAGTACCCCCTTCACAAATGCCTCATGTGCTAGCGCAAGGACGTAGGGGGTGTTTCCACTGGCGGACAAAAGAATCAGAACGTCATTGGGTGACAGACCAATGGTATCTATGTCCTTGAGGGCTGCTTCTTTATCATCTTCTGCGCCTTCTTGGGCTTCAATCAAAGCAGGCATGCCGCCCGCCATTAAAAAACCTACACGCTCTGTGGGCCAACCAAAAGTTGGTATGAGTTCTGCTCCGTCCATGACACCCAAACGACCAGAGGTACCAGCACCCGCATAGAGGAGGCGACCTCCTTTGGAGAGGTGTGCAGCACACGCCCTAACCGCAAGCTCTATGGCAGGCGATGCGTTTTGTACCGCCTGGACTGCGTGGGCATGTTGGACTAAAAGCATGTCTATGAGTGATGCCAGGGGTTTTTGTTCAAGATCTTGAAACAAGGGGTTCAAAAGCTCGGTATCCGGAAGGGGGGAGAAGGTGTCCATGGTTTGTTAGATATTAAAGCACATAGCTTAGCTTTATCATGTTGGCATGCCGCTGCACACCAAGAAAAAAGACTCCCTGAAACAAGGCCTTTGATTTCTTTGTAATGCGTGTGTCATTAAGTATTGTTCTTAGAATCTTCACATTTGTCCATGGGAACAGCTTTGGCCATTTGCCATCCTCCGCCCAGAGCTTTATAAACAGCAATCAAGCTTGTCACGGCGCTAATCTCACTGACAGCAAGCTGATCCTTTGCTGAAAACATCGTCGATTCTGCGTCAAGGAATGTTCGATAATCATCGATACCTCCTCGATAACGTTTTTCCGCAAGATCTGCGGCTTTGATACTAGACGAGGCTGCGATTGTTAGCTGGTCTCTTTCTTGTCGCTGACGTGCGAAATTCATCATGCTGGTGTCAAGATCTTCAAGGGCACCCAGGACTGTTTTTTCAAAGGTTGCAAGAGCACTCCTTGTTTTAGCATCAGCTGCGTCAATGCGCGCGTACACGTGGCCCAGATCAAGGATCGCCCAAGACACACTGGGCCCCGCTTGGATGTTAAGAGACTGACTTGAGAGGAGGTTATTTGTATTGGTTGAGAGAAACCCAAGACTTCCAGTAAGGTTTATGCGGGGGTAAAGATCCGTGACACTCACATTGTAATCTGCAACAGCAGCTTCTAGGTCATGTTCTGACCTGCGCACGTCTGGACGTCGTCTGAGTAAATCTTCAAGACGTCCTACCGCTACGGTCCCTGGGATAGACGGAAGTGGTTTTGTTTCTTTGAGTTGCTGACGCAAAGTTTCAGGTGTTTTGCCTGTTAAAACGCTTAAGCGATTAATATGGGCATAAATATTCGCTTCCAAAATTGGAATTTTCGCGCGCACTTGTTCGAGAAGTGTTTGTGCATTGGCGACATCTAGTTGACTGGACCGACCCAGGCGACCAAGATCGCTTACAAATTTGTAAATGCTTTCTTGATTTCGGGTATTTTCTTTTGCTATCTCAAGGCGTAACTGAGCACCCCTCAAATCGATATAAGCAATCGCAACTTCTGCAGCGACGGTGATGTAAGTATCTTGAAGGGTTGCTTGACTGGAGTCAAAGCGAGCCAGGTCTCCATGGATACTTTCACTTACGCGCCCGAAGAAATCAAGCTCCCACGTTGCATCAAAGTGGGGCTGATATGACGTTTGAATGCTGTTTGCCAGCGCACCTTGGGGACCATTCTTACTTGAGCGTTGCTTAGTGATGTCTGCCTTGGTGGTGATAGTGGGGAACATATCCAGTCGTGTGCCCTGAAGCGTGGCTCTTGCTGCCTCGACATTGGCAATCGCAATACGCACATCATGATTGTGTTCGAGTGCTTTTTCCACGAGCTCTGCAAGCTCTCTATCACCAAGCTCTTGCCACCAAGCCAACACAGGGTCGCGCGCCTCAAAGAGCACCCCATCAATGCCTTGGGGTGAAGATTCTACCAACGAGGGGATGGCAGGAGGTGTATGCTCACGCTTTCCTTGGCAACCCGAAAGTGCGACACCCGCTACACCAATGTAAAGAAAAGTTCGAAAACGCATTATGGGGTTTCCTTTAAGGTCGTGTTTGGCCGAAAAACTCCAGAGATCCAAATGGCGAGTTTTCGACACAAAACATAAAACACAGGGGTAAAAATAAGTCCGAAGAATGTGACGCCAATCATTCCTGCAAACACGGCAATTCCCAGAGCGTGACGCATCTCGGCACCTGCACCCTTGGCGAAGACGAGGGGAACAACACCCAGAATAAAGGCAAATGACGTCATCAAAATAGGACGAAGCCTAAGGTTTGCGGCTGCGACGGCAGCGTTTTCGGGGGTATCTCCTTCTTCCTCCCGTTCTTTTGCGAACTCAACGATCAAAATAGCGTTTTTACAGGCAAGTCCTATAAGAACCACAAGACCTATTTGTGTCAGAATATTGTTGTCAGTATGTGACAAGAACAGCCCAGTCACAGCGGAGAATAAGCACATAGGCACAATCAAAATAATAGATAGAGGAAGAATCCAGCTTTCATAAAGAGCGGCCAACAATAAGAAAGCAAAGACCACCGCTAGAATAAAGGCTATCTGACCAGATCCTGTGGCTTGTTTTTGTTGGTAGGCAAGCTCGGTCCATTCATAGTCTATGCCCGTTGGTAGTAGTTTAGCGGCAAGGCGCTCCATGGCATTTAGGACTTCGCCTGTACTACGCCCTGGAGGGGTGTCACCCTGAAGTTCTGCAGCTGGGTAGAGATTGTAACGTGGTTGACGTGATGCTGCTGATCTATCCTCCACACGTGCAAGGGTACCCAAAGGAACCATTTTTCCCGATGACGCACGGACTCTGATCCGGCTCAAGTCTTCTGCTGTCATACGAAACGGACTATCTGATTGTGCAGTGACCCGGAATGTGCGTCCTAAGTAGTTAAAATCGTTTACATATGCAGACCCAAGGTAGGTAGATAACGCATCATTCACTTGATCTAAGGTGATCCCTAGACGCTCACACCGTTGAATGTCTATATCCAAGAAAACCTGGGGTGTTCTATTTTCAAAAAAACTGAAAACCGATGTTGCCGTGCCTTCCTGGGTTGCGGCGCCTACCATTTGCCAAACAGCGTTGTTAAGTTGATCCGTCCCAACGCCGCCGCGATCTTGGATCATCATTTTAAAGCCGCCTCCGCTGCCAATACCGCGCACAGGTGGTGGTTGGATCACAACTAAAAACCCTTTATCGATGGATGCGGCTGCCTGTCTTAAATCAGCAAGAATTTTTTCAGCAGTAATTCCTTTTTTAACGCGTTCCTCAAAGCTTATGAGAGGAGTGAAAATCGCCCCCGCATTGGTGGCATTGGTAAAAGTCGCGCCGTTGAACCCGGCGAAACTAACGGTATTCATGACGCCCTCAACCTTTAAAAACTTATCAGCAGCCTCACGCACAACTTCATCGGTGCGCTCAAGAGAGGCGCCGGGTGGAAGCTGTACCGCCACAATAAAGTATCCCTGATCTTGGGGCGGAATAAAGCCGGTTGGAACTTTGTTAAACCCAATGCCTGTGATCGCCATAAGGCCCGCATAGACAATCAACATAAGACCGGAAATGCGAATAGCTTTTGTCACACCTTTACCGTATCTGTCCGAGAAGCTTTGCATAAAGTTATTGAAATGAAAGAAAAAAAAGTTAAGTGGGTTTGGTAAAAAGGAAGGAGCTGTCTTGTGCTGAACATGAACTGTGGGTTTTAAAAGAATTGCCGCCAGGGCGGGGCTTAATGTCAATGATATCACAACAGAAAAAACTGTTGCGACCGCAACCACGACGCCAAATTGTTGGAAAAAGCGGCCTGCAATTCCTTCCAAAAAGGTTGTGGGCAAAAAAACTGCCACGAGAACGAGGCCGATAGCCACAAGGGCGCTGCCCACTTCATCCATGGTCTGTTTTGCGGCTTCCTTGGGTCGCAGTCCTTTAGACATCAAGCGTTCCATGTTTTCCACCACCACAATGGCGTCATCCACCACCACACCAATGGCAAGCACAAGACCAAACAATGTTAATGTGTTCAAGGAGAAATCTAGCCCCTTCATGACGGCGAAAGTACCAATCAAAGAAATGGGAATTGCGACAATAGGTATAAGAGAGGCCCGCCAGTTTTGCAAAAATACAATAATGACAAGGACCACAAGAAGGGTTGCTTCAAGGATGGTCTCGTAAACGGCGTGAATGGATTGCTCGACATATTTCGTGGGGTTATAGACGATATCGTACTTCAGACCTTTCGGAAAATGCTTGCTCAGATCTTCCATGGTTGCAAGAATCGCATCAGAGGTTTGCAGGGCGTTGGAACCAGGTAACTGGAAGATAGGAAGCGCTACTGCCTTGTCACGACCAAGATACCCTTTGGTCGTATAGTCTGCAGCGCCAAGTTCCACACGCCCAATGTCCTTTAGGCGAACCAATCGGCCGTCTGCTCCAGATTTGATGATCAGCTCACCAAACTCTTCGGGCTGTGTAAGCCTGCCTTGAGTTTGAACATTGAGTTCAAAGGGGGGTTGTTTTGAGGTTGGTTGCTGACCCAGGGTACCTGATGCCACTTGAATATTCTGCGCTGTAATAGCGTTTGTGACGTCGGCGGCGGTCATATTTAAGGAGGCAAGTTTTTCTGGATCGAGCCAAACGCGCATGGAGTATTCACTGGCGCCAAAAATACGAATATCACCAACGCCCTTGATACGAGCCAAGATATCTTTGACGTGCAGCGTTACGTAGTTTGCAATGTATACTTGATCCAGACTTGCATCGGGTGAATAAAGATTGACGACGATCATCAAGTCAGGTGAGTTCTTTTTGGTGGTGACGCCGCGCCGTCTCACCTCATCGGGCAGACGCGGCTCCGCAATGGCGACGCGGTTTTGAACGAGAACCTGGGCAGTATCAAGGTTTGTACCAAGCTCAAAAGTGACTGTAATGGCAACGTTTCCATCACCCGTGGACTGCGAAGACATGTAAAGCATATTCTCGACCCCATTAATTTCTTGTTCAATGGGGGTTGCCACGGTTTTTGCAACCACATCTGCACTGGCGCCCGGATAGCTAGCAGTCACGACCACAGTGGGGGGAACGACTTGCGGGTACTGTTCAATGGGAAGTTTGAAATAAGCAAGACCTCCCACAATGACGGCAAGGATCCAAACAACAGAAGCAAAAATAGGTCTATCTATGAAAAAATGTGAGAATTTCATGGTTATTTTTTCTCATTCTTTTGTGTGTCTGTCGAAGGCGCGTCTGCAGGTTGAGGTGCGACCTTAATGCCAGGTCGCAAAATTGTTAGACCTGACACCACCACTTTATCATTTTTTTGCAGGCCACTTCTGATAATGCGCATGCCACCGTCATGGAGGGGGCCTAAGGTGACTGGACGTGGTTCGACCATATTTTGATCATTGACGACAAAGACGAATTTCATAGTTTGGTTGGTGCCAACCACACTGTCGGGAACAAGCATGGCTTCATATTCGACGGTTGCAGGGATGCGCGCGCGTCCAAAGAATCCTGGAGTAAGTTTTCCGTCAGAGTTGTCAAGGGTTCCCCGAACAAGCACGGTGCCCGTTTCAGCATCAAGTTCATTGTCTACAAAGTCTATCATTCCTTTATGGGTATAATCTTTTTCATTTTGTAGCTTTATTTCAAGAGGTTGTTGGCCTAAGGGAACACTGTAGTTTGTCAGGGTTTTATCAGGTTGTGTATACCTTAAGACCTCTTGCTCGCTGGACTCGATATAAAAATCAATGGGGTTTTGAGACACGACAGTGGTGAGAAGGGTACCGCTGACATCTCCACCTGTAATCAAATTACCCACGTCCACTTGCTTACGGCTGATTTTACCTGCAATGGGAGATTTCACTTGTGTGAAATCAAGGTTTAGTTTGGCGGTGTCCGCATCGCTTTTGGCGCTTTGAAACGCTTGATATTTTTCATCAAGGTCTTGTTGAGACACGGCGTTAGCGGCGCGTAGATTCTTTGCGCGTTCATAATCTTTTTTCGCGAGCTCGAATTGAGCGTTTGCTTTATCAAGGGTATAACGGTAGGGGCGCGGATCGATGACAAAAAGTGTCTGACCTTTTTTTACGTGTCCCCCGTCGGTAAAATGAACACTCTCGAGATAGCCGCTCACGCGCGCCCGTATTTCGACACGCTCACGGGCTCGAAAACGACCCGTGTACTCGTTCCATTCTGTCAGTCGTTTAAAGGTTGGGGTCGTCACTTTCACGGGCATGGCGTCCATTTCAGGTGGCTTCTTTTCCTCAAAGCATCCCCCTAACAAAAGCGGCGCTGTCATAAAGAAAAGCACGAGTCTTTTTTGGCGGCTCATTCGAAAATCCCTTTCATTTACAGAAGATACAGGAGGTTTTTCTTGTAATTAGCGTCCTTTACACACAACCCCATGATAAAATGCATCATAATTTTTTGTAAAATACCGAGTATTTAGTATGACAAAGTCTTGGTGCTGACGCTAGGAAAATAGTGTCTCAAAGGACTCAAAAGTGATTTTTAAGGGGTAGAAACATAAACACATGAAAAGGTTAAAAAGTCTTTTCACAGAGCTAAGGATCGTTAAACACTGTAAGAGGAAAGGAGTTTAAAAAAATCCCTTGCTCTCCACACGTCAAATTTGCTGTCCGTTAGCAATCAGGATAACAGCCACGTTTCCTCTTGTGGCTTTGGAGTAAGGACACACGTCATGGGCCGCTCTAACAAGGGTGACGGCTCCTTCTGTGCTCAGATGGGGCAGGGTGACGTTTAAGGTTACGCCTAAGGAAAAGCCAGATTCATCGCTGTTGAGGGTTACGTCAGCTTGGACAGTCGCGTCTGCGGCGTTTATTTTTTGAAGGCCCGCCACGTAATCAACGGCGCTCCCAAAACATGCTGAGTAACCACACGCAAAAAGCTCTTCGGGGTTTGTTGTCACGCCTTCCTTCTGTGTGGGGGCCCCTGGTATGCTAAGTTCAAAAGCGAGTTTGCCGTCTAGGGTTCCTGCGCGGCCATTTCTTCCTCCTTGGGTTTTTGCCTTGGCGGTATAAAGTGTTTTCATGTGTTTTTCCGTTCTACTGTATTTTCTCGATGATTAAGAAGGCAACGTACGAATTGGTTGATTTGTTAATTTGATAGACACATTTTCCTTGAATCATTTGAGGAGCCCCCACAAAGTCAGGAAGGGGTGGTGTCACGCGCTTGAAGGTGGGTCGTCCTTGAAGTCTGGCCGTTTTCCATTTTCCTTGCTTGCCAAGGTCCAGGACAGTGTCAAAGGGGGGGAGCATGGAATACTTCCTGAAAAATGCGTCGGACGGAGAAAGGGCAGGGCACGAAGGAGTGGTGGGTGTTGACGCGTTCAAGGTGTCCGCGAGAGGGAGAAGAAAAGTTGCCCATAGCACGGCGTCACGAAAAGACATTAAAGCTCCCATTTTTTATTTTTGTTACTCTGACTATCCTAAGGATTTTACCTGGTGGGATCAAGTCGTTCTATTAAAAAAGTGAACACAATACTATTCAGATAGTTACTTTATATAATTTATTATTTTTAATAAGAGGAGTGCTTGTTTTTTTATTTTGTTAATAAAATTTAAGACAAAATGTAAGAAAGTAAAGCGTTTAGTCTTTGTCTGCCGGCAGAAGTGGCTTTAAGGTGCTTATCTTCAGAGGTAAGTGGGACGAGAAGATTTTCGGATACGAGGGTCTGAAGGGCCTTACTTGAGAGAAGTGTCTTCGTGGCGCGTTCGTCATAGGTGCGCAGCGTGTCAAGGCACACCCCTTCTTTGAGGCGGAGGCCCATGAGAAGGGTTTCTTCAAAAACGTCCTGGGCGGAAAGGGGCGCGCATTCTTGCTGACCGTTCCCATGAGTATTGACTTGAGAAAGCCACGTTTCGGGGGCTTTTAGGCATCTGGTTTCGAACCTGGTGCCGTCTTGCGTCAAGCGTCCATGAGCGCCGGGCCCAATCCCCAAATAATCATGGGTGCGCCAATATAAAAGATTGTGCTGGCATTCTTGGCCGGGCGCTGCGTAATTTGAAATTTCATAGTCATAAAGACCATGGTCAGCAAGAAGCGCGCGAGTTAGTTCGTACATGTCGGCGGCAACGTCCTCGGGGGGAAGCTGCCAATCGCCTCTGGCGTGCTGCTGATAAAACGCTGTGCCTGGTTCGATGGTCAGTTGGTACAAGGAAAGATGACCACCCGCCAGTGGAAGGGCTTCTTGTAGTTCCTTTTCCCAGTCCTTAAGGGTTTGAGCAGGGCGCGCATATATAAGATCAAAGGAAAAACGGTCAAAGACTTGTTTTGTTACCTCAAGGGCTTTGAGCGCTTCTTCACGGTTGTGTTTGCGCCCGAGGAAACGAAGGGCGTCATCATGAAGGGATTGAACGCCGACGGATAGCCTTGTAACACCCGCTTTTCTATAGTCCTTGAAACGTGCAAGATCAACGGATCCGGGATTGGCTTCCAAAGTAATCTCAAGGTCGCTATTCACGTGCCAGTAAGTGGAAAGAGCGCTTAAAAGAGCATCAACCGTACGAGGGTTCATGAGAGACGGCGTGCCGCCTCCGAAAAAAACGGTGGAAAGGGCGCGCCCTTTGGTTTGTGAGCCTACAAAATGCAGCTCGTCCAAAAGTGCTTTTTGCCAAGCGTCTTCATCAATGCGGTTTCGCACATGACTGTTGAAATCACAATAAGGGCACTTTGAGACACAAAATGGCCAGTGGATGTAAAGGCCGAGCGCAGGCGTCATGGGCGAACAAAAAACCGTTTAAGTTGGGTAAGCGCTTTGATCCGGTGGCTACAACTGCGTTGTTCGTCGATGCTCATTTGGGAAAACGTGCGATCAAACCCATCGGGACAAAAAATGGGATAATACCCAAAACCAACACCCATGCGCGGGGGGAACAGAAGCGTACCCCATGTTTGTCCTTGGGCTGTCTTGTAGGTGCCATCAGGCCAATAAAGCACCATGGTGGAAAAAAGGGCAGCCCTGTGAGAGAGTCCCTCAAGGCGCTTTTCAAGTTCCACAAACGCGCCGTCATAGCCGCCGTTCTGGGCTGCGAACCTGGCTGAAAAAACGCCGGGTGCGCCGCCAAGGGCGGGAATCACGAGGCCCGAATCATCGGACAGTGCCACAAGATCCGTTGAAAAACTGGCATGCCGCGCCTTTAAAAGGGCGTTATCAAAAAAAGTCTCACCCGTTTCCTCAATATCCTCAAAAGGATAATCTTCAGGAGTGGCGCAAAAGATGCCCCACGCGCGAAGGCAGTCCTCCATGGGCGCGCGTTTGCCTTTGTTGGTGGTCGCAAGAAGAACAGGCATGCTGGCCGCGTGCCTCATCCTAAAGTCCCAATACTTTGCGTTGCAGCTCCATCAGCTCGTCAACACCTGTACGGGCAAGCTCAAGCAGGGCTGTCAATTCATGCTCGTCGAAGGGATCTTGCTCTGCAGTTGCTTGCACTTCCACAATCCCGCCTTTGCCTGTTAAGACAAAGTTCGCGTCGGCCTGGGCGTCACTATCTTCATCATAATCAAGATCCACCACGGGATGACCTTTATAAAGACCGCAAGAAACGGCCGCCACCTGATCCTTCAAAGGGATAGAGGGCAGGGTGCCTGCCTTAACCATTTTATCAAGGGCTTCATAAAGGGCGACATAGCTGCCAGTAATCGCGGCAGTTCGTGTGCCACCATCAGCCTGGATCACATCGCAGTCGATTTTAATTTGACGCTCGCCAAGAGCCTTGAGATCAACAACTGCCCGAAGGGCTCGTCCAATAAGGCGTTGAATTTCGTTGGTGCGTCCCGATTGCTTGCCGCGGGCGGCTTCACGGTCCATGCGGGTATGGGTCGAGCGAGGTAGCATGCCGTACTCTGCCGTGACCCAGCCTTGACCTGTATTTCGTAAAAATGGCGGCGTCTTCTCTTCCACAGAGGCCGTACACAGCACGTGGGTATCGCCCATGCGAATCAACGCCGATCCTTCAGCGTGCTTGGCGTATCCCTTTTCAATCCACACACGGCGCAGTTGTGTGGCGCTTCGACCAGATAGACGCATGTTTTTCTTCCTTTAAAAATTGACGGCGCTTTCTTCCAGTACTACATTTTTCCCATGAAGGAAATGACAGAATCATGTTACGAGATTTAAACGCCCGTGCCATTGAAGTTTTTCGGCACCTGGTTGAAGTGTATTGTGAGTCAGGTGAACCCGTAGGGTCAAAGCTCCTGTCCGAACGTCTGGGGGAACGTCTCTCACCCGCGACCATTCGCCATGTGATGGCCCAGCTGGAAGAATACGGCTTGTTGTTTTCACCCCATACATCGGCCGGCAGACTTCCGACCGAAGTTGGGCTTCGCTTTTTTGTGGACGGCCTTTTGCAGGTGGGAGAGCTCAGTATGGACGAGCGCTTGCACCTGGAGGAAAGTTGCCGCCAGGATTCTTTGACAAGGCTTCTTGAGCGGGCAACCGAAACCCTTTCGGGCCTAACACGCTGTGTGGGCCTTGTCCTCGCCCCCAAAGAAGAGGCACCCCTTAAACATATTGAATTCGTGCGCCTCAGCCTTCAAGAAGCCCTTGTGGTCCTTGTGTTTGCCTCAGGTCAGGTGGAAAACCGGGTGGTGGCCTTGCCTGCAGGCCTTCCCACCTCATGCCTTGTGGAGGCGACGAATTATTTGAATGCCAAGCTTGTAGGGCTCACCATGGCAGAAGCAAAACGCCTCCTTTTTGAGGAGTACCTGCATCGTCAAGCAGAGCTTGATATGCTCTCGCAGTCTGTGATCGAGGCAGGCCTTGGAGAGTGGCGAGGGCCCGTGGGGGACGAGACCTTTATTTTCAAGGGGCAAGCCCATCTGCTTGATAATATTCAGCATATTGACGAGCTTGAGCGCATGCGTTTGCTATTTGAGGAGTTGGAAACAAAGCGTAGCCTCATGAAACTCTTGGACGCGTCCATCGAGGCCGAAGGCTTACAAATTTTCATGGGCACAGACAGCGATCTCTTTCGCATGTCAGGATGTTCACTAGTCGCCTCCCCCTACACAGGCCAAAACGGACGCGTATTGGGCGCCATTGGGGTTATTGGGCCTCGCCACTTGAACTACGCGCGAATTGTGCCCATAGTGGACTATACAGCGAAAATGATGAGCCGCTTGTTACGGCTCAAACCTAAAAAGGAGTAAAGAATGCAAGACCAAGACCGATCATCCAATGAGACTCAAGACGAGATGATTGAAGGGGCTAACGTCCAAGAGGCAGAAGAAAATGTCCCCGAGCCCGCAACGGCCGCGTCTGCCGATGAGGTGATTGCAGGACTCAAGGATCAGTTGCTGCGACAAATGGCTGAAACAGAAAATGTGCGCAAACGCGCCGAGCGCGAGCGCGATGAAACCGCCAAGTACGCCGTGACAAAACTTGCCCGTGATCTTTTAGAAATTGCGGATAACCTGGGGCGCGCCATTCAAGCGTACGGCGCGACCGATCAAAGCCAAAGTCCTGAGACACAAACGTTTCTAGAAGGTGTAAAACTGACAGAAAAAGCTCTTATGGCAACCTTCGAGCGGTATAAAATTCAAAAGATTGATCCCAAAGGTGAAGCTTTTGATCATAATTTCCACCAAGCTATGTTCGAAGTGCCAACCAGCGAACACGCGCCTGGCACCATTGTCGAAGTCCTACAGCCCGGCTATGTGCTCCACGACAGGCTTCTTCGTCCCGCCATGGTAGGCGTTGCCAAGGCGCCTGCTTAGTAAGCACTTCAATAGTAAAATCTTTTTATAGGGTACTCTCAGATACATGGAGATTTGTGAGAAGTACCCTATGGTGCATCTTAGTCAGCGATCTGAAATCCAGCGTCCAACATTAACTGACGTATGGAAAAGATCCGCCCACTGTCAAGGAGACCATTGATTTTATCATGGATATGGATGGATGTTTTATGTCCACAAAGATCAATATGAACGCGCGAACCGTTTCTGGTATCGTCAATCTTTGCCCCAAGCTTTTCAAGTAGGTTACGCACATATCCAAAACGGATATTATCTTTCAGGAATCTAAGAGGCGGCGTCATAAAACGATCAAAGTCTGCGGCTGCCTGGATAGGAACGTCACGAAAGCGTGGTGTTTTAGAATTTGAAGGAACGGTTTTACTTTTCAAAGACGACGCAAATGTTGCTAGTGCCGAAACAGCTTCTTGAGTTTGCTCTAAAAGCGTTTCAGCATGCATCAAAAAATTCTTTTTAAGCCCATAAGCTTTTTGGATAATATATGGATTATCCAAAGCGTAGCCATCCTGTATGAGTTTTGTGAGACAAGTAAGGGTTTCCTCGATGCTTTCCGCATGGGCGTCTGGAATGACAGGGATTACTGGTACGAAAGTCGTTGTCGTTGTATTTTCAGAGTTATTTATTTCAGAGTTTTCTTTTCTTGTTGTTGCAAGAGCATCTTTATTCTCCTCAGGATTATGGTTCTCAGAGGCCTCTACTTTCTGTGGTAGATCGATAGGGACAGGAGTGGCCGTGTGTTGGCCGTTTGTTGCTTGTGTTTCGCAAGATAATGGACCTCTAACTGGTTGTTCTTTTTGTAATGCTTCAGGATATTTTTGTGCTAGACCCTTTGAAGGGGCATTGACAGCACGGGAAGAATTTGATTTGAGTTTTTTTGCTTGTCTCTTTTTTTGGGAGTCGCTAGGTCGTACGTCATTTTTATGAGTATTAGGTGTTTGGTTATTTGTGATGTTGTGATGATTATAAAAAGCAGAAAGATTTTTTGAGTTTAGTGTTTTTTGCTCCAAGGTGAGTTGACAACCACCTGGAAAGATTAAGTTTATTGGTTGATATAACAAATATTCACCTTCATCCATGACAGTAGATTGAAGATCAATTGGCGATGTTACTCGGAAAAAAACGTCTGAATCCACAGTAAAATCGCTTATTCTGTAAAAGTCATTAAGTTTAAAACGTTTTTTTAGGAAATTTACTAAGCATGCTTTTGTGCCTT